>JAKCDU010000004.1:112789-118429 GCA_021838445.1 Actinomycetes bacterium | reverse complement strand
GGGGGAGTAGGCGATCATGCAGGTGGGTTTCAGTTTCCCGCTGTTCGAGGTCGGAACCGATCCGGGGGCCATCAAATCGCTGTTGCAGGCCGTAGACCAGCTCGGCTTCGACTATCTCACCAACATCGACCACGTGCTCGGCGTTGACCAGGAGAGCCATCCCGGCTACGACCCCATCCCGGGTTTCCCCCCGCACTACCTGCTGCGCTTCCCCTTCCACGAGATGTTCACCCTGTTCGCCTTCGCTGCTGCGGTCACCGAGCGGGTGAAGCTGTTCTCGACCATCCTGCTGCTGGCTCAGCGCCAGACCGGCCTGGTGGCCAAGCAGGCGGCCGAGGTGGACATCCTCTCCAACGGGCGGCTGATGCTCGGGGTGGGCGTCGGGCACACCGACATCGAGTTCAAAGGGCTCGACGTCGACTTCCACACCCGCGGCCGGCGTATGAGCGAGCAGATCGAGGTGCTGCGCCAGCTGTGGACCAACGAGGTGGTGCACTTCAAAGGGGAGTTCCACGATCTCGACGGCGTCGGCATCAACCCCCTGCCCGTCCAGCGGCCCATCCCCATCTGGATCGGCGGGTGGAGCCGGGGGGCCCTCGAGCGGGCCGCCCGGCTGGCCGACGGCCTGTGCTACCCGATGCGCCCCGTGCCCGAGCTGAAGCAGATGGTCGCCGACGCCGGACGTGACCCCGAGGCCTTCGGCTTCGTCAGCGGGGTGACCGTCACCCGCGACGGGAACCTCGACGATGCGATCAGGTCGGCCGCCGCCCAGCACGCCCAGGGGATCACCCACGTCACGGTTTCTACCGAGGGCCAGGGTTTCGCCGTCGACGAGCACATCGCCGCCATCACCCGGTGGAGGGACGCCTACCCGGGCTGAGCGGTCGTCAAAGAGGCGAAAGTCCCTGTCGGGAGTTCCTCCAGCCCGTTGAGGATCTGGGGATGCCCTATCAGTTCAGCGACGCCGGCTTGGACCTGCAGGAACAGGTCCGCAAGTTCATGGATAGGTTCATCTATCCCAACGAGGAGCGCTACTTCGCCGAGCTGGCCGAGTCTCCCGACGGGCACCCGGCGGTGATGGGCAAGCTCAAAGCGGCGGCCGTCGAGCGGGGCCTGTGGAACCTGTTCCTCCCCGAACTGGAGCCCCACCACCCCGGGACCAGGCTCTCCAACGTCGACTACGCCCCCCTATCGGAGATGCTGGGCCGGGTCGGGTTCGCGTCGGAGGCGCTCAACTGCTCGGCCCCCGACACCGGCAACATGGAGATCCTCCACCGCTACGGCACCGACGCCGTCAAAGGGAGGTGGTTGGAGCCCCTCCTGGCCGGAGAGATCCGCAGCGCCTTCTCCATGACCGAGCCCGATGTGGCGTCCTCCGACGCCACCAACATCGGTCTACGCATCGAGCGGCGCGACGGTGGCTACGTGCTCAACGGCCGGAAGTGGTTCAGCTCCGGTGCCACCTCCCCCCGCTGCCAGGTACTGGTCGTCATGGGTCTGACCGACCCCGACGCCCCGCCGCACCTGCGCCAGTCCATGGTGGTGGTTCCCCGCGACACCCCGGGGGTGTCGATAGGGATGGAGCCCACGGTGTTCGGATACACCGAGGTCGGCGGTCACCCCGAGGTCATCTACCGGGACGTGTTCGTGCCCGCCGACCATCTCCTCGGCGACGAGGGGGGCGGTTTCGCCATCGCCCAGGCCCGTCTCGGCCCGGGCCGCATCCACCACTGCATGCGGTCCATCGGCGTGGCCGAGCGGGCGCTGGAGCTGATGGTGACCCGGTCCCTCGAACGCCACACCTTCGGGTCGTCGCTGGCCCACAAGGGGCTGGTGCAGGACTGGATCGCCGAGTCCCGCATCGCCATCGACATGGCCCGCGAGTACGTGCTCCACGCCGCCCACCTGATGGACACGGTCGGTAACAAGGCCGCGGCCACGGCCATATCGGGCATCAAGGTGGCCGTTCCGAGAATGACCCTGGAGGTTATCGACCGGGCCATCCAGGTCCACGGCGCAGCGGGAGTCACCCAGTTCACCCCCCTGGCCCACATGTACGCCCACACCCGGACCCTGCGCATCGCCGACGGGCCCGACGAGGTCCACAAGATGACCATCGCCCGGCGCGAGATCCGCCGCCACCACCCCGAGTTCCGCATGTAGAACCGCTCAGGGCGTTCCCCGGGGGCGGTGGTCGAGCCGGTCGGTCAGCTCGTACCGGCGGCGAAGAGGGCCTGGGCCAGGTCGATGAACTCGGCCCTCTCGGGTCCCGACAGGGCCTCGAAGGCCGGGGCGCACAGCTGATCGGTGAGCTCCTCGGCGCGGTCGCGCCGGTCGGTCAGGTCTCCGGTCAGTTCGGGGAAAGGGGGACTCCAGCCGAAGAACTGGGCGCGGTCCCCGCCGTCGCGGCAGAGGATCGCCTCGAGCGGGCTGAGCCCGCACGCGGTGGTCGCAACGAGGTGGTTGGCGCCTCTCCACTCCCGCATCACCTGCACCAGCTGCATGGCCCGTCCCGGCCCGTCAGCCACCCGCGGCTCGACTTTCCAGCCGGCGAAGAGCGGCCGTCCGGAGGTCTCGGCGGCGCCCACGACCCGCTCGGCCAGATCGGCGAAGCGGTCCAGTCCGGCCACCGCGCCCAGGTGGTCGCGGCCCCAGTCGGCGCAGGCCAGGTAGTAGCGGGTGGCCGCCTCACGGGCCCCGTGGACGGCGACACCGGCCTCCCACATCGCCCGGACCACCGCGGGGGCGAACCAGCCGAAGGCCGCGTAGACGACCTCCGCGTCGGCCTCGCCGAGCACGCCGCCGCGGCCGGCGAAGTAGAAGGCGAAAGGGTTCTCGTAGCCCTGACCGGCCCCACGGGCCGCGGTCTCGGCGTGGAGCATGAAGGCCGATCCCAGATCATGGATGGCCGCCGAGGTGGCCTGGTCGGTTGCGGCCGGTGAAGGTTCGGACATGCCCCGATTCTGTCAGGCCGAGTCACAGCCGCGCCGTGGGCACGTGATGGAGGAGATGTCGAAATAGGCTCGGGGCCGGGGGCGGGTTACGTTGTCAGAAGCTGCCCGTCCCCGGACCTGGGTCCGACCGGTCGAAACTCCGAGCCCGCCGCGGTGGTCCGCGCCGGGTCCCGTCCCGGACCTCGAGGTCCACCCCCGATCCTGGAGGAATGCAAGCGATGAGAGTGACCCTGGACGAGTACGGGCCAACGAGGGGCGAGCTGCACCGGGTGGCCACCCACATCCTGGCCCGTCGGCGCTACCAGGTGGCCGGGCGCTTCGGGCTGCGGGTGACCCCCGGCGGGCTGTCCACGCCCCTCTTCGGCCCCGACGCCGAACAGCTCCGCACGTCCGGAGCCACCCTCGTACGCGAGGTCGGCGGGCGGGTGTCGTACCTGGCCATGAGAGGTGCCACCCTGGCCGAGCTGGCCCGCTTCGCCGAGGTCGACCTCGGCACCGAGTTCCGCTGCGGGGAGGACACCCCGGAGCTGGATGACCCGGACCGAGAGCTGACGGTGAGCGCCGTCGCCGCCGCCGAGATGGCCGACTGGATGCACCTCGGCTGGATGGCGCTGGACCGGACACTGGCCTCGTTGCCCGCCGACGCCGAACCGGAAACGCTGCAACTGTGGCCGGAGCACTTCGACATCGGTACCAACGTGGCCGTCCCGACCGGCGACCGGGTCAACCTCGGGTGCTCGCCGGGGGATGCCTACGAGGGGGAGCCCTACCTCTACGTCGGCCCGTGGGGCGCGGGCCGCCCTGGCGACGCCGGTTACTGGAACGCCCCCTTCGGTGCCGTGCTGGCGGCCCGCGACCTGTCCGACGGGGCCGCCGCCTTGCCCGGCGCGCTCGCCTTCTTCTCCGAGGGGCTCGGGCGCTTCTCGGGCTGAGCCCGCCCCCGCCGCCCCACACCCCGTGCGGTCCCGGACCCCCCGACCCCCGCACCCGGAGTAGTCCCGGACCCCTACCGCCCGCAACCGCCGAGCGGGTCCCAGACCCCCGGGTGGCCCCGGCTCGCCGGCTCAGACCAGTTCGGCGTCGGTGACCACGTGCAGCATGGCCGGGCCCGGGTGGGCGACGACCGCGCTCATGGCCGCGTCGAGCCCCGCCCGGCCGGTCACCTTCTCGGCGTAGGCGCCGCACAGGCGGGCGTACTCGGCGAAGTCCGGGTTGGTCAGGCTGGTCTGCCACACCTCGAACTGCCCGGCTCGCTGCTCCTTGGTGATCTTGCCCAGTGACGAGTTGTCCAGCAGGATGTGTTTGACCGGGATGCCGTATTTGACAGCTGTCGTGACCTCCGCCAGGTACTGGCCGAATCCGCCGTCACCGGTCACCGCCACCACTGGGCGGCTGGGGTCGGCGGCCCAGGCACCGAATGCCGCCGGATAGCCGAACCCGATCGAGCCGAGATAGCCCGACATGAGGACCGCCTGGCGGCCGCTGCACTCGAAGTAGCGACCGAACGAGTAGGCGTGGTTGCCGACGTCCACCGTGAGCACGGCGTCGGCCGGGGCCAGCCGGCTGAGTGCGTCGAACACCGCCGCCGACGACACTCCCCGGCCCCGGTCGTCGGCCAGCCGGCGCTGCTTCTCCTCCCGCCAGATCCTCCACCGGGCGGCCACGTCGGGACGTTGGTCCACCCCGCCGGGCCGCTCGGGCAACCGTGACGACAGCAGCCGGCACGTGACCCCGGCGTGGCCGAGGACGGGCAGGGTGACGGCGTGGAACCGGCCCAGCGCCAGTGGATCGGTGTCGATCTGGATGGTCGGCTTGTAGGGGGCGATACCGGTGTGGTTGGAGAACGACGCCCCGACGGCCACGAGCAGATCGGACTCATTCATCAGCCAGCTGGCCACCGGCGTACCGCTCCGGCCGAGCACGCCGCCCCCGAGAGGATGGCGGTCCGAGACCAGGCCCTTGGCCTTGAACGTGGTGACCACGGGGGCGCCGTGGGCCTCGGCCAGCTCCAGCACCGCGGCCATGTCGAAGCGGGCGCCGTGGCCCACGACGACCACCGGCCGCCGGGCCCCGCCGAGCAGGTCCAGGGCCTGGTCGACCACGCCGGCCGGGGGGGCGATCTCGTTGTCCCCCACCCGGCCGGTGGGTCCCGATGCCGTGACGCCGTCGCCGGCGGGCAGAACCTGCACTTCGTCGGGCAGGACCAGGTGGGCGACGCCGCGCCCCACGGTGGCCTGCTTGAGGGCCAGGCTGACCAGCTCGCGGTGGTCCGATCCGGCCTGCACGGTGGTGGTGGTGAGGGCCACGTCGGCGAACGCGGCGTTGAGGGCCAGGTCCTGGAACGCGCCCCGGCCGAGGACCTTGGAGGGGACCTGCCCGGAGACGGCCAGTGCCGGGGCCCGGTCGACCTTGGCGTCGTAGAGGCCGGTGAGCAGGTTGGTGGAGCCCGGCCCGGCGATGGCGAAGCAGGCGGCCGGCCGGCCGGTCAGCTTCCCGTAGGCGCTGACCGCGAACGCCGCCGCTCCCTCGTGGCGGATGCCGATGAAGGTGAGCCGCCCGGCCTCCTCCTGGCGGCGCAGGGCGTCGGCGAAACCGAGGTTGGAGTGCCCGACCATGCCGAACACGTGGGTCACCCCCCACTCGATCATGGTCTCGACCATGACGTCGGACACCGTGCGGGCCGGGG
>JAKCDU010000004.1:0-112689 GCA_021838445.1 Actinomycetes bacterium | reverse complement strand
CGCAGGCGCTCGGCCGCCTCGTCGACGGGCAGGCGGGCCCGCAGGTGGGGCTGCTGGGTGGCGATACCCACCGGGCAGTTGTTGGTGTGGCAGGCCCTCATCCCGACGCAGCCGATGGCCTGGAGGGCGGCGTTGGAGATGGCCACGGCATCGGCGCCGAGCGCCAGGGCCTTGGCGAAATCGGCGGCGTGGCGGAGGCCGCCGGTCACCACCAGCGTCACGTCCCGCCGTCCCCGGCGGTCGAGATGGGCCCGGGCCCGGGCCAGAGCCGGCAGGGTCGGGAACGATATGTGGTCCCGGAACAGCAGCGGGGCCGCCCCCGTCCCCCCACCCCGCCCGTCGAGGATCACGTAGTCGACGCCGATGGCCAACGCCGCGTCGAGATCGGCCTCGATGTGCTGGGCGCTGAGCTTGACCCCTACCGGTATGCCGCCCGACTCCTCGCGGACCCCGCCTCGTGGGGATGCTCGTAGAAGTAGCGGCTGTTGGCCGCCTGCTCCTCGGGAAGCCTCCCTCCCTCGCCCGAGCAGATGCCGGTCCCGGCCAGTTGGGCGCCGCCGGCCAGGGCCACCTTGGCTTCGGGCGAGAGGGCCCCGAAGCTCATGTCCGACACGAACAGAGGGATGTCCAGCCACAGCGGTTTGGCGGCGTTGGGCCCGATGCAGACCTCGGTGCCGACCCCCTCGTCGTCGAGGCGGGGCGGCCGGGCCAGCTGGGCGGTGACGATCTGCACGTCGTCGAAGGAGGGCAGCTGCTGGCGGGGCACGCCCATGGCGGACACCGGACCGTGGTGGCCGGTGCGCGACAGTCCATGCGCGGCCAGCTCCCGGATGTAGCCGACGAAGGGCTCCTCGGGGGTCATGTGGCTGTCCCCCCAGTACCCCTGGTAGGACTGGCGGTCGAAGGGCTGGGGGTGACTGGCCCGGAAGGCCCGCACCTCGTCGAGGTCCACCCACAGCGAGTCGCCCTCCACCCAGGAGGTGAACTTGGTGAGGGCCTGAGAATTGTCATAGGCGCTAACGCCGGTGTCGACCCGGTAGTCCCAGCCGTGCAGGCCGCAGATCAGGTTGTCGCCGGACAGCCGGCCGTCGGCGAGCAGCGCCCCCCGGTGCAGGCAGCGCCCGTAGAGGACCGACGCCTGCACCCCCCGCCTGACGATGACCAGGTCGATATCCTCGATGCTGGCCCCGACCGGGGCGTCTACGGGCACCTCGCTCCAGGTCGCGATGCTGATCGGCTCCATCAGCCCCTCCTCGGTGGACGGACCCGCCGGAGCTGTTCAGCGCGCCCCGCCGTCGAAGAGGGCGTAGAAGCTACCTACCCCGTCACCTCCGGGACCGGGCGGGACGCCCTCACGGCGGCCAGCGCCCCGTGGCCCATCTCCCGCAGGACGCGGCGCTTGCGCTGGGCCGGCAGGCGCACGAGGTGGGGGGTGGAGTTGAGCAGACCGAACGCGGCGTGCGCGGCGACCTCTCCGTTGGCCCGGTCGGTGCCCGTGTAGGCGACGATCACCTCGGTCCAGATGGCGACGTACCGGCGCTGCAGGCCCCTGACCTGGTTGCGGTCGGAGCTGCTCAGGCTGGCCAGGTCCCGGGCTTGGATCACGATGAGATCGGGGTGCTCCACGGCGAAGTCGATGTGCCAGGCGATCAGCTGCTCGACGGCGTCGGCCGGCGAAGTGGCCTCCTCTGTCCTCCTCCGACCCTCGTCGAGCAGCGTCTGGCTGATGCCGACGAGCAGCTCGGCCAGGATGGCGTCCTTGGAGGGGAAGTGATGGTAGAGCGCCGGACCAGTGATGCCCAGGTCGCTCCCGATCTCGTCGATGGACACCCCGTGGAACCCGTGGGCGGCGAAGCGTCGGGCGGCTGCTGCGAGGATCTGTTCCCGACGGGTGGCCACGACCGATTCTAGCGCCCGGGTTTAGTGTGCGTTAAGGTACCGGTTAACGATGACTAAGGTATTCTCGTCCGAGTTCCCGGTGCTGACATCCCGTTTGAGTCCGTCAGACGACACCTTTGTCGGCAATCACAGCGTCAACTCGGCGCTGGCGGGCGAGTTGCACGCCCGGCTGAAGGTCGCCGCCCTCGGCGGTTCCCCGGCGTCCCGGGAGCGCCACGAGTCCAGGGGCAAGCTGCTACCGCGCGACCGGGTGGAGGGTCTGGTGGATCCGGGTTCGCCGTTCCTGGAGCTGTCCCCCCTCGCCGCCGAGGGCATGTACGGCGGCGAGTGCCCCGGAGCCGGCATCATCACCGGGATCGGGTTGGTGGCCGGGCGGCGGTGCGTGATCGTGGCCAACGATGCGACGGTCAAGGGAGGCACCTACTACCCCATCACCGTGAAGAAGCATCTCCGGGCCCAGGAGATCGCCCTCGAGAACCGCTTGCCGTGCATCTACCTGGTGGACTCGGGAGGGGCTTTCCTGCCCGAGCAGGATGCCGTGTTCCCCGACCGCGACCACTTCGGGCGCATCTTCTACAACCAGGCCAACCTCTCGGCGCGCGGGGTGGCCCAGATCGCCGCGGTGATGGGGTCCTGCACCGCGGGCGGGGCGTACGTGCCGGCCATGAGCGACGAAGCCATCATCGTCGCCAACCAGGGGACCATCTTCCTCGGTGGGCCGCCGCTGGTGAAAGCAGCCACCGGCGAGGTGGTCACCGCCGAGGAGTTGGGGGGTGGCGAGCTGCACGCCCGGCGCTCGGGGGTAACCGACCATCTCGCTGCCGACGACCACGAGGCGCTGGGCCTGGTCCGCGCCGTGGTCTCCACTCTGGCCCCGGCCCCGCCGCCCCCGTGGGGGGTGGCCGACGTCGAGGAACCGCGGGCCGACCCGGGCGAGCTCTACGGCGTCGTGTCGGCCGAGACGCGCGTCCCCTACGACGTGCGGGAGGTCATCGCCCGCGTGGTCGACGGTAGCCGGTTCCTCGAATTCAAAGCCGAGTACGGGCCGACCCTGGTCACCGGTTTCGCCCGCATATGGGGACACCCCGTCGGGGTGGTTGCCAACAACGGGGTGCTCTTCTCTGAATCAGCGATGAAGGGAGCCCACTTCATCGAGTTGTGCGACCAGCGGGGTATCCCCCTGGTATTCCTACAGAACATCACCGGATTCATGGTGGGTCGTGACTACGAGGCGGGGGGTATCGCCAAGCACGGGGCCAAGATGGTCACCGCGGTGGCCTGCTCCCGGGTCCCCAAATTCACGGTGATCCTCGGAGGAAGCTTCGGCGCCGGCAACTACTCCATGTGCGGCCGGGCCTACTCACCCCGGTTCCTCTGGACGTGGCCCAACGCCCGGATATCGGTGATGGGCGGGGAGCAGGCGGCCGCGGTACTGGCCACCGTCGCGGATCCGGCGGGGGAGTGGAGCGACGAGACCGTGGAAGCCTTCAAGGCTCCCATCCGGGCGCAGTACGAGGCCCAGGGAAACCCGTATTACGCCACGGCCCGACTGTGGGACGACGGGATCATCGACCCTGCGGACACCCGGCGGGTCCTCGGTCTGGGGCTGGCGGTGGTCGGTGACGCGCCTATGACCGAGTCCCGCTTCGGCGTGTTCAGGATGTGAGGCGGAGTGTTCGAGCGGGTCCTGGTCGCCAACCGCGGTGAGATCGCCGTGCGCATCATTCGAACGCTGCGCAGCATGGGAATCCAGTCGGTAGCCGTCTACAGCGACGCCGACCGTGATGCCGCCCACGTGGCCGACGCCGACCGCGCCGTCGGGCTCGGGGACCCACGGTGCTACCTCGACGCCGTGGCCCTGGTGACCGCCGCTCGTCGCCACGGCGCTGACGCCCTGCACCCGGGGTACGGGTTCCTGTCAGAGAACGCCTCCTTCGCCCGCCTGTGCTCCGACGCCGGCGTCACCTTCATTGGACCGCCCCCCGAGGCCATCGAGGCCATGGGGGACAAGATCAATGCCAAGCGGACCGTCGCCGCCGCCGGGGTTCCCGTCGTGCCCGGGCGCGACGAGGCGGGGCTGAGCGACGCCGAGCTGGCCGAGGCGGCCCTGGCCATCGGTCTGCCTGTCCTGCTCAAGCCCTCTGCCGGGGGCGGGGGCAAGGGCATGCGTCTCGTGGTCGATGCCGCCGACCTCGAATCGCAGATCGTCGCCGCCCGGCGCGAGGCGACAGGTGCCTTCGGGGACGACACCCTTCTGGTGGAGCGCTACATGCGCAGGCCCCGCCACGTCGAGATGCAGGTCTTCGCCGACTCCTTCGGCGTCTGTGTCGCCCTCGGCGAGCGGGAGTGCTCGCTCCAGAGGCGTCACCAGAAGATCGTGGAGGAGGCGCCGTCGCCTCTGCTCGACGAGCAGACCCGGGCCCGCATGTCGGCCAGCGCGGTCGCCGCGGCGCGGGCCTGCGGGTATCGGGGCGCCGGCACCGTCGAGTTCATCGTCGCCGCCGACCAGCCGGACGAGTACTTCTTCATGGAGATGAACACCCGGCTGCAGGTCGAGCACCCTGTCACCGAGATGGTCCTGGGTGTCGACCTGGTCGAGTTGCAGCTGCAGGTGGCCGCGGGCGGACGTCTCCCGTGGCGTACCCAGGACGAGGTCCCGGCCCGGCGCGGCCACGCCGTGGAGGCCCGGATCTACGCCGAGGATCCCGAGCGGGGTTTCCTTCCCTCCTCGGGCCGGGTCCTGGCTTTGCGCCAGCCCCACCAGGACGGGACGGTCCGCGTCGATTCGGGCCTGCGCCCCGGCGTCACCATCGGTACCACCTACGATCCCATGCTGGCGAAGGTGATCGCCTGGGCTCCCGACCGCGACCAGGCCCTGCGCCGCCTCGGTGCCGCCCTGGCCGCCACCTCGATCCTCGGGGTGACCACCAACGTGGCTTTCCTCAGGCGCCTGGTCGGCCACGAGGCGGTGCGCTCCGGTGACATCGACACCGGGCTGGTGGAGCGCCTGACGGAGGCCGCGGCGCCGACGTCACCGCCGGACCGGGTACTGGTCGTGGCCGCCCTGCTGGACGGCGCCGGCGCGCCGGCGTACAGCGGCCGGGACGGGCCGTGGCAATGCCACGACAGCTGGAGATTGGACGGTCCCGCCCCCCAGACCAGCCGCTGGCTGTGCGGGTCGCGGACCATCGACGTCGAGGTCCGGGCCGGCGTGGCATCGGCCGAGGTGTCGGTGGAAGGGCGCCGCTACGAGGGCTGCAACCTCGATGTCGTCGCCGCCGGTCAGGTGGCGCTGGTCCTCGACGGGACCCGTGTGACCTACGACTGGGTGGAGGAGGCCGGACACCTGTGGATCGGATCGGCGGGGGAGACCTGGCGGCTGGCTCCCGCCCGGCGGTCCCTGGCTCTGAGGGCCGGAGCCGACGTGGGGGGCGGGGCGGTCACCAGCCCTATGCCGGGCACCGTCCTCGAGGTGGCCGTCGAGCCGGGCTGGAGAGTCCGCGCCGGCCAACGCCTGGTGGTCGTGGAAGCCATGAAGATGGAGCATTCTGTCAACGCCGCCGGTAACGGCACCGTCGTCGAGGTGCTCGTCCGTCCCGGCGACCCAGTGAGCCTCGAGCAGGTCCTCGTGGTGATCGACGCAGACGACGACCAATCACAGGAGGTGCAACCGTGACGATCAAGGATGACCCCGCCATTCGGGCCGGGGTCGAGGCGGCACACGAGTCGTTCGGTCTGTCGGCCGAGCACGCCGAGTTGCGCTCGGTGGTGGAGCGCTTCGCCCGCAACGAGGTGGCCCCGGTCATCGGAGAGCTCTACGAGGCGGGGGAGTTCCCCTACGAGATCGTGGCCCAGATGGGGCGGATGGGGCTGTTCGGCCTGCCGTTCCCCGAGGCCTACGGCGGCATGGGCGGTGATTACCTGGCCTTCTGCTTGGTCCTCGAGGAGCTTGCCCGCGTCGATTCCTCAGTGGCCATCACCCTGGAGGCATCGGTCGGGTTGGGGGCCATGCCCATCTTCCGTTTCGGGACCGAGGATCAGCGCCAGGAGTGGCTGCCCCGGCTGTGTCGCGGCGAGCTGCTCGGGGCGTTCGGGCTCACCGAACCGGGGGGCGGCTCCGATGCGGGTGCGACCCGGACTACGGCCCGCCTGGAAGGCGGCGAATGGGTTATCAACGGCACCAAGTCGTTCATCACCAACTCCGGTACCGACATCACCGGGCTGGTCACCGTCACCGCCGTCACCGGACGGGGAAGCGGTGGACGGCCCGACATATCGGCCATCATCGTGCCGACCGGCACGCCCGGGATGACGGTGTCGAAGAAGTACTCGAAGGTGGGGTGGTCCTCCTCGGACACCCGGGAGCTCTCCTTCGACGACTGCCGGGTGCCGGCCGCCAACCTGCTCGGCCAAGAGGGACGCGGCTACGCGCAGTTCCTGCGGACCCTCGACGAGGGACGCATCGCCATTGCGGCCATGTCGGTCGGGCTGGCCCAGGGCTGCATCGACGAGAGCTTGCGCTACGTGGGCCAGCGGGAGGCGTTCGGCCACAAGATCAGCGAGTACCAGGTCCTGCAGTTCAAGATCGCCGACATGGAGGCCCGCACCCACACGGCCCGGCTGGCCTACCGTGACGCCGCTGAGCGCCTGCTGGCCGGCGCGCCGTTCAAGAGGCAGGCCGCCATCGCCAAGCTGGTTGCCTCCGACGTGGCCATGGTCAACGCCCGGGAGGCCACCCAGATCTTCGGCGGCTACGGGTTCATGAACGACACCGCGGTCGGCCGGTTCTACCGCGACGCCAAGATCCTCGAGATCGGCGAGGGCACCAGCGAGGTCCAGCGGATGCTCATCGCACGCGACCTCGGGCTGCCCGCTCGGACCTGACACCCGACCGGCTGCCTTGCACAGCCGGAGAAGCTCGGGCCGTGTCCGTGGTAGCGCGAGAGCTATTGCACGTCTACCGGCTGACCCGCCTCATCGAAGAGGATGATGGCCTGCCCGGGGCACAGGCGCGCCGCTCGTCTCAGGCGGTCATCACTCAAACGGGCGGCGCCGGGTTGGACCACAGACAGCTCCTCGTCGTCGAACGCGAACGCCTCCGGCTCGTCGGCGACGCACTTGCCGGAGCTGATGCAGAGCTCCTGGTCTATTCGCACCCGCAGGGTCATTGATCCTCCGAAGCGGCGGCAGAAGACGTCCCGACCGTGCCGGCACCGGGTCCACGGCGCTCCAGCCTGAGCAGGCGCCGGGCGTTCCGGTCGAGCTCGGCCTCCAGGTCGGGTTCGAGACGATGAGCCACACCGGAGTCCCAACCGCCGAAATTGGTGCCGAAGACCAGATGGTTCGGGTCGGCCCGGGTGCGGAGCAGCTCCAACGAGGGCTCGTCTCCGACGTGCACGTCGAACCACAGTCTCTGGAAGAACGCCTCGAAGGCGCCGGGTTCGCTCAGCCACCCCGGTGACCAGGGGCGCCGCGACGCGGCATGGCGCAACTTGGGGTACATCGCCGCCGCCGCCCCTCCCCCGTGGGACACGACGATGTCGAGCCGGGGGTGGCGCCGTAGGACCCCGCCGTAGATGAGCGTGGCCACCGCGATGGTCTCCTCGTAGGCGAACTCCAGGATCAGGTCCAGGTCGAAGCGGCGCAGCCGGGTGTCGAGGAGGGGACCGTCCAGGCCCGATGGGGCGGGGTGGTAGAACCACGGTGCGTCGAGCTGCGAGCAGAGTGCGTACAGATCATCGAGGACCG
The DNA here is from genome assembly GCA_021838445.1 of Actinomycetes bacterium. GTDB lineage: Bacteria > Actinomycetota > Acidimicrobiia > Acidimicrobiales > Palsa-688 > JAKCDU01. The sequence continues at coordinate 105,042 of JAKCDU010000004.1, read as the reverse complement.
CATCGTCGAGGTCACGTCCGAAACTCGTGCCCACGTAGGGTCCGAGCAGCCCGTTCTGGCCGACCGCGCGCTCCAGTTCCGTGGCGGCGGCCTCAGGATCCTGCATCGGTAGAGAGGCCAGGCCGGCCAGTCGGTCGGGATGGCGGGCAACCAGCTCGGCCATGGCGTCGTTGTGGCGACGGCAGAACGCGACGGCGTCGTCGGCGCCGATGTGGTGGAAGTAGGTCAGCGGGTTGGGGGACAGCACCTGGAAGTCGATGCCCGCCGCGTCCATGGCTCTCAGCCGGACGTCGACATCCATGTAGAGGCTTCCCCGGTAGCGGACGCCGCAGAGGGTGTAGCCGCCCACCCGGAACCTCTGCTCTCCGTCTTCCTCCCAGAGTTCGGGGCCGTGGGGGCCCGCCGCCCCCAGCACCATGTCGAGCACGGCGTGAGCGTGCACGTCGATCAAGTCCGACTCCTCGCGTCGCGATTCTTCTCCCAACTGTAGCCGTAGCCTTCGCCGGTGCTCGGTCCGGTTCCGCTCCGGGCGCTCGCTGGCCTTCGTGCCGCCCGTGACATGTCCTGCCAGAATGGGGGCCCGGCGATTCGGAGCCGTCCGCGTCTCCGGCTTCAGCGCACGCAATCAGATCGAACATGGGAGGGGTCGGATGTCGCTTGTAGGAGCCCGCGTCCAGCGCAAGGAGGACCCGAACCTCCTGACGGGCCGCGCCCAGTTCGTGGACGACATCAACCTGGCCGGGTGCGCCACGATGGTGTTCGTCGGCTCCACCGAGGCCCACGCTCGGATCGTGTCGGTCGACACTCGGCAGGCCCTCGGCCATCCCGGGGTCCTCGCCGTATGGACCGCCGCCGACGTCGCCGACCTACCGCCGTGTCCCGGTCTGCCCGGTCTCGAGCGGCCCCTTCTCGCCTCGGGGGTGGTCCGATTCGTGGGGGAACCGGTCGCCGTGGTGGTGGCCGACGACCGCTGCACCGCCGCTGACGCCGCCGAAATGGTGCACATCGAGTACGAGCCCCTGCCGGCGGTGGCCAGTCTCGGCGCCGCCCTGGAGCCCGGTGCGGCGGTCCTGCACGAGGTGCTCGGCGGCAACGTCGTCTTCGACAGCGGCTTCGGTGACGACGGTCTGGCCGAGCTCGAGTCGGCGCCCCGCCGGGCGTCGCTGCACCTGGCCATCAACCGGTGCGCCCCCTCACCCATCGAGCCCAACGCCTGTCTGGCCGACTGGGGCCCGGCCGGGCTGACGCTGTGGGCCACCTTCCAGGCTCCCCACCACCTGAGGAACCGGGTGTCGGAATTCTTCGGCCTGTCACAGGACCGCTGCCGGGTGATCGTTCCCGATGTCGGGGGCGGTTTCGGCGCCAAGATCAACTTCGTGCCCGAGCTGTTCCTCGCCCCGGCACTGTCGCGAGCGCTGCAGCGCCCGGTGCGCTACACCCAGACCCGCAGCGAGTGCCTGGTCCTCATGTACCACGGTCGGGCGCAGGAGCACGACGTGGAGGTCGGCTTCGACGATGACGGCCACCTCCAGGTCCTGCGGGTGCGGGTCACCCAGGACCAGGGGGCCTACCCCGACGGTACCGGTATGGGGCTGCCCGTCCTGACCACGGCGATGGCCGCCGGCTGCTACAAGATTCCCAAGGTGGCCGCCGCCTGGCGCAACGTGGTCACCAATGCGACCCCGGTCGCCGCCTACCGGGGCGCCGGGCGCCCCGAGGCGGCGTACATGATCGAAAGGGTCATCGACCTCATCGCCGACCGGTTGGGCCTCGACCCCGTCGAGGTCCGCAAGCGGAACTTCATCCAGCCCGACGAGTTCCCCTACGCCAGCCACTCGCCCCTCGCCGTCTACGACAGTGGCAACTTCCCGGCGGCCCTCGACGAGCTCGTCCGGATCATGGACTACGCGAATCTGCGCGCCGAATGTGACCGCCGCCGCCAGGATCCATCGGCCCCACTGCTCGGCATCGGGTTCTCGACCTGGCTGGAGATCGCCGGATTCGGACCTCCGGGATCGCTGGAGGGCTTCGGCCACCTCGGGTCCTGGGAGTCGGTCCAGATCCGGGTCCAACCCGACGGCAGCGCCATCATCTACACCGGCGCGTCGCCCCACGGTCAGGGCACCGAGACCACCTTCGCGCAGATCGCGGCCGACTTCCTCGAGATACCGTTCGAGCGGATATCGGTCCGCCACGGCGACACCGCGGTGATACCGCAGGGGATCGGCACTATGGGATCGCGTATCACCCCCGTCGGGGGGGAGGGCGTCAAGACGGCATCACTGGCGGTGGTCGAGCGGGCCAAGCAGATCGCCGCCCACGTCCTCGAGGCCGAGCCCGCCGACATCGAGCTGACCGGGGACGGCTTCGCTGTGCGAGGGGTCCCGAGCCGGACCGTCCCGTGGTCCGACGTCGCCTTCCGCAGCTTCCGGCCCCTCGAGATGCCTCCCGGCCTGGATCCCGGCTGCCTCGACGTCACCGTGTTCCAGCAGGTTCCCAACTTCAGTTTCCCGTCGGGAGCCTACGGCTGCCTAGTGGAAATAGACCGGGAGACGGGGCAGGTGGGCGTTGTGGACATGTGGCTCGTCGACGACTGCGGCACCGTCATCAACCCCATGCTGGCCGAGGGGCAGGTGCACGGCGGAGTGGTGCAGGGAATCGCCCAAGCCCTCTACGAGGGGGTGCAATACGACCCCGACGGGGTGCCGCTCACCACGACCCTGCTCGACTACCTGGTCCCTTCGGCGCCAGGGCTTCCCGCCTTCCACGACAGCCGGATAAACACTCCCACGCCGAACAACAGCCTCGGTGCCAAGGGCATCGGAGAGTCGGGCTCGGTCGGCGCGCCCCCGGCGGTGGTCAACGCCGTGATCGACGCTCTCAGCCATCTCGGCGTCGAGCACATGGACATGCCGGTCACCCCCCAGAAAATCTGGTCGGTTCTCCGATCGCCGCGCTGACCGGACCGGGCCCCGCCGGGTGGCCCACCGGCGGGGCCAAGGTAAACTGATCACGGAGCAATTTCGAGGGAGTCGATGGCACCAGTACTCTTGTGGGGTGGCCGTCTCATTGACGGCACCGGGGCGGGGCCGCGACTGGCTGACGTGGTCATCGACGACGGGATCATCACGGAGCCCTGGCCGCCGTGGTCGGGACCGACGGCCGGGTGATCACCCTCACGACTTTCGCCGGGGTAAGGGACGCCTTTCGTCAGAAGGCCCTCCGCCAGGCCCTATACGACCAGGGCGCGCTGGTCATGGCCGACTGCCTCCTCGATCTGCACGGCGAGGGGCACCGAAACCGGCGGCGTCTGGAGAACCGGCTGTTTCGACGCGAGACGTTCGAGATGTTCGAGCGGGAGGTGCTACCCGCGACCATCGAGGCGGTCCTGGCTCCGGCGGTGAGCCGCGGCCGGGGGGATCTCGTCAGCCTCGGGTACCGGGCCGTCATGAACCTGACGGCCCGTATCGCCGGGATAGACCGTACCGAGGGCACCGATGAGGAGACCGACGCGCTGCTGGCCTTCGCCGTCAAATTCGGGGAGGGTGCCACCATGGCCCACTCCACGCGGGACCGTTCCGTGCTCGAGGCCGAGGTTGCCTCCGACATGGCCGCGTTCGATCAGCGCTTCTTCCAGCCGTCGCTGGCCTGCCGCCGGGCCCTCGTAGCCGAGGTGGAGGGGGGCGGGGCCGACCCGGCCGGCCTGCCGCGTGACGTGCTCACCACCCTGGTGGCGAACGTCGACCACCTGGCTCTGCCCGAGGAGGTGATGCGCCGGGAGGTGGCCTTCTACCTCCAGGCCGGCGGCCATTCCACGGCCAACGCCCTGACCCACGCCATGGACGACATCTTCGCGTGGGTCGAGGGCCGGCCTGACCGGGCCGCTCAGCTGTCGGCGGACCCGACGCTGGTGCAGCGCTGCGTCCACGAGACCCTCCGCCTCCACCCGGCCAGTCCCGAGGCCCGCCGCCGGGCTCTAGCCACCTGCGAGCTGTCCGACGGGGTCACCGCCGAGGAGGGCGACCTCGTCGTCATGGACCTGATGGCCGCCAACCGGGACCCGCAGGTATTCGGGCCAGACGCCGCTGCTTACGACCCGCTCCGGCGGGTCCCCGAGGGCGTTGCGCCCTGGGGTCACAGCTTCGGGGCGGGCATGCACGCCTGCATCGGCATGGAGCTCGACGGGGGCAACCCGCCCGGCAGCCCCGGCAGCCCCGGCGCCGCGGACCGGCTCCTCGGTACGGTCACGCTGCTGGCCTGCGCCTTCTTGGCCCACGGGGCCGGCCCCGATCCCGACCGCCCACCGGTCGGGTCCCGGGACAGCGCCCGCCCCCACTTCTCGTCCTACCCGGTGGTGTTCGCCGGGGCGGGGTCGACCCGGTGACGGCGGTCGCGGGCGCGCCCATCAGCTCCGGCCCAGCCACCGGCTCAGGCTCGGCCGTCGTCACCGGTGCGGCCGGCGGCCTTGGTCTCGGTCTCGGTCCCGGTCTCGTCACAGAATGATCTCAACGGGCTCATCCGAAGGGGTAGAAACCATGTCCGCCATTGCCGAGCCGTCGCCGATCGTGATCACCGACCTGGAGGAGGCCAAGGAGGTCTACCGCCAGAAGTCCATGCGTCAAGGCCTCTACGACGCCGGTGAGGTCGTGATGTCCGGGGTTCTGGTCAACCTTCACGGCGACGAGCACCGGTCGCGCCGGAGGCTGGAGAACCGCCTCTTCCGCCGGGAGACCCTCGCCTACTACGAGGACGAGCTGTTCCCTGCGGTGATCGAGGACACCCTCGCCCCGCACGTCGCCGCCGGCCGGGCCGAACTGGTCGCGCTGGGCCACCAACTGATGATGAACCTCGCCGCGCTGAACGCCGGGGTGGACCGCCCCCTCGGCACACCCGAGGAGACCTTCCGGCTGTACCAACAGATGATGAAGCTCATCGAGGGGGCAACCCTCACCCACTCGACGCGCGATCACGCCGTGGTGTCGGCCGAGGTGCGCTCGGCTCTGGAGGCCTTCGACGCCGAATTCGTCACCCCTTCGCTCAACCGCCGCACCCGCCTCCTGGAGAGCCTGGCCCGAGGGGCGATAGGCGAGGACGCCCTTCCCCGTGACGTGCTGACCGTCCTGCTGCGCAACGAGGACCACCTCAATCTCCCCCGCGACGTGGTCGTCCGGGAGATCGGGTTCTTCCTGCTGGCCGGGGCCCACACGAGCGCCACCGCCTTCACCCGGTCCACCCACAACATCCTGCGCTGGCTTGACCAGCACCCGCAGGACCGCGTGATGGTCTCCGACCGGGCCTGGGTGCAGCGCTGCGTCCACGAGACAGTGCGGTTGAACCCGTCGAGCCCCACCGGAGTCAGGTGGGCCCTCGAGGATGTGGTGCTCAAGTCGGGCCGAACGATACGGGCCGGCACGCAGGTGGTGATCGACCTGGTCACCGTCAACCGCGACCCGCTGATCTTCGGACCCGACTCCGAGGAGTTCAACCCGTACCGGTTGGTCACCGTCGAGGGTGTCGGCCCCTACGGCCTGTCCTTCGGGCACGGCATGCACGCCTGCATCGGCCAGGAGCTCGCCGCCGGAGTCCCCGCCGACGGCGACGCCCAACAGCATCTCTACGGGCTCGCCACCATGGCGGTCAAGGCCCTGCTCGAAAGGGGTGTCGGCCCTGACCCCGATGATTCCCCGGTCCTCGACGCCTCCACCAAACGCCCCTACTGGTCCCGGTACCCGGTGGTCTTCGCCCGCTGACCGTCGTCAGGTGGCGAACCATCCTCCGTCCACCGGAACCGTGACCCCGGTGATGTACGAGGCGGCATCGGAGAGGAGGAGCTCCACCGCCCGGGCCGGGTCACCCCGGTGCGCCGCGTCCAAGGCGGTCGGGACGGAAGTCGCCGGGCGGTTACAGACCAAGCGTCGAGCCTCCGTCTATGAGCATCGTCGTGCCGGTGATGAACGAGGCCGACGATGAGCACAAGAAGGCCACCGCCCGGCCGAAGTCGCCCGGATCCCCGGCCGGCCCGGACATTCCGAGGTTCTTGACCCGGTCGGTGGCATGCAGGCCCGGGCAGGCCAGGTTGAGCGTGATGCCCTGGGGCAGGAGGTCCTGGGCCGCGGTCTTGGCCCAGCCCCACAGGCCGACGCGGGCCAGGTTGGACAGGGCCAGCATGGGGATGGGCTGCAGTACCGACGAGCTGGTGATGGCGCAGATGCGGGCCTGGTCAGAAGCCGCCAGGTGCGGAATGGCCGCCCGGATCAATCGGATGGTGGTCAGCAGGTTGGCGTTGACCGCCTCGTTGACCTGCTCATCGGTGACCTCCAACGCCCGGGCCGCGGGTGGACCACCGGCGTTGGCGACGAGTACGTCGAGCCGGCCGAAGTGGGCCGCCGTCGCCTCCACGACCCGGGCTGGCTCATCGGGATCAGTGATGTCGCCGGGCAAGCCCAGCACCTCCACGCCTGTAATCTCCCGTATCTGGTTGGCCACCATGTGGACCCGGTCGGCCGAGCGGCCCGTGACGGCCACGTGGGCGCCTTCCCCGGCTAGCGCTTCGGCGCAGGCCAGGCCCAGTCCCCGCGATGACGCCGTGACCAGCGCCACCCGCTCTGTCAGTCCGAGATCCATGCCGTCACTCTACGTAGCGCCGACACCGAGGATCGGTATCAGCGCGCGCCGATGGCGTCGGCGAGAGTCCGCCTCCAGGGGCCGAGGTCGGCGTAGTCGCGGACCTCGAGGAGCCGACCGGACCCCGATTCGAAGCGGAAGACACCGTTGCAGCAGACCGCGATCTCCCGCCCGTCGATCCAGAACCGGTCTATCCGCTCCAGCCAGGCGGTGTCGGCCGCGTAGCTGTCGGATATCACCTCCCAGCGGACCCGCTCGCACCGGCTCAGCACCCGGGCCAGCATGCCCGAGACGGCCTGGCGTCCCTCCGTCGGCGCCTCGGGTACGTTCCGCCAGGTCACGTCGGGGTGGAGGTATTCCTCCACGGCGTCGACACGCCGATCGTTGACCGCCGCCAGGAACCTCGCCGCGGCCTGTCGGGACTCCACCGGCGTACAGTAGCGAGTTCCACCGGTCCGCTGAGATTCTTCCGGACCGTGTTCTCACGGAGGGAGCTGGCCCTGTCCCAGGTAGCGGCCCATGCCGAGCACGACGCCCTGTCGAGGCGGGAAGGTGGCCTCCCGGTGACGGTGGTGGGGGCCATCAACATCGATCTGGTGGTGCCCGTGCCGTCCCTCCCCCGCGCCGGTGCGACCGTCGTCGGTGGAGCCATGTCCCGCCACGGCGGGGGCAAGGGGGCCAACGCCGCGGTGGCCGCGTCGCGCGTCGGCGCCGCGGTGCGTGTCGTGGGAGCGGTGGGCGGTGACGACCTGGGCCGGGGGGCGATCGCCGATCTGCGGCGGGAGTCGGTCACCGTCGATGACGTCGCCACCGTCGACGTGGCGACGGGTGTGGCGCTCATCTGTGTCGATCCCGGCGGGGAGAACCAGATCGCGGTGGCGCCGGGCGCCAACCTGGCGTTGAGCGCGGCCCATGTGCGGGCCTCGCTGGAAGCCGCGGCGGACATCGGCTGTGTCGTGGTCAGTACTGAGATCAGCGCCGATGCTGTGGTCGCCGCGGTCGAGACCGCCGCTGGTCTGGGGGTTCCCTGCGTGCTCAACCCCGCACCGGTGACCGCCGAGGTGGTCGGACTGCTGAGGTGGCGGCCGGTCGTCACCCCCAACGCCCACGAGTGCGCCGACCTGGCCCGGGCGCTGAGGGCCGCGGCGTCGGCCTCCGGTCCGCGATCAGAGGAGACGACGGCGACCGGAGAGACGAAGGCGGGTGGGGAGACGGGCACCGGTGGGGTCGGGTCCCTCGCCGACGACGCCTTGCTCATACACCGGGCCAGTGGCGCGCCGGTCGTGGTCACCCTGGGAGCCGACGGGGTCCTGCTCGTGACCACCGAAGGGGTCGCCCACCGGATGCCGGCGGTACCCGCCGCGGTGGTCGTCGACACCACCGGGGCTGGAGACACGTTCAACGGGGTGCTCGGGGTCCGGATAGCCGCCGGCGACCCCATCGAAGCCGCGGTGCGTTACGCCGCCGTGGCCGCCTCGCTTTCGGTGGGGGGCCGGGGAGCCCGTGGCGGGATGCCCACCAGGGAGGCCATCGATGTGAGACTCAGCGAGGTGAGCGATCCGGCGGTGTCCTGACCCTCGGCCCCGCCCGGCCGGTGGGGACCGGCACGGCGATCGCTAGCCGGGGGCGAACCGTTCCAGCTCGGCGTTCAGGTCCAGGGGGCGGATGATGGCCTCATGTTCCTCCGCACCCCAGGCTTCGGCCGGCACCAACCACATCACCTCGAACTCCAGCCCGTCGGGGTCCTTGGCGTAGAGGCTCTTGTTCGCTCCGTGGTCGCTGGCGCCCACTAGGGCGCCGGCCTTCTCCAGCCGGTCCCTCATCTCCTGCAACTCGGCCAGGGTCGGCACTTCCCAGGCGATGTGGTAGAGGCCGACGGTCTCTCCGGCGGCTGAGGGTGCGGCGTCGGCGCCGATGGTGAAGAAGGCGATGTCGTGGTGGTTGGCCGAGGCCGGGCCGCGCATGAACACGAAGCGGCCTTCCTCGTCGACTATCACCCGGCTGAATCCGAGAACGTCGGCGTAGAAGTCCGCTGTCCGCCGTGCATCTCGGACATACAGAACAGCGTGGTTCATGCCGGTGATGGGCACAGGCGTCTCCTAACGGAAATGGTCTGTTGGTCTGTTTATCAGTACGTTACTCGGCGCCGACACGCCGACACGCCGACACGCCGACACGCCGATGCACCGACGGGGCAGACGGTCGCTCGACGACGATGAGCCTCCAGTCGGCTCAGCCGTAGGGGCGCAGCGCCGGCAGCGGGCCTTTCGCCCCGCGGGCCACGGCCAGCTCCCGCTTCACCGCCGCCCGTAGGAGGGTCACGTCTGTGGGTAGCGACACCAGATGGAAACCCCCTTCCAGCCGGGTCGCAGCGTCGGCCCCGCCGGTGGTGTGGATACCGGCGAAGCGTCCCTCGGCCCGGCAGGCGTCCAGCACCGTACGGATGGCCTCCCCGTGGCGCCGGTTGCCGAGCATGGCCGCCGGGGGGATGCCCAGCCCGATGGCCAGATCGGCCGGTCCGATGTACACCCCGCCCAGCCCTTCCACGCGGCATATCGCCGCTGCGTTATCCACCCCCGCCGGGGTCTCGATCATCACGAAGCACAGCGGATGGCTGGCGAGGGTGTCCGGATCGGTGCCAAGGGTCAACCCGGCTCGCGTCGGGCCGTAGCTCCGGTGGCCCTCCGGTGGGTAGCGGCAGGCGGCGACCGCGGCAGCCGCCTGTGCGGCGGTCTCGACCATGGGGACGATCACCCCCCCGGCGCCGAGGTCCAAAGCCCGGCCGATCTCGGCCGGGTCGTTGGAGGACACCCGCACCAGCGGGGTCACGGCACCGCGGACAGCGGGCAGGAGCGACGGCAGGCTGGCCCGGTCGCCCAGTCCGTGCTGGCAGTCGATGCACACGAAGTCGACACCGTCGGTGGTCAGTACCTCGACGGTGAAGGGATCGCGGGTCGAGCACCACGACCCGATGCCCTGTCCACCGGCTCTGAGCAGGTCGGCCAGGGCGTTGGTCACGTCATCTGCGCGACCATCTGCGCTTCCACATCGACCAGGTGGGCCTCGGCGGCCTTGCGCACCTGCACCGCGGCGCCGCGCTTGATGCCCTCTCCGATGAGGCGGTGCGAGGCGCTGGCCGCCTTGATGATCTTGCGGACGGTGGTGGCGTTCTGTCGGGCGTTGAGCAGGGAGGCGAAATCGGTGGACTTGAACAGGCTCTCCATCACCTTGGCGTGCAACTCGGCCAGCGCCGGATTGCCGCAGGCCGAGGCGATGGTGGCGTGGAAGCGCCGGTCGGCTTGGCGGAACTCCTCGAGGGGCATGTCGTCGCGAAACGACCGCCCGAGCTCGGCGATGATGTCCCGCTGCTCAGGGGTGGCACGGTGAGCGGCCAGTTCGGCCATCGGGACCTCCACCAGCCTGCGCACCTCGAACACGTGGGTGACCGAACGCTTGCGGTTGTCATCGAGGCTGACTTCGGGCATCTGCTCGGTCACGTACAGGCGGTTGCCGCGCCGTTCGATCAGCCCTAGGGAAGCGAGCCCCTGGAGTGCCTCTCTCAGCGAGGTGCGGGCCACCACGAACTGCTCGCAGAGCAACCTCTCGGAGGGAAGTCGGCTGCCCCGGGGGAGGGAACCGTTGCGGATGTTCTCCAGCAGGGCCTCGCGCACCCCTTCGGCCACCGTCTGGCGGCTGATGGCCGCGAACCTCGGAAGATCGTTGGAAGGCTCCGCTGGAGACGACTCCGCCGCCGCCGTCTCTTTCATGGCCTTCACCCTCTCTGACCCCCGATCCCTCGGTGCACGCTCTGAATGCCTCGGTGCTTGCTCTGACGGCCCCGACTGCCGCCTCCTCGACATGCAGCCGGTCCGCTTGTTTCCCGAATCGTAACCCAAGCGTATGTCAGGTCACGTACCTTGACGGCACGTCAAGCGGCAACTAGCTTCTTATCTGATTGACAGACCAACAGTCTGACAGACCAGTTGTCGACGACCCTCTGCAGGAGGAGCACGGACCGTGACCAACGAAGGGCAGATCTGGCGGTTCGAGGACAGCGCCTTCCGAGAGAGCTCGAGCGGTATGCGCCGGCGAATCTTCACTGGAGAGAACCTGAGCATGGCGTTCTGGCGCATCAAGGAGGGCGCCGGCCCGACGCCCTACGGCGGCCACCCGGATAATGAGCAATTCGGCCTGATCATCGCCGGCCAGCTGGACTTCCGCATCGGCTCAGACGAGCGGGTCCGGCTCGGGCCCGGCGACGTCTATCACGCGCCGCGTAACCTGGCCCATGGTGACAGCCGGTTCATCGGTGATCCGGCCCATGGCGAGGTCTGGATCCTCGACATCTTCAGCCCGGTCCGGGAGGAATACCGCAATGGCTGACTGGCGGGTAGCAGTCGATATCGGAGGCACCTTCACCGACGTCGTCCTTCTCGACGGTGACACCGGCACGGTGGTGGTGGACAAGACGTTGAGCACGCCCTCGAGGCCGCTGGAAGCGGTCGAGAAGGGCGTGGTCAGCGCTCTGGCCCGGGCCGGGATCCGCCCCACGGATGTCCGGGCGCCCCTCGTGCACGCCACCACCCTGGTCACCAACGCTCTGATCGAGGGCAAGGTGGCCCGGGCCGCGCTGGTGACCAACGCCGGTTTCGCTGACACCCTGCTCATCCGAGATGAGCACCGCTACGACATGTACGACCTGCAGATCGAGTTCCCGCCGCCGCCTATTCCCCGCTCCCTGACCTTCGAGGTCACCGAGCGCACCAACGCCCTCGGGGAGGTGCTGCACGCTCCTGATCCGGCTGAGGTGGCGGACCTGGCCCGTCGCCTGGGTGACGCCGGGGTCGAGTCGGTGGCGGTGTGCCTGCTGCACTCCTACGCCAACACCTCGAGCGAGCAGGCGGTGGCCGCCATCCTGGCCTCCGAGCTCGGTGTTCCGGTGTGCACCTCGAGCGACGTGGCGCCGCAGATCCGGGAATATCCCCGCACCGTCACGACCGCCTGCAACGCCGCCACCATGCCGGTGGTGGGGCCCTACCTGGAGGAATTCTCTGGCTGGCTGCGCCGTGAGGGCTTCGGTGGCGGCCTGCTGATCATGCTCTCCAACGGGGGCGTCGTTCCCGCCGCAGTGGCCGCCCGTCATCCCATCCGTATGGTCGAATCGGGCCCCGCCGCAGGGGCTCTGGCCGGTTCGTGGTACGCCCGCCGGCTGGGCTTCGAGCGTCTCCTGTGCTTCGACATGGGGGGGACCACGGCCAAGTCCTGCCTCATAGAGCACTGCGAGCCGGAGCTCACCACCGACTTCGAGGTCGCCCGCATGTACCGGTTCAAGAAGGGCTCGGGTTTCCCGGTTTCGGTTCCGTCGGTCGACCTGGTCGAGATTGGGGCGGGCGGGGGCAGTATCGCCCGTGTGGACGATCTCGGTCTGCTCAAGGTCGGGCCGGACTCGGCGGGCGCCGAGCCGGGGCCCGCCGCCTACGGCCGGGGCGGGGACCAGCCCACTGTCACCGATGCGGACCTGCTGCTCGGCAATCTCGACGCGGCGTTCTTCCTGGGAGGCGAGATGCCCCTCGAGATGGACGCCGCAGCCGGAGCGGCGGCCAAGCTCGCCGACGTATTGGACGTGACCGTCGACGACACCGCCGGCGGTATCCACGAACTGGTCAACCAGAACATGGCGTCGGCGGCCCGCATGCACGCTATCGAGCGGGGCGCCGATCTGAGGGGCATACCCCTCATCGCCTTCGGGGGCGCCGGACCGGTGCACGCCTGCGGTGTGGCCGAGCTCCTCGAGTCGCCGCAGGTCGTGTTCCCGGCCAACGCCAGTGTCCTGTCCGCCTTTGGCGCCCTGGTCAGCCCCATACGTATGGACCTGGCCCGCAGCCTCGTGCGTCGCCTGGACGGGATGCCCATCGGCGAGAGGGAGCGGCTCCTCGCCGACCTACGCGAGGAGGGACGATCCGTGCTGGCCGCAGCTGGGGTCGATCCCGCATCCATCACCTACCGTTACGCCGTCGATGCCCGCTATCACGGCCAGGGCAACGAGATCACCATCCCCCTCGGCGAAGGTGGGACGTGGGAGCTCTCGGTCGAGGAGGTGACCGAGCGCTTCGCCGAGCGCTACGAGGCGGTCTACGGGATGACCATCCCCGACGTCGCCATCGAGATCGTCACCTGGCGGGTCGCGGCATTGGCGCCGGCCCCCGAGGTGACCCTGTCGGGCGCCGACCGTGGCGGGACCGTCGCAGCCAAGAACCATCGCCTCGTCCGCTTCGTGCGAGGCGCCGACCCGGTGGACACGCCGGTCTACGACCGGTCCTTGCTGCCCGTCGGGGCCGAGCTGAAAGGCCCGGCTCTGCTCGAGGAGCGCGAGACCACGACGGTCTTGCGACCGGGCTGGGTGGCCGGCGTCGACTCCGACGGGTCGGTAGTAGCATCGTGGGAGGGCAGCAGGTGATGGACGCCATCGAACTGGAGGTCCTCTGGGGCCGCCTGATCAGCACGGTCAACGAGCAGGCCCGGGCCCTTCAGCGCTCCGCCTTCAGTCCCATCGTCCGTGAAGCCGGGGACCTGGCCAACGCTCTGTTCGATCGTCGGGGCCGCATGGTCGCGCAGGCCGTGACCGGAACCCCGGGTCACATCAACTCTCTCGCCGTGGCCGCCGGCGCCATGCTCGAGCAGTACCCGATCGACACGCTGCGCCCCGGTGACGTGCTGGTCACCAACGACCCGTATCTGACCGCCGGACAGCTGCTCGACGTGACGGTGCTCGTGCCGGCTTGGCGCTCCGAGCGGATCGTGGGCTTCTTCGGTTCCACCATCCACCACACCGACGTCGGGGGCTACGGCATCGGCGCCGGGGCCCGCGATGTCTTCGAGGAGGGTCTGTGGATCCCGGTCTGCAAGCTCATGGTCGAGGGTCGGCGCAACGACGACGTCTGGCGGTTCATCCTCTCCAACGTCAGGGAGCCCGAGCACATGACCGGGGATCTGCATGCCCAGATGGCATCAGGGGAGATCGGCGCCCAGAGGCTGGGTCAGCTGCTCGACAATCACCATCTCGACGACATCGAGGACCTGGCCGACGAGGTCATCCGGCGATCCGAGGACGCCACCCGCAGGGCCATCCGGGCCCTCCCGGCGGGCATCTACCGGGCGTCGTCGGTCCTCGACCTCGCCGACGGCAGCGAGATCACCATCGTGGCCTCGGTGACGGTGGACCCGGTGGCGGGCGAGATATTCGTGGACTACGACGGTTCGTCGGGCGCCAGCCCGGCCGGCATCAACGTGGTCAAGAACTACACCCACGCCTACACCACGTTCACCATCCGTAGCGTTTTGAACCCCGATGTCCCCAATAACTACGGGAGTCTGGCCCCGATCAAGGTCGACGCTCCCGTGGGAAGCATCGTCAACGCCGTCCGTCCGGCTCCGTGCACCGCCCGCCACGTCGTCGGCATGTTCCTGCCCATGCCGTTGCTCCAGGCCCTGTCCCAGTTCCTGCCCGACTCGGTGGTGGCCGAGGGGGCGGGCGCAGTGTGGACCTGTCAGGTGAGCGGTACCCACGCCGACGGCCGACCTTTCATCACATCGATGTTCAATTACGCCGGCGGGGTGGGGGCCCGGGCGGCCAAGCCCGGTCTGTCAGCGACCGCCTACCCGACCGGTGTGGCCGCCGTCCCCATCGAGGTGGTGGAGTCATCCGCTCCGCTGGTGTTCATCCGCAAGGAGCTCCGTCACGGCTCCGGCGGTGCCGGCGCCCAGCCGGGGGGCCTAGGCCAGCTGATCGAGTTCTCGGTGGCCAACGGGCGGGACTGGAACCTCAATGCCGTGACCAGCCGGCTCTCCCACGCACCCGCCGGCCTGTTCGGGGGGTCGGAGGGAGCGGCTGGCAGCTTCACGGTGGACGGTGAGCCGGTCCGCACCCAGAAGCGGATCGATCTGCGATCCGGCGCGGTGGTCCGGATGGAGCTTCCCGGCGGGGGAGGCTACGGAAGTGCCGAACCAGAAGCCGGAGCCGCCGCCCGGGAGGTGAGCGCGTGACCTCTCTCTCCGAGGACCTCCTGCGCAGTTTCGACCCTTCCACGCTCGCCGTCAACGAGGCGTGCCTGCTCCCGAAGGTGGTCTACACCTCCGACGACTTCTACGACTTCGAGCGGGATGCCATCTTCGGTCACGAGTGGCTGTGCGTGGGCCGGGCCGATCAGGTTCCCGAGCCGGGTGACTACATCACCACGCAGATCGCCGACGAACCGCTCCTGTTGGTCCGGGACAAGGAGGGTGTGATCAGGGTGCTGTCGGCGGTGTGCCAGCACCGCGGCATGGTGGTGGCCGAAGGCTCCGGTCACTGCACCAAGTTCACCTGTCCCTACCATCACTGGATCTACGGCCTCGACGGTCGCCTGCTAGGCGCACCGGCCATGGAGCGGGCCGTGGGGTTCGAGAAGTCTCGCTATCCGCTGCCGTCGCTGAAGGTGGAAATCTGGCAGGGCTTCGTGTTCTGCAATTTCGACCCGGACGCCGAACCCCTGGCGCCTCGATTGAGCGAACTGGAGCCGCTGCTGGAGAACTTCCAGCTCGCCGATGCCACGACCATCGCCGGCAAGACTCTCACCGACCTTCCGTGGAACTGGAAGGTAATGATGGAGAATTTCAACGATCCATACCACGCCAGCCGTCTCCACGACCCGTTGCAGACGTTCGCTCCGAGCGGTATGAGCGACTTCTTCGAGTGGAGGGAGGGGATCGGACACATATCTCGCATCCAGCATTTCGTCCACATGGACGGGTCCTTCAACCCGACCATGAAGTGTCTCATGCCGGTGTTCCCCAAGCTCACCGATGAGGAACGTTCCCGAGGAATGTTCATTCTCATTCCCCCCACCCTTGCCCTGGCCGTTGTTCCCGATGAAGTGGCCTATTTCACCATATATCCCGACCACGCCAACTCCATCCGAATCGAAATCGGATACTGCTTCGATCCAGCGGCCATCAAGGCTCCGTTGTTCAAGGAGCTGTTCGCGGCAGCCGAGGCGGGGGTCGATAACTTCAATGTCCAAGATGTGTACGCCAACCGAATGACTCAGCGGGGGCTCCGGTCACGATTTGCGCCGCGCGGCCGGTATTCGTGGCAGGAGGCGACGCTTCCCCAGTTGAACCAATGGTTGGTCGAGAGGTACAGGCGGTATTGGCCGGTGAATGACAGCGTTACAGAGAGTTAATACAGAGAACATCAATCAGCGGTGATTGTGGCGAAGTATTGATCTACGCTCGTTCTTGCCGGGTCTGAGTAATCGAGACCACGAGGTACCCGCCCGTGGACCGAGGGGACCGAGTAAAATCATAGAAAGGCAAACAATGGTAAGTCGGCACAGGATTCAGGTGGCCGCGTCGGCCGTAGCGTGCGCGCTACTGGCGGGCGCGTGCGGCTCGAGCAAGAGCAGTTCGAGCACGGCCAGCACTGCGTCTTCGGCTACATCCGCCTCGTCGGGCACTACCGCTGCCACTTCGAGCGCCGGGCCTTGGGGGTGGCCGGGCAACGCCACCATCGGTTACCTGCCTCCTCACGAACCCGACGTCAACCAGGACGGCAAGGTGGTGATCGGTGTCATCAGTCCGGGTGACACCCACGACCACGGCTACTACGAGAGCTTCGTGGACGAGGCCGACGCTTTCGCCCAGGCCAACGGCTGGAAGGTCATCACCGTCGACAAGGTTCCCGACTCGCAGGCCGCCCAGGCGGCGCGCGACATGTGCCTGCAGCACCCCGACATGGTCGCCATCGCCGCCAGCGAGCTCAAAGACGCCATTCCGGTGGCCTCGGAGCCGGAGTGCAAAGGCACCGTCTGGTACGTGGCCGGTGGGGCTGGGGTCACCCAGACCCCGTACTTCGTGCAGACCACCGACATCACCAGCCAGGACGCCTATGCGGCAGGTGTGGCTGCCGGGCTCTTGATGAAGGACGCCAACTCCACCAAGGCCGGCTTCATCAGCGGTCCCCAGGCCTCGTTCACCACCAACTTCGCCAAGGCCTGGGAAGCCGGGATCAAATCGATTGTCCCGAACGAGCAGACCGTGTCCACCTACACGGGTGACTTCAACGACTCGGCCAAGGCCGTCGAGGCTTACAACGCCATGAAGTCCCAAGGCGTCGGAATCGTCTACCCGTACCTCGGTGGGGCCACCTTCGCCGTGGCCGCCGCCGCCAACAAGGACAGCATCCCGGTGCTCAGCCCCGGCACCGACGAGTGCGCGGTTCCAAGCCCCAAGTTCGCCGTCTCGGTGATCTTCAGCCCCGGTGACTACTTCGCTGCCGCGCTGGCCCCGTTCAAGGCCGGAACCCTCCGGGTGGGCACCAGCCTCACCTTCCACATGGGCGTTGATCCGGTCCCGACGGTGAGGATCTGCAACCCGCAGGGCACCGACGCCGCCACCCTGGCTCAGACCATCAAGGAGATCGGAACCGGCCAGATCCGACCGGACAAGATCTCGGGCCTGAACGACTACGGCACCTACAACCCGGGAGCTTGATGCGACGGTGACGCCGTCCACACCCGTTTCTGGTGCCGGGGGGACGCCCCTCCCCCCGGTACCGGCCCTGGAGGCCCGATCGCTCACCAAGTGCTACGGCAAGTTGGTGGCCTGCGACCGGGTCGACCTGGCTGTCCAGCGGGGCGAGATCCTCGGCGTCCTGGGTCAGAACGGTGCGGGCAAGAGCACCCTCATGAACATGCTCCTCGGGTTGGTGAGGCCCGATGGGGGGGAGATCGTCGTCAACGGGCATCCGGTGGTCATCGCCGACCCGGTCAAGGCGGCCTCGATGGGGTTGGCCATGGTGCACCAGCACTTCAGCCTCATCGGGCCGCTCACGGTCTGGGAGAACCTCTCGCTCGGCGAGAAAGGACGCATCGACGCCGACCGCACCCGCCGGCACATCACCGAGGTGGCCCGACGCTACGGCCTTGACGTCGACCCCGACGCCCGGATCGATCACCTCACCACCGGTCAGCGCCAGAGGGTCGAGATCGTCAAGTGCCTCATGCGCGAGCCCGACGTGGTGATCCTCGACGAGCCCACCTCGGTGCTCACCGCGGCCGAGTCGGTGGAGCTGTTCCTCATGCTGCGCCGGGTGGTCCAAGAGGAACAGCGGGCGGTCGTGCTGATCTCGCACAAGCTCGACGAGGTCCTCCACGCCACCGACCGCGTGGCCATCATGCGCAGCGGGCGGGTGGTCGCCGACCGGATCACCGAGGGGGCGACCGCCATGGAACTGGCCCGGGAAATGATCGGGCGTGACGTGTCGCTGCGCGGAGGGTCGGCCGCCATCGGCCATTTCGAGGCTCCGGCCGATACCGGCCGCGAGACCGACGAGGCAGTTCCGGGGGACGTCCAACCGACCGTGCTCTCCATCCGGGAGGCCCGGGCGGTCGGCCCCGACGGGCGCACCCTGCTCGACGGCCTGTCGCTGGAGGTCCGCCGAGGGGAGGTACTCGGTCTGGCTGGTATCGAGGGCAATGGGCAGAAGGCCCTCGGGGACCTGCTCTCCAGCGTCCTCTCCCTCTCGTCGGGAGTGGTGGAGGTGGCCGGCCGCGCCGTCGAGACGGGCCGCCCCGGTGCCATGGCTTCGGCCGGTGTGGGCGTCATCCCCGAGGACCGCCACGTATCGGGTTGCGTCTTGGACATGTCCGTCGCCGACAACCTGGTGATGGGCGACCTCGAGGCGGTGAGCCGCAGGGGGCTCCTCCGCCGCCGGCAGGTCGCCGAGCAGGCGACCCGGCTCGTGGAGGAGTTCGGAATCGCGGTGTCGTCGATCGACGCTCCCATGCGTTCCCTCTCGGGCGGCAACCAGCAGCGGGTGGTGGTGGCCCGGGAGCTGTCCCGTTCACCGCAGATCCTCGTCGCCGCTCAACCCACGAGCGGCCTCGACGTCGGTGCCATCGAGTACATGAACTCCCGGTTGCGCCGGGCCGCCGAGGAAGGTACGGGTGTGCTCCTGATCAGCACCGAACTCGAGGAGATCCTGGAGCTGTCGGACCGCATCGCGGTCATCCACCGTGGTCGGATCGTCGGTGAGGTGACACGACGCCAGGTCGACCTGGACCGGCTCGGCATGATGATGGGAGGTCAGGCGGCGTGACCGACCTGGCCAGCCGCGATCCGCTGCCGTCCTCCCCGCCCGCCCCTGCGGCGCGGCTCGGGGCGTCTACGGCCACCGGCCCGGGCCGCCTCGGTGCGGTGACGCGCGAGGTCGCCCTCTACGTCGTGGCGCTCGGCGTCGCCCTTGCCGTCTCCGCTCTGCTCGTGGCCCTCACCCACGGGTCGCCGGGCAGGGTGGTCTCGGCGCTCTACAGTGGGAGCCTCGAGGGGTGGGGGTCCTTTGGCTACACCCTCGACAATGCCGGGCCGCTGATCATCGTGGCCGTCGGCGCCATAGTCAGTTCCCGGGCCGGGCTGTTCAACATCGGCCAGGAGGGTCAGGTGACCATCGGTGCCATGACCGCCGCGTTCGTGGCCCTGAAGGTCCATCCCTCGGGCGGCCTGGTACTGGTGCTCGCGCTCGTGGCGGGGGCCGTCGGAGGGGCCGTGTGGGCGGGTATCGCCGCCCTGCTGCGCTACTGGCGGGGAGTCGAGGTGGTCATCAGCACCCTGCTCTTGACTTTCATCGGGTTCCAGGTGCTCAACTACAGCCTGAGCCGCACCTTCCTGCTTCACGAGCACGGAACGAGCGGGGCGACCCTGACCGAGTCCGACCAGCTCTCCTCCAAGGTGCAGCTGCCGCAGATCGGGCACTACCCGGGGTTCAACTTCGGTAGCGGGCTGATAGTCGCCGTGGTCCTGGCCATCGTCATCTCGCTGGTCCTCGCTCGGACCACCCTCGGGTTCCGTCTGCGGTTGCTCGGGCTCAATCCCGTGGCCGCCCGACGGGTCGGGATACGGGCGGCGTGGGTCGGATCGCTGGCTCTGCTCGTGTCGGGGGCGTGCGCCGGCCTGGCCGGCGGGGTCATGCTCACCGGGCAGGCCTACCGGATCACTCCGACCATCTCCAACAACGTCGGCTGGAACGGCCTGCTGGTGGCCCTGGTCGCCCGCAACCGTCCGTGGGTGGCCATCGCCGTGGCCTTCGCCTTCGGAGCGCTGCAAGCCGGCGGCGGGTTCCTCGCCACGACCGGGGTGCCGACCGATCTAGTCAACGTGGTCGAGGCCCTCGTCGTCCTGGCCGCGGTGTTCCCGCCCGCCCTGGACGAGATCAGGCGACGCCGTTCGCGGGCGAAGGCGGTTGTGTCCGAAGCGGGAGGGGCAGCATGAGCGACGCCGTCACGACCATCGCCGCCAGCGCCATGCGGCTCTCGGTGCCCCTCGCCTTCGCCGGGGTCGGCGAGTTCGTGGCCGAGCGGGCTGGGACACTGAACATATCCGTGGAGGCCATGATGCTCTCCGGGGCCTACGCCGGGGCGCTCGGCTCATCGGTGAGCCACAACGCCGCTCTCGGCTTCCTGTGGGGTGCCGCGGCCGGACTGCTGATCGCATTCATCCACGCCACCTTCAGCCATCGCCTCCAGGCCAACACCTTCGTCGTCGGTCTGACCCTCAACGTCTTGGCCCTCGGTCTCACCAACTACCTGCTGGAGAAGATCCAGATGAGCCCCCGACAGGTCGGCGTGGTCTCGATCCCGCTCTTGTCTCGGATACCGGTGCTCGGCAAGCCTCTCTTCGCCGAGAGGTGGCCGGCCTACCTGCTGATGATCGTCGTCCCCGCCGCTTGGTGGGCCGTCTACCGGACCCGGTGGGGCCTCGAGATGCGCTCGGTCGGGGAGAACCCGAAGGCGGCGGACGTCACTGGAGTCCATGTCAACCGCCGTCGCCGCCAGGGCCTACTGGTGTGCGGTGTCCTCGCTGGTATCGGGGGCGCCTACCTTTCGGTGGCCGAGGTGGGGACATTCAACTCGAACATGACCGCCGGGCGCGGTTTCATAGTCATCGCCGCGGTCATCTTCGGGGGATGGACGCTGCGGGGCACGCTTGCCGGCTGCCTGCTATTCGGTGGGGTGGACGCCCTACGCCTGGCTCTACCGGCCCTCGGTTACACCATCAACTCCGAACTGCTGGTCTCCTCGCCTTATCTGATCGCCCTCCTGGCCATGCTCTTCTTCGCCCGGCGGGTGCGCCAGCCGGGCGCGCTGGCCCAGCCCTTCGAGCGCGGAGCCAGCTGACCGTGCGCGCCGTGGTTCAGCGCGCCTTCGGCGGGGTCGAGGTGCTGGAAATCGCCTCTGTGCCCGATCCCCCGGTGGGCCAAGGGGACGTCCTGCTGGAGGTCAAGGCGGCGTCGCTCAACCGGCTCGACGTCATCCAGCGTCAGGGCCCGGCCCTGCTGCCGGGGTTCAGCCTCCCTCACGTCGCCGGTATGGACGTGGCCGGCCAGGTCGTCGGAGTCGGGGCGGCGGTGACCGACCTCCGCCGCGGTGACCGGGTGGTGGTCAACCCGGCGTTGCAGTGCGGCGAGTGCGTCTCCTGCCGGGCCGGCGACGATGGCTTCTGCCCCTCGGTGCGCGTCGTCGGGGGTAACCATCCGGGGGGCCACGCCGAACTACTGACCGTCCCAGCCTCCCACGCTTACCGCATCCCGGCGGGGATGAGCTATGAGCACGCCGCCGCGCTCCCGACGGGATACTCCACGGCGTGGCACGCCCTTGTGGTGACCGCCGGTCTGCGCATCGGCGAGTGGGTGATGATCCACGCCGCCGGCAGTGGCGTGTCGGTGGCGGCCATCCAACTGGCCAAGAAGATGGGGGCCAAGGTGGTGGCGACCGCCGGATCGCGTCCCAAGCTGGACCTGGCCGAGCGCCTCGGCGCCGACGTCGTGGTCGACAACCGCACTGAGGACATCGTGGCCGTAGCCCGGGAGGCGACGGGGGGACGGGGTGTGGACGTCGTGTTCGACCATGTCGGGCCGGCCCTCGTGCAGCCGTCGCTGTACTCCCTGCGGCCCCGCGGCCGGTTCGTGTTCTGCGGGACCACCACAGGTACCGACGCCACCTTCAACCTGCCCTACGCCTACCACTTCGGGATCCAGTTGCTCGGATCCGATCCGTACACCTACGCCGAGTTCGAGCAGATGCTGGATTACACCCTCGCCGCGGACTTCGACCCGGTCATCGACTCCACCTACCCTCTGAGCGAGGCAGCCGACGCCCACCGTCGACTGGAAGCCGGCGATGTGCTCGGCAAGCTGATCCTCGTACCGTGAAGCGCGTCGTCATCCGATGAGGACCGATCCCGGATTCATATGGGGGACCATCCACGGATCCACCGGCTACTGGGTGGCCGCCGCCGCCGTCCGCCTCGGGCTGTTCGACGCGCTCCGGACGGGACCCCTCGACGCCGACGGTCTGGCCCGGGTGTGTCAGGCCGAGCCGGCCGCAGTGGCGGTCATCGCCGACGCCCTGGTCGCTACCGGCCTGCTCGTCCCCCATGGCGGCGGCTACGAACTGTCCGAGGCGGCTGCCGCTCATCTCGTCCGTGACGCCCCGATGGCCATGGCCGACCTGCTCCTGTGGTCGCCCGGCCCGGCGTCGAACTGGCCGGCGCTCGACCGCATCGCCCGCGGTGAGCGCCCACCCGAGCCCATCGACGACGACGCCCCCGCCTTCTACTCGAAGCTGGTCGATGCCACGTTGCCCTCACAGCTGCTCGTGGCCCGGTCCGTCCTGGCCTCCCTCGGCCTGCCCGAGGGGCCGCGCCTGCTCGAGCCCGGAGCGGGGCGGGCCCCGTGGGCCACGGCGGTGCTCTCCGCCGATCCGAGGTCCAGCGCGGTGGTCAACGACTTCGCCGAGGTCCTGTCGGGCACCGAGGAGAACCTCGGGGCCCTGGCCGCGCGCTGCCAACTCGTGTCGGGTGACTACCTGGATGCCGACTGGCCGCCGCCGGCCTACGACCTGGTGGTGCTCGGCCACATCCTTCGCGCCGAGCCTGACCGTCGCGCCGCCCTGTTGGTGCAGCGGGCGTCGGCCGCCCTGGCCCCCGGTGGCCGCCTGGTGGTGACCGAGTACCTTGGTGGGCGCAGCCCCCTCGACCATGCCCACGCCGCCCTGCTCGGCGTGACCATGCTGGCCGGCACCCTGGAGGGACGCCTGTGCAGCCCGACCCTGCTGGAGGGATGGCTAACCGGCGCTGGGCTGGAGGTCGTCGCCCGACCCGAGCCGGTGGCCAACACCGACGTCATCATCGCCACCCACGCCACCACTGGAGGTCCCTCATGAGCCTGGATGTCGCCGCCCCCCCGTCGCTGCTCACCCACGTGGCCCTGCCCGTCCGTGACCTCGACGCCACCCTCGAGTTCTACGCCCGCTACACCACCCTCGAGACGATCCACGAGCGCTACGAGGAGGAGACCGGCCTGAGGACCGTCTGGCTGGCCAATGCCCGGGACGTGACCGAAAAGGCGGCCCGGTTCGTGATCGTGCTCATCTGCGGTTCGTTGCCCACCCAGATCACCGGGGACATCGCCGAGGAGTACGGGTTCCTGCGGTCCATCAGCCATCTGGGCATGTCGCTCGAGAGCCGCCAGGCCGTGGACACAGTGGCCGAGATGGCCCGTGAGGACGGCTGCCTCGTGCTCGGGCCGCGCTACATGAATCCCGTGGTCGGCTACATCTGCCTGATCCGCGATCCCGATGGCAACCAGCTGGAATTCTCCGTCGAGCAGATACTCGGATGAGTGTCGCGCCCGAAGCCGTGGACGTGCTGATCGAGCACGCCATGGTTGTGACCATGGACGCCGAGCGGCGGGTGCTGCGCGAGGGCAGTGTGGCCGTCCGGGGTTCGCAGATCGTCGCCGTGGGCCCGTCCGATTCGCTGGCCGGCCGTTTCGACGCCCGTGAGGTGCTCGACGGCCGTCGATTCGTGGTCACCCCGGGGCTGGTCAACACCCACATCCACATCACCGGTGAGCCGCTGACCCGGGGCTACGTGCCCGACGACACTCCCTTCGAGGAGAACGTCTTCGAGTGGCTCTGCCCGCTGTACGCGGTCCACACCGAGGAGGAGGAGCGGCTGTCGGCCCAGTTGGCCGCGGCCGAGATGCTGCGCAGCGGCACCACCTCGTTTCTGGAGGCCGGGACGATCCGCTTCGTCGACGCCGTCGTCGACGGCCTCGTCGAGATCGGGATCAGGGGCCGGATCGGACGTTGGGTGTGGGATCTGCCCCCCGAGCCCGACGTCTACCGCCAGACCACTGACGAGGCCATCGCCAACCTCGAGCAGACCCTCCACGACCACCGCAGCGTGGCCGGCGGGCGGATCCAGGCGTGGTCCATGGTGGTCGGCCACACGACCTGCTCCGACGCCCTGTGGCGGGCGGCTCGCGACGCCGCCGACCGCTACCGGACCGGGCTGAACTTCCATATGTCACCGGCGGCCGCGGACCCCGAGGGCTTTCTGGCCCAGTTCGGCCGACGACCCATCGAGCACCTGTCCGAGCTGGGCGTCCTCGGGCCCGACACGGTGCTCGTGCACTGCGTGCACGTCGACGACCACGAGGTGTCGCTCCTGGCTCACCACGGCTGCTCGGTCGCCCACTGCCCGACCACCGCCCTCAAGGTCGCCTACGGAGTCACCCAGATCGGGAAGATGCCCGAGATGGTGGCCGCAGGGGTCAATGTGAGCATCGGCATCGACGGTAACAACGCGTCCAACTACAGCGACATGATGCGAGCCACCTACCTCGTGGCGGGACTCTTCAAGGACGCCCGGCGCGATCCGACCCAGTTCCCCGCGGAGCAGGCCTACGAGATGGCCACCCTCGGCGGGGCGCGGGCCATCCTCTCCGAGCACGAGCTCGGGTCCATCGAGGTGGGCAAGAAGGCTGATCTCGTGCTCCACGACCGGGATCGCCCTGAGTGGACGCCCCTGCTCAACGTGGCCAATCAGCTCGTGTGGTCAGCCGACGGCCGGGGCGTCCACACCGTCTTCGTGGACGGTCGCCGGGTGGTGGACGACTACCGGCTCACGACGGTGGACGAGCACGACCTGTACCGCCGGGCCCAGGCGGCCGGTGAAGCGATCGTCGCCCGCTCGGGCCTGCCGGACCGGGCCAAGTGGCCGACGATCTGAGAGGTGGGTTGAGATGAAACAGCTGAGTGACGAGTGGTGGGCCACCGTCGTACACGAGTTCCGTCAGCATGTACGAGAAGAGACGGCCTTCCTCGACGCCTACGAAGCACTGGCTACCGACATCAGGGACCGGTCGGTGCAGTTGCTGCTCGAGCTGATCCTCTCCGACGAGCACCGCCACCACGAGATGTTCAAGTCGCTGGCCGACGCTTCGGTGTCCGACGGTGGCGCGGACTCCCTGAAGGCCCCCCGACTCGACGCCGAGCAGGGCGCCCGGCTGCGTGACCCGACCGAGCGGTTCCTCGCCGCCGAACGCGAGGAATCGAAGAAGCTGGCCGCCCTGCGCCGCGAGCTGCGCCCGCTGCGCCACCAGACCCTGTGGCCGCTGCTGGTGGAGCTCATGGAGATGGACACCGCCAAGCACATCCGCATCCTGGAGTTCCTGCAAGAGCAACTCCCCGATGTCACCACCGAATGAGGGGAGGAGAGTTCACATGACGACATTCGCCACCAACCCGGTTCTGCGCCGGTACTGGCATGCCGTGTGTCGGTCCACCGACGTTCTAGGCGAGCCGTTGGCGGTCCGGCTGCTCGGGGAGGACCTGGTGGTGTGGAGGGGAGGTGACGGCACCGTCGCCGCCCTGCCCGACCGCTGCTCCCACCGGGAGGCCCCCCTCTCGGCCGGTCGGGTCAAAGGGGACTGCATCGAGTGCCCGTATCACGGATGGAAGTTCCTCGGCTCGGGACGCTGTGCCGAGGTTCCCTCCTCGGCAGCCGGGGTACCGGTCCCACCCAAGGCCCACCTGCGCCCCGTTCCCGCCACCGAGAGATATGGCCTGGTGTGGCTGTGCCTGGACGAGCCGGTGGCGGGGATACCGGAGATCCCCCAGGAGCAGGACCCGGCCTTTCGTCGCATCAACGCCTTGGTCGAGCCCTGGCAGACAGCCGCCACCCGCATGGTGGACAACTTCCTCGACATCACCCACTTCCCCTACGTCCACGTCGGCAGCTTCGGATCGGCCGCGACGCCCGAAGTGCCCCACGTGGAACTGCGGGACCTCGGTGAGTGGTACGGCTACGAGTACTCGGTCACCGCGGCCAATCCAACCGTCGCCGCGTCGGCGTCCGGTCAGGCCACCGCCACGGTTCAGAGATTGATGTCATCGGGATTCAACCTCCCCTTCGCGGTGCGCAGCACCATCCGCTACGAGAGCGGGCTGGAGCACATCCTGCTCCTGCTGTCCACTCCGATCGACGACGCCACGTCCTATTTCACTTTCGTGGTCTGGCGCAATGACGATTTCTCGGTACCCGCCGACGAGGTCACCCGCCTCGATCGACTCATCGGCGCCGAGGACAAGCTGATGCTGGAGCGGGTCCGCGGCACCCTGCCCCTGGACCACACCGCTCTCGTATCGGTGCAGGCGGACAAGGCGTCGGTCGAATGGCGGCGTCAGCTCCGAGCTCTACTCCAAGGCTAGATTTGGTCTGACCATCAGATGATAGGATCCTCATTATGACGCAGCCGAACACGCTGATCTTTGTCGATTTCCCCAGTTCCGACCCGGCCGCTGCGGCCCGCTTCTACGCCGACGTGTTCGGCTGGACCGTCGAGGGACGGCCCACTGACGTGTTCTACCGGATAGTCCCCGGCGGATACTTCCCCAACCCCGACGGCAAGGACTCCGAGGTGGGGAACCTCCACATGGGGATCTTCTCCACCGAACTGGCGCCGCCTGATCCCAACGACCCGCCGGCGCAGGGCGCGGGGGTCGCGACCGGCCCGGCCCCGCGGATCTACATCCTGGTGAGCGATGACGACAGCGAGGAGGCCATCCTCGAGAGGGCCGAGCGCAACGGGGCCACTGTCCTTTGGCGCAACCTCTACTGGAAGGAATTCAACGGCTACCACGGAGCATTTCGCGATCCCTGGGGCAGCGTCGTGATCCTCTGGACCAAGGGCGGCGACGATCCCCAACCCACCGAGGAGCAGATCGCCTGGCACCGAACCAAGGGCTACCCGGAAGTGGGGCTTTGATGGGATCAGGTCCCTCTCGTCCCCGCTGGACCCACATCGCTCTGCCCTCGAGCGATCTCGACGCTTCGTTGGCCTGGTACCTCGAGTTCACCCCGCTCGTGGTGCTGGACCGCCGCGAGGACGCCGACGGGCAGTCCGCCTGGTTGAGCCACGAGGGCCAGGTCGACGACCCGTTCGTGCTGGTGCTGGTGATGTTCTGGAAGGACAAGGGCAAGCCGGCGCCCATCATGGCGCCCTTCGCCCATATCGGTATCGAAGTGCCCGAGCGTTCGGACGTGGAGGCCATCGCCGAGCGAGCCAGAGCGGCGGGCTGCCTGACATGGGAGCCACGCGACATGCCCGACCCCATCGGGTACATCTGCGCCATCACCGACCCGGACGGGAACGTGATCGAAATCTCGCACAATCAGGGGGTCTACGCCAAGGTCCAGGAGGTCTGGGGCGCCACCAACCCCGTTTGATTCATCAGGCTGTGGTTGTGTCAGAATCGGCCCGAGTGGGCCGGTTCTGACGCGTACGGGGGGCAGTGTTGCCAGTTTGTGAACCTTGCCGCCGCGGGCTTTCTGGCGGCGAATTCTGATGCGATAGTCGTCTCGGCAGGAGAACCGGAGTGCTGCGCCGGATGAACCCAGGAGAACTCACCAGTGTCGACTATCGCCGTGACCGACC
This sequence comes from Actinomycetes bacterium, assembly GCA_021838445.1. GTDB lineage: Bacteria > Actinomycetota > Acidimicrobiia > Acidimicrobiales > Palsa-688 > JAKCDU01. Next base: position 77,603 of record JAKCDU010000004.1, on the reverse strand, counting down.
ATCCCCGCGGTGGGATCCATCTGGCATCCAACCCGGACACCGTGCTCTGGGGCTGGCTGCCCAACCGGGACACCAAGCCGGTGGCCGACCTGAACGACGGCGGGGTCGTAACCATCGATACGGTTTCCCACGAGGGCATCCTCGAGGATCAGGGCCGGGATCCGGTGTCGTGGTTCGGACGCTTCGGTGTGGCGCCCGAGGACGTCCTGGCCGACGCCCGTGACGTGGCCGCATCGGACATACCCCATGACTTCGACGACGGCCCCCATGTGGTGACAGGGCCGATCCGGGTGGCCGGCGCCGAGCCGGGTGACATCCTCAGAGTGGACGTGCTCGAGTTGGACATCCGGGTGCCCTACGGGGTCATCACCAATCGCCACGGCCTGGGTTGCCTGGCGGGTGAGTTCCCCGAGGCCGGCATCCGGGTGCCGGGGGCGTCCCACGCCCGTCCCGACCTGTACGGGTCAGTCAGTCATTTCACCACGGTCGACGAGATCGGAGGGCGGCTGATCGGCGTGCTCCCATTCGGTCGGAACGGTCGGTCGGCCCGCTTCCCCCTGGCTCCTTTCCTCGGTGTCATGGGCGTAGCCCCCGACACCTCACAGGCGGTGCCGTCGGTGCCCCCCGGCCCCCACGGGGGCAACATCGACGTCAACCTGCTGAACACCGGGTCGACTCTCTACCTGCCGGTGCAGGTGGACGGGGCCGGCTTCTTCGTGGGAGACCCGCACTACGCGCAGGGCGACGGTGAGGTGGCTCTCACCGCCTTGGAGGCGCCTCTGTCCTCGACCCTGCGCCTGTCGGTCCTGAAAGGACCCGAGGCCCGAAGTCTCGTGGGGGCGATCGACCGACCCATGGTCGAAACCGACACCCACTGGGTCCCGATCGGCCTCGACGTGGACCTCAACGAGGCCATGCGGAAGGCGACGCGGGCGGCCATCCGTTTCTTGGAGGAGACCCAGGGCATGGCCCGGTCCGAGGCTCTCGCCTATCTGAGCGCCGCCGCCGACTTCGAGATATCCCAAGTGGTCGACGCCGTCAAGGGTGTCCACTGCTGCATCCGCAAAGCTGACTTCGGTGCGTTCTAGGTGGCTGTCTGCCGGTTGAAGTCGCCGCTGTCCCAGTAGTCGACCCGATGAGCGATGAGACCATTGCGGACCTGGAAGCGGAACACGCCCCGCACCGAGACCGGCCTGGTCGTGCCGTCGGCGGCGACCCACCCGAAGCTCATCCGGTAGGCCACAGCCGCCCGGTCGTCCTCGACGATCACGTCCTCGATGTCGTAGCAGAGGCCGACGAAGGCCCCGAGGAAGGCGGGGAGGGCGGCCCGGTAGGCGGCCCGCCCGAAGCGGCTGTGGCCGAGCACCGACGTGTGCTCATTGACGAAGTCCTCGGTGACGCACGCCGCGATGGTGTCGGCGTCGCCTCCGTTGAGAGCGGCGAGGTAGCGATCGACCGAGGCTTTGGTGCTCACCGGTCGAGCTCGTCGGCGTCGACGTGGGGCCAGCGGTGGGGCACGGTGATTCCGGCCCGGGCGAGCAGCGCCGCCGCCGCCGCCGCGGCCTCGTGGCGCACTTCCTCGGTGTCCACGGTCAGACAGCGGCCGTTGCTCACGACCATACGGCCACCAACCAGCACGTCCCGGACGGTGCGGCCGTCCGCCGACCAGACCAGCTGAAGGGCCGGGTCGCCTCGGGGCACCCACGCCGGCGCGGTGGCGTCGTGCACCACCAGGTCGGCCAGCTTGCCGGGTTCGATGGATCCGATCCGGTCGGCCATGCCGACGGCCGCCGCCCCCCTGATGGTGGCCATCTCGAAGGCCTCGTGGGCGCCGAACCACGTCGGGTCCTCCCTGGTGTCCTTGGCCAGCCCGGCAGCGAGGGCCGCCGACCGCAGGATGTCGAGCTGGTCCCCGGCATTGGCGGCGTCACAGCCGAGGGCGATGCGCCCACCTCTCCCGAACATCTCGGCGTGACGCCCCCGACCCGAGACGCCCTGACCGAGCCGTAGATAGGCCCAAGGGCAGTAGGCGACCGCGGTGCGGGTCCCGAGTATTATCTCGATCTCGCGGTCGGTGAGCCACACGGCGTGGGCCAGCAGAAGGTGCGGGCCGAGCACCCCCAGATGCTCGAGGTGGACCAGTGGGTCCCGGCCGGTGCGGGTACGGTAGGCCTCGGGATCGGAGCGGGTCGGCGAGATGTGCATGGTCATGCCGACCGAACGGCGCCGGGCCAGGTCAGCCGCGCCCTGCATCAGTTCGTCGGAGGCCAGGTTGTGGCCCACCAGAGTCACCCAGCCGGTGATGTTCCCCCCCGACGGGAAGCGGTCGAGCACCTCCACCTGGCGTTCGAGGACCACATCGGCGGGAGCTGCGAACGGCCCGTCATCGATGTCCCACCCCCAGGTCCCGATGCTGGCTCGGACACCGGCCCTGGCGAGACCCGCCGCCGCCCGCACCGGGTGGGCGACCGTCCCGGCCTCGATCAGCGTGGTTACGCCGTTGCGGAGACTCTCGGTGGCCGTGAGGACCGCCGATATCTCGTCGTCGTCGCCGCTGTGGGCACCGTGCAGCGGCACCGCCCAGTCGAATATGGATGCGCCCGGCCGGAGGTCGTCGGGTATGCAGCTGCGAGCCAGCGGATCGCCGGTGCAGTGCTGGTGGGCGTTGATCATGCCAGGGGTGATCACGCAGCCCCGGGCGTCGAGCTCGGGGGTCCCGGGGAAGCGGCGGCGCATCGCCCCGGCCGATCCGAGGGCCAATATGCGCTCGCCGGCGATGGCCACGGCCCCGCCCACCACGACCTCACGCCGGGCGTTCATGGTCACCACGTCACCGCCTACTACCAGAAGATCAGCGGTCTCCGCTCTCATCGGTCGATGCTACCGGGGTGCTGCGTCAGCCCGGGCCCCGACCTCCAGTCGGTGCCGAGGGTTAGATTGGCGTAGTGCCGGCTGTGATCTTCGACTTCGACGGTCTGATGATCGACTCCGAGAGCGAGGTCGCGGCCTGCATCCTCGATGTTCTGGCCGACCGGGGGATCGTCGTCGAGATGAGCGACGTCGGTCACCTGTTCGGCTCCACCGACGTGGCCGCGGAGTGGGACCGTTGGCTCGTCTCTTTGGGCCCGCACACCCCCACCTTCCTCGAGCTCGAGCAGGCGGTCAACGCCGTGCTGCCCGACCGGCTGCGGCATCTCCCTCTCCTGCCGGGTGTCGCCGAAGTACTCGATGCGGCGCACGCAGCGCGATGGCAGACGGCCATCGCCACCGGGCAGCGCCGACCCGCGCTGGACGAGCACCTCGCCCGGCTCGGTCTGACAGGGCGATTCGACGAGATAGTCACGAGGGCCGAGGTGGAGCACGGCAAGCCGGCGCCGGACATCTTCCTCGAAGCGGCCGACCGTCTGGGTTCGATGCCGGCCGACTGCCTCGTGCTCGAGGACTCGCTGCCCGGTTGCCTCGCCGCCCTGGCCGCCGGCATGAGGGTAACCGTGTGCCCGTCCCGGGTGTCTGCCGGCTGCGCGTTCCCTGCCGAGGCAGCTCGGGTCATGTCGCTGACCGAAGTCCACCTGGTCCCCACTCGGGGGTGACGCCGAGACCGACGGACATGGACGCCACCTTGGGTGGCCCCTGGCCCGCCGGATCGCCCAACGCTTTGCGGGCCGTGCGGAAATCGCTCCGACTCGGCATATTTCCAGCGCATGAGGGATGACATGCCCGAGCCCGTGTGAGACGATCAAAGCGTGGTCGACGTTCCGAAGTGTGGTGGCCCAGCGGCGTGGAAGGGACCGGTAATCGGCACCAACTCTGACTGGAAGCTCGAGCTGGGATCCAATGAGATCGCCGAGCTGCTCGCAGCTGTTACCTCCTGCGAGTCGCGCCGGGTCGCTCCGGCGGAGATCACAATCGCCGATTTTCCCCTGCCGCGTCTGGGTCCCCGGCTCGACGGGGTGCTCGACGAGTTGCTCGAAGGACGCGGGTTCGTCCTCCTGCGCGGGATCCCGGTGCAGTCCATGAGCGAGCGCCAGTGCGACATCGCCCTGTGGGGCATCGGAGCCCACCTCGGAATACCAATTCCCCAGAACGCGGCCGGGGATCTGATAGTGCACGTTCGCGACGAAGGTCGTGACTACAGCGATCCGCACGTCCGCGGGTATGAAACCAGTGCCGCCCTCGAGTATCATTCCGACTCTGCCGACCTCGTCGGCCTGATGTGCCTGCGGCCGGCCCGGCGAGGCGGTGAGAGCACCATAGTGAGCGCGGTCACCGTGCACGACGAGTTGGTCGACAGCCGTCCCGACTTGGCTGCGCTCCTCCACGAGCCTTGGTGGCACGACCGGCGCTCCGGTGACGGACCGGAGAGTTTCTTCACCTGCCCCCTGTGGGCGTGGCAGGGTCGACGCCTCTACGCCCACTATGGCCGGGCCTACATCGAGTCGGCCGAACGGGGTGAAGGCGTGCCCGCGCTTCGAGCCGAGCAGATCGAGGCCCTCGACGCGGTGGACCGGCTCACCCGGTCCGAGGAGCTGGCGCTCAACATGCAGTTCCGGCCCGGGGACCTGCAGTTCCTCAACAACTACACTGTCTTCCACGCTCGCACCGGCTACGAGGACTGGCCCGATTCGGCCCGCCGACGTGATCTCGGACGGCTGTGGTTGGTGGTCCGTCGTCCACTCGACCTTCCCCCTGACTTCGTCGAGGGTGGAATCGTCCCGCGGTCGGTAGCTTTCGGCTGAGTGTCGGGTCATGTAGCCCTCACCTCACCTGTTTAACAGATCATCTGGTTGTCAGACCAATTATCTGCCACTATCTTCCTGTGGAATATCGCATTCTCGGTCGCACCGGCGTATCCGTCAGCACGTACTGCCTCGGCACCATGATGTTCGGGCGGTGGGGTAATCCCGACGTCGACGAGTGCGTGGCCATGGTCGACACCGCCCTAGACGCCGGAGTCAACTTCATCGACACCGCTGACGTGTACGACTTCGGCACCTCCGAGGAGATAGTGGGCCGGGCCCTGCGGGGTCGCCGGGATCAGGTCGTACTGGCCACCAAGTTCCACAACCCGATGGGCGAGGACCCCAACAGCAGGGGGAACTCCCGGAGATGGATCCACCGGGCCGTAGAGGACAGTCTCAGGCGCCTCGGCACCGACTGGATAGACCTGTACCAGGTCCACCGGCCCGACCCCGGCACCGACCTCGACGAGACGCTCGGCACCCTGAGCGACCTGGTGAGAGCGGGAAAGGTGCGTCTGATAGGCACCTCCACCTTCCCCGCTGACCTCCTCGTCGAGGCCCAGTGGGTGAGCGAGCGTCGCAGCCGTGAACGCTTCGTCACCGAACAGCCGCCCTATTCCATCCTGGCCCGAGGGATCGAGAGCGGCGTCCTCCCGGTTTGCCAGCGGTACGGTCTCGGCGCCCTCGTCTACAGTCCGCTCAACGGGGGATGGCTGACGGGCAAATACCGCTCGGAAGAGCCGCCCGCCGGTTCCCGGGCCGCCCGCGAGCCTGACCACTTCGACTTCGGGGGAGCCGCCCACCGGTCCAAGACGGCGGCCGTGGAGGCTCTGGCCGCTCTGGCCCAGCAGGCCGGGATCAGCCTGATCGAGCTTTCGCTGGCGTGGGTGCTCCACCACCCGGCGGTGGACTCGGTGATAATCGGTCCTCGCACTCCCGACCAGCTGCGCGACCAGCTGCGGGGAGCGGGTCAGGTGCTCGACGCCGGCCTGCTCGACCGCATCGACGAGATCGTCCCCCCGGGCACCAATCTGAGCGCTGCCGATGCCGGCTGGACCGACCCGGCTCTGAGCCCCTCGAAGCGCCGCCGCTGAGGCGCGCCGGCGGCCGTCGGGCTCACACCGCCCGGCCGTCGTGGCGGGCGTCGATCCACTGGTCGACCACCGCCCACTCGGTCGTCAACCATTCGATGCGGGCGGCCTCGTCGCAGGGGACCGTGGCTGCTGGCCACCACCGGACCGACATCGGGATGTCGAAGGGCAGGTTGGCCCACAGGAGCGACACCGACGTCACCTTGTCCAGACCGCTGTGGGCGACGATGACGACCCCGATGTCGGGGCGGGCCTCCAGGCAGGCCAGCACCCCGCCGGGTCGGGGCGGGAGGACGTGATCCATCAATGCCGCGGCCCGCGCCGCTCGGTGCTGGCGGGCCGCAAGTAGGCGCAGCCGCGCCGAGCGGTGCCTCCCCGGCGTCCAGTTCCCACCTTCGGGGAACAGGAGGAGGGCGTCGCCCGCACCCAGCGCCGCGGCGGCTGATGCGATGAGCCGCTCCCGCTCGCCCGCCGAGCGGGCCGAGCGGGGAAGGAAGCAGGCGCCCAGACGGGAGAGCGCCACATCCAGCAGCGGCTCCCAGAGGAGGACTTCTTTGAGGACCACGCACGGGCGGCGGTGGTACCGGGCGGTGAGGAGCCACACGAGGGCGTAAGAGTCACCGATTCCCCCGTGCCGGGCCAAGACCAGTAGCGGGCCGTCGTCATCGAGGGCGGTGACGGGCAACGGCTCGGGTAGGACCACCTCGAAGCCTACCGTGCGCCGGGCCGCGCCCAGGATCCGCGTCAGTGCCCACCCGAGCACTGCGGTGTTGCTTGCTTCAGTGGCTGGCCTCCCCCGGAAGGGTGTCGCCACCCACACCGCGAGGAGCGCGCCGAGCCCGGCCAGCTCGATGGCGATGTAGGCCGCCCCCATCAACGCCAGGCGCAGGACCCGCTGCCGGCGGTCCAGTACCACCGACAGGGCGCCGACGACGGCGGTCACGGCCAGGACGATCAGCAGGACCAGCTCGACGCCGACGGTGACGGGCAGCAGGAGCCGCCGGACCGGTCGGGGCAGGGCCATGGCCGGTCCTCGCTCAGGCCATCAGGCGGTCGAGGAACGCGGAACTGGCCCGGTGCGCCACGTCGATGCGTTCGGCTACCGACGCCGTGCGCCGGTAGCGCACCGACACCGTCTCGGCGGCCGTTCCCGCCGGCAGCACGTGGACCTCCACACCGGCCGGGACACGCTGCATGTCGGCGCTGAACTGGTGGCGCCGGGCGATCTCGAAAGCGACCAGGGCGACCTCCCAGGGTCGGGACGGAAGGGTGAGAGGCTTCTCGATGCGCCCGACGTGCAGGACGAACACCCGCGTGGCTCCCAGTTCGACGGCGCGGCCCACCGGTACCGAGGCCACCAAGCCACCGTCGACGTAGTGCTTCGCCCCTATGGAGACCGGGGGGAGAAGCCCCGGCACGGCGCACGACGCCAGAACTGCGTCGAGGACCGGGCCGGAGTCGAACCACGTCGCCGAGGCGTCCTCTATACAGGCGGCCACGCACTGGTAGCGGACCTGCAGGTCCTCTATCGATGCGCCCGGCGCCGATTCGGAGATGAGATGTTTCAAGCCCCAGTTGTCGTGGAGATAAGTGCCGTGGCGCAAGACGTTGCCCAGTTGGCCGATCACCGAGCTCGAAAAGACGTCCCGTGACTGGAGGGTGGTCCAGGTCCTGGTCAGGCGATCCACCGCGTCGAGGTCCGGTCGGGCGGCGATAGCCAGACCGTTCAGCGCGCCGACGCTGCTGCCCACCACCAGATCCGGGGTGAACCCCCTCTCCAGGAGAGCACGCAGCATGCCGACCTCGGCCGACCCCAGGATCCCTCCCCCGCCGAGCACGAAGGCCGTCGAGGTCAACGTGGCCTCCGATCCGACCGCCCCACCGACTTCTCCACGTCGAGCTGACTATACCCAGGCCCCCGTCGTCGCGATCAGGACAGTCGTCGTGATCGGGACCAACGGCCCTGGGCCTGCCGCCTGCCGCCCGCCACCTTGGTAGACCATGAGCGACTCCACCGGATCCCTCGCCAACCCGCCACCCCCCGAGACTCACCGGGGTCACCGCGCCGCCTGGTTGCGGGCCGCGGTGCTCGGCGCCGACGACGGCATCGTCTCCACCTCCAGCCTCATGCTGGGCGTGGCCGCGTCGGGCGCGGCGCGCTCGGCCATCCTGACTGCCGGGTTGGCCGGCCTGGCGGCCGGCGCCATGGCCATGGCGGCTGGAGAGTACGTGTCGGTTGCTTCGCAGCGCGACAGTGAACAGGCCGACCTGGCCCGCGAGCGAGCCGAGCTGGCCGCTTCACCCGGGGCCGAGCTGGAGGAGCTGACCAGGCTGTACATGCACCGGGGGGTCGAAGCCGGCCTGGCCCGGCAGGTGGCCGAACAGCTGACGAGCCACGACGCCCTTTCGGCCCACGCCCGGGACGAGCTGGGGCTGAGCGAGGAGCGGGCCGCCCGGCCTTTGCAGGCCGCGGTGGCCTCGGCCGCGGCATTCTCGATCGGAGCGGTGGCGCCCATCGTCGCTCTCGCGGCCTCCCCGCGGTCCCTGCAGTCCGTACTGGTCGCGGTGGTCGCGGCGATCGGCCTGGCCCTGCTCGGCTGGGCCGGAGCGTCGGCGGGAGGGGCCCGCTGGCCTCGTCCCACCTCCCGAGTGGTGCTCGGAGGGTCGCTGGCCATGGCGGTGACGATGGGAGTGGGGTTGGCCACCCACACCGCGGCGGGATGACCGCCCGGTAGGCCCGGCCGCCATCTGGGCTCCGGCTATGTCCGGGCCGCCTCCAGGGGCGAAGTCCACAGCTCCCGGCCGTCCTCGAGGACCAGTATGGCCGCCACCTGGAGCGCCTCGAAGGTATCGGCGGCCCGGTCGGGGGACGGCGACGAGAAAGCGATCTTGGTGTAGGCGTCGGCGCAGGCCCCGCTTCGATGGATGACGGTGACCGCCGCCAGGCCGGTCGCCGAGGGGGCGCCGGTGGTGGTATCGACGAGATGGTGGCGGTCGTGCCAGCGGCGCAGCAGGGTCGACGAGGAGGCCACCGCGCCCCCCTCCGGGTCGAGATGCGCCACAGCCAGCACGGCGCCGGGCCGAAGGGGGTGCTCGATGCCCACCGACCAGGTCGAACCCGGCCCGCCCGGGCCGTCCCCCCGGGCCGAGACATCCCCGCTCAGGTTGACGCACGCGCCTGATGCGCCGGCCGAGATCAGCCCCTCAGCCACCAGGTCGGCAGCGAGGCCCTTGGCCAGTCCACCGGCGTCGAGCCTCACCCCGGCCGGGACGCGGGCTCGCCCGGCACCGCGGTCGATCTCGATGCCCCGACACCCGGGAGGCGGACGGCGTTGGGCCGAGAGGGGCCCCGGCGGCGGGGAGCCGACCACATCCCCGAAGCTGCGGTCGTAACCCAGGCTCTCGAGGATCGATCCGACGGTAGGGTCGAACGCGCCGCCGGTCCGGCGCCAGAGCCTCACGCACCAGTCGAGCAGCACGATGGTGTCGGCCGAAACCGCCACCCAGTCACCCCCCGACCGGTTGAGCCGAGAGATGTCGCTGTCGGGCAGGAATCGGCTCCACCGCTCCTCCATCCGGGACAGGTCGTGGCGGGCCGTCCCGAGGGCGTCACCCAGCCGGCCGGCGTGGCCGGTGACGGTGACGTGAGCTGTCCCGCCCATCGACTCGAGGTACGACTCCTCGACGGCCCACGACCGCGGCGTCGCCGTCGACGGCGTAGGGGCGAGGCCGGTGGGGGAGATTTCCGTTTCCTAGGAGGCGGCCAGCCCGACGGGGACGTCGGTGGCGCTGGCGATGCGAGCGGCGATCGTCTGCAGCGCACCGGGGCCGGGGGCCATGGCGCCCTGAGGCACCGAGTTGGCCAGTCCCCGGGCGATGGCCGAGATCACCGACGTACTGGACACGCCGTACCCGTTGGCCACCGACATCAGGCTCTGGCCCTGACCGAGTTGGGCGGCGAGCTGGCTCGGGGTGGTTCCGAGCAGCTGTGACATCGAGGTTACGGCCGACTGCATACGACCCACCGACCCCGGTCCGCCCATCCGGCTGGCCCCGCTCCAGGTCGCGGCGACGACACCGGTGTTCGAGCCGGCTCCCGCCATGGCTGCAGGCCACCCGGCTCCCAGTCCTGACACGTTCATGGCACGTTCCTTTCGTTGCCATTCGGATCGGCCCGGCGCGCCCCGACCTGAAGGCGGCCCGGATGGTTCTCAGCCAGCCTTCAGCTGGGCCCGGGAGATATGTCTATGTGGGGGGCCAATGTCAGTATTCGCGTCACCCGTCGGGGGCAGCTCCTGCATGTGGTGGTCGGCGAAGGGGAGCAGTTCGGCCATGAGCCAGCGGTGCTCGCGTCGGTGGCGCTCCCGGTCCACCGGCGGTGGCCACCCATTCCGCGACCATCTGCTCCGACTTCCAGACCTCGTCGTTGGTGTCGACCTCTTCGGCCATGGGTGGTAGGGGTAGTCCCCACGACCGGAGTTCTCGGGATGTATCACGACCGGTGAAGCTCCTTGACCGAACGTACAGGTTTCGATGAAGGCGAGCCCGGTCCGTAGATAAGTTGCAGGTCGCCAAATTCATCTCGCGAGGAAACCATTGACTGCTATCGACTCACCGGGGGCCCGGGCCACGTTGGTTCTGGGTATCGCGATGGTGGCATCGACCGGGTGCTCAGCCGGCCCTCAGGTCAAGGGTGGGACCTCTGTCTCAGCGATCACCACCCGCTCCGGGTCGGCTCCGGCGTCGACGCGGCCCACGGTCTCGTCGAGTGTGCCCCAACCTGCGGACCCTTCTACCTCGGACTCGCCGAGCATGACATCGATGTCGTCAGACGCCCCGCTGGCTCCCACCACTGTCGGCCCGCCGGGCGGGGCCGGGCTTGCGACCTGCGACGTGCCGGGCCTGTCGGTGTCGGCGCAATCGTCGTCGACGTTGGTCGAGGGCTATCTGGTGCAGACTTTCGTAGTCGAGAATACGGCGGCGAGTGCCTGTGAGATGATCTCCTACCCGGGGGTATACCCGTTCGGGTTGCAGAGCCAGGGGTCGGTCCAGGTCGAAGCGGACCTGGCCGGGCTCTCTCAGGTCCCTTTCGCGAGCGACGGGAGCAATTCCCTCGGAAATCCGGCGTCGGTGCAGGTGTTGCGACCAGGGCAGGGGGCGGTGTTCTTCTTGGGCGTGGAACCGAGTCCGGCGCGTGCTGCCTGCACCCGTGCTGACGGGTTCTCGTTCAAGTCACCTCGAGGGAACGGCTACCTCAACGTCGACTACCGATTCACCCTCTGCGGATCGCAGTACCACGTGTCCACGCTACAGCCGGAGGGGACGGTGCCCACCTAGCTGCTCCAGCCAGGCCCGGAGGTCGGCGACGCTCAGAGACGTTTAGAGCAGCTAATCTTTCTGTCACATGGCTGACGGCGCGACCCTCCCGGGAGGTGACGCGACGGGCTGGGGCGGTGTCGACCGGGCCGTCTGGAGGGTGGTCGCCGTGGTCATCCTCGGCGCCGTCATGTCGGTGCTCGACACCACGATCGTCAATGTGGCCCTCGAGACGCTGTCACGGGAACTGCACAGCTCCCTGGCCGACACGCAGTGGGTCGTCACCGGTTACCTCCTGGCCCTGGGAGCGGTCATCCCTCTCACCGCCTGGATCACCCGCCGGTTCGGGGCCCGGCGGGTCTACGTGACCTCCATCGTGGTGTTCACCCTGGGTTCCGCGCTGTGCGGCCTGGCCACCTCCACCAGCGAACTGGTGGTCTTCAGGGTGCTGCAGGGGGTCGGGGGTGGGCTGATCCTGCCGGTCGGGCAGACCATCCTGGTCAAGGCTTCGGGCCCGAGGAACCTGGCCCGGGTGATGGGTGCGTTCAGCGTTCCGGTGCTTCTCTCCCCGGTCCTCGGGCCGACTGTCGGTGGTGTGCTCGTGGACTACGTGGGATGGCGGTGGATCTTCTACGTGAACGTGCCGATCGGCGTGGTGGCCGTCGTCGCGGCCATGCGCAACCTTCCCTACGAGGCGCCCGAGGACGCCGGCCGTATCGACCTGCCCGGAGTGGGGCTCGTGGCCTGCGGACTGGTGGGCATCACCTACGGCCTGGCCGAGGTCGGCCGGTCGGCTGGCGATGCCGCCCACGTGGCTCTGCCGCTGGCCACCGGCGCGCTGCTGGTGGTCGTATTCGTGCTGCGCTCGTTGCGGATCCGCCAGCCCCTCCTCGATGTGCGTCTCTACGTCAACCGGGTGTTCTCGGCGGCGTCACTGACGATGTTCACGGTCGGCGCGGCGCTGTTCGGCAGCCTGGTCCTCCTCCCGCTGTACTTCCAGACCGCCCGGCACCAAGACGCGCTCGCCGCAGGCCTGCTGCTGGCCCCCAGGGGTCTCGGGGCGGTGGCCGCCAGCCTGGTCGTGGGGCGCCTCATCGATCGGGCCGGCAGTGGGCCTACGGCTCTGGTCGGCGCCGCCCTGTCCCTGGTGGCGACCATCCCCTACCTCGGTCTCGGCGCCCACAGCTCCTACGTCATGATCGGCGCGGCGATGACCGTTCAGGGCTTCGGCCTCGGCCTGACCTTCCCGCCGGTGTCCACCGCCGCCTACCGGGCTCTGCGTGACGACCAGGTCAATGACGCCTCACCGCAGCTCAACATCATCCAGCGGGTCGGTGCGTCCATCGGCACGGCCATACTCACGGTCGTCCTGCAGCAGCATCTCGACCGGGCCGGCAACTCCGCTGCGGCGAGGGCCGGCGCCTTCGGCCAGACCTTCCAGTGGGTGACCGCCATCGCCCTCGCGGGTACCCTGGCGACGGTGCTGCTCCTCCTCGCCGAGCGTCGGAACCGCCTCGTGGGCCCCGTCGGCCCGGACCAGGTGGCGGTGCGGCCGGCTCCGGTGGCCGAGACCGGTTGACCCCGGCACACTGCGGCTGAGAGCCGGCTGAGACCGGCACGGCCCGCGGGAGCGGCGCCTGGCGTAGGTTCCCGATCATGTCGCCCGCTCCCGACCCCCAGGTGTCTGCCCGGCGGTCCACCGCGCCGACCCCCCTGGCGGCTTGGCCCGAGGCGGGGTTCGGTAGATACCAGCGGTGGGCGCGATGACGGGTCGGGCCGGACCCGACCCCGGGCGCCGACGTGTGGCCGTCGTGGTCGGCCCTCAGTCCTATCCCTTCCTGGACATAACCCAGGCCGCTGAGGGCGTGGCTGGCCTGATCTGGCTGGCCGACTTGTCCGACGAGCGGCTGGGGCAGGAGCGGAGCCTCCTGGCCCGGGCCGGGCAGGTCATCGACCTGGCGGGGATCACCACCACCGAGGCCGCCGGTGAGCTCCGACCGTGGCGACCCGACGGAATCTTGACCTTCGTGGACGAGTTGATGCCCTTCACCGCGGATCTGGCCCGGGCCCTTTCCTTGCGCTTCTACCCAGCCGGTCTGGCCGCCGCCCTCGCCGACAAGGTGGACCAGAGGACGGCTCTGCGCGCCGCCGGGGTGCCGGGGCCGGGCTTCCGCCTCATCCCGTCCGCCGCCGATCCCGGCGACGTCGAGCGCTTGGTCGAGGGACTGCCCTTCCCCGCCGTCTTGAAGCCGCGTGTCGGTACCGGTGGTCGCTTCACCACCTTCTGCGAGGACGTGGCCGCGGTGAGCGAGGCGCTGCGCGATCGCAGCGAGCGGCGCGAGGAGGGAGGCATGATCCTCGAGGAGATGCTCGGCTCGCGCCGCTCGGGCCCCGCCGGGGATGGCGGGGAGGCCATCTCGGACCTGGTGTCGGTGGACACCCTGGTCATCGACAGCCGGTGCCGCCACGCCGGGTTCACCCGTCATCTGGGCTTGGCCTGGCCATTCCGGCGGACCGGTTCGTTTCTCATCACCGAGCCCGACCACCCGGATTTGGCGGTCGCGGCGACCGCCGTGGAGGAGGCGGTTGCGGCCCTCGGCGTCGACCGGGGCTGGTTGAACGTCGACGTGATCCTCACCGCCGAGGGTCCCCGGATCATCGAGGTCAATGGTCGCGTCGGCGGCGGTGTCCCCCGGATGCTCCACATGCTGGGTCGTCCCAACCCGCTGTCGGCCCAGATGCAGCTGGCCCTCGGCGGCGACCCCGACATCGGGGGCGGACCGGCCGCACCGGGTCTGGCCTACATGCTCCTCGTCCAGCCTCCGCCCGAGGCCCGGTCAGTCGTATCGATATCGGGAGTGGACCGGGTCATCGCACTGCCAGGGGTCGTGCAGGCGGCGATCAACAAGCACGCCGGTGACTCCGTCGACTGGCGCGACGGAAGCCCCGGGTTCGTCGTGGGGGTTTACGGGACGGCCTCCTCGCTGGACCAGCTGTTGGAGATCCGCCGTGCCTTGGACGAGCACGTGGCCGTCGAGTACCGCAGCTGAGTCAGCTGCTATTCGACCTCGACGCCCCGCCAGAAGGCGACGTGGCCGGCGATGTTGGCCGCTGCCTCGCTCGGGGTCGGGTAGTACCAGGCGGCGTCGCGATTCTCCTTGCCGTCGACGACCACGCTGTAGTAGCTCGCGGTCCCCTTCCACGGGCAGCGCGACTGAGTGGCGCTGGACAACAGATACCGCTGGTCGACCGACTCGGGGGGGAAGTAGTGGTTGCCTTCGACCACGACTGTCCGATCGCTCTCGGCGATGACAGCGCCGTTCCAGGTGGCTCGGATCATGTCTGGGAGAACCCCGCCGCCGGGTCCTGGCATTCCCGTCAGACGAAGCCGAGGGTCGGGAAGGTCCCGCCCAGTACGTCCTTGGAGTCGAAGCCGATCACTTTCTCCAAGACGGTGGCGTACACCGACCGGAAGTCCACGTTGAACACCAGGTTGCCGTTGGCGTCGAGGTGGGTGAGGGAGGGCTCCTCCCCGTAGAAGCCCCCTTTGACGTTGTGGCCGGCCACGAACAGGGGGGCCGCCGTACCGTGGTCGGTCCCGCCCGAGGCGTTCTCGATCGGGCGCCGACCGAACTCGGAGTAGGTCATGAGCACGGCGTTGCGCCCCGCCGGGTTCGCCGCCACGGCGTCGAGGAAGCTGGTGATGCCCTCGTCGAGATTGGCGAGCAGCTTCTCCTGGTTGGCCTTCTCGTCGGCGTGGGTGTCGAAGCTGCCGAGGCTCACCTGGTACACCCGCGCCGGCGACCCGGCGTTGATCAGCGCGGCCACGATGCCGAGCGGAGCGGTCACATCCGACGCCGACAGGGTCCCCTGCCCGGCCGATCTGGTGCGTCCGGCACCCGAAGGTGATCCTGGCGTGCTCGCGGTGGTCGGCGGCCCGGTCGTCGAAGGGATGTGCGTGTGCAGAGCGTCGAGCTGGCCCTTCACCTTGATGAGGTTGTTGCCGGATCCGGCGATCTGGCCGGCCAGGCCGGTCCGGTCGGGACCGGGGGCCTGCATGAGAGTGAAGGGTTTCTCGAACTGAGGTCCGCCTGGGACGTTGATGGACGTGGCGGTCACCGCGCTGGCTGACTGGCTCTGACCCCGCAGGGCCAGCGGCAAAGTGGTGCCGACGCTGAGGGCCCGCATGGGGTCGGTTCCGGTCGCGTCGAGCCACCGCCCCAGCCAACCCGTTCCGGCCCCGTCGGCCGGGTTGGCTGTCTGCCAGATGTCCATCGACTCGAAGTGACTGAGGTTGGGGTTTGGGTAGCCGACACCGCGGACGACGGCCAGCTTGCCTTGGCCCCACAAGCCGTGGACGCCGGTCAATTTGGGGTTCAGCCCGAGGCCGTCAGCCATGGCGAGCACGACCGACGGGTCATATCCGAGATTCGGTCGGGCTGCTTTGTAGGCCGGATCCGTGTAGGGGATGACGGTGTTGAGGCCGTCGTTGCCACCATAGAGGGTGATGAGCACCAGTGGGCCGCTGGTGCTGGCCTGGGTGCGGGGTGCGCTGCGCTGCGTGGATGCGTCAATGCCCCACGCCGCTCCTCCGACCATGGCCGCTCCGCTGGCCGCCCCGAGTGCAGTGAGAAATTTGCGGCGGGAGATCATCGCCATGCGACTTGTCCTTTCCTTTCAGGACGTTCTCGGGTCATGCCAGTACGTACTCGGGGCTGGCCAGGGCCAGGGCCATCAGTTGGACCGGATTGGTCTGGGCCGCAGCCAGGGCGGTCATGGTGGTTGGCCCGAATCCGTCTATCGACAGCATCCGGGCCACCGCCGCCGGTCTCTGTGACGGCGGGATGGACCCGATACTGGTCAGGTCCGCTCTCATGGCCAGGAAGAGGGCCGCTTCTTGGCGTACGAGGGCTGTCGAGGTGTCGAGCCAGTAGGCGTTCTGTCCCCAGCCCCCGACATTGGGTGGATTGAAAGGAGTCTGACCGAGGGCGGTGGCGATGACCGCCAGCGGTCTCCCCGAGCCATGGCTCGGGGACGAGCCGGTCCGGTCAGCGGTGGCGTCGAGGCCGAGGGCCCGGGCCGCCCCGGCCAGATACTCGATGGGCTGTTTGACCAGATTGGTGCGGGTCGTGGCGGTCCTGAAGGCGTCGTGCTTGAACATGGCCTCGAGCGCCGAGGTCAGGTTCATCGACGGACCGTAGGCCGCCACCAGGTCAGTGATCACCGGCTCGGCGGGGGTGACCGGGTAGGCGAAATGGCTCCACAGCTTGGCCATCACGAACCGGGGGGAGACCGGGTTGCGTACCGCGATGTTCACCGCGTCCTCGCCGTTCCAGTCGCCGGTCTGGCCCAGATAGGTCTTGGACCCGTAGTCGTGCAGTCGGGGCACGAACCGGTACTCGTAGGCCAGCCGGTCGTAGCGCCAGCCGGTGAAGGCCCGGGCGCCGGCGACGACGTCGTCCTGGGTGTAGTTGTTCACGCCGAGAGTGAACAACTCCATCATCTCCCGGGCGAAGTTCTCGTTGGGGTGGTCCTTCACATCGGTGGCGGTGTCCAGCCAGACCATCATGGCCCCGTCCTTGGCCACGGCCTGGACGAGTTGGTCGAAGGGCCCTGCGCCGGTAGTTCTGAGAAGCTGGTTCTGCAGGTACATCAGTTTGGCGTCGCGAACCTTCACCACCCCGGTGGCGAAATGGCCGTGCCAGAAGAGCGTGAGCTTCTCCCGTAGGGGCGTTGAGGTCTTGATCATCCGGTTCAGCCACCAGTCTTGGAGGTCCCTCAGCTCGGTGGCGTACACGGCATCGGCAGCTTTGCGCTGAGCCTGGGTGAAGTTCTTGGGGGGTCGCTGGTAGATGTGGAAGACCGGCACGGTGACCGAGTCACCGCCGGGGTCGGGCGCCGACCCGAGGCCGGCGAGCAGGCCGTCCACGGCGGCGTTGTAGCCCGCCCCGGTTAGGGCGTCGAGCTCATCGGGGCGGATTCCGAACCCGGCCCGTCGGTAGAGCAGGGCGATGTCGCTTCGGGTCTGGTCGGCCACACTCGAATTGTCGGCACCAAATGTCAGAGAAGTTTGAGCTACTTGCCAACCTTCGTCCAACGGTCCCGTCCGTCCACGCCTCCAGCCGGCCGTCCCCTCGGCGCGAGTTCGGTCCGGCCGGGTCACCCCCGGCGTCCCGAGGGCTGGAGATGGTTATGATACGGATTCGTATATGTCCGTCTCGCAAATGGGTCGACCCGCTTGGCCGGACCCGCGGACCCAGTCCGGTCCGGGCCGGCCCCCCCGGCTCAACCGCGAGATGATCCTGGAGGCCGTAGCGGAGATGCTGCGACGCGAGCCGGACGCCCCTTTGACCATGGCCCGGGCGGCCGCCGCGGTCGACGCCTCCCCGATGTCTCTGTACCGCTACTTCGCCGACCGCGACGACCTGGTCGTATCGGTGACCCGGCACGTGCTGCGCGAGGATGACGTCGACGCCGAGGAGGGGACCCCCTGGTCGGAGCGGCTCCGGTCGTGGATGATCAACGTATGCCGCAAGGCGGTCTCGCATCGCCCGCTCTTCGAGTTGGCCGCCTCCGGTCGCTCGCCCGCCTGGTTGACCTGCTCGGCCCGCCTGGCCGACATCCTCGAGGAAGCCGGATTCGACGATGAGGGCGAGCTGGCCGCCGCGGTCTACCTCGTCGGCACCGTCACCCTCGGCCAGGCCATGGTGGCCGCAGCGTCGGCCGAGTACCTGTCCCTGCCCCGGCTCTACGGGGCGCTCGGGCACCTCACTGCCGATGAAGCGGCGCGCGTCGGGGCTCTCATCCCCCATTTCGGCGCCCTCGGTGACAGGGGACTCGAGCTCGTGGTCGACCGGGTGGTCGCGGCGGTGAGCGACATGGCCGGCGGCTGCCGTCTCCCGGAAGCGCCCCGCCGCCTTCCGGGGCAGCACCCGGGGCCGGCCGTGACGACCGGCCCGGAGATTCAGGAACCAACCAAACCATAGGGGGAGAGCACCGTGCGCACCGCACTTTGTGACATGTTCGGCATCGAGTACCCGATATTCGCCTTCACCCACTGCCGGGACGTGGCAGTTGCGGTGTCCCGGGCCGGGGGCATGGGGGTCCTCGGTGCGGTCGGGTTCAGCCCGGAGCAGCTCGAGACCGAGCTCAACTGGATAGACGAGCACGTCGACGGCAAGCCCTACGGGGTGGACACGGTCATGCCCCAAAAGGCCGTCGACGTCCACGGTTCGAGCCCTGAAGACCTGATCGGGCAGATCAAATCCATGATCCCCGAACGCCACCAGCAGTTCGTGGACGAGCTCATGGACCGCTTCGGCGTGCCCCCCCTGCCCGAGGGGGAGGATCCGCACGGGGTCATCGGCTGGGCCGAGGACGTGGCCCGCAGCCACGTAGAGGTGGCTTTCGCCCATCCGATCAAGCTGATCGCCAACGCCCTCGGCTCGCCTCCTCGTGACGTGATCGACCAGGCCCATCAGCAGGGCATCAAGGTCGCCGCCCTGGCCGGTAAGTCCCAGCACGCCCAGAGACACGTGAACAACGGGGTGGACATCATCGTTGCCCAGGGCTACGAAGCGGGCGGCCACACCGGTGAGGTTGCGACCATGGTCCTCGTTCCCGAGGTGGTCGACGCCGTGGCCCCCACCCCGGTGCTGGCCGCGGGGGGCATCGGCTCGGGCCGGCAGATCGCCGCTGCGCTGGCGCTCGGCGCGCAGGGCGTCTGGATGGGGTCGTTGTGGCTGGCCACCGCCGAGAGCAGCTCGTCGCCGGCTCAGATGGCCCGGTACCTCGAGGCCTCCTCGTCCGACACCGTGCGGTCCCGCTGCTACACCGGCAAGCCGGCTCGGATGCTGCGCTCCGAGTGGACCGACGCGTGGGAGGATCCGAACGGTCCCGGACCGCTGGGTATGCCGCTTCAGAACATCCTGACCGCGGGAGCCAACGCCCGCCTGATGCGCAGCCGCCCCGAGCTGTTCGTGACCCCGGTCGGTCAGATCGTCGGGGCCATCAAGAAGGTGGAGCCGGTACGCGACGTCATGTTCCGCCTCGTGGAGGAGTACATAGCCACCGTGGAGCGGCTGGAGCAGGGACTGGACGGCTAGGCGACCGCCATGGTGCGCAACCCTCAGTCGCTGGACCAGATCGACTTCTGGGATCTCGACATGTTCGCCGACGGCGACCCCCACGCGGCGTGGACCATGCTGCGGCGCAGGGCCCCCGTCTGGTATCACGACCGCCCGGGCGGCGAGCCCTTCTACGCTGTCACCCGCTTCGACGACTGCAGGCACGTCCACGCCAATCCCGTGCTGTTCAGCTCCGAACGCCACGGCATCGTCCTGCGCGACGCCGGAGCCATGGCGCTGGCCGAAGCCGGAGCGGACAATCCGCTCGAGCGCAACAAGCCGATGATCCACACCGACCCGCCCCGTCACCAGCCACTGCGTCGGGTGATCTCCCACAACTTCACCCCCCGGGCCGTGGGCCGTCTGGAGGAGCAGATCCGGGGCTACGCCCGCTCCTGCCTCGACGATGTCGCCGACAAGCGCGACGTCGACTTCGTGACCGAGGTAGCCCACCGCATCCCGTCGGCCATCGCCTTCGCCCTCATGGGCGTGCCGGCGAAGGACTGGGACCGCCTCGCCGAGCTGGAGCACATCACCGTCAGCGGCACCGACCCCGAGTTCACCCACGGCGACAGCGTCGCCGACGCTCAGGCGGCGGCGGGCATGGAGCTATTCGGTTACTTCGCCGAGCTGGTGGGCCAGCGGCGCACCGACCCCGGCGACGATCTCATCAGCCAGCTCCTCGCCGGAGATGTGCAGGGCCAACCCCTGCCCTGGGAGCAGGTCGTGGCCGAAGCCGGGCTGCTCCTCGCCGGCGGTCTCGACACCACCCGGGCGGCGGCGTCAGCGGGGGCCATGCTGCCGATGATCGAACACCCCGACCAGTGGCGGATCCTCCAGGACGAGCCTTCCCTCCTGTCGAGTGCGGTGGACGAGTTCGTCCGGTGGGCCAGTCCGATCACCTCGGAGGCCCGTACCGTCACCGGGGAGACCGAGCTCGGCGGTGTGGTGCTACGAGACGGCGACCGGGTGGTGGTGTGGTCGCCGTCGGCCAACCGCGACGAGGACCACTTCGACGAGCCGTTCCGCTTCGATGTCCGCCGCGAGGGCAATCGGCACCTGGGCTTCGCCTACGGCGAGCATTACTGCCTCGGTGTGCACCTGGCCCGGCTCACCCTGCGGGTCGAGTTCGAGGAAATCCTGTCCCGGTTCGTGTCGATCGAGATGACCGGCCCGCCCTCCCGGGTGCGGTCCAACTTCGTGGGCGGTCTCAAACACCTGCCGGTCCGGATGAACCCCCGCTGAGGGACCGCCGTTGGGTCCCCGCCCGGCCACGGACGATCCGAACGGGAGGACGGGGGGTAGGGTTGCGGTCATGGATCCCCAAGCCAAGAAGGTGGCCCTGAGGGCCATCAACTACGGCCTGTACGTGCTGACCGCCATCGACGGTGACGACGTCGGGGCGGCCGGAGTCAACTGGCTGACCCAGGTCTCCTTCGAGCCTCCCCTGATCGCCGCTGCGGTCAAGACCGACAGTGACACCCACCGGATCATCCAGACCACCGGGCGGTTCGCGGTGAACGTTCTGGCCGAGGATCAACTCGACATCGCCAAGGCGTTCTTCCGAACGGTTACCCTCGAGGGCGACCAGATCGGCGGTCACCGCTTCGAGCCAGGCCCCGAGACCGGCGCCCCGCTCCTTGTCGAGCTGCCCTACTGGTTCGAGGCCAAGGTGACTGACAAGGTCGAGCGGGGCGACCACACCGTCTTCGTGGCCGAGGTGGTCAACGCCGGCGTGCGCGACGAGAAGGCCGTTCCGCTGCTGCTGCGATCGACCGGGATGAATTACGGCGGGTGACCGCCGGGTCGCGGAGAGAGGCTGCAACTTTCGTTCCGCGGGTTTTCATGACCCTCTCAGGTTCGGCTCATGTACCCCTGCTTGACTCCTGTACATGGAACCGACTGAAGCGGACCGCTGGATCGTGATGGTTCAGGGCGAGCTGGATGCTTCCAGCCGCAGGCACATGGCCGACTTGGCTGCCATCCTGGCTGGTCCCGGTCGGGTCGTGGAGCTCGACCTGAGCGGCGTAACGTTCGTCGACTCATCGGGCTGGGCGGCCGTAGATGCGGCGGTCGAGGCGCTGCAGGCCAACGGCGTTGCCGCCCGGGTCGGCCGGATGAGCGAACCGGTGCGCCGGGTCCGGGCCGTGCTCGGCGCGGCGCAGCTAACCCCGGCGGCCTGACCGACGTGGGCGCCGTGTCGGCTGTGGTCGACGAGGTGCTCGAGGGCTCGGTCGTGGGCAGCTTCTCGAGGGTCGGCTACGAGGTCAGGCGCCGCCTCGGCGACTGGTCAGAGCCGGCCGCCATGCCCGGCCGATCGGTGATGGTTACCGGTGCGACCTCCGGCCTGGGTTTCGAGGCGGCCCTGCGCTTCGCCCGGCTGGGTGCGGCGGTGACCTTCGTGGGTAGGGATCAGGGGCGCTGCGAGGAGGCCCGCCGGTCCATCGCGGAGCGGTCGGGAAGCGACCGGGTCGAATTCCTGGTGGCCGACATGGCCGACCTCGACTCGATCCGGAGCGCCGCGGCCGCCTACTGCGACCAGATCGCGACTCTCGACGTCCTCGTTCACAACGCCGGCATGCTCACCCGCGAGTACCAGCAGGCGCCCGACTGCGGCGTGGAGCTCACCGCGGCGGTCCACGTGCTCGGCCCCTTCCTGTTGACCGGGCTGCTCCTGCCGGCGCTGCGCCGAGCGGCCGCCGAGACCACCCACCCGGCCCGGGTGCTCACCGTGTCGTCGGGTGGCATGTACCTCCAGAGATTCGACCTCAACCGTTTCGACGCCGGCCCGACCGGATTCGACGGCCCCGGCGCCTACGCCCGGGCCAAGCGGGCTCAGGTGGTCCTGGGGCACGCTTGGGCCGACCGGATCGACCCCCGTGAGGTGGTCTTCCAGACCATGCACCCAGGCTGGGCCGACACGCCCGGGGTGCGCTCGTCGCTTCCCGGCTTCTACCGCTTGGCCCGGCCGATCCTGCGCACTCCCGCACAAGGGGTCGACACTCTGGTGTGGCTGTCCCAAGCGCCCGAGGCCGAGGTGCGCTCCGGCGACTTCTGGCTCGACCGGCGGGCCCGGGTCGAACACCGCTGGCCCGGCACCCGGCCCTCCGACCCGGCCGAGGAGCGGGCCCGACTGTGGCAGTGGTGCTCCGAGCGGTCGGGATGGAGCCTCCCCGCCTGAGCCCGGTGCCTGCTCGCCCCGGGCTCACGTGCCCGCTGCTCAGAAGCCCCGGGCGACGATGACCGGCACGGCGATCCCCACCAGGCCCGCACCGACGAGCAGTGACGCGGTGCGGGCCCGGCTCGGGCGACGGGCATACCCTGAGCAGACGAGGACCCCGAGCGCAGCCGGTATGTAGTAGCGGAAGACCGTCGAGAACGACCACGAGTAGTAGACGCCCACCTGTCCCACCGCCATGAAGCCGAGGAGGGCCACTACATGGACGGCGTAGGTGGCCCAACCCCAGGTCGTCGCCGACCGCCAGCCGCAGCCCGAGGGGAGCAGCGCCCACAAGGCGACCACCGAGGGCACGAGGAGCAGAAAGACGTCGGCGACGACCTCGGGCGCGGGCATGGAAAGGGGGTTCGGCGGCGGGTTGGGGGTGGAAGCCAGCCAGTGCGACAGGAACAGCAGGTACGCCCCGAACGGGACGCTGGACGTGGCCACGAACCGCACCGCCGCGGTGACCCGGTGGCGCACCGGGGCGACCCTCGAGCTCTCGTCACCGAAGAGTCCCAGAGCCAGGCCGAGGGCCATCATGGCGGTGTAGATGGCCACCTCCTGACGGGCGAACATGGCCACGGCCATGACCCCAGAAGCCAGTACCGGCCTCGATTTCCGTGGTGAGTCGATGAGCAGCAAGGCCACCGCCACCAGGCTGTAGGCGATCCCGTCGGTCAGGTCGTTGCGGACCGTCACGACGACGCCGGGCCAGAGGCCGTACAGCAGCGCCCACCCCGGCGCCCGGCGGCGCCCCACCAGCCAGGCGGCCGCGGCCCACGCTCCCACGATGGGCGCCAGCCAGGAGAACCCGAGCATCAGCCAGGGCACCAGCGCCTTCTGCCCGAAGGAGAGGGCCGCGACCACGACCGGCTCGAGTATCCGCTGGTAGCGGTAGAGGGGATTGTCCAGCACGCCCCGGGCGCCGACGGGGTGGAGGGCCAGCAGCCAGGTGAACTGGCCGTCATAGCCGTAGTAGCTCGGGTTGGCGGCGCCAGCCCCGTACTGGGCCGGCAGGGAGGGGAGCCCCAGCCCTTTCTGGTCGGCCAGTTGCACGTAATGGCGGCCCGGGTCGACGAAGGCGTAGGGCGAGGGGTGCACCAGCAGCACGGCGATGATCCACCCGCCGTAGAGCACACCGACCGTGGCTGCCACGGCACGGGGCGACGACACGAGTCGCTGGGCCGAGGCGGCCAAGCCGGAGGTCATCTAGCGGGTGATGACCGTGAAGAAGTCCCGGCTGCAGGTCGTCAGATAGGTGCAGTGGGGTACGACGGCCGCACCGCTTCCGGTGGGCCCGTAGTCGGCCGGCGTCTGGGTCTGGCCGGCGACGAGGGGCAGGGCCGGCGTGGTGCTCTGAGCGGCCCCGGCGAAGGTGATGGTCCCGGGCGCGGGGTACAAGAAGCCACGCACCAGCGGGGCGTTCATATCGAGTTCGAGAGCCCGCACCACCCCGTGGGCGAGCAGGGCGTTGGTCAGCGCCGGGATGCTGACGTCGGTCCCGGCGGCCCACACGATCTGGCCGGCGGCGGTGATACCGAGCGAGCTGCGAGCCACAAGGGGTGCGGCCTGGAACGCCACTCCCCACCACTGCTCGAGCTGGGTCTCGTTGGCCGGGTTCTGCAGCTGGGGTTGCCCACCGTCGACGAGCAGTTGCAGGTTCTGACGCACTGATGCCACCACGCGCCCCGGGGCCGGGACCTCCTTACCCCACGAGCCTATGTCGACGCCGCCGTCGGCGTAGATGACCACGCTGGCTGCCCCCTCGACCAGCGGCACGACCGTATGGCCCTCGGAGAGCCAGCCGCCCCGGGAGTCGGCCATCTTGAACCCGGCGTTGAAGGCGGCCAGCAGGCTGGCCTGCTCGGCGGCGCCCACAGCGGGGCCGTTGAGCCACGGCCCTGGCGAGCCGGGTTGAAGGGTCCCGGCGTGCAGCACGAGTCGGGTCCGGGACGGGTCGAACTCGGCCACCGTTATGGAACCCTGCCCGGGGCCGGCGGGAGGGGCCTGCCAGACCTCGTCGACGGTCACGCCTCCGACGGTCTGGCTGGCGACGAGGGCTTGGTCGGCCACAGCCGCCGTCGGCAGGGGGGGCGCAACCGCGGCGGTGGGGGCGGGCAGGAACTGCTCGAGGGCCTGGGCGACCCCTTGGGCCATGGCTTCCTGGCCGACTTCGGTGTCGGCGATGGAGGCCTCGAAGGGGTCGGTGATGTAGAGCGGCTCGATGAGGGCGCCGGGCATGGAGCTGGGGGTGGGGTTGTATCCGGCCCCCGGCGGACCGAGCAGCATCAGGTGGGAGTAGGCGGCGGCCGCCGCCGATGCCGGCGGTCCCCCGAGCGAGGCGTCGTTCACCACCCCACCGTCGGGGATCCCCCAGGCCTGGGCGTCGAAGCGGGCCATCACGTCGCCCTGCACGAGCTGAGCCAACTCGAGGTTTTGCTCGGAGAAGGGACGGGCCGTGTCGTAACCGGTGATGGAGCCGGCGGCGTTGGGCGGCCCGGCGTCGAAGTAGACCCCGACCAGGGCCTGGGCCCCGGATTCGTTGGCACAGGCGTCGCGGGCGGCGACGTCGTCGTGGACCCCCTGGTCGGTGAGTATGCCGTTGGCCAGGTCGGCGCCGTTCAGCCGGCCGACCAGGCCCGGTCCGGTCCGCGACACCACCACGGTCAGGCCCTGAGCCCGTAGGAGCGGCACGGCGTCGAGCACGACGGCCAGGGTGAGGTCGGCTTCGTGGACCGTGACCCCGCTAGAAGTGGTGCCCACCGCGCCCGGGTCGGGTCCGCCATGGCCGGCGTCGAGGAACACGGTGCGGTGGCGGTCACCAGCGGTAGGGGGGTACAGCACGCACGCCCCGGGCGCGAAGCGGGAGGCGTCTACGGGGTGCGGGCCGGCCGGCGCCGGGACCGTGGTCGAAGTCGGGGACCGCCCACCCCGAGCGGTCCCCGACGGGCCGACCGGCCCCGCGGCGCTGGCGCTTCTCGAGGGGTGCGTCGTCGACAGGAGTGTCGCGGCGATCATCAACGCCGCTGCGCCTACCACCACACCCATCACCACCGGCACCGGTCGGCCGAGCCGCCGGAGCCGCCGGTTCTGAGTCGGGTCAGGCTCACCCGGACCTCCCGGTACGGGAGGTGGTTCCACGCTGGCTATCCGGTCTGCCGACGGTGGCGTCGGGTTGGTGTAGGCATTCGGTCCTCCTGCCCCCACTCTGTCAAATGCGGCTGAGAGCCGGCTGAACGCCGCACCGCACTGCACCGGCTCGGGTCGGCCGGCGCCCCGCTCCTGGGCCGAGGCTCTCAGCCGGCTCCAAGCTGACTCCAAGCTGGCTCTCAGCTGAGGGGCCGAGGATGTCGATGGAGATCGTGATGAGGGTGCTGGCCGTCGAGGACCACATACGGGTTGCCTCGGCCATTAAGCGGGGGCTGGAGGCGGAGGGGTTCGCCGTCGACGTGGCCGCCGACGGCGAAGAAGGACTCTGCCTGGCCCACCAGACCTTCTACGACGCCATCATCCTCGACATCCTCCTCCCCAAGATGAACGGCTACAAGGTCTGCGCCGCTCTGCGCCGCGAGGGGAACTGGACGCCGATCCTCATGTTGAGCGCCAAAGCCGGTGAATGGGACGAAGCCGAAGCCTTGGACACCGGGGCCGACGGCTTCCTGGCCAAGCCCTTCTCGTTCGTGGTGCTCATCGCCCAAGTAAGGGCCCTCATCAGGAGGGGAGCCCATCCCCGGCCCGGTCTGCTCAGGACCGGCGACCTGACCATCGACCCGGCCGCCCACCGCTGCCGCCGCGGCGACGAGGACATCGCCCTCAGCCCCCGGGAGTTCGCCCTTCTCGAGTTCCTGATGAGCCGGGCCGGGAAGGTCGTCTCCAAGTCGGAGATTCTCGATCGGGTCTGGGATTTCGACTTCGAGGGGGACGAGAACATCGTGGAGGTCTACGTCCGCTACCTGCGCCGCAAGATCGATCTGCCCTTTGGGCGCCAATCCCTGGAGACGGTTCGGGGGTCCGGCTACCGACTGGCCGAAGACGGTGGCTGACCGGGTCGCGGTGGTTGACCGGGCTGTGGGGTCTGACCCGGCCGCAGGGTCTTGCCGGGCTGTGGGGTCTTGCCGGCCGTGCGACTCGCCATCGCCTGCTCTGGCGACCGCGGTTTCAAGACCATGAGCACCCCCGTCGCAGTCGGGGCCGGTCTGGCCGCCGCGGCGCTGTTCGCGGCGGGCAACGCCATCCAGTTCAAGGCCGTCCGCCCGGCCGGTCATCGCAGTCTCCGCCAGGCGGTGGCCACCCCGCTGTGGCTGGCCGGTACGGCGGTGCTGGCCGGGGGCCTGGGGCTGCACGCCTTCGCCCTGCACGAGGGTCCTCTCACCCTGGTCCAGCCGCTGCTGATCCTGGGACTGCTGTTCGCTCTGGCCGCCGGTCGATTCGTCGGCGCGCCGCCCCTCGACGTCGTGGACACCTCGTGGGCCGGGCTGCTCGTCGTGTCGATCGTGGTGTTCCTCCTCACCGCCACCCCCGCTTCCCAGCCCGCCAAGGATCTCGACACCGCTCCGGCGCTGATCGCCTTCGTCCTGTCCGCCGGCGGGGTGCTGGTCTGCGTGGCCGCAGCCCGAACGTCGGGTCCCCGTGCCGCCCCCACCCTGCTGGGCGCCGCCGCCGGTATCGCCCTCGCCGGCAGCGCCGCTCTGCTCAAGGTGTGCGGCGACATCGCCTCGAAAGGCGGTGTGGATCTGATCACGAGTTGGCAGCTCTACGCGCTCGTCGCCGTGGGTGCCAGCGGGTTGGCCATGAGCCAGATGGCCTACCGGGCCGGGCCCATGACCGCCAGCCTGCCCGCCACCAATGTCTTGAACCCGGTCCTCAGCGTGGCTATCGGCTGGGGCGTGTTCGACGAGCGCTTCCGCACCGGTGGGGCCTCGGTCGCCCTCGAGGTTCTGTCGCTGTCGGTGGCCCTCACGGCGACGGTCGCCCTCAGCCGCCGGTCTCGCCTGGAGGTCCCGCTGGTACCGCCCGTGGCCGGTGGGGAGCTCAGCCCCTGAGGGCGCCCGTCATCGGTCGCGGCTGTCGTCTGGGGCCAGGGGCCTTCGGAAGCGGACGAATTCCTCACCGCTGCGGCTCACCACGGTCCCCGTCTCGACCCACCCGAGGTGCTGGTAGAACTCTCGGGCTTCGAAATCGGGGGGCGTGACCAGCTCGATCTCGGCCACCCCGGCCGCCGCCGCCCGCCGTTCGGTCTCAGCGACCAGGGCCCGGCCGGCCCCCGCGCCGCGCGCTGCGGGACCCACCATCAGGTGGGTGATCTCACCGCGCCGAGGCTCGATGGTGGGTACTGCGGCCACCGCCTTCTTGGTCAGCTGACGCCACAGCGCCCTGGAGTAGCGCAGGCCTCTCGTCACGATGAGATCGCGGGCGAGAGCCGGCCGACGCCCCGCGGCGAGGACCATGCGGCCAGCGAGCGCCGCTCCGCCGTGGGTGAGCATCCAGCGGTAGTGGCTGGGGGGGTCGAGGGAGGCGAGGATCACGCCGACCATCTGCCCGTCGTGGGTGAACGCCCCCAGAGCCAGGCCCGAGGGGCTGTCGGCCCACACCCGGTGGTAGGCGCTGAGGAAGCCGGTGCCGAAACGGGCCAGGAACTCCATCCCGAGGACCTCCTGGTGGAGGGCGGCCGACAGTCGGGTGTCGGCCGGCTGCAGGGACCTGACCTCGATCACGTGGTCACCGATGGCATGTCATGCCGCATGTCAGTAACCACTCAATGGTGTGGCGAGGACCGGTTGGTGGAACAGCACGTCGTACATCTGGCGGACCACCGGCGCCGCTGCGGCGGCGCCGTAACCACCCTGGGGGATGAAGCAGTCGACCACGTACTGCGGCGCCGCGGCCGGGGCGAAGGAGGCGAAGACCGAGGTCGGTTGCTTGTAGGCGGGCGACGTGTGGGCGATGCCGGACACGACCTGCGCCGTTCCTGTCTTGCCGGCGACCTGGATGGGGTAGTTGGTCTTGCCGAACGACCCGTAGGCCGTGCCCTGGGGGTTGGAGGTGACCCCGACGAAGCCGGCGATCATGGCCTGGCGGTCGGCGGCGGTGAGAGCCGGGGTGTGACCCAGCACCCGGGGCTGGTAGCGCTCCGTCACCTTCCCGTTGCTCGACTCGGCGTCGAGGGCCATGGCCGGCTGGTAGAGCGTCCCTCCATTGGCGAAGGCAGAGTAGGCGTTGGCCAGTTGCAGCGGGGTGACGGCCACGTCCTCCTCTCCGATGGCCGACTGTATGGCGTCCCCGGTGTAATAGGTGCCGTAGGGGTAGGCGGCCGGGTACCGCTGGTGCAGCGACAGCTTCTGCTGGGGGGTGAGGACGTACCCGGTCGCCTCTCCCGGCAGGGCGATCCCGGTGGGCCGGGCGAAGCCGTAGCTGTAGGCGGTGTTCTGGAAGACGTTGGGCCCGTACCTGCTCTGCTGGTCGTAGAGAGTCTCCCCGATGTTGTAGAAGTAGGCGTCGTCGGAAACGGTGATGGCGAAGGGCAGGGCCACGTTGCCGAAGGACTGGTGCCCGTCGTTGGCGAAGAAGTGGCCGCCGACGGTGATCCCGCCGCCGACGTCGTGATACAGCGAGGTCGGAGTGATCACGCCGGAGGTTAGCCCGGCCGTGGCCGTGACCAGCTTGAAGGTCGATCCCGGGAAGTACTGTCCGCCGACGGCGCGGTCCTCGAGGGGATAGTGGCTGGCGGGAGAGGTCAGCTGCGCGTACTGGGCCTCGGTGATGCCTTTGGCGAACAGAGCAGGGTTGTAGGTCGGGTAGGTCGCCAGGGCGATGATCTGGCCGTTGGTCGGGTCCTCTACGACCACCGCTCCGCTGGCGGCCCGGTAGTTGCCGCTCCCGTCGGTGTCCACCTGGGTCCTCTTGATGGCCGTCTCCTGGGCCAGGGCGTTCACCGCAGCCGCCTGCACCGAGCCGTCGATGCTCAGCCGGACGTTCTGCCCGGGAACCGGTGGGATGGTCTGGAGCACGCTCAAGACGTTGCCTTGGGCGTCGACCTGGACCTTCTCCACCCCGGGCCGGCCGCGCAGCGCGCTCTGGTAGCTGGCTTCGATGCCCGTCTGGCCGACGGTCGAGTCGGGCCGGTAGCCCTGCGGCGCGAGCGCCTTGTACTGCGATGCCGTTATGCGCCCGACGTAGCCGACGATGTTGGCGGCCTGGGCTCCGGCCGGGCTGTAGACCCGGACCCACTGCTGGCCGATGCTCACCCCTGGGTAGCGGTGCGGGTTCTCGCTGATCTGGAGGATCTGGTCGGGAGTGGGATCGGTCTTCACCGGCACCGGGGCGTAAGGGCTGTACTGCTGATCGCGCAGCGCCGCGTTGAGCTGGGGAACCGTCATGCCGAGTAGGGCCGCCAGACGTGATGACACGGCCGGGTCGCGGGATGCGACCTGGCTGTTCACGTCGACGACCATCTGCTGGACGTTGCCGACCAGGACGTTGCCGTTGCGGTCGAGGATGAGACCCCGCCGGGCCGGGATGTAGATGTTGCGGACGCCATTGTCGATGGCGACGGAGTGAGCGGTGCTGCCGCTGATCACCTGCAGGTACCACAGCCGGGCGAACAGAGCGGCGAAGAGGCAGACGACGCTGACGATGATGATCTGGAGACGGACGGCGACAGACGGGGTCCGTTCTTCAGAGGTCAAGGCGCCAGCAGGCGACCGCTCACTACCCCTCCCTCGGCGACGATACGCTCGGCGGAGGTGACGGTGAACCCGGCATCGCGGAACATGGTCTCCCACGTGGCGATGGGTGCCGGGCACTCCTTGCGGGCCACCACGAAGCGCCAGGCGTTCTTGGTGATACGCCACCAGCCCGCCGGACCCTTGCGGGCCATGTTGAGGACCTTGGAAGAGATGATCTCCCGGTCGGCCGAGCCGGCCCGGATCGAGAACATCATGTCCCCGATGACCACCACCCCGCCGGGGCGGAGCCAGCGAGCGGCTCGCTTCAACACCTCGGCCTTCTGCGGGTCGCGCAGATGGTGGAAGGCGTAGTTGCTCACGATCACGTCGACGCTGCCGGCGGGCAACTCCAGTGTCTGGAGGGCGGCCAGGATGGTCTCCACGTTGGTCAGGCCGGCGTCGTCGGCCTGCTTCTCCAACCTCTCCAGCATGGCCCGGCTCAGGTCGACGGCCACCATCGATCGGGCCGTCGCGGCCAGGCGCAGAGCCAGCTGACCGCTGCCGCAGCCGAGGTCGACCACGTCACGGTCGGTCACCGATCCGGCCCGTCGTACCACCTCGTCGGCAATCTTGCCCAGGCCGGGCATGGCCGAGTGGTCCCAGCTGGCCGCCCGCCGGTCCCATAGGCCGCTCATGCTTCGAGTGGCGGCGTCGGATATGGGTGCGGGCACCTTCATTCCAACACTTTAGGACGACGGAGATGCGACCAAGATGTCAGGGCTGGGTCGCAGGTGGGGGTGTGGGGACCTGTCGATGCTCATCCCGGGCTCAGGCCGGGGCGCCGAGGCAGCTTCCCTCGACCGTGACTGTCGCCGAGCCGCTGCTCAGCTGGCTGATGTCGGTCTGCGTGCCGATCTGAGGGAGCTCGTCGAGGCGTGAGGGGATCCCTTTCACGTAGCCGTCGAGGAAGGCCGTGGTCACGTCGACGACGACTGACAGCTGCGGCCCGGCGGCGGTGTAGGCCGAGAGGTGGGTGGCTCCCGGCAGGCTCAGGTAGTAACGGGGCGCTGGGGCGCCGTCGTAGAGTTGCTCGCTGCAGCCGGGAGGGTTGATGGGGTCGTCCGAGCCCTGGACGGCGAGCAGCGGGGTGCTGCCGGTGCTGTAGTAGGTCCCTCCGAAGAGGGTGGCCTCGGCTCCTGAGAGGATGACCGCCGCTTTGATCCGAGGATCGCGACAGCAGGAGTTGGCGACCGCCGCCAGGCTCACGTCGCCTCCGTCGGACTGCCCGGCCACGGCTATCTGGGCGGGTTCGATGGTGTCGTGGGCCGGGAGGGCGCCCTGGCTCGAGTCGCTGAGGAGGGCGGTGATCACCTGTGTCAGCTCGGCCGGGTGGTTCACCATGTCCGACTCGATCAATGGCGCGCCGGGGGCGGTGTCGGGGTAGGTGGGTTCGGCCACGATGTAGCCGTCGGCGGCCCACGCCGAGGTCAGGGGAGCGTAGGCCGAGGGATCGATCTGGTAGCCGGGGGAGAAGACCAGCAGCGGGAAGGGCCCGGAACTGGCGCCCGTCGGAACCCACAGGGCGGTGGGCACCGTGACGGTGGCCCCGCTCGCGGTGCGGGCGCTGACCACCGTCGAGCCGGTCTGCACCGCCCACACCACCGCAGCGGGAACCGCGGTCGTGGGCGGGGTGGTGGGGGAGGTGGAGGCCGTCGGGCCCGGGCTACTCGCGCTCGAGCCCCGAGCGGGGTTGTCAGCTGGCGTGGTCGGTGTGGCCTGACCGGTGTGGCCCGTCCCGCCCCGGCCGATCACCGCCAGGACCACCGCCGCGACCACTGCCACGCCGGCCAGAACGGCTATGCGTGAGCGGCGCGTCGTGTCCACTGGCGGTCTCGGCCGCCGGGGTTGGGGGTATCGGTCGTGTGTGGTGGGCCCCATAGGACGGCTCCAGTAAAGCCATATCCGGCGACCCAGCGGGCGCGCCCGGCCGATCCGGGCGCCGGGGCCCCGCCGCCTAGAGTGCTGAGGCGAAGGCAACGGAGGACTACGCGGATGCCGATGAACGTCAAACCCATCCCCACCCTCGACGAGCGGATCAACGACATCCGCATGAGGACGGCCGAGATCGTCAACGAGTGGGTGCTTCCCAACGAGTCTCGGCTCTGGGGCTTGCGCCGCCGCGGCAAGGTGACCGAAGCCGAGCGGCGCGAAGCGGTGCTGCTGCGTGAGGAGATCAAGGAGGTCGTCTGGAAGGCCGGGTTGTGGGCCCCCCACCTGCCCAAGGAGTACGGCGGCATGGGGCTCGACTTCCTCGCCCATGCCTACATGAACGAGGTGCTCGCCTACGCGGTCGGAGCGGCCAGCCTCTTCGGCGTCGTCGCCCCCAACTCCGGGAACCAGAAGATTCTGGTCAAGTACGGCACCGATGAACAGAAGGAGCAGTGGCTGCTCCCGCTCATCGACGGGACCATGGAGTCCGGCTTCTCGATGACCGAACCGGAGAACGCCGGTTCGGACCCCAGGTCGCTCACCACCTCGGCCGTGCTCGACGGTGACGAATGGGTGATCAACGGGCACAAGTGGTTCACCTCCAACGGGATCGATGCGGATTTCTTCATCGTCATGGCCCGGGTCGCCGAGAGCGACGAGGAGGCCAAGCGACGCCACGGGAAGATGGCCCAGTTCATAGTCCCGACGGCTACCAAGGGGGTCAACGTCGTCCGCGGCATCGGGGTGTGGGGCCGGGCGGAATCCGATCACTGCGAGGTCGTCTACGACAACGTTCGCATACCCAAGGAGAACATTCTGGGCCAGGTCGGCGAAGGCCACCAGGCGGCTCAGGACCGCCTCGGTGCTGGTCGGGTCTTCCACTGCATGAACTCCATAGGCCAGATGTGGCGAGCCTTCGACCTGATGGTGGAACGGGCGATGCAGCGTGAGGTGCACGGTGGTCCGCTGAAGGACAAGCAGTTCATACAGGGCTTCATCGCGGACAGCTACATCGACATTCAGTCGGCCCGGTTGATGACCATCCACGCCGCCGAGAAGGTCGACCGCGGCCTCGAGGGCGCCCGTACCGACATCTCGGCCATCAAGGTGATGGTGCCCGACGCCTATCACCGTGTCGTCGACCGCGCCATCCAGGTGTGGGGGGCGGCGGGGATCACCAACGACCTGCCCCTCGCCGGGATGTACCTCGGGGCCCGGACCCTGCGGATCGCCGACGGACCCGACGAGGTGCACAAGATTCTGATCGCCAAGAACGTCATGGGCCTCTACGAGCGCGGCCAGTCGTGGGACTTCGGTAACTGACGGCGACCAGATGATCCGGCCGGCGCCTCGGAGAGCGCTGTCCGCCGGGAGGTTGGCTCGGACCGCGGGACGTCGCGGCGCACCCCCCCAGGCGCGTCACTACGCCACGGAAGTGGCCGTCGTGGGCCTGGTCGCGCTGATCGTCGTCACTTTTTCCGGCCTGCTCGGGCCGTTCGACCTTCTCACGTTCCTGCACGCCGGGCGGACCGTCGTGTCGGGCGCCAGCCCCTACTCGGCGTCCACCTCATCGCTGTTCCGCTCCGGCCACGCTTTCGTCTACCCCATCTTCGTCGCCTGGCTCTTCGCCCCCTTGGCCCTCCTATCGACGGGGCTGGCCACCGTCATCTACCTCGTCGGCTCTGTCGCCGCGGTGGTCGCTTCGTGCTGGTTGCTCGGCACAGGGGGGCTTCGACCATCGGCGCTGATCCTGACGGCCTCCACGACCATCGTCGGCCTCCAGATGGGCACCCTCAATGCCGCCCTGCTGCTCGGCGTGGCCCTCTGCTGGCACTGGAGGGACCGCCACCCGGTCTGGTGCGGTGTCCTTCTGGGTGTCGTAGCCACGGCCAAGCTGTTCCTGATGCCCCTGCTGGCGTGGCCGGCGCTCGCCCGCCGCTACCGCAGCTGCGCGGGGGCGGCGGCCTCGGCGGTCGCGCTGCTGGTCGCCGGAGCACTCTTCGGGCCTCTCGGTCCGCTCGGCTATGTGCGCCTCCTGGCCGATCTGGGAGGGCGCGAACAGGTCAGCAGCTGGTCGCTCGCTTCGCTGATAGGCAGTCTCGGTGTCAGGCCCAGCGTGGCCGACGCGATGGTGGTCGGGGCGGTCGGCTCCGTTCTCGTCCTCGTGTGGAACCTCCGCGACAGCCCCCGGCACCTCCGCGACGATCAGCTGCTCGGCCTCACCGTGGCCTGCAGCCTGCTGCTCAGCCCGATCGTCTGGAGCTCGTACCTGTTGCTGATATCGGTCCCGCTCCTGCTCAACACCTCCGGCAACGCACCACTGGCGGCGTGGGCGTTGGCCAGTTGGCTCATGGTGACCCCGGACGCGGCGTCGCCGCGGCGGGTGGCGGTAGGGCTGATCGGCACGGTGGTCGTCGGCGCGCTTGCTGCGGGACCGGAGATCAAGGCGGTTCTGGACCGCCTGACCCGCCGAGGGTCGCGCCGCGTCCTGATCCTCTCGTTCCTGGCCGCGACCGGCTCGTTGGTCGTGCTGGTCTGTCTTCCGGCTCGTATCCGAAGCCCTGTTCCGGCCGTCCTCTCGGTGGTGGTGGCCGGGTTCGCGAGCTGGCGCTCCCCGAAGGCGAAGCTGAAGCCGAAGGAGGGACTCTCTGGCCGGGCCGCCCGCCGGGATCCACCGGTCGCCGGCCCGGGTTACCCAGTGGCGGCGGGTATCGAAGCCAGGGAGCGGCTCACCCAGTCGAGCAGCTGAGGCTCGGCCAGCGCGCCGACCTGGCGAGCCACCACCCGCCCGTGGTCGAGCAGGAGCAGGGTGGGTATCCCCTGGACTCCGAAGCGGGCCGATACGCCCGGTGCCCGGTCTACGTTCACTTTCACGACCTTCAACCGGCCGGCCATCTCCTGCGCCGCCCGCTGGACGCCGGGTGCCACCATCCGGCACGGTCCGCACCACGGTGCCCAGAGATCGACCAGCACCGGCACCCGGGATTCGGTCACCCGGTCGAAGTCCGAGGCCCCGGCTTCGACCAACCACGGGAGGCCGCCCCGGCACTTGGCGCAGCGGGGCACGCCGGTGGCGTGGGCCGGCACCCGGTTCTTGACCCCGCACGCAGGGCAGCTGACGATCGAGGCGGGGTTGGGGGACGTGGTTGGACCGGGACGGGTCACTGTGGTTCTCCTTGGTGTCTGCCACCCGGTTCCAACGCCCACGCCCAGAAGGTTGTTCCGTATATGCGGGGATACGCATATAGTCGTACCAATGATCGAGGAACAAGAGACCGCCCGGCGCTTCGACGGCCGCCTCCGCTCGGAGCTCGAGGAGCTGACCGCCGGGGTCTGCCGCGCCCTTTCCGATCCCAAGCGACTGATGATCCTCTACGCCCTGGCCGAGAAGTCCCGAGCGGTCGGGGAGCTGGCCGAGCTGATCGACGTGTCCCATTCGAACGTCTCCCAGCATCTGGGCGTGCTCCGTGACCGGGGCCTGGTCGACGCCGAGCGGGAGGCCAACCGGGTCATCTACACGCTGAGGGACACCCGGGTGGTGGACGCCATAGACGTGCTGCGGGCCGTCATGACCGACGATCTGGACCGGCGTCGAGCGCTGCGGGCCGGCTGAGCGAAAGGACGAGAGGTTGTACTTCAAACAGTTCGAGTTGGGATGCCTGTCGCTGTACAGCTACATGGTTGCCGATCCCACCACCGGGCGGGCGGTCGTGGTCGATCCCCAGCGTGACGTGGGGTTGTACCTCGACGATGCCCGACTCCACGGCTACACCATCGAGCGGATCATCGAGACCCACTTCCACGCCGACTTCGTGTCGGGCCATCTGGAGCTGTCCGAGGCCACCGGGGCGGTGATCTCCTACGGACCGGGTGCCGAGGCGGACTTCCCCTTGGAGAATCTCAGCCACGGTCAGCGCATCAGCCTGGGCGAGGTCGTCCTGGAGATCAGGGCCACACCCGGTCACACCCCTGAGTCCATCTCGGTGGTGGTGTGGGAACGCCAGAGCGACGCCGAGCCCTGGGGTGTTCTCACCGGCGACACCCTTTTCATCGGTGACGTCGGACGTCCCGACCTCCTGGCCGCGGCCGGGGTCAGCCCCGACGCGCTCGCCCGTAGCCTGTACCGCTCGCTCCACGAGCAGTTGCTCACCCTGCCCGAGGCCACCCGGGTGTTCCCGGCCCACGGCGCCGGCTCGGCGTGCGGGCGGGCCATGGCCTCTGCTCCCAGCTCGACCATCGGCGAGCAGAGGACCACCAACTACGCCCTGGCCCCCATGAGCGAGGATGCCTTCGTCGCTGATATCAGCCGGTACCAGCCGACGGCGCCCTCCTACTTCGGCTTCGCGGCGTCGACCAACCGCAGGAGCCATCAGCTCCTCGACCACGACGGCCCGACCGTGGCCCTGACGATGCAAGACGTGGCCCAGATGCGACGGGACGGCGCGGTGGTGATCGACGCCCGGGCCCCCGAGACCTTTGCGTCCGGTCACCTGCGGGGGGCCATCAACGTGAGCCTCGAAGGCCGCTTCGCCGAGTACGCCGGCGACGTGGTGGCGCCCGACCGCGACATCGTGGTCGTCAGCCCTCCCGGGCGCGAGGGCGAGGCGCGGACCCGGCTGGCCCGCATCGGGTTCGACCGCACGGTCGGCCATCTCCCCGACATCCTGGCCGTCCTCGTGGAGCATCCCCACGAGGCGGCCGTCGCCCGTCGCATACCGGTCACCGATCTCGCCGGGTGGGCCGGCGATGACCCCGATGTCCAGGTGGTCGACGTCCGCAATCCCGGCGAGCACCGGCTCGGGGTCATACCCGGATCGATGCTCCTCCCGCTCCCACTGCTGCGGGACCGCTTGGGCTCGCTCGACCCCGGCCGGCCCGTCGTGGTCGTCTGCGCCTCAGGCCAGCGGTCCTCGGTGGCCGCGTCGTTGATCCGCCACCACGGGTTCGAGCAGGTGGCCGACGTTCTCGGTGGCTACGACGCGTGGGCGGCCGCCGGTCTGCCCGTGGCCGCGCCCGCCTGACCTGGCACTGGCCGTCCCTCCCGATCTGCCCTCGGCGGGAGTCTGGCCGTCGCCCGCACCAGCCGACGCCCCGGTACGACCCCGTGGGCTCGCCCAGAAGCACTCCAGGAAAGGATTCGACATGGACCGAAACGATTGGGATGACCGCTACCGCGGCGAGACCCTGGTGTGGAAAGCCGACCCCAACCAGTTCCTGGTCAGCGAGGTCGCCGACCTGAGCCCGGGCCGGTCCCTCGATGTGGCCTGCGGGGAGGGACGCAACGCGGTGTGGCTGGCCACCCAGGGCTGGGACGCGACAGGTGTCGACTTCTCGGCCGTGGCCCTGGCCAAGGGGGCCCGGCTGGCCTCGGATCGAGGTGTCGAGGTGAACTGGGTGGAGGCCGATCTACGGGATTGGTCGCCGCCGGCCGGGGCCTTCGATCTGGTGGCCGTCTTCTACCTACAGGTGCCCGCCGACGAGCGGCGACGGATTTACCGACGGATGGCCGAAGCGGTGGCGCCGGGCGGGACCATGCTGGTCGTGGGTCATGACACCCGCAACCTGACCGAGGGCTACGGCGGCCCCCAGAACCCTCAGATGCTGTTCAGCGCCGAGGACGTGGCGGCCGATCTCGGATCCCTCTCGGTCGTGAAGGCGGAGTTGGTCGAAAGGATGGTGGATACCGCCGAGGGTGGCCGGCGGGCCCTCGACGCGCTGGTTCGGGCCGTACGGCGTTGAGCCCTCCTCGACTCCCGTGGGCGCTGGTCGGTGACGACCTGGCGGTGCCGTGCGTGGACGGCCGGGAGCGCCCCTACCTGAGTCTGGACTCCGCCGCATCGACTTCGGCCCTGCCGGCGGTAGCCCGATCGGTACACGAGTTCCTGCCGTGGTACTCGAGCGTCCACCGAGGCGCCGGTTACAAGTCGCGCCGGGCCACGGAGGCTTACGAGGCGGCGCGTGAGGCAGCCTTGACCTTCGCCGGGCGCGATCCCGACGGCCCTGATACCGCGATCATCTGCCGCAACACCACCGAGGCCATCAACCATCTGGCCTACCGCCTGCGACTGCGCCGGGACGAGGTGGTGGTGACCACGGTGATCGAGCACCACGCCAATCTGCTCCCGTGGGCCCGTTTATGCCGCCGGCGCTTCGTGGAGTGCGAGCCGGACGGGACTTTCGGCGTCGACGCCGTCGCTGAGGCCCTCGACGACGGCGAGCGTCCTCGCCTCCTGGCGCTGAGCGGCGCATCCAACGTGTCGGGCTGGCTGCCACCTGTCGAGTCGATCATCGAAGCGGCCCACGAGCGGGGCGTCCCGGTGTTGGTCGACGGAGCCCAGATGGCCGCCCATGTCCCGCTTCCTACCGCCGCCGACTTCGTGGCCTGGAGCGGGCACAAGATGTACGCCCCGTTCGGCGCCGGTGTGTTGGTGGGACCGCGCCGGGCTTTCGCCGACGGCGACCCCTTCCTGGCCGGTGGGGGTGCCGTCGACCTGGTGGACCTCGACGAGGTGGCCTGGACCGAACCGCCCGAGCGGGAGGAGGCGGGGTCCCCCAATGTGGTGGGAGCGGTGGCCATGCACTCGGCCATCGAGGAGCTGGGCCGGATCGGCTGGGCGGCCATCGCTGACCACGACCGTCGCCTGGCCCCACGTCTGCGCGAGGGTCTGGCCGATATCGAAGGGGTCCGCCTGCTCGGCCCCGAGTCCACCGCCGCGGTGCTTCCCCTGGCCACTTTCACCGTGGAGGGTCTTCCTCACGCCCTGGTGGCGGCCCGTCTGAGCGCGGAGTTCGCCATTGGTGTGCGTCACGGCTGCTTCTGCGCCCACCCCTACCTGGTCCGGCTGCTGGGCCTGGACCATGCGCAGGTGGCCGCCTACCGTTCGGCGGTCGGCTCCGGTGACCGCCGCTTCATGCCCGGCGCGGTGCGGGCCAGCGCCGGCATCAACACTTCGGAGGCCGACATCGAACGCCTGCTGGACGCGCTGAGGGCCCTGGTCGGAGGCCATCCTGGACCGGTTCCCTACCGGCAGGACCGCCACACCGGTGACTACTGGCCGGAATGCGATGTGCCGGGATGGGAGGCTCGGGGCCGCCAGGTCGGTGCCCCCTGTGCCAGGGGCTGACGCACCCCCGGAATACCCAGGGGGGTATAGCCGTTGTTTCCTTGTGAATCCGGCGGAGTGTCGGAGTGAACCAAGTCAGGAGACCCAGCCGTGGCGACCGTAGCGCTGACCAAGGAGACGTTCGAGGAAACCGTGAGCTCCAACGAGATGGTGTTCGTGGACCTGTGGGCGAGCTGGTGCGGCCCGTGCCGGATGTTCGGCCCGGTCTTCGAGTCTGCTTCGGAACGACACGACGACATCGTGTTCGCCAAGGTGGACACCGAGGCGGAGTTCGAGCTGGCCGGTGCCCTCGGCATCATGTCCATCCCCACTCTGATGGTCTTTCGGGACGGCATCCTGCTCTACTCCCAGGCCGGTGCCCTCCCTGCGCCGGCCCTCGAGGAGCTCGTAGGCAAGGTGCGAGAGCTCGACATGGACGACATCCGCCGCCAGATCGACCAGCGCACCACCCCGGTGTCCTGAGCTGGACGGGGGACGGGCTGCCACCCTGCGCCTTGGCTAGAAGGAGCCCTTCGAGCGTCTCGGCATCCCTGCACCACTCGAAGCCACGGAACGGTCCCGGCGGGGCGTGGCCTCGCGGTCGGGGCCGGGTAGCAACCGTGGCTTGAACGCACGTCCCCGACGGGCCGAGAGCAGTGCTTCCAGCGTTCCCGCCAGGGCACCGGCATCGACGGGGAGATCACCGTTGGCTGCCGGGGTGGCTACGGCCGCGTAGAGCACCGCCGTCAGCGGGATCAACCAGTTGAACGCCGTCGCATCGAGGGGGCCGACCGGACCGGCTCCCATGGCCAACGAGGCAGCCACGACGAGGCTCATCAGGGCCCAGCGTCGAGTGAGGGCGCAGTGGTGGAGCCGGAAACCCGGATTGTCGCGCTGGCGTCTGGAGGCCGACGACCGTCCGTACAACTCGGTGATGGGAGCCCGACCGAGTGAGACGGCGAATATGGCGGCCAATAGCGCCACGGCCATGGTGCGGTCGTAGCGGTCGGTCGCGGTGAGACCGCTCTCGGCCGTGACGGCCAGGAGCGAGAAGAAGGCGGCCGCCGCCAGGCCCAGGACCGGTCGGCGGTGGTGACGGCGGTCGAGGTAGATGATCACTGCGGCCACGGCTGTGCTGAAGGCGGCGGCGCTCACCGGTCCGACACCGTCGGTTCGGTCTCCGATCACGAAACACAGCCACGGGGACAGCGCCAGATAGAAGGTCCGGTCGGGGGTCACGCGCTCGCGACCCACGCCGCTCGACTGGTCCCCGACAACGCCTGCAGGGTCGTTATCGCCCCAGCGAGGGTCGGTCGCGGGACCCCGCCGAGAGCGGCGGCCAGGTGTCGACGACGTTCGCCGTTGACGGCTTCCACCAGGGCGCGGCCCGGGGCTGATATGGCCAGGTGGACCTCGCGTCGATCCCGGCTCACCCTCACCCGCTCCACCAGGCCGGCGGCTCCCAGGCTGTCAGCCAGGCGGGTGGCGGTGGTGGGCGTGACGTCGAGGGCGTCGGCCACGTCCATCAGCCGTTGCGTGCCCCGCTCGTGTATCAACGTGAGGGCTCTGAACTCCGACAGGTTCAATCCCGGGGCCAGGTGGCTCAGTGCGTCCGACGCGACCATGGCCATGGCCGCAGCTGCCCGGTACAACTCATCGCTGAGGTCGTCGAGGTCGGTTTGATCGAATGATCCGGTGGTCACCGATCTGATCGTTTCACGTCCGTCGGTCCCCGCAGGCCGCCCCGACGGGGAATTCATCGCTCATTCGCCGGCCGTTAACCCGCCACGGGGCTGACGGCCGTATCTTCACCCGAAGTGAATATCACGCAATCACCTCATCCTGTCGCGGCGTCGGACCAGGCGGGGCCCAGGCCGGAGCGGTGCGCTGAGCCCTGACCGCGCGGGTCGTGGCCGCCGTCGGGGCCTGACGTACCGTCACGACCGTCATCGCGCCATGCGGGCCGGTCCGAATGTCGTCGATCGCCGTCCCCCGCTCCTGTGCTGGTCTCCGCCGTGCCAACCGGGGCCGTCGGCCGAGGTCGAACACCCCGACGTGATCATCGAGCCGTTCCCCAGAGCGGACGAACGTCACTCGGACTGACCCGATCCCGACTGGTTCAACTCGGGTTGGCCAGATGTTCACCTCGAATCCACCCGGGGGTCGCCTGGAGGTAACAGTCGCCACTTATGGTGACTAACGACCGTTAGAGCCTGAGTGAATCAATGGAGGCTATTCCCGATGACCCACGCCCGGCGCCGTGCCGCTACCGCCGCAATAGTGTCTGTTTCTGCGGCCCTGTTGGCCGCGGGTTGCAGCAGCAGCTCCAAGCCTGCAGCCAGCGCGACGACCGTTGCTGCCTCATCCAACACGGCCGCCGCCGCCTCATCGACGACCAAGGTGCCGCTGGTGGTGTACTCCGCTCAGGGCTACGACTCGGCGGTGACCAAGGCTTTCCAGGCCGCCACCGGGATTCCCGTGAGCCTCGACGACGACAGCACCGGGCCCCTGCTGACCAAGATCGCGGCGGAGCGCAACAACCCTCAGTGGGGCGTTCTCTGGGTGGACGGTGACACCGCGTTCGCCTCGCTGGACAAGCAGGGCCAACTCGCCGACTACCTCCCGCCGGTGACGTTCACCGCCGCCGGGCAGGCCCTGATCCCCTCGGACCACTCCTACACCCCCACCGGTACCACGCTCATGGCGGCCCTGATCTACAACGCCGCCAAGGTGACGCAGGTCCCGGCGAGCTACCAGGACCTGCTCAACCCCACCTACAAGGGCCTGATCGGCATGAA
Organism: Actinomycetes bacterium; assembly: GCA_021838445.1. Lineage (GTDB taxonomy): Bacteria > Actinomycetota > Acidimicrobiia > Acidimicrobiales > Palsa-688 > JAKCDU01. The sequence goes on along the minus strand of JAKCDU010000004.1, from coordinate 35,557 downwards.
CGACCCTTCGCAGTCGGGACCGACCTACCCGTTCATCGCCGGGGTCATGAACCAGCTCGGTGGCGAGAGCGGAGGGGTGGCTGCCGGTGAGTCCTACTTCACGCAGCTGAAAGCCAACGGTCTCAAGGTGTTCCCCACCAATGGGGACACCCTCCACGCCCTCGAGACGGGCCAGATCGACATGGGTCTGATCCAGAGCTCGGCGGCCACCGGCGAGCTGCTCAAGGCTCCCAAGAGCTCGAGCTTCGACCCCAAGATCGTCTACCTGCCCAAGCCCACCCTGCTACCCGGTGTCATCGGCATAGACAAGGCGGCGCCCGCTGGGGAGCAGGCCGAGGCCCAGCAGTTCATCCAGTACGTGCTGTCCCCGGCCGGCCAGAAGGTGATGCAGGGCGGTGATCCCACCGGCGACTCGCTCTATTACCCGGTGGTCAGCGGAGTGGACCCGCTGTCGACGGTGCCGACCTTCCCGACGGCCTACCAGCGGATCGACCCGTACTTCTGGGGACCTCTGGAGAACCAGGTGAACACCTGGTTCGACACCAATATCAAATAGCTCCGTGACGGCCGTCCTCCTCCCGGCCGGCCACGACCAGCCGGTCCTCGCGCCCACTCCCCGGCGCGGGGACCGGTTGCGTATGGCCCTCTCCCGGTTCGGCGCCGCGCCGATGCTGCTCTTCTGGCTGGTGATCGTCGGGATACTGGTACTGCCCATCGTCCTGTTCCTGGTGGTGGCGGTGTCGCCCCGGCTCATGGATCAGGGGAGCCAGTGGTTCACCCTGGCCGGCTTCCGCCAGGCCTTCACCGGCCAACTGCTGAGAGGAAGCATCAACTCCCTATTCGTGGGCGCGGTCAGCGCAGTGGTGGCTACCGCCATCGGCTTCGGTGTGGCCTGGGCGGTCATCCGCACCGATGTCCCAGGGAGAAGATTGTGGGCGGGGTCGATGTACGCCCTGCTGCTGGCTCCCTCCTACCTGGTGGCCCTCGGCTGGCAGCGGCTGCTCGAGCCCATGGGCGTTCTCGACCTGATGGGGCTGCACCCGGGAGGCTTCAGGACGCTCTTCTACGGCCCGTTCGGGGTCATCGTCGTGCTCACCCTGAAGGGCGTTCCGTTCTCCTATCTGGCGGTATCGGCCGCGCTGCGGGGACTGGGGGAGGAATTCGAGGTGGCGGCCCGGGTCCACGGGGCCAGCCGGGCGGGGAGCCTGCGCATCGTCCTGTCCCTTCTGGCCCCGGCCATGTGGTCGGCCCTCGCCATCGTCTTCGCCGAGTCGATCAGCGACTTCGGGGTGGCCGACACCCTGGCCAACGCCGCGCATTTCCCCATCGCCACCTACACGCTGTACAACGCCATCGACAGCTTCCCCGTCTCCTTCCCGGTGGCCGCCTCGGTGGGCTGGGTCCTGATGGCCATGGCCGGGCTGGCGCTGGCCGCTCAGGCCCGGGCTCTGCGGGGGCGTAGCTACCGGGTGCTCGGTGGTCGCAGCCGGCCGCCCCGCTTGGCCCGGCTGTCGGCGGCCAAGAAGTACGAGATCTCGACGGCGCTGGTTCTGCTGATGGTGATCGCGCTCGGCGTCCCGGTGTTCGGGGCCGTGTCCGCCTCTTTGATCAACGGGCTCGGCTCGCTCGTGGGCAACCACACCCTCACCCTGGCCAACTACCGGAGAGTGTTCGACAGCTCGGCCCTGCGTGGACCGCTGTTCTACTCGGCGCGCCTGGCCCTCGTGACCGCCACGCTCACGGTAGCCATGGCGGTCATCTCGGCCCGGATGCTGGCCGGCCGCGGCGGGCGTCTCGGCGCCCGGGTCCTCGACCTGATGCTTCTCACCGCGGTGGCTCTGCCCGGGATCGTGTTCGCCGCCGGGTACATCTTCACCTACAACCTGCGTTTCGTGAACAATCTGGGCCTACATCTGTACGAGACCACACCGCTGCTCGTGCTGGGCTACCTCGCCACGGCTCTGCCGTCGACGACCCGCGTCCTGTTCGGTCCCATCGGGCAGGTCCAGAACTCCCTGCAGGAGGCGGCGCGGGTGCACGGGTCGGGGGCGGCCCACTCGTGGATGCGGACGGTCCTCCCAGTGCTGGCCCGCCCGCTGATAGCAGCTTGGGTCCTGACATTCGCCGGCACCCTGCTCGAACTGCCGGTGTCGGAGTTGCTCTATCCGCCCAACCACCCGCCTGTGTCGATCGGCATCACTCACGCGCTGGCCAACTACGACTACGGGGGCGGGACCGCCATGGAGGTGATCGCAGTGCTGTTCTCGCTGACAGTAGTTGCTCTGGTGTGGGGCGCCTTCCGCCTTCTCGCCCCCGCCGGATGGCGGCGCCTCGGAAAGGCCACGGCGTGACCGCGGCCGGTCCGGTGCCGGTGGAGTTCCGGGCCACCACGAAGCGCTACGGCCGGGTCGAGGCCATGCGCGCCCTCGACCTTCACATCCCCGAGGGCCGCTTCGTCGTGCTGCTCGGTCCGTCGGGTTCGGGTAAGTCCACTCTCGTGCGCTGCCTGGCCGGCGTGGAGCGTATCGACGACGGCGAACTGCACCTGGGCAACGAGGTGGTCGCCGACCGTCGCCGGCACCTCCCGCCCGAGCGGCGCAACCTGGGAATGGTGTTCCAGGACTACGCCCTCTGGCCGCATCTGACCGTCGCCGAGAACGTGGCCTACGCCCTGCGCCGCCACCGTCCCGGTCGCACGGAGGTCGCTCGTCGGGTGGGCGAGATGCTGGAGCGGGTGGGGCTGGTGCACCACCACGGACGCTACCCCCACGAGATGTCTGGAGGCGAGCAGCAGCGGGTGGCGTTGGCCCGGGCGTTGGTCGCCTCCCCCGGCCTGCTGATATTCGACGAGCCGCTCTCCAACCTCGACGCCGACCTGCGGGAGCGCCTGCGGGTGGAGATAGCCACTCTGAGCCGTGACAGCGGCGCCACCGTCGTCTACATCACCCACGACCAATCCGAGGCCTTCGCCCTAGCCGACCAGATAGGCGTACTCGACCAGGGGAGGCTCGTGCAGTACGCCCCGCCGGAGGAGGTGTACCACCGCCCGGCCACCCCGTTCGTGGCCCGCTTCACCGGCTTGGCCGCCGAGCTTCCCGGTCGGGTGGTAGGCGCCGAAGCCGACGGGAGCAGCGTGGAGGTGGACGTCGACGGGGGGCGCATATTGGTCCGCCGCGTGGAGGTGCTGAAAGTGGGGGACCGGGTGACGGTGGCCGTCCGCCCCGCCGCGGTCCGCATGACGGCGGTGACCGGCGCGTCGGTGCTGGCCCACGCCGGGGTCTCCAACGGGTCGGGTCGCGCACCTGCCATCGACAGTGGACACCCCGGAGGGCTGAACGGCACCGTGGCCGATGTGGCCTACCGGGGCCGGGGCTACGACCATGTAGTGGCCTGCTGCGGTCAGTTGCTGACCGGCTGCTTCGACGCCGTCCGTCACGAACGCGGCTCCGCAGTGTCTGTGAACCTCGACCCCGACGGTTGCGTAGCCTATTCGAGCACCGTCGCTAACTAACAGCTGTTATAATCTTCTGGTGACAATCATCCGAAGGAGCGAACGGTGAACGGTGGCGCGTTGTTCGTGGCCGTGTTCCTCGCCTGCGCGGTGGAGGCGGTCGAGGCCACAACCATCGTATTGGCGGCGGGAACCGCCCGGGACTGGCGGTCGGCTCTCATCGGGACGGCGATGGCACTGGTCGTGCTGGCCGCGGTGATCGTCGCTCTCGGTCCGGCGCTCTCGGCGATTCCGCTGCGCAGTCTGAGACTGGTTGTGGGGGGTCTGCTGTTGGTGTTCGGCCTTCAGTGGCTGCGCAAGGCCATCCTGAGGGCCAGCGGCCACAAGGCCCTCCATGACGAGGAGGCCATCTTCGAACGGGAGCTGGCGGCGGCGCGCGCCGCGGCCTCGGACCGCCGCTTCTCCGTCCCCGACTGGTACGCCTTCACCCTCTCCTTCAAAGGCGTGCTCCTCGAAGGCCTCGAGGTCGCCTTCATTGCTCTGACCTTCGGGACCAACCAGCACGATGTTCCCCTCGCCGCGGTCGCCGCCGTAGCTGCGGTGGTGGTGGTGGCGGCCGCCGGAGTCGCCGTCCGGGCCCCGTTGGCCCGAGTCCCGGAGAACACCATGAAGTTCGTGGTCGGAGTGATGCTCACCTCCTTCGGGATGTTCTGGGGGGCCGAAGGTGCCGGCGCCCGTTGGCCCGGCTCCGACGCCGCATTGTTGGTGCTGGTACCGGCGGTGGCCGTGCTGGGGCTGGGGCTCACCCAGTTGCTGCGCTCGGCCCAGCAACCCGTTGAAGCTCCGTCGGCGGTGGTGTCGTGATCTCGGCGGTCGCCGCCAAACTGAGGGCCTTCCTGGCCTTCTGGTATGACTTCGTGGTCGGCGACGACTGGCGGGTGGCCGTCGGGGTGGTCGTCGCCCTAGCTGCCATCTACGGCGTCAGCCACACCTCGGTGGCGGCGTGGTGGATCGCCCCCGTGGCTGTCGTGGTGCTGCTCAGCTGGAGTCTCCTCAGGGTCGTCCGCCGCACCTGACGGCCGGCACCTGACGGCCGGCCCACCGGTCGCCGCTGCGGCTCTGCCGGTTGCTCCGGGTGCCTCGGGTCAGTGGGCGTCATCCTCCTCCTCGTAGACCCGGGCGGCGTAGCCCTCCAGAGCAACCGTGCAACGGGCCAGCGACTCCTCGGCCTCGGCCCGGCCCGGCGCGGCGAAGGCGTCACGGGCCTGCACCTTCTCGAACCAGTTCTGGAGCTTGACGAGATCCACCTCGTTCTCCTCCAACTCGGCGAAGGAGAAATGGGCCGAGAGGTGCTCCTTCTCCACCTGCACCAGGAAGTCCTGGCAGCGGTCCACGATCTCCTCGTACTCATCGTTGCGTGCCGTCTGGAAGAGGGAGAGGATGTCGGCTTCGCCCACCAGGGCGCGAGCATCGAGGAGAACGGCCGTGCCTCCCATCTCGATGATGTCGTGTCGCAGCTTGCGCATGGCCCGCTCGCCCATCGGTCCGGCGGGCAGGGCGGCCACCGAGTTCTGCAGGTACACCGCCCCGAGGGTCCGCAGCCGCCGCCACACGGTGGCCCGCAGCCGGGTCGGTTCGGAAGGAACGCGGTAGACCAGCACCAGCCACTCATGGGCCGGCGCCGCGCCGGGTGTGACGGCGGCCGGTTGGGGCTGCGGTTCGGCGGAGCGGGCCCGGGGCATCGGTTGCACAGTCTGGCTCAGTCCGGGCCGGCCGACCACCCTGGGATCCGCCCACGTAGGTCCCGCTGAGTCGTCGGATGACGCCCCGATGGCGCGGAGGTGACCCAACGGCGAACTGGCCGCCCGGCGGCCTAGGCTCTAGTGGTGCGAGCTAACCCGGTGCGGACCGTGCCGTGGTCCTCGCCCGGGCGGCGGTCATGGCTGGCGTGGTCCCTGTCGCTGCTGGTGGTGGCGGTCCTCGGGGTACGCCCACCGCCGCCAGCGGGAGCCTACGCGTCCCTCGTCACGGTCTCCTGTGCGACTCCCGCCGCCGTCTCACCGGTCCCCGGCACGGCTTCGGGTGCGGCCTTTGACTCGGTCACACCCTCGGCCGCCCATCTTCGTGCCACGCCCCCCGGAGGCGGCTCGTCCCCGTGGCCCAGCGCTTCCAGCCGGTTGTTCGCGGCGGTTCTGGGGACCCCGGTCCAGCCCGGGTCTGACGGTCTGCACCAGCGTGTGGGGTCCGGGCGCTCGGGCTGCCGGGGACCACCCGGGGCCATCCCAGCCTGATCGAAGCGCCCCGGACGGCCCTGCCCGTCGTCCTCCGGTGCCAATCGCGCGGCCCGTTCCGGCCGCCTCCCAATCGACGATCTCTCAAGGATGACCCTGTATTGCGTATATCTCCCCCTGAATCGGCCGACGCGTCGACCAAGGAGCAGCCCATGGCCGTAGCCGTCGAAGCGGCTGCCGACCCGGTTACCGCCGCGGGACTGCGGACCGGTCCGCTGCGCTGGTGGAAGGAGATCGCGGTCATCGCCGTCTTCTACGCCGTCTACAGCGCGGTACGTGACCTGCGCGGCACCCGCCCGGTGTCGGTGGCCCAGGCCTTCCACAATGCCCGACGGGTGATCGGCTTGGAAAGGCGTCTGGACCTGTTCCACGAGGTTTCCATCCAGCACGCCTTTCTCGGTGACCGCCTGGTCGTCCGGCTCCTCGACGACTGGTACGGCAGCACGCATTTCATCGTCACCGCGGGCGTGCTGGTCCTGCTCTTCTTCAGCCGTCGCGGTCTCTACCGTCTGTGGCGCAACACCCTGGCCGTGGCCACCGCCCTGGCTCTGGTGGGATTCGCCCTCTTCCCCCTGATGCCGCCCCGTCTGCTCCCTTCGCGGTACGGGTTCACCGACACGCTGAAGGTGGTGGGCGGCTTGTGGAACTTCGACTCCGGACCGATGAGCCACCTGTCCGACCAGTACGCGGCGATGCCGTCACTCCACTTCGCCTGGGCGCTTTGGTGTGGGATCGTCCTGTTCAGCATCAGCCGTCGCTGGTGGACCAAGGTCGTGTCCCTGGCCTATCCCGCAGTGACGCTGCTGTGCGTGATCGTCACCGCCAATCACTACTTCACTGACACCGCGGCCGGTGCCGGCATCGTGGTGGTCGGTTACGCGGCCGCCCGTGGCGCCGATCGCTGGTGGCCTCGCCCCCGGCGGGCATCGGTCCCGCTGGAGGCGTCGACGGTCCCCGCCGGAGTCGGCGAGCTGGCCGTCGACGGGGGATGACCTCCGCGGCGGGCGGGGCCCGCTACCGGCTCAGCTGCTGGCGCTGGGCTCGGATCGAGACCGGCTCGGCCGCCTGAAACCCGGCGTGGATCGGGCCGTTCACCGGACCTCGGGCGGCCTCCCGTCAGGCTCAGCGCAGGACGGCGCCCCCGTCCACGCTGATGATCTGACCGTTGACCCACTCCCCGTCGGAGGACATGAGGAAGGCCACCATGGCTGCGATGTCCTCGGGCCTCCCGAGGCGCGAGCTGCGGGTCCCAGCCAGCGCGTACTGCAGGAATCGTTCGTCCATGGTCTTCTCGATAGTGGGCGTCACGACCAGGCCGGGGGCGACGGCGTTGGCCCGGATACCGTCCTTGCCCCATTTCGACGCCACGTGCCGGACCAGGGCGTTGATGCCCGCCTTGGCCATGGCGTAGGAAGGTCGTTCCGGCTCTCCGATGAAAGCCGCCGCCGAACTGGTGTAGACCAGCGCTCCGTTTCCCCGGCCGAGCAGGTGGGGGAGGGCCAGTTGGGTGCACAACAGGTGGCCCCGCAGGCCGGTGCGGATGGTCCGGTCGAACACCGAGAGGTCCAGGCCCAGGGCGTCGCTGTCCTGAAGGACGGTGCCGGGGGACAGATCGGCGGCGTTGACGTGCACCCCGTCGATCCCCCCGTAGGCATCGAGCGCGGCCTTGATGGCGGCGGCCACCGACCCTTCGTCGCCGACGTCCATGCCCACGGACACCGCCGTGCCGCCGGCGGCGACGATATCGGCGGCCACCTCGGCTGCAGCTTCCTCGTTGAGATCGCCCACCACCACTTTGGCGCCCTCGGCGCCGAGTCGCCGCGAGGTGGCCGATCCGATACCTCCGGCTCCCCCGGCCATCAACACGACTTTGGAGTCCATCCTCATCGGTCATCCCCTCCTGATGCGGCCACCCGGCGACCACCCGCCGGGACATTACTCCCCGGTCGGCGGCCCGCCCCCACCTGATGTGGCGCCGGCCGACCGCAGAGGGCCCCGGGTCAGTCGGCTACCGATGTCAGGTCAGCCATGCCGGTCGGGTCGTGGCGTCCGATGGTGCCGTGCTCGAAGATCCCGAAGCCGGTCTGGCCGTCGCAGGTGGCACGGGCCAGGTGGTCGATGCCGCCCCACGGCAACCGGGCCTGCACCTCGGGGTCGTCGAAGTCGAAGGTGATCAGGCGGCGCCATGACTCGCCCATCCACCGGCCGTGGTTCCACTCCGGATCGGAGCCGTAGCCGCAGCCCAGGTGCAGGGGTATGGACGTCAGGCACTCGACTTCGATGTCGAGAGACCGGCGGTCCACGGTCCGCAGATGGATCGTCGCGCCCTCGGGGATGCGGGTTCCGGGACGGTAGCGGATATCGATCTCGGGCCAGCCAAGCTGTTCCAGGCGCCGCCCCGACGCCGTCGGCCAGTACCGGACCGCGTAGTTGACCGTGCGGTAACCGTCGGGCTCCGAGTCGACCATCAGATGGACCCCGAAGTCCTCGAACCTGATGGGGGCCCACACCCACCAGACGTGGGGTTGGCCGCGGCCGGGGCGCCCCGGAGGGTCGGCCTCGCCGACGGGCCGTATGCCCCACGACCGGTCCCTCGTGGCCGTCCAGTGGCCGGGGTCCACGGTCACGGTGTGCCCGTTCACGTTGATCTCGCCCTCCCAGGTACCGACCTGCGCAAACCGGCACCCCTCGAGCATCACCTTGCCGGTGGGTTCGCTGTACTTGACGTGCTGTGGCTCGCGCAGCGGCTCGTAGTCCGAGACGAAGGTCAGGTCGCACGCCAGTTCGTCGTCGCTCGAGCTCACGTGCAGGCGCCGCAGCGGCTCGATCACCTCGATCCGGTAGGGGCCCGCCCGCTGTTCCATCCGGTCGCCGGGTCGCACCGACGAGGTCTGCAAAGTCCATTGGCGGTTGCCCCGTCGCACCGACATGAAAGCGTCGGTGATGCCGGCATTCGGGTAGACGCCCAGGCCGGTCAGGAAGTAAGTGCCGGCCTCGTGGTCCAGACCCTGGAAGATGCAGCGGTCGTAGGCGTTTCGGTCGCTGGTGGCCACATAAGCCATCGACATCGGCACCTGATGGATCGGATATTCGTCGAGCGGATCGATGATCATCTCTGTCGGGTCCTCCGAAGCGGCGTCTGGCCGGCGGTCGCGGCGTGCGGCCGGCGCCGGCGACGGAGGTCCCGCCGGCCCGGCGGGTGCAGGCTAACGGTTCGCCCGGTCAGTCGCCGCGGTACACGCGGTTGACCATCCGGTCGGGCTTCTGTTCCCTTATGACCAGCCCGCGAAAGGCGAGGGAGCGGCACTCCTGGCCGATGGTTCGGCTGTCCCGGCCGAGCATCTCGGCCAACTCGTCGTCGGAGAGCGGTTGCGGTGATTGACGCAGGGCGGTCAGCACATCCATGTCAGTCGTATCGCCGTGTGATCGCCGACCCTCGAGAGGAAAGGGAGGGTCGTCTTCGCAGCCCGACCGGTGTTTCTCGGTCTTCGGCTTCCGTTCGAGCCTGGGAGGGAAGGTGTATTACTTCACTCCGGCGTGCCGGCGACCGAAAAAGCTGATATGTGGGATCTGGCCGGCATGCTGGCGCACCTCGTCAAGTTCGGTGGCTCGGACCTCCACGTCGGGGCCGGGAGCCCACCGCGTATCCGGGTCAACAGCGACCTGCGACCAATACCTTTCGCGCCGGTGGAGGCAGCGGACATGCGGGAGGGTCTGAAACACTTCCTCCCGGCCGATCGCCTTCGGGAGTTCGAGACCACCGGTGAGGCCGACTTCTCGGTGTCGGTCCCGGGGATCGGGCGCTTCCGGGGTAACGCCTGCCGCCAGCGCGGCACCGTGGCCGTGGTCCTGCGGCTGGTGCTGCCCAACGCGGTGACCGCCGACCAGCTCGGCCTGCCTCCCGTGGTGACCCGCCTGGCCGAGGAGCAGCGAGGGATGATCCTCGTGACCGGCCCCACCGGTTCGGGCAAGACCACCACCCTGGCCGCCATGATCGACCACATCAACACCACCCGGGCCTGCAAGATAGTCACTCTCGAGGACCCCATCGAGGTGGTCCACAACGACAAGCGGGCGGTCATATGGCAGCGCGAGATCGGCACCGACACCGATAACTACGCGCAGGCCATGCGCCGGGTCCTGCGCCAGGACCCGGACGTGATCTTCATCGGAGAGATGCGCGACACCGAGACGGTGGCCGCCGCGCTGAGCGCCGCCGAGACGGGCCATCTGGTCCTGTCCACGTTGCACACGACCAACGCCACCGAGACGGTCAACCGCATCGTCGACTTCTTCCCCCCGACCCAGCACCACCAGGTGCGCCTCACCCTCGCCGAGGCGCTCAAGGGTGTGGTCAGCCAGCGGCTGGTCCCCCTCGCCGACGGGCAGGGCCGGGCCGCGGCCATCGAAGCCATGGTGGTCACCGGTCGCATCGCCGACCGCATCGTCGACCCGACCGCGTCCGGCGACACCATCGAGGAGCAGATCGCCGACGGCGAGTACCACGGGATGATGACCTTCGACCAGAGCCTCCTGACGCTGGTGCAGTCCGGTCGGATCACCCTGCAGACGGCTTTCGCCGCGGCGACCAACCCCCACGACCTGCGGGTGGCCCTGCAGGCCGCCGGCGGCCTGCCGGTGCCCCCCGAGTACGCCGTCCCGGCCGCCCCCGCCGCCGTCTGACGTCCCGGCGGCCGGGACGGCGAGCCCCGGGCTGAGCGCCCGTCGGTCTACCTTTCCACCGCATGGCCGCCGACGCGCTGACCGGCAAGCACCGCCACCTGCTCGGTCCGGGCCGGATCGGTCCGATGGAGTTGAAGAACCGGATCGTGATGCCGGCCATGGACCAGAACGCTTGCACCGGCGATGGTCTGATCACCGAGGCGGTGGTCGAGCACTACCGCGACCGGGCGGCCGGCGGGGTCGGCCTGCTCATCCTCGAGACTTCGGCCGTCTCCTACCCGGTGGGGGCCACCTCCCGCCACCAGCCGGCCCTCTCCGAGGACTCGTGCATCCCCGGCCTGAGCCGCCTGGCCGAGGTCGTACACGAGCACGGGGCGGCGATGATCGTGCAGATGTGCCACCACGGGAAGGTGGCGCGAGTGGATTCCATGGAGGGTAGGGACCAGCTCGTCCCCTCCGTGCCCCTGCCGGACTCGGTGACCGACCTGGAGAACATCACCCCTGACGAGCTGTTGCTTCTCATGAAGGCCAACGGCTCTCGTCGGCCGACCCAGCGGGAGGCCACCGTCGACGACCTCGATGCGGCGGTGGAGGCTTTCGCCGCGGCTGCCGCCCGAGTGCAGCGGGCCGGCCTCGACGGGGTCGAGATCCACGCCGGGCACGGCTATCTCATCTCGTCGTTCCTCTCACCCCTCTACAACCACCGCGACGATCACTACGGCGGCTCCGACGCCAACCGGGCCCGCCTGCTGGAACGGGTCGTGGAAGCCGTCCGGCAACGCTGTGGCCCCGGTTTCGCCGTCACGGTCCGCCTCGACGGGGCGGAGTACGGCCACGGCGGTCAAGGGATCGGCCCCGAACTGGCATGTCGCTACGCCCGGATGGCCGAGCAGGCCGGGGCCGACGCGCTGCACGTGAGCGCCTCCACGGCCGACTCGCTGAGCGTGGGGTTCACCGACGGTCCACTGCCGTGGACCGAAGGTCAGTACGTCCACCTGGCGCGGGCGGTGAACCGGGCCGTCTCGGTCCCGGTCATCGCCGTCGGCCGCCTCTCCCCCGACCGGGCCGAAGCGCTCCTGGCCGCCGGTGACACCTGCCAGTTCGTGGCCATGGGCCGCCAGCTCCTCGCCGACCCCGACATACCCGCCAAACTGGCCGCCGGACGGCCCGATCTCGTCCGGACCTGCATCAGCTGCTTCGTGTGCGTGGCCCGCAACTTCTGGGACGCCACCCCGGTCTGCGCGGTCAACGCCCGGCTGGGTCACTACGACCGGCCCCGTCAGCCGGCGCGGCCCGCTCTGCCCCAGCGCGTCGTGGTCGTCGGGGGCGGCCCGGCCGGCCTCGAGGCGGCCCGGTTGGCGGCCACCGCCGGCCACCGCGTGGTCCTGTTCGAGAAGGACCGCCTGGGGGGAACGGCTTGGTTCTCGTCCCTCACCACCCCGAACAACGCCGAGCTGGTCCGCTACCTGTCGGCCGCGGTGCACGAGGCGGGGGTGGACATCCGCCTCGGTCGGGCGGCGGGCCTGGAGGAGATCGGCGCCGAGCGCCCCGACGTGGTGCTGGTGGCCACGGGCGCCCGCCGCGACCGTCCGGCGCTGCCCGGCGCCGATCAGGCCCACGTGTTCTCCGGGGACGACCTGCGGGCCCTGCTCACCGGCCGGGGCCGCCGCCCCCCGCTGCCGCCCCACCAGAGACTGGTCCTGGCCGCCGGTCGACGGCTGGGCCTGCTCGACGACGTGGGCCGCCTCCGCCGACTGTCCCGGCGGTGGCTGCCCCTCGGCCGGCGGGTGGTGGTGATCGGCGGCGGGTTGGTGGGCCTCGAGCTGGCCGAGTTCCTCGCCGAGCGGGGCCGTCAGGTGACGGTGCTCGAGGAGAGCTCCTACGTGGGGGCCGAGATGGCCATGCCCCGCCGCTTCCGGGCCGTCCACGAGGCTCGGCGCCACGGGGTGGTGATCGAGCGTCGGGCCCGGGCGGTGGAGATCACCCTCGACCGGGTCCGCTTCGAGCGCGACGGCGAGGAGCACACGGTGGGCGCCGACCACGTCGTGGTGGCGTCGGGGGTGCGGCCCGACCCGAGCCTGGCCCAAGCCCTGCAGGGCGCCGGGATGCGGGTCGTGGCCATAGGTGACTGCGAGCGGGTCGGCTACATCGAGGGGGCTATCCAGAGCGCCACGGAGGCCGTCCTGGCCCTCTAGGCCCCGCCGTGGTACCGGTCGGAGGCCCGGTGATGCCATCCTTTCGGGGTGCAGGTGCTGGTGGTCGAAGACGACGACTCCATAGCCGAACCCCTCGTCGAGGGGCTGGCCCGGGAGGGATTCAGCGTCGCCCGGGTCGCCACCGGCCGGGAGGCGTTGTCGGGGCACGACCCCGACCTGGTGATCCTCGACCTGGGGCTGCCCGACATGGACGGCTACGCCGTCTGCCAGCAGATCCGCTCCCGCTCGGCGGTGCCCATCCTGGTGGTCACGGCCAGAGCCGACGAGGGGGACAAAGTGTTGGGTCTGGAGCTGGGCGCCGACGACTACATAGTCAAGCCTTTCGGCTTTCGTGAGCTGGTCGCCCGCATCCGGGCGGTCATGCGCCGCATGCCCGAGCCGGCCGGTGACCTGGTACAGGACCTCGGTCCTCTCCAGATCGACCGCCGGACCCGCAAGGTCCTCGTGGACGGGGCGGAGGTGACCCTGTCCCCCAAGGAGTACGAGCTGCTGGCTCTGCTGGCCTCCGACCCCGGTGCGGTCGTCGACCGCCAGACGATCCTCGAGGAGGTCTGGGATCCCCACTGGTACGGGCCGACCAAGACCGTCGACGTGCACGTGGCGTCGCTGCGCAAGAAGCTCGGCAATCCGGACTGGATCGAGACCGTGCGCAAGGTCGGCCTGCGCCTGGGCGGGGCCCTGGTCGGTAACGCTTGACCCGCCGGCTCCTCATCTCCTACCTCGGTCTGGCGGTGCTCATCCTGCTCGTCCTCGAGGCCCCGCTCGCCACTCTGGCGCAGCGGTTCGAGAGGCAGCTCGCCACCAACCAGGTCGAGAAGGAGGGGGCGGGGCTCGTCGCCTTGGTGAACGACTCGCTCGGCCCCGCCCACCGGAGCCGGCTGAGCTCCACCGTGGCCGGCTACGGCAGCCGCACCGGTGGCGAGGTCGTGCTCGAGTCGGTGTCGGGAGCGGTCCTGGCCTCGTCGAGCACCGAGGCCCACGACGAGGTGCGAAACGAGTGGGGCGGCCTCATGGCCCGGGCCCTCGCCGGCCAGACCGTCGCGGTGTTCAGCGAGGACGAGGGGGACGCCTTCGCGGTGACCGCGGTGCCCATCGTGGAGAACGGCCAGACCGTGGCGGCCGTCGTCCTCGCCGCCCCGGCCGAGCTGACCGAACGGCGGATCCACGAGATCTGGCTGGCCCTCGGCCTGTTCGCCCTCGGCGCCATCGTGATCGCCGGCCTGGCCGGTGTCGTGCTGGCCCGCTCCCTGGCCCGTCCGCTGGCCCGGCTGGAGACCACCGTCGACCGCTTCGGTCGCGGTGAGCTCGGGCTGCGGGCCAGCGAGCAGGTCGGACCCGACGAGATCCGCTCCCTGGCCCGCCAGTTCAACCACATGGCGGGGCGGCTCGACGGGCTGATCGAGGGCCAGCGTCGCTTCGTGGCCGACGCCTCCCACCAGCTCAGATCGCCGCTGACCGCCCTGCGGCTGCGACTGGAGAATCTCGAAGCGACCGCCGATGTCGCCAGCCAGGATTCCATCGCCGCCGTCGGGCGGGAGGTCCAGCGGCTGTCGCGGCTGGTGGACGGGCTGCTCACGCTCGGCCGGGCCGGTCACGAGATCGTCTCCCGAGCCGACATCGACGTGGCTTCGGTACTCGACGAACGCTGCGTGGCGTGGGCGCCGCTGACCGCCGAGAAGGGCGTGGTGCTCGAATGTCGCAGCAGCCTGCCCGACGATTACCGCTGCCCCCTGAACCCCGGGGACCTGGAGCAGATCCTGGACAATCTGCTGGCCAACGCCGTGGAGATCAGCCCGGCGTCGACCACTATCCGCATGATCCTCCAGTCCGGCCCCGCCGGCGGCGCCGAGGTCCACGTGAGCGACGAAGGCCCGGGGATGTCGGAGGAGGACCGTCACCGGGCGTTCGACCGCTTCTGGCAGGGGTCCGCCCGGCCTTCGGGTCACAGCGGGCTCGGCCTGGCCATAGTCGCCGAGCTGGCCCACCGCAACGGGCTGGAGGTGAGCCTCCGACCCGTCCCGAGCGGCGGCCTCGACGCCGTCGTGTCGCTGCCCCCCTCCCCCCGCCCGGGCTCACGGTCGCTGCACAGGTAAAGGTTCGGCAAAGCTTGGCCCGGCTGCCCATAGGAGGCGGGATCGGGCCTCTACCTTGCGGAGTGTGGTCGTCGACGACTCCGGGTGGCCCCGGTTCGAGTACGCGCAGCGCCAGCCGGTAGGCCAGCGCCCGCAGGTGCAGCGCCGGCGTCGGGGCGACTCCGGGGTGGAGTCCAACTCGCGCCTCACCGGTGCCACCGCCATGGTCCTCCTCGTGCTGCTGTTGGCCGAGGGCCTCACCATCCTCGGGATCCGCCAGCACCTGCAGCTGCACGTGTTCATAGGCATGCTGCTGATCCCTCCCGTGGCGCTGAAGATGGCCTCGACGACCTGGCGGTTCGTCCGCTACTACAGCGGGGCTCCCGCCTACCGCCGCAAAGGTCCTCCTCCCGCCCTCCTGCGTCTCCTCGGACCGGTGGTGGTGGTGCTCACCGTCGTCCTGTTCGCCTCCGGGGTCGGGGCGGTCCTCTACCCCAAGGCCCTCGGCGGGAACCTGCTGACTCTGCACCGGGCCAGTTTCGTGCTCTGGTTCGGCGCCATGGCCGTACACGTGCTCGGCCACATCGTCGAGACCGCACACCTGGCCCCGCTCGACCTGGCCCGCCGCACCCGCTCCCAGGTGAGAGGGGCGTCGGCCCGGCAGTGGCTGCTCGTCAGCAGCCTGGCTGTCGGCGTGGTCCTAGGTCTCTCCATGCGGAGCGCCACCACTCACTACCTGGCCAACCTGCCGGCTTTCATCGGACACTGAGGCTTCCTTGATCGAATCTTTACCTACCTCTAATCCTTTTCTGGGCTCGACCGTCCCACACTGGGAATCGATGTCCACGAAGCTGAAGCGATGAGGCGGGAGCGGGTTCGCGACGACGGCCTCCTCCGCCTGTCCACCAGCACCCGGCTCCTCGCCGCCGGCGCCTTCGTCTCGGCCGGGGTGTTCTCGGTGGGGGTGGCCAAGGCCTTTCCGGGGCACTCGGCGGCGGCGTCGCCGGCTACGAGCGCCACGCCGACCACCGCTGCGCCGGCGACGGCGGCCGGCGACGGCGGCTCGGCCACCTACCAGGCACCCCAGACCCTCACCCCCCCTACGGCACCCCCGCAGCCGGTCTACAACCCCCCGGTCGTCAGCTCCGGAGGGTCGTGACCTCTCTGCACGCCGTGGAACCCTTCCCGGCGCTGGGCTCCACGGCCGCTCTGGTGCTCACCGACCCCGGGGCCGAGGCGGAGGCGCTCGAAGTCCTGCTCGACGAGATCGACCAGCTGGACCTGGCCTGCAGCCGCTTCCGCGACGACAGCGAGCTGTACCGTCTCAACGCCTCGTCGGGGCGCCGACCGGTCCAGGTGTCGCGGCTCCTGCTCGAGGCGGTACAGCAGGCTCTGCGGGCCGCCCGGCTCACCGACGGGAGGGTCGATCCGACGGTCGGCCGGGCCCTCGAGGTGGCCGGCTACGACCGGGATTTCGCCGCCCTGGCCCCTGACGGGCCGCCGGTCGAGTTCGCCGTCCGCCCGGTCCCGGGCTGGCGATGCGTCGCTGTGGACACCGCCCAGTCGACCATCGCCCTGCCGGTCGGGGTCCATCTCGACCTGGGGGCGACGGCCAAGGCTCTGGGCGCGGACCGGGCGGCGCGCCGTATCGCCGAGCGGACCGGGGTCGGGGTGCTGGTCGGGCTCGGGGGGGACATCGCCGTGGCCGGACCGGCCCCCGACGCGGGCTGGCCGGTCCGCATCACCGAGGACCACGCTGCCCCTCTCGACGGGCCCGGGCCGGTGGTGGCCATCCGCGACGGGGGCCTGGCCACCTCGAGTACCTCGGTGCGCCGCTGGCGGCGCGGCGGTCGATCCGTCCACCACCTGATCGACCCGGCCACCTCCCTGCCCGCCGAAGAGCGCTGGCGGCTGGTGAGCGTGGCCGCAGCATCCTGCCTGGACGCCAACATCGCCTCCTGCGCCGCCATCGTCATGGGAGAGGGCGCGCCGGGGTGGCTGGTGCGGCTCGGCCTGCCCGCCCGGCTGGTGCCGCCGGGTGGTGCGCCGGTCACCGTGGCCGGATGGCCGAGCGAGGTTCCGACATGCTGCTAGGCGCCGCCAACCCCAAGGTGCTGTGGTACCTGACCAGGGGTTTCGGGCTGGTCAGCCTGGTCCTGCTCAGCCTCACGGTGGCTCTCGGCGTGGCCCAACTGGCGCGCTACGCCCGTCCCGGGCTGCCCCGCTTCGTGATCTCCGGGCTGCACCGCAACGCCTCCCTGGTGGCTGTCGGTCTGCTCGCCGTGCACATCCTCACCGCCGTCGCCGATCCCTTCGCTCCGATCGCCCTCGTCGACGCGGTGGTGCCGTTCATCGGCCGCTACCGCCCGTTCTGGCTGGGCCTCGGCGCCTTGGCCTTCGATCTGCTCGTGACCCTGATCGTGACCAGCCTGATCCGCCAGTACATCGGTCACCGCGGGTGGCGAGCCGTGCACTGGCTGGCCTACGGTTGCTGGCCGGTGGCTCTCGTCCACGGCCTCGGCACCGGCTCCGACGCCCGGATCGGCTGGGTGCAGCTGCTCTACCTGGTTTGCACGGCGCTCGTGGTCGCCGCCCTCGCCTGGCGGCTCACCACCCGCTGGGCCCGGGCCCCCGGCTCGTACCGCCTCACCGCCGCGGCTTCCGCCGCGGTGCTGCTGCTGGTCGTGGCGGTCTGGGCCGAGCAGGGGCCGCTGCGCGCCGGCTGGGCCCGCCGGGCGGGAACGCCGCCGGTGTCTACCATCCCCGCCGTCGGCGCGACGGGGAGCCACCCGTGACCGCCCCCGACGCCAGCCAGCTGCCCCGGCTGTTGGCCACCGTCGCCCGTCCCGACCTCGCCTCCCACCTGTCGCGGTGGGGCGGCCCGCCCCGGCGGGGACCGGAGCTGCTCGACGAGCTCGGGCGCAGCCGCCTCGGCGGCCGGGGGGGCGCCGGGTTCCCGACGGCCCGCAAGTGGGCGGCCCTCGCCGCCGGCGGCCGACCCGTGGTGGTGGTCAACGCCACCGAGGGCGAGCCGGCGAGCAACAAGGACAAGACGCTGCTGGTCCACGCCCCCCACCTCGTCCTCGACGGGGCATCCCTGGCGGCCCGCGCCCTCGGGGCCTCGGAGGTCATCGTCTGCGTCGATCGCCGCGCCTCGGCGGCGCTGCGGGCCTGCGGGTTGGCCATCTCGGAGCGGGCCGGGCGGGGGCTCGACGCCGTCCCGTTCCGCCTCGAAGCCGCTCCCCCCGGCTACGTGACCGGGGAGGAGTCGGCCCTGGTCAATTGGATCAACGGGAACCCGGCCCTGCCCTCGTTCGGTCGGCGCCCCTACGAGCGGGGCGTCGACGGCCGTCCGACGCTGGTCCAGAACGCCGAGACCCTCGCCCACGTGGCCCTGATCGGGCGGTTCGGATCGTCGTGGTTCGGTGCTCTTGGCACCGACGCCCATCCCGGGACCGCCCTCGTCACCGTCACCGGCGACGTGCGCCACCCCTCAGTCTACGAGGTGGCCATGGGCACCCCCTTGGTCGACGTGCTGGCCCCGGCCGGCGCCGACCAGCCCGTTCAGGGGGTGCTCGTCGGGGGGTATGCCGGCACCTGGCTCGGCCCCGCTGCGGCCACCTCGGCCCGCCTCGATCCCGCCTGGCTCGGGTCGGCCGGGGCCAGCCTGGGCTGCGGTTCGCTGGTCGTGGTCGGGCCCCACACCTGCGGTCTGAAAGCAGTGGCCATGATAGCTGCGTGGATGGCCGGTCAGTCCGCCGGGCAGTGCGGTCCGTGCGCCCGGGGCCTGCCGACGGTGGCCGACGGCCTCGGTCGCCTGCTGTCGGCCGGCGCCCCCAACAAGTGGAACGCCCAGATCGACCGGTGGCTGTGGATGATCGACGGGCGTGGGGCATGCAAGCATCCTGACGGTGCAGTCCGTATGATCCGTAGTGGCATTCAGGTATTTGCAAGGGAGATAGAAAGCCACCGTCATGGAGGGGACTGCCGGAGGCCGCCTCCGTCCCTGGCTCTTCCTCGCTACTCGGAGGTAATGGTTTGAACCGGACCCGTCGACTCGTGGTCGACCCGATCCGCTGCGACGCCCACGGGATATGCGCTGAGTTGCTCCCGGAGCTGATCCAGCTCGACGACTGGGGCTACCCGATGGTCTCCGAGCAGCCGGTCCCGCACCACCTCGAGGCGCACGCCCGCCGGGCCGTGGCCGCCTGTCCCACGCTGGCTCTCCTCGCCACGGAGGTAGAAGTGGCCCGGACGGCCGGTGGACGGGCGCGATGACCCGGACCGAACGCTCCATCCTGCCCCCCGCCTACGAGGCCATCGAGACCACCTTCGGAGCACCGCGGCGGCGTCCGCCGGGTCGCCGGTCATCGGCCCGGGTGGCCCTGGCTGTAACCGGGGCCGTGCTGGTCGTGATCGCCTCGCTCGGTCTCTGGTCGGTGGTGTCGGCCTACAGCACCCCGGGCAACGAGAGCTTCTCGGCCAAGTGGGCCGACTGGATGAGATCCCACGGCATGGGGCCGTTGGTCAGCCAGTTCGAGTCCTACTACTACACCGCCCACCAGCCGGCCAAGGGTGGGGCGCCCAAGGGTCTCAACCCCGAAGCCAAGGTGCAGATCGCCGGCAGCCAGCCGACCACCCCGGTGCAGCAGTTCCTCCCCACGCCGGCTTCCGTCCCGCTGGTCGTGTCACCGGCGCTGGCCGGGGAGGGCCAGTGGCTGCCCATCGGGCCCATCGTCAACGGCCACGCCGCCATGTACGAGGCTCAGTTCCGAGCTGACAACGTCTATACCTCGGAGATCACCAGCGCGGTGTGGATGGACCCGCTGATGCTGCACCTGTCGCTCATCCCCGGGCTCACCGAACCGGGGGGCACCTGGTCCCACCCGCCCTACATCACCCCGGCTGAGGCGCCGTCCATCCTGGCCGCCTTCAACGGGGGTTTCCGCTTCCAGGACGCCCACGGCGGGTTCTACCTCGATGGCCGGACCGCCGTGCCGCTCGTCCCCGGAGCCGCCTCGCTGGTGTTCTACAGCAACGGCAAGGTCGACGTGGGTGCCTGGGGTAGCGAGGTGACCATGACGCCCAACGTGGTGTCGGTGCTGCAGAACCTGGTGCCCATGGTCGACCAGGGCCAGGTGTCGGCGTCGGCGACCTACTACGACACCGCGGTGTGGGGCGCCACTCTCAACACCTCGACTGTGGTGGCCCGCTCCGGGGTGGGCGTCACCGCCGATGGGGCGCTGGTGTACGTGGCGGGGCCAGCTCTGACCGCCAAGACGCTGGCCGAGGCCCTCCAGCGGGCCGGCGCCGTTCGGGCCATGACCCTCGACATCAACCCCGAGTGGGTGACGTTCAACATCTACACCCACCCCAACCCGGCGGAGCCGACCCTCCTGACCGGCACCAAGCTGTACCCGCAGATGCAGCGGCCCGCCGACCGTTACGTGGCGCCCACCCTCGAGTCCAGGGACTTCGTGGAGGTCGCCTTCGCCGGCTGACAGGATGGGCTGATGCGCCACCGCAACCCGCTGCCGGCCGTTCTGGCCGCTGGTGCTGTCGGGCTGGCCGGCCGGCTGGCCCTGACCCGCTCGGCGTCGGCGGTCCGGGCCCGGAGCGACCCTGGTCTGGACCCGCTCTACGAGTTGCCCGGTGACGTGGTCCACCACGAGCTCGCCGCCGCCGACGGCGGGTCGGTGCACCTGGTGGAGCGAGGAACGGGCCGTCCGCTCCTGCTGATCCACGGGATCACCCTCCAGGCCCGGGCCTGGGCCCCCCAGTTCCACCTCATGGCCGACCGCTACCGGGTGATGGCCCTCGACGTGCGGGGCCACGGACGGTCCCTGGGCGGTCAGGACGGACTGGGCCGGGTCGCCGCGGCGAGGGATGTGGCCACCGTCCTCGACCACTTGGACCTGCGCCACGCGGTGGTGGTCGGACACTCCATGGGCGGCATGATCCTCATGGAGTTCGCCGGGAGCCACCGGCGGGAGCTGTCCGAGCGGGTCGACGGCCTGGTCTTCATGAACACCGCGGCCTACCAGGTGGCGCCCGAGCCGCTACGGCCCGCGGTGCGCGCCGTCGGCCGGTGGGCCCAGGGCCGCCAGGATTCGGGACGGCCGCTACCCGAGCGGCCCCTCGGCGACGGCGACCTGTCGTGGCTGGTGACCCGCCTGGCGTTCGGCTCCCGGCCCTCGGCGCGCGCCGTCGACGAGGTCCGCCGCTGCGGGGCCGAGGCCCCCCAGTCGACGGTGCTCTCCTGCGGGGTGGACCTGCTCGACCACGATGCCCGCCGGACCCTCCCGCGGGTCAGCACCCCGTCCCTGGTCCTGGTCGGGTCCCGGGACCTGCTCACACCCGTGTTCGCGGCCCGCCGCATCGCCCGGCTGCTCCCAGACGCCCGACTCGAGGTGCTGGCCGGGGCCGGCCATCAGCTGATGCAGGAACGCCCCTACGAGCTGGCCTCCATCCTCGACGGCTTCACCTCGTCGCTCCCGTCACCGTGACGGGTCGCGGAACTTCTCGAATCTCCACCACTCCTCCGAGTCGTAGGCCTCGTCTCCCCACAGACGCCTGAGACGCTCGGCGACGGCGGCTTCGGCCCCGTGCGGTGAAGGCCGGTAGTAGACCCGTCCGTCGACCTCCTGCGGCCGGTACTGCTGGGCGACGAAGCCGCTCGGGTCGCTGTGGGGATAGGCGTACCCCACTCCCTCACCCGTCTGGCGCCGCTGCTGCGGGTGCACCGACCGCAGGGGGGCGGGGACGGGGCCGGCGGGGCGCTCGGCCACGTCCTCGGCGGCGCGGGCCAGGGCCGCCGTCACCCGGTTGGACTTGGGGGCGCAGGCCAGGTGCACCACGGCGTGGGCCAGGTTGAGCTGCGCCTCGGGCAGGCCCACGAACTCCACCGCCCGGGCCGCGGCATCAGCCAAGACCAGGCCCATGGGGTCGGCCATGCCGACGTCCTCGGATGCCAGTATCACCAGCCGGCGGGCGATGAACCGGGCGTCCTCGCCGGCCTGCAGCATCCGGGCCAGCCAGTACAGCGCCGCGTCGGGGTCCGAGCCGCGGATGGACTTGATGAACGCCGAGATGACGTCGTAGTGGTCGTCGTCGCCATAGCGCAGCACCCGGGCCTGGCGGGCCTGTTCCACGTCGTGGAGGGTGACCCGGCGTCGACCGGAAGCCTCGGCGAGGGCCAGAGCCGTCTCCAGGGTGGTCAACGCCGCCCGGGCGTCGCCGCCGGCTAGGTCGCTCAGATGGGCGCGGGCCTCGTGGTCCATCTCGGCCGCCTCGTGGAGGAGCGCCCGGTCGATCAGGGTGGCCAGTTCCTCCTCCGAGAGGGGCTCCAGGCGGAACACCGTGGAACGGCTGAGCAGAGGCGCGTTGACCTCGAAGAAGGGGTTCTCGGTGGTGGCCCCGATCAGGGTGATCAGGCCCGACTCGACCCCCGGCAGGAGGGCGTCCTGCTGGCCCTTGTTGAACCGGTGTACCTCGTCGAGGAACAGGATGGTCCCCTGCCCCTGCTCGCCCAGGCGCCGGCGGGCGGCCTCCAGCACCTCCCGCACGTCTTTCACCCCGGCCGTCACCGCCGAGAGGGAGACGAACTCCCGCCTGGTCACGCCGGCCACCACCGACGCCAGGGTGGTCTTGCCGGTACCGGGCGGGCCCCACAGCACCACCGATGACAGCCGGTCGGTGTCGATCAGCGAGCGTAACGGTGCCCCCGGTCCGAGCAGGTGTTTCTGGCCGACGATCTCGTCGATGCGGCGGGGCCTCATGCGCGCCGCCAGGGGCGCCCTCTCCTCGATCCGCTGGCGCACGGCGGCATCGAATAGGTCGTCAGGGGGTGGTGCCGCAGGCATGCCCCCACCGTAGGTCGCTAGCCTCCACTGTCGACCGGGAGCGCCTAGCGGGACCACCCCCGCCAGCGTCGTGACCCTCACCCGGTCGAGGGCGACCCTCCGCCCGGCCGAGCCGGCGGTCAGGGCCGCCCCGACTGTGCCCGAGTGCAGTATGGCCCTGCCGGTAGACGCTTTCACCTCGCCCCGCCGGGAGATCAGCCCGGTGGCGTTCAGCCTGGCGGACATCCGTGGCCTGCCCCTCGGGCCGCGCCGGGACAGCTTCGAAGGCTGAACCGAGCGGCAGGTGGTGGAGGAGATCGGCGTGAGCCAGATGCAGGTTTCGAGGGTCCTCTCCCGGACCATCGAGCACCTGCGGGAACCGATCGGGTGAGCGCCGGCCCGACCCGAAGCGGCCCGGGGTGACTTGAATCGGCGTCGGGCCGGTGCGCTAACAATGTCTGCATGAGTTCTCGTCACGGGCGTGGCCGATGACCGCTCTGGTGGTCGGGTTGACGGTGGTGGTGGCGCTCCTCGCCCTGCTGGTCGCCGGGCTCCTGCGCGGTCACGCAGAGGTCCTTCGGGCTCTCCACCAGATGGGCGTGGACCTCGACCCCGCGGCGTCAGCGCCGGGAGCGGTGCCGGTCGGCTCGCCCACCGTCCGGCCCACCCCGGCCCGCCCCGAGGTCACCGACGTGATCGACCTCACCGGCACCACCCCCACCGGGGATGCCATCAGCCTGGCCGTGGCCGATGTGCGCCATGACACCCTGGTGGCTTTCCTCACGTCGGGGTGCGCAACCTGTCGGGCGTTCTGGGAGGCCTTCCGGGCCACCCCGGCCGATGTCCCCGGAGGGGCCCGTCTGGTCGCGGTGACCCGGGGAGCCGACGCCGAGTCGCCTGGTGCCATCGCCGCCTTGGCCGGCGCCACTCCGGTGGTGATGTCGAGCGAGTTGTGGGACCACTACGACATCCCCTACGCCCCCTACTTCGTCTACATATCGGGGCCCGCCGGCCGCGTCGTCGGCGAGGGGGTGGCCGCCGGCTGGGAGGAGGTCAAGGCCCTGGTGGCCAATGCCGTGGCCGACGGGACGACCTCCCCGCCGTCGTCGCGGCGGGGTCTCCACGAGCGGTCGCGGGCCGACCAGCAACGCGATGACGCAGTGGACCGCCAGCTGCGCGCCGCGGGCATCGCGCCCGGAGACCCGCGCCTCTACCCCACGACGATCAGCGACGGCGGCGGGGCCGGATGAGCTCCATCCGGCGCATCAGCTCGGCCGGGCTGTCGCTGGCTCCGCCGTCGGGTTGGGAGGCGACCATCTACCAGCGTCCCCCCCTCGCCGGCGAGGTCACCTACCCCGTCGTCCACGCCGCCACGGTGCCGCTCGTCCCCGGACGGGGTGACTACGGCGGGGGCCTGGTCGAGACCCTGGGGCCGACAGACGTGTTCGTGGGATTCCTCGAGTTCGGGCCCGACGCGGCCGCCTCGGCGCTGTTCGGTCGACTGCAGGGGGTGCCCGGCTTGACGCCGGACATGTTCCGCCCCCGGCAGCTGCAGCGGACCATCGTCGGCCAGGCGGGAGTCCAGCGGTTCTTCACCATTCAGGGACGGGCGTTCTGCCTGTACTCGGTGATCGGGGCCATGGCCAACCGGGTGACCCTGACGGCGCGGGCCAACCAGGTCATCGGCACCTTCTTCGTGGAAACCGGCGGGTGAGCGCCCCGGCTGTGGCCGCCCCGTTCCTCGCCGCTGCCGTCCTACTGGCGGGAGCCGGGGTCGCCAAGCTGTGGCGCCCCGACGACACGGCGAGGGCCCTGCGGGTCGCCCACCTGCCGTCGCACCGCAACCTGGTCCGGGCCGGGGCCTTGGCCGAGGTCGTGGTGGGGGTGGCCGCCTTGGCTTTCCCCGGACCGGTCACCGGGGGCCTGGTGGCTGCCGCCTACGCCGCCTTCACCGTGTTCGTGGGGCTGGCCCTGACCCGGGGCTGGCCCCTGTCGTCGTGCGGATGCTTCGGGCGCCCCGACGCCCGTCCCGGCCTGGCCCACCTGGTCCTCGACGCCGGGGCCGCCGCCGTCTCGGTGTGGTGGTCGGTGGGCGCGCCGGGGCGTATCGACCGGGCGTTCACCGGCGGGCCGTGGCAGGGTTGGCCACTTGCCCTGGTGACGGTGGTCACCGCCGGTCTGGCCTATCTGATCTGGACCAATCCCCTCGAAAGGCCTGCTCGATGACCATCACCGCCGGGATCGGCAACCTGCTCCTGTCGCGGACGTCCCGTCGTGGCTTTCTGGCCAGGGCCACCGTTACGGCCACGGCCGTGACCGTGGCCCCCGCCGATCTGCTCCTGCGCCCCGGGACCGCCTACGCGGCGATCTGCGAGTGTGCCCCGGGCACCAACTGCGACTGTTCGTCGTACTGCTGCGACGGCTACACCCAGTTCTGCTGCACCATCACCAACGGGATCAACGCCTGCCCCCCCGGAACCTTCGCCGGTGGATGGTGGAAGGCCGACGGGTCGGCCTACTGCGCCGGTCCCCGCTACTACATCGACTGCCAGGGGGAGTGCCAGGGCTGCGGCTGCGGGGGCGGGGCCTTCTGTCCATCCTGCGACAACCTGACCTGCGAGTGCGCCCTCGGCACCTGCGACAACCGCCACGTCGGTTGCACCGAGTTCCGTTACGGCCAGTGCCACATGGAGATCGCCTGCAGCGGGCGCATCGCCTGCCGGGTCGTGTCGTGCACCCCCCCATGGCAGCTCGACAGCACCTGCACGACGGTGGCCCAGACCGACGAGAACACCGCCAACCACTACGCACCCTGCCAGGACGGCCCGACCAGCTATCCCGTCGTGCCGGTCGCGGTCGGGATGGCCGTGACCCCCGACGGCGGCGGTTACTGGCTCACCGATGATCTCGGGGCCGTCTTCGCCTACGGGGACGCCGTCGTCTACGGTTCCCTCACCGGCGTCAAGCTGGACAAACCGATCGTCGGCATGGCATCGACGCCCACCGGCAAGGGATACTGGCTGGTCGGAGCCGACGGGGGGATCTTCTGCTTCGGTGATGCCGCCTTCGACGGCTCGACAGGCTCGGTGCAGCTGGTCCAACCCATCGTGGGTCTCGCCCCCGACGATCAGAGCGGTGGTTACCGCTTCGTCGCCTCCGACGGAGGGGTATTCGACTTCAACGCCCCGTTCTACGGGTCGACCGGCGGCGTGGCCCTCGTGCAGCCCGTCGTGGGCATGGCCGCCACGCCCACCGGGAAGGGCTACTGGCTGGTGGCGTCGGACGGGGGCATCTTCTCCTTCGGCGACGCCGACTTCCATGGTTCCCTCGGTGGTGTGCAGCTGGCCCAGCCGATAGTGGGCATGGCCGCCACGCCCACCGGGAAGGGCTACTGGCTGGTGGCGTCCGACGGGGGCATCTTCTCCTTCGGCGACGCCGTGTTCCACGGTTCACTCGGGGGGCTGGCGCTGCCGGCGCCCATCGTCGGAATGGCCCCCTCCCCGACGGGAAACGGCTACTGGATGGTCGGCCAGACCGGCAACGTGTACAACTTCGGTGACGCCAAGTCTTTCGGACAGGGGATATGACCATGATCCTGCTCCTCGCCGGTGCTGCGGTGGCTGTCGCGGCGGCGACCCGATCCACCTACTCGCCCTGCGGTCTGTCCATGATGTCGTCGATCACCCCCTTCGGAGAGAAGGGCCGCGGTCACCGCTACTGGGCCACCGCGACCTGGTTCGTCGTCGGGGCGGCCGCCGGGGGGGCCACCCTCGGGGCGGTGTCGGCCGCCCTGGCCGCCGCCGTAGGGGCCTTCGGCCCGGGCGGGCCATGGGCTCTGGCCGCGGCGGCTGCTCTGGCCGCCCTGGGCGCGCTCCTCGACGCTGATGTGTTCGGCGCGGTCCTGCCCCTGATCCGCCGTCAGGTCGACGACCGCTGGATGGCCCGCTACCGGCCGTGGGTGTACGGCGCCGGGTTCGGGTGGCAGATCGGCGTGGGTGTGGCCACCTACATGATGACCGCTTCGGTTCTGCTGGTGGTGGCCCTCGGGGCGCTGAGCGGGTCACCGCTGGTCGCGTCGGCGCTGGGCGTCGTGTTCGGCCTGGCCCGGGGCTGCACCGTGTTCCTCACCTCACGGGCCGCCGATGCCGCCGCTCTGCGGTCCCTGCACCAGCGGGTGGACGCGGCCGGGGCCGTCGTGCGCCGGGCGGTCATCGGCGTCCAGGTCGGGGTGGCCGGCGGTCTGGCTGTCGCCGCGGCCATGGGCGGGGCCGGTGGCCGACCGGCGGACGCGACCTGGCTGACTGCGGCGACGGTCCTGGTGGGCGCGGCCGGCGGAGCCGCGTCGGCGGGCCGGCGGCGAGCGGTGGCCCCGGGGACCGGGGCGATGCGGTGAGAGCGACGGTGCTCGCCGGGGCGGTTGTGGCGTCGTCCGCCCTGCTGGCGGCCTGCTCGTCGAGCTCGCACATCGGGGTTTCCGCACCGGCTGCGCCGACGAGCTCGTCCCTGTCGTCGAGCACCAGTGCCGGGGCTCAGCCGCTCACCCCCACCGTCTATGACTGCGGTGGTGGCGCCTACGAACCGGTCCGGTTGCTCATCACCTGCGGTGTCGCCACCTCCATGGCCACCGGGGTCAGCTGGCAGTCGTGGAGCTCGACGGGCGCTCAGGGACAGGGGCAGGTAGACCTCACCGGCCACGGCCCGGCCCCCGCCACCCTCGAGCTGGGACAGGTCGTGACCACCAGCAGCGGGCCGCAGTTCTCCGAGCTCACCATCACCTGGACCGGCTCGTCGCCTGACGGCCACCCCGTAGACACCGTGAGGCTGGCCACCTCGCCCCTGTCCTGATCCCCGGCCCGGGTCTTCTAGTATCCGCTTCGATGAAGGCCATCCGCAGAGCCGCCGCCGCGCTGAGCGTGACGGCGGTGATCGCCGCCATCGTTCGCCTACGGGGATCGGGAGGCGTTCCCCCCCGACGGGGCGGTTGGCGGGAGCTTCCGCCCGACGAGATCGGCTAGCTCGTGTCCGGGGTGGCGCGCCTCGCGGCCCGTTCGGGCGGCGGGTCCAGGGGTGGCGGTCGCCGCTGCCCGACGACCACGGGGGGGTCGTCGTGCGGGTAACGGTGGTCGGCTACGGGGCGGTGGGAGCCCGGGTCGTCGACCTTCTCCTCGCCGAGCCGGAGGTCGAGCGCCTGACTGTTCTGCACCGTCACCCCGAACGGGTCCAGTCCCGCCTGGGCCGCCTGGACCGGCCGGTCACCCTCCGGCGGATGCCGCCTGACGGTCCGGTCGAGCAGGCCGACGTGACGGTGATCGCTGTGCCTGGAGCCGTTCGACGCCTGGCCCTCGGCGCCATCGACGCCCGCAGCCACGTGGTGTGCCCGGTCGACGACCCGATCGACGTCCGCCACCTCGTCGAGCTCGACGGGCACGCTCGCGCCGGGGGGCGCAGCGTGGCGGCCGGAACGGCCATGGCGCCGGGGCTGTCGTGCATCCTGGCCCGTTACATCGGTGCCGCTTTGGACTCCGTCGACGAGGTGCACGTCGCGGCGTTCGGTACCGGAGGGCCGGCCTGTGCCCGCCGCCACCACGCCGCCCTGGCGGGCATCGCCTTCGACTACCGGGAGGGCACCTTCCGGCGCCGGGCCAGCGGGTCGGGCCGGGAGCTGGTCTGGTTCCCCGAACCGGTGGGCGGTGCCGACTGCTACCGGGCGGCTCTGGCCGATCCCCTCCTCCTCGCTCCGGCCTTCAGCGCCGCCCGGCGTATCACTTCGCGCTTGGCCGCTACCCGACGTGACCGGCTCACCTCGTGGTTGCCGATGCTGCGGCCACCCCACCCCGAGGGCCTGCTCGGCGCGGTCAGGGTGGAGGTCCGGGGGTGGGCCGACGGCCGGCCCGAGGCGAGAGTGCTCGGCGCCGCCTCACCGCCGGCGGTGGTCGCCGCCGTGGTGTCGGCCACCGCCGCGCTGTGGGCCGGTCAGGGGTGGCTCGCCCGCTCGGGGTCGGCCGGTCTGGCCGAGATGGTCAGCGATCCCGGCCGGTTCCTGCGCGACGTGATGGCCCGCGGGGTGAAGATCTCGGCTTTCGACGGGAGCTCGCGCTAGGGCGGGGGAGGTCAGGGTCGGCGGAAACGCTGACCCCAGCGGGGCTTCCAGTCCAGCGGGTCCTTGACCGGAACGTGGCTCAGGACCCGGTTGAGCAGCTGGAGCACGGCGCTGGCCTCGAAGTCGTCCACCCTCGCCCCTACCTGCGCCGCGGCCCGGTCGCGGGCCAGCTCGATCCGGCGGCGGTCGCCTCCCGCCGCAGCGGTGAGCGCCTCGGCGGCGTCGGGTACCGACGCGCCGGCGCGGACCAACTCGGCGGCGAGATCCGCCAGGGGTTCGGGGGTCGTCGTCGTCATCGCCGCCGCACTCTAGCGCCGCTGCGCCGGGCCGTAGCCCGGCGTCAGGGGATGAGGGGAGCGGGACGGGGGGAGTGGGCGGTCAGGTCGCGGCCCCACTGAGCCAGGTGGCGCCAGGCCAGGGCCTCGTCGCTCAGGGCGGCCGATATCAGGTTCATCATGAAGCTGTCACCGTCGCCCACGGTGGTGGTCGACCACGGAGGACCACCGTGGCGGCCCACGTCGACGCGCCAGAAGCCCTCCGCGACGTGCTGCCATATCTTCACGCTCAACGGCTTCTCCGGGGGCAGGTCCACGACCCGCTCCGCGATCAACGACTCTTGCTCGGCCACGACACCTACTTCCGACTGGTCTGGGGGCTGACCCGCCTCCGACCTTACCCACCCCTGGAGCGGGCACTTGACGGCCCCCCCGAACTTCACTGACAGTGCTCGAATGTCCTGACTGTGTGGTTCGGGGCGAGGCCGGGCGGCGAGCCTCCGGGCTGGCCCGTGGGTAGGGTCGAACTGCGCCATGGCAGCCCAGGTCGATACCCGCCGCTCGGCGTCCGAGCCCTCTCCTGGCGTCCCCGCGCGCCACCCCTCCCGCCGGGGCCGGCTGCGGCGCAGACTGCGGCTCCTGCTGGCCTCGGCGCTGGCGGTGCTGGGCCTCACGGCCACCGCGTTCGCTGCCCTCCTGGTCGCCACCCCCTCGGTGTCCACCGCCCCGCAGAAGGTGCGGGCCCTGCTGGCGACCCATCACGCCCCCGGCCTCGACGGGCAGGTGCCGTCGAGGGTGGCGGCCGCCCTGCTCGCCACCGAGGACAGTCGCTACCGCTCCGACTGGGCTGTCGACCCTCGTGGTGCGCTGCGGGCGGCGTGGGGGTTCGTGACCCGCGACCCCAACTACGGCGGGGCCACCATCGAGGTGCAACTGGCCAAGATGCTCTACACCCCGGGGCGGACCGACCCGCTGGCTCTGGCCGAGCAGGTGGCGCTGGCCGCCAAGCTGGACCACGACTTCTCCAAGAACACCATCCTGTCCATGTACCTCGACGCCGCCTACTTCGGCGACGGGGCCTACGGGGTGAGCGCCGCCGCCCTCCACTACTTCGGGGTGGCCGCCGACCAGCTGAGCTGGGGCCAGGCCTCCCTGCTGGCCGGCCTGGTGCAGGCCCCGAGCCGCTACGACCCCCACGGGCACCTCTCGGCCGCCCTGGCCCGGCGCCGTCATGTCCTGGCTCGGATGGTCGCGGTGGGCGCCGTCACCGGCCACGATGAGGTCGCCATCGCCGCCGAGCCTCTCCACCCGGTGATCGCGTTCTACGGCTGACCGTAAACCGCATCCGATACCGCAGGGTGTGTAGCGTTGCGTCGCGTTTGCTGGGTTAAGGGTGGTCCATGGTGATTGGTCCGGATGGTTACGTGAGCACGGCGAGCCTCCGCACCCTCTACGAGCAGAGCCCGATCGGGATCGTGCTGACCGATATGGACGGCACCATCCTGGCCGCCAACCCGGCCGCGGCGTCGCTGACCGGCCACCGACCGGATGAGATGATCGGCCGCCACGCCGTGGAGCTCGTCGAGGCCGACGGGCGCCCGACGGTGGAGGAGCATCTCCGGCGCCTCGGCACCGGGCAGGAAAGCCCGTTGTACTTCCGCCGTCGTTACGCCCGTCCCGGCGGACCCCCGGTGTGGGCCGACTGCTGGGTGAGCGTGGTCCGGGATCCGGACCGGGACGCGCCCTACCTCCAGGTGGTGACGCTCGACGTGTCGAGGCGGGAGCTGGCCGAGGACCGCCTCGAGGTGCTTCTCGACGGCTCGCCCGACGCCATGATGTGCGTGAGGCCCGACGGCATCATCGTGGCCGCCAACCATCAGTGCCTGCGGGTGTTCGGCTACAACCGCGAGGAGCTGATCGGCCGCAGCATCGACGTCCTCGTGCCCGAGGACGTCATGCCCCGCCACCCGGAGCTGCGGGCCCGCTACGCGGCCCGTCCGAGCACCCGGCTGATCGGCGATCAGCGGCGGCTGTCAGCCCGGCGCAGGGACGGTTCCCTTTTTCCCGTAGAGGTTTCCCTGGCGACTCTCGAGACCTCCGACGCCCCGCTCGTCGTCGCCGCGGTGAGAGACGTTACCGAGCGCCGCCGCCTCGAGGGCGAGAAGGCTCAGCTACGGGCCGAGCTCAAGCGGGCCCAGGTCGAGGAGGAACGGGCCGTCCTGCAGGCGCAGCTCCACCAGTCGCAGCGCCTGGAGAGCATCGGCCAGCTCGCCGGGGGGATCGCCCACGACTTCAACAATCTGCTGGCCGGCATCATGAACTACGCCACGTTGGTGGCGTCCGGCCTGGCCGAGCTGACCGCCCGCCTCGGCCTGGGCGACGACCCCGCCGTGGCGTTGGTGGCCGAGGACGTGGCGCAGATCACCAAGGTGGCGATGCGCGCCGCCCAGGTCACTCGCCAGCTGCTGATCTTCAGCCGCCGCGAACGGGTCTCACCGGAGGTGGTCGACCTCAATGCCTCGGTCACCGAGATGGAGAGCCTTCTGCGGCGCATGATCCGCGAGTCGGTGCAGCTCTCCACTGCGCTGGCCCCCGACCTGCCCAACATCCGCATCGATCCCGGTCAACTCGAGCAGGTGATCATGAACCTGGCGGTGAACGCCCGCGACGCCATGGCCGAATCGGGCGGGTTCCTCCGGATCACCACCGACCTGTTCGAAGTGGACGACGAGATGGGCACCCGGCGCGCCCCTCGCTCCGGGTCCTATGTTCGCCTCAGCGTCTCCGACACCGGCCGGGGGATGTCCCCCGAGGTGCGGGAGCGGGCCTTCGAGCCGTTCTTCACCACCAAGCCCAAGGGCGAAGGCACCGGTCTCGGGTTGGCCACGGTCTACGGCATCGTCACCGAAGCCAACGGCGACGTGATGATCTACTCGGAGCCGGGCGTGGGTACCACGGTGAGGATCCTCCTCCCCGGGACCAACCAGGCGGTGGGTACACCGGCCGCGGCTGCGAGCCACCACTCGTCGAGCGGCCGAGGTCGGACGATCCTGCTCGTCGAGGACGAGGAGATGGTGCGCGAGCCGGCCCGGCGCATGCTCACCCGATACGGGTTCGAGGTCCTCCCAGCTCCTGACGCGGCGCGGGCCCTCGATCTGGTGCGCCGGGACCCGGGGCTCGTCGATCTGGTCCTCACCGACGTGATCATGCCGGGGGGGTCCGGCAAGGCCATGGTCCAGACCCTGCGGGAGATGGGGGTCACCGCCCCGGTGCTGTACATGAGCGGTTACACCCACGATGTGATCGTCCACCACGGGGTGCTCGAGGAGGGGGTGAGGTTGTTGGAGAAACCTTTCACCTCCGAGGGCCTGGTGGCGGCCGTCTGCGAAGTGTTGGAAATCGAGGGGGGATATGACATCGGTTCTGGTGGTAGATGACGACGAGACGTTCCGGGCCGGTCTGGGCCGCATGCTCACCCGGGCCGGCTACACCGTCGACGGGGTCGGTTCACTGCCGGCCGCCAAGGAGCTCCTCGAATCGGGGGCCGTCCCCGAGCTGATGTTCCTCGACATCCGGATGGGTAGCCAGTCCGGGCTGGAGCTGCTCGAGGTCGTGACCGCCGACCACCCCGACGTGGCCGTCGTGATGACCACTGCGGTGGACGATCCCGAGGTGGCGCGCACGGCGTTCGACATCGGGGCCTACGGGTACCTGATCAAGCCGTTCACCTCGAATGAGCTGCTGATCGCCGCCACCGGGGCCCTGCGCCGGCGCGAGCTCGAGATGGCCACCCGCGGACGCAGTCGCGACATCGAGCACGGCCTGGCCCGACTGCGCTCGGTTCGGGGGGTGCTGTCGCTGATCGAGGACGGGTCCCTTGACGACGACCGAAGCGGCGAGAGCCTCCTCGACCGGCTGTCGCGGGCCATCGCGCTGCGCGACGAGGAGACGGGGCGACACCTCGAGCGGATGAGCCGGTACTCGGCAGCCCTGGCCGAGCAGCTCGGCT
This sequence comes from Actinomycetes bacterium, assembly GCA_021838445.1. Taxonomy (GTDB): domain Bacteria; phylum Actinomycetota; class Acidimicrobiia; order Acidimicrobiales; family Palsa-688; genus JAKCDU01. The sequence goes on along the minus strand of JAKCDU010000004.1, from coordinate 2,619 downwards.
ACGGGCCCCGCGACTGCGAGGAGGTGCGTCTGGCGGCCGCCCTGCACGATGTGGGCAAGATCGGCATCCCCGACGCCATACTCCAAAAGCCCGGTCCCCTCACGCCCGAGGAGTACACGGTGATGCAGCGCCACGCCGTCATCGGCTACCAGCTGCTGACCGGGTCGTCGTCGCCCACGGTGGCTCTGGCCGCCACCATCGCCCTCGGTCATCACGAGCGGTGGGACGGCAGCGGCTACCCGAGCGGGCTGGCCGCCCACGACATACCGGAGGCGGCCCGCATCACCGCCATCGCCGACGTCTTCGATGCCCTGAGCAGCCACCGCATCTACCGGGCGGCCCTGGCCTTCGACGAGGCCGTCAGCTTCCTCGTGGAGCAGCGTGGCCGTTACTTCCAGCCCGAGCTGGTCGACGTGTTCCTGTCCATCAGGGACGAGATCGCACAGATCAGGGAGTCGTTCCCCGACGAGCACAATCCGGTGCGGATCCGGGTGCTCGTGGTCGATGACCACGAGATCTTCGCCCACAGCCTGGTGCGGGCCCTAGGGTCCCACCCCGACCTGCGCGTCGTGGGCGTCGCCGGGACCGTCAAGGAGTCCATCGAAGCCGCCCTGGGCTACGAGCCGGACGTGGTGCTCATGGACCTCGAGCTGCCCGACGGAGACGGGGCCGCGGCCACCCGGGCCATGAAGGCCCTCCTGCCGGCCACCAAGGTGGTGATGCTCACGGGCCGCAGCGACCGCCAGGCCGCCGTCAAAGCGCTCACGTCGGGGTGCTCGGGTTTCGTGCCCAAGACCGACCCGCTCGACCGGTTGGTTACCGCGGTTCGCGCCGCCCACGCCGGGGAGGACCCTTCCAATGCCAACGACCTGTCCGGTCTGCTGTCAGCCCTCGGGACGACGAGCCGGGGGCTCGGCTCGGACCTGCGCCCCCGTGAGATCGAGGTGCTCGGGCTCATGGCCAACGGGAACACCAACCGGGTGATCGCGGGCCAGCTCAACGTGAGCCTCAACACGGTCCGCAATCACGTCCAGAGCATCCTCTACAAGCTGCACGTCCACTCCAAGCTCGAGGCCGTGGCGGTGGCCACCCGGGAGGGCATCATCGCCCCGCCCCAGCGCTCACTGCGCAACTGAGAAGACCGCTCCGACCCCGACGAGTAGGAAATAGCCGAAACCGGCTTGACAGGCCCTTCCCGGGCGTTGACGCGTTCGCGTCACTGGTAGTCATCTCACCAGATCCGGGATCCGAGACGTTGCCCGCTTCGCGTCGCTGATTGGGCCCGGAGTCCCGAACGGGACTCGAGTCGGTACTTCGCTGCGAGCCTGCGGCTCATGTAGTGGCTGACCTCTGCCGATGCCTGTGTCGGACCGATACAGATGAGAGGAGGGTGGCAGGCATGAATCTGAAGAAGAAAGCCGCTGCCTTGTTCGCTCTCGTCGCCTTGGTGGTGGCCGTCGGAGGATACCTGGTCATCTCGGGGGCCGGGGCCAGCGCGGCGGAGGTCGCCCACTACAAGAGCCGGGTGGCGACGGTCCAGCAGGCCCTGCAGTCGATGGTCGTCGACTTCTACCTCTACGACGACCAGAACAACATGTACATCCTCGTGGCGGCCACCTCACCGCACGACCAGACCCTGGTCGAGGCCGCCTACCAGCAGGGCATCCAGGGCCAGAAGCAGTTCGGCTCCGACCTGGCCTCTGCCCGCCGCCTGGCGCCCCCGAACATGACCGCCACTCTGGACCGGATCGCCACGGACTTCTCCGGCTACGACGCCTACGCCCGGCAGGCCCGCGCCGACGAACTGGCGGGCCGCGTCCAGCGGGCCTCCATCATCATAACGGTCACCAACAATGACGTTTCCAATGCGCTCATGGCTGACCTCGGCACGGCCCAGGAGCAAGCCCAGAAGCTGGCGGACAGCGGGTTGGCATCCCTCACGGCCAAGCAGGGAGACCTCCAGCTCTACGCCTGGCTGCAGGGTGCGCTCATCCTCGTCGCTCTCGTGGCCCTCGTACTGGCCTTCTGCCGCTTCGTCCTGTCACCCCTCCGGGGTCTCGGGCGGCGCATGGACGAGATCGCCGGTGGGGACGGCGACCTGACGGCGCGCGTCGACGAGTCCCGAAGCGACGAGATCGGTGACCTGGGTCGGGCGTTCAACCTGTTCGTAGGTCGGATGCAGCGCCTCATGCAGGAGTTCTCCCAGTCGGTCCTGTCCATGATGGCTGCTTCCGACTCCCTCAGCTCCATCGCCGCCAACACGGCCGCCAACGCGTCCCACTCGGCTGAGCGGGCCACCACCGTGTCGACCTCGGCGGGCGAGGTGGCTACGAACATCACCGCCGTGGCCGCCAGCGCCGAGGAGATGAACGCCTCCATCGTCGAGATCGCCCGCAACGCCAGCCATGCCGCGGAGGTCGCCGCCAACGCCCGCCGCCGGTCGGAGGAGACGGGGCAGACGGTGCAGCGTCTGGCTGCCTCGTCAGCGGAGGTGGAGGGAGTGGTCCATCTGATCTCGTCCATCGCCGAACAGACCAACATGCTGGCCCTCAACGCCACCATCGAAGCCGCCCGGGCAGGCGCGGCAGGCAAGGGTTTCGCGGTGGTCGCCAGCGAGGT
>JAKCDU010000086.1 GCA_021838445.1 Actinomycetes bacterium | reverse complement strand
TCGTTGGTCGTTGGTCGTTGGTCGTTGGTCGTCATTCGATCAGCGGATGCCCGCCGGCCGGCTAGCGGCCTAGCAGCGCAGCTGAGTTCTTCCAAGGGCGCAGGACCGAGGTTGGCCGATCGGTCGTGTGGGGGGTCCAGATGGCGCGTCCCGGCCCACCTGATGGGCGGTACGGTCTGGCCATGGATTTCGAGAAGTACGGGCCGTGGGCTTTGATCGTCGGGGGCTCCGAGGGGATCGGGGCGTCGTTCGCCCGCCGTCTGGCCGCTGACGGCTTCCCGTTGGCGGTGGTGGCCCGCAAGCCGGCCCCGCTCGAGGACCTGGCGAGCGAGCTGCGGGCCACCGGGGCCGAGGTGCGGGTGCTCTCCGCCGATCTGAGCCAGCCCGGCGCCGTCGACGTGGTCCGGGAACTGACCGACGACATCGAGGTTGGACTGCTGATATACAACGCCGGGGCCAACAGCGTGCGGGGGAACTTCGTAGAGCTCGACCCCGAGGTCTACCGGTCGGTGATCGCGGTGAACGTCACCGGCCAGACCGAGTTCGTCCACCATTACGGGGCGCCGATGTGCCAGCGGGGTAGGGGCGGGATCATCCTGTGCGGATCGACGGCGAGCTACATCGGCTCGCCCACCCTCGCCGCCTACACCGCGTCCAAGGCCTTCAGCCGCATCTTCAGCGAGTCGTTGTGGGCCGAGTGCCGGGCCTTCGGGGTCGACGTGTTGCACCTCAATGTCGGGTTCACAGCCACGCCCGCCATGGCCCGGCTGGGTTACAACCTCGACGCCGCGCAGGCGCCGCAGGACGTCGCGGCCGAGGGCCTCGACCACATCGCCGACGGGCCGGTGTGGATCGTCGGCGGGCCGCAGAACGTCGAGTTGGCCGTGCAGCGCTCCACCGTCGCCAACCGGGCCGACGCGGTCACCCGCTTCGCCCCCCCGCGGTCCTGACCCGGACGCGAGGTACCCCGAGCGTCAGGGGGACCCGGAACCCTGCCCGGCCGTGTCCCCGGCCCCTTCCTCCTGTGTGGCTTCTGTTCGAGGCGAGGTCACGAGCAGATCGAGGCGTGCTGATTGGAATCCGCCGCTGACCGAGCTCCCGCCCAGAGCGGCCGTAGCCCTGGCCGAGGCCATCAGTCTGGGGAACAGCGGTCAAGTCTGGGCGACCAGCAGGTGCTGGGGGTAGTCGTGCCACACGGCGTCGGCCATGACCGGTCACAGCGGCTCGGGGTCCCCGGTCCTGCAGGCGGCGCTGGCCCGGTCGTAGACCGTTCGGGCCCACGCCACGAAGCTCTCGGCGTTGAAGGCTACGTCCAACGCCAACAGGGCATTCGGGCCGGGGGCGAGGGAGCAGGGCCCGTCTTCCGATCCCGGCCACGGTGCTCCGATCACCGTCCACTTCGGTGCCCGGTCGGCTATCGGGAGGCTTCGGCCTGCCGCACCGCATGACGTCAGATTCCCCTCGTGCCCAGGGCTGTGACCCGGATGGGTCGGCGGCCGCCCGCTGTTCCGTATAGCCGTGAGCGAGAGCGCGAAACGGACAGCCGCGAGCGTTTGCCTCGCGGAAGCGGCCGCACGGAGTCGCCCCAGCGTGGTCAGGTCTTCTTTCTCGACCTTGTGGGTCGCTCGGGCGGCATGATGAGCTCCGGGTCACGCCGGCAGCGGCGTGGATCCTCCCGGCGGCTGCCGGGCTCTTGCCAGTGGCCGCGTCGGCCGGGCCGGCGGCTGCTCCGAACCCGCTGCTCCGAGCCCGCTGCTCCGCGCCCGCGGCACCCGGCACCGGCACCCCGCCCCGCCCCGCCCCCGAGCGCTCAGGCTGCCGGTTTCGCCTGCGGGCCGGGCGATTCCTCAAGGTGGCTGCGGCGGGGCGCCGAAGAAAGTCCGGTCTGAGCGGTTGCTATCCGTCGGCGAGAGACGAGGAGACAGTGGTGTTGCAAGCGATCCGGTCGGTGCGGTTGAAAAGCGTGCGGTCCAAGCTGCTGTTGGCTTTCGCCGCGGTCAACGTGCTGGTGATCATCTTCGGGGTCATTGCCTTGTCGGTGGTCGGGAGCCTGCAGAGCTCGACCAACCGGGAGGCGTCGCAGGCGGTGCAGCCGCTGCTCGTGGCCCACGACGCCGAGGTCAGTGCCCTGACCGGGAGCCTCGACAGCGTCGCCGCGGTGGCTTACCCGGTGTTCCGCCAGCAGGCCCTGTCTGGGTCCACCGCGGCCTACGCCCAGGTGCCCGCCGATGTGGCCAAGCTGCAGGCCATGCACCTGTCGGTGGCGGTCACCCAGGAGGTGGCCAAAGTCAGCGCCGCATGGGACGCCTACTCCCGCTACATGAGCAACGCCCCGGGCGGGGCCGTACCGACCTCCGAGCTGCAGGCCGCGGCCAACGCCAGCACCAACCTGAGCAACGCCATCGCCCAGCTGGTGGGGGCCATCCAGCACTCCTCCGACCGGACCGTCAGCGCGGCGCGGGCCGAGTACACCTCGGCGACCACCACAGTCGTCGCCACCATGGCCGTCGTGGTGATCCTGTCGGCCCTCCTCGCCCTGTTCGTGGCGGCCGGGGTCACCAAGCCCATCCGGCGGGCCGTCGAGGTGCTGCGCCGGGTGGCCGGTGGCGACCTGACCCCGCGCCTAGAGGTGCAGGGCCGGGACGAGATCGCCCAGCTCGGTGAGGCCCTCAACGAGACGCTCGAGCAGCTCGAGACGGTCATCGGCTCCATCAGCAGCGCCGCCCACCGGCTCAGCCAGACTTCGTCGGTGTTCTCCGACACCAGCCAGCGGTCGGCTCGCTCGGCCGAACAGCTGGCCCAGGAGTCCGAGCATGCCTCCTGCGGAGTGAACCAGGTGGCGAGCGGGATCGAGACGGTGGTCCACAGCTCCCAGGAGATGAGCGCCTCCATCGCCGAGATCGCGGGTAGCGCCCAGCAGGCGGCGGTCATCGCCTCGTCGGCGGTGGCGGCGGCGGAGCGCACCGCCAGCACCATCAACAAGTTGGGGGAATCCTCGGAGGAGATCGGACAGGTGGTCAAGCTGATCTCGGCCATCGCCGACCAGACCAACCTGCTGGCCCTCAACGCCACCATCGAGGCGGCCCGGGCCGGCAACGCAGGAAAGGGTTTCGCCGTCGTTGCCAGCGAGGTCAAGGACCTGGCCACCGAGACCGGCAAGGCGACCGCAGATATCACCGCCCGGGTGGACGCCATCCAGACCGATGTGGCCGATGCCGTGCAGGCCGTGACCGAGATCACCCGGGTCATCGGCGAGATATCCGACCTGCAGACCGTGATCGCCGGAGCCGTCGAGGAGCAGAGCGCCACGACCCAGTCGATGGGTGAGACCCTGCGCCAGGTGGCGGTCGGCAGTACCAGTGTGGCCACCAGCATCGCTCAACTGGCCGACGCCTCCACTGGGACCACCGAAGCCGCGGTGCAGCAGAAAGACGCCGGGTCGGGTCTGACGGCCATGGCCGAGGAGATGGCCTCGCTGGTCTCCCGCTTCCGCCTCCAGAGCTCCCGCTGACCATTGGCCGCCCCCGGCCGGCCACCGACATCGTCCCGGAAGGCCCAGAAGTAGGAGACCTTTCTCGCCGGGAGAAATCCCTGCCGAATGGGCATAACTACGACCGTTATGACGGGCTGTAACAACGACACTGGTGAAAGAGCCGTAGTCCCAGATGCTCCCGAGATGCTCGCCGACGGGCGGCAGTGCGCCTCGGAGGTGAGAGACCGGGTCGCTCGCGAGCGGGATCCAGTTGCCTCCGAGCGGGACACGGCTGTAGATAGACGCGAAGCTCCTGGCCAAGGCGAGGTCGCCACGGTGCACCGCAAGGCGCTCCAACGGGACCTCGCTGCCGAGAAGCGTGACCGAGCCGCCGACGAGCGCGATCGCAGAGCACGAGCGCGCGAAGAATCGGGGGACATCGACCGGGGTCAAGCCGCCCTGGATCGAGCCCTTGCCGCCATCGACCGGGTCTGGGCTGCTGTGGACCGCGACGCGGCCGCGGGAGACCGCCATGATCTTTCCCACATCCCCCGGGAATGGGCCGAACTCGGAATGCGGGCCAAGCGGGCTGGTCCCGATAGCTGTGGCCACGGCGACGCCGGCGCCCCCGGCTGCGGCGAAGTGGTCGAGGACCACAGGCCCGAGGAACCACGCCGGTAGGCGGTGACATCGCAACGCCGTCCCAGCGGGCCAGCAGCACACCGCCCTGCAGGCGCCCACCACCGGGCGCCGGTGCGCCGGGTGGAGATACCAAAGTCCGAGGACCGTGCCCACCTCCAGTGGATTTGTGACCGATCCCTAGCGGGGAGCTGACGTCCGCGTGTGTCCCTCTAGGTGGGTGGTGTCTTTCGCGGGGGTAGATGCTCTCGTCGGCGGCTGGGATGGGCGAGAATCACAGGCATGGGATTCTGGGTGCGGGGTGTTCGATGAGCCTGAACTCTTCGGTATCCGTGGGTTGGTCGAAGTCCCGAGAAGTGTGGACGCCGCGTTGTGCCAGAAATCGTTGATGGCATCGGGGACGGGACTCGGAAGCTCGCCGACTTGTGCGGGATCTGGGGTGAATCACCGGCAAGGAGACCGCGAGGTGGTGGCCTACCTCCTCGAGTGGCCGCACCGTTGAGAGCCGGCCGCCGCTCGAGGAGTACGGCGCAGGCACTCAGTGATGTCGATCTTGTGCGGGGAACATCCCGGTGAAAAAGTGTTGAGTTTGTGAGGCCAGCCGATGCTGCGGTGGAGAGATGGTTCCTCCCATCTGTTGAGCGGGGAAACCCGGTCAGCCGGATCCGGGCGTGGACGACGGGGAACCAGGTGACGGCGCTGGTGCACGGCTCGGAGTACTTTCCGGCCCTCTACCAAGTGCTCTGCGACACCGACGCGGAGGACTATGTGCTCTTCGCCGACTTCAGGGGTGACACCGAGGAGCGACTGGCCGGCGAAGGGACCGAGATCGGCCGGGTCCTGGCCGATCTGGCGTCGCGGCGGGTCCGGGTCTACGGTCTGATCTGGCGGTCGCAGCCGGGGTGGATGGAGCAGAGCGAGGGCAAGAACGCGGAAATGGCGGCGGATATTTCCGATGCAGGAGGCCAGGTGCTCCTCGACCCCCGCACCCGTTGGGGCGGGTCGCACCACCAGAAGTTCGTCGTGGTCCGCCACTCCTCGCAGCCCGAGCGCGACATCGCCTTCGTCGGCGGGATCGACTTGGGGCTGAGTCGCAACGACGATGCCGAACACACCGGTGACCCGCAGGCCATGGACTTCCCCAAGGCCTACGGCGATCGGCCGCCGTGGCACGACGTTCAGTGCAGCATTGTCGGTCCGGCGGTCGGCGACCTCGATCTCAGCTTCCGGGAGCGCTGGTACGGGAGCAGCGTCCTGGATCTGTCCAGTCCGTTTCGCGCCCTGATCGACCGGGTCTACATGGCTGGGAAGCTGACCGGTCGCGACCTGCCGGAGCGTCCCGCCGATCCCCCCGATGCCGGCAGTCACGCCGTGCAGGTCCTACGGACCTACCCGGCCCGACTGCGGCGCTACCCGTTCGCCCCGCTCGGAGAACGCTCCATCAACTTCGCCTACCGCCGGACGTTGAAGCGGGTGCGTCGTCTCATCTACATCGAGGACCAGTACCTGTGGGCGCCGTTTGTCGCTGATCTGTTGGCCGATGCCCTGCAAGCCAACCCGGACCTTCACATGATCGCCGTCGTGCCCCGCTACCCGGATCGGGATGGGGCAGCGCGATGGCCGAGCCTGGTGGGCCGCCAAGAGGCCATCCGTGTCTGCCGGGCGGCGGGCGGTGACCGCTTCGGCATCTACGACGTCGAGAACGGGGCGGGGCAGCCGGTCTACGTTCACGCCAAGGTCGTCGTGATGGACGACGTGTGGGCCATGATCGGCTCCGACAACCTCAACCGCCGGTCGTGGACCCACGACAGCGAGCTATCGTGCGCGGTGATCGACGCCGAGCGCGATGACCGCGAGCCGCTCGACCCGGCAGGAGAGGGCGACGGGGCTCGCCGCTTCGCCCGCGACCTGCGACTGAGGCTCCTGTCGGAGCACCTGGACCGCCACGGGGACGTGGAGGACCTGCTCGATCCGGTGAGCTGCTTCGCCACCGTGCGGGCAAGCGCCGAGCGTCTGGGCGACTGGTACGACCGGGGTGGCAACGGCCCCCGGCCTCCGGGTCGGCTCCTGCCCCATGCTCCTGAGACCCTGCCCCGCCAGCACGGCTGGTGGGCCCGTCCGGTGCACCGGGTGCTGTACGACCCCGACGGGCGGGCCCTGAGGGATCGGGCGCTTCACCGGCCGTAGCCGACGGCCCGTCGTTCAGGTGCGCTGCCAGCGGGCCGCCGCGAACCCGTAGAGCCCGAAGGCCATCAATCCGACAGCGAACACGGCTAGTAGGGCGGGACCGGCGGAGGTGTCGCGCAACGCCCGGAGGGCGCCGTCGATGCCGGCGGCCTTCGCCGGCTTGTAGTCGACGGCCGCTTGGATCACGAAGACGCCGGCCAGAGCGAACACCGCCCCGCGCGCCGTCGTGCCGGCCGCTCCTAGCACCTCGACGACCCGCCGGGAACGGGGCGAAGCCCCCGAGAGATCGAGATCCTTCTCGAAGCGGCGAGTAACCCCCTCGGCGACGAGTACCACTCCGATGCCGACGATGACCGCCCCGACGATCCCGACCGCCAGGCGCCCCCCGGAGTACTGCATGGCCTTGGCCGTGAAGTCCTCCTGGCGTCCGGCCTGGCTCGAGGTGGGATGGCCAACCACGATACTGAACGCGCTGTAAGCGAGAAAGGCGTAGACCAAGCTGCGGACCAGTGACTTCACCCGCGGGCCAACCCTGTGACCCTCGCCGGACACTCCGAAGGCCGCCTCACTGAGGCGCCACAGCGCATAGCCGGCCAACCCGATCGCCACCACCCACAGCAGAAGATGTCCGAACCCCCGGTGGTTGAGCTGCTGCAAGGCCCCCCACTGGTCGCTCTCCGACGACGAGTGACCGAACGCCGTGCTCAAGGCGATCACTCCGAGGAGCAAATAGACGAACGCCCGGGCGGCCAGACCCCAGCGCGCCGCGACCGCGATGGCGTCTCTCGAATCGCCCCGTCGCGCCTTCAGACCACCGATCGCCGTCATGTTGTCTCCCTCCTGCACCCTGCCATACCCATCAACTCGCTCGGGTGCCCCTCAAAGCCCGACTCTTTGTGCGGCGACCGCCGAGTCAGAACCTCCTCGACCAAGCGCGCCGATAGGAAGTGAGTCGCCTTTGGCCCAGTTATTGTCGCAAGCCGTCAGCACGGGCCGAAGCCCGGATGGAGGATCAATCAGTACGTCGATCGGTGCTCAGCGGACGACCGATCTGAGCGTCGTACCCGGCCACCGGAATGCCCGTGGCGTACGTCGTGCGCCGACGGGAATACCCCCCGAATCCACCCCACGAACCCCACGAACCCCGAACGATCAGCGACAGCACGAAGCCGACCGCCCCCACGATCATGAGAATGACGCCAACCAGTGGATATTGAAGCCTGTGGTATCAACAGACACCGCTAAACGCAGAACGGCACCGACGGCGAAAACAACAAGACTGGTACCCAACCCCATGTAGGGCCTTCCTACGCACATGTCGGAACATCCTTGGCGACGTACGCCGGGATACCCAACCGCCGAGAGCACCAAACTTTTTCGCCCGCCCGGACCGTTCCGCTGTTCTGACACGGATCCGATCGGGAGATACCTGCGCAGATCCAAAGCCAGCTTCTCCCGGTGCGCCTCGGCGCTCCCCGGTTCGCCCGGCGGCTGCCAGAGGTAAGCATTGACAGTCCCGTTCGAGGACCACCGGTTCACCGGCGCGCCGACCACGACGCCGGAGCCCCCCTCGACGGGCCCGCCGGGCTCCGTGAGAGCACGTCCTGGTTGGTGACAGGCAAGGGGGACCCCATTCAAAGGGGCAGGCGGCAGGTGGGGGATAGCCGCCGTTGATTACCGCCCTGCATCGCTGCGTGCAGGGAAAGAGTCTAGAACTCACCGGCGGGCGGATGAGCGGTTACCTCAGCACCGGCAACCGGAGCACGGCTACCCGAGCGCCGACTACCCGAGCTGGCCGGTTCGGCCGGACGAGGTGGGTCGGTCAGCTCCCCTTCGTTCCATCCATCGGTAGACTGGCCCGACCCGAGCGGTGACCGTCGTGGTCGGCTGGGGCGCATTTGGCCACCTGCGCGGCGGTATCAATCCGACCTCGATCGATGACTGGGCCGCCCGACTGAGCCGGGCGTGCAGCCGGGCACCCGAGCGAAACCGGGCTTGGAGTGACATTGGTGTGGGTATCCAAACTATGTGCTTGTCGGATCGCTCGGGCTTGCCGATGGTGAAGCCCCGGAAGGGTTGTCATGGATGCAATTGCGTTGTTGAAGGCCGATCATCGGTCGGTTGAGAAGCTGTTCAAGGAGTTCGAGGCGGCGGGCGCCAGGGCCTCCGCGACCAAGTCCAAGGTCGTTTCGGCGATCATCACGGAGCTGTCGGTGCACGCCGATATCGAGGAGCTGCTCTTCTACCCGGCCGCGTCGAAGGCGGCCGCCCAGACCAAACCGATGGTCCTCGAATCGCTGGAGGAGCACCTGAGCTTCAAACGGCTGCTAGCCGACCTGGAGAAGATGGAGCCGGTCGACGAGCGCTTCGACGCCAAGGTCACCGTCCTCATCGAGCAGGTCCGCCACCATGTCAGCGAGGAAGAGCAGGACCTCTTCCCCAAGGTCACCAAAGGGCTCAGCCAGGTACGCCTCGCCGAGCTGGGCGACGAGCTGGACAAGGCCAAGTCGGCCGTGTCCACCCGCCCGCATCCCAACGCCCCGAACACGACGCCGGGCAAAGCGTTGGCCGGTCTGGTGTCCGGCGCGATCGACCGGGCCCGGGATGCCGTCGAGCACGTGACTCCTTGACGTCGACTTCGACCCTAGTCTGGCCAGGTCTGGACCTCACCGGGGCTGCACCCTCTGCCCGGGGCCCCGGGGGCCGGCCGGTCACCGAGCGGCTGCTGACGCCGTTGCGTTCGACGCCGCCGCACCGGATGGAGTCTGCCTCGAGCAGTCTCCTCGCCCATCTGGACCCGAAGACCTGCAGCTGGCGCTCTACTGCTGCTACGAGCTCTACTATCAGGGCCTGCCCGGTGGGGCCACTTCAAGATGGCATTCCCTGTCGAGTTGGCTGGCCGAGCACGGCACCAGGTGGCACGCCGATGAGCTGGCCATTCATCGCTCCGGCTATCAGCTTTAAGCGGCCGACCCGCACACCTCGGCCATCCACGCCTCGCCGGCCGGGGCGGCCATCGTCGAGATGATCCAGAGCGACGAGTACGGCGACGGGGTGGCCGCCCAGATGCACTCGTCGTTGTTCGCCGATGCGATGCGGGCCCTCGGTCTCGACGTGACCTACGGAGGGGTCTGTAGCCAGGTCAGGGGTTGTTCGCCTCGACGAAGCTGCGGTAGACGCTCACCAGCGCGGTCTTTTGGGCGTCGCTGAGCAAAGTGTCGGCGTTGATGGCCGCGACGGTGGCTCCTTCAGACGCCCCGTCGGCCCGAGGGGCCTGGTCGTCGAGCAGCCCGGCCTGGGCCAAGAAGACGTCGGTGGAGAGGTCGAAGGCCTGGGCGATGGCCTTCAGGACCCTGAGTGAGGGATCGTGGAGCCCACGCTCGAGTTGGCTCAGGTAGGG
>JAKCDU010000028.1 GCA_021838445.1 Actinomycetes bacterium | reverse complement strand
GGGACCGTAGATTCACAACCGTTCGTAGATTCAGAACCGTTCGTAGATTCAGAACCGTTCGCGGGCCAACCCGCGGCCGCCGGCCGCGGCCGCAACCCGCGGCCGCAACCCGCGGCCGCAACCGGCGCCTCCGGCCCCGAACGGGGTCAGACGACGAAATACTTGGCCTGGGGGTGGTGGCAGATGATGGCCGCCGTCGTTTGCTCGGGGTGGAACTGCCACGAGGTCTCCTCGCTGACCGCGACCCCTACGCGATCGGCCCCGACCAACTCGGCGCACTTGGAATTGTCCTCGAGATCGGGGCAGGCGGGGTAGCCCCACGAATAGCGTCCGCCGCGGTACTGCTGGCGGAACAGTCCGCCGAGGCTCGGACCGTCCTCGGAGGCGAAACCCCACTCGGTCCTGATCCGCAGGTGCCAGTACTCGGCGAGAGCCTCGGTCATCTCCACCCCGAGGCCGTGCAGGTGGAGGTAGTCCTGATAGCGGTCCGCGGCGAAGAGGAGGGCGGCCTCCTCCGACACCTTGGCACCCATGGTGACCACGTGGAAGGCCGCGTAGTCGCGCTCGCCGGAGTCGACGGATCGGAAGAAGTCGGCCACCGACAGCCACGGATCGGCCGACTGTCGGGGAAAACGGAACCTCAGCCATTCGGCGGTCCGGGTCTCGTCCTTCCACACGACGAGGTCGTCGCCTTCGCTGTTCACCGCGAAGTAGCCGTAGGCGACCGCCGGCTCGAGGATGCCGGAGCTGCGCGCTGCGGCCAACTGGGCGCGCAACTCGGCCCGCAAGCGGACCCGGAACCCGTCGTCGGTCTCGCCCACGGACTTGTCGGGTCGGTAGCCCCACTGACCGCGGAACAGCGCCGTTTCGTTCACAAAGGTGGCGATGTCGTCCAGGGGGATACCGCGCTCGACCCGGCTGCCGACGAAGGGAGGAGTAAACAGTTCGTTATCGGTGGTCACGGACGGGGCCCTCGGGGGCGCGTCGGCGACGGCTGCCGCCGAGCGTCTGGCGGCCCGCACGGCCCGTGATCCGACTTCGGCGCCCGAGCGGCCTTCGGGTAGCTCCCGACCGAAGTCGGGATCGTCGATCCCGGAGCGCTTGAGCTCCATCAGGCGGTCCATGGTGTGCAGACCCTCGAAGGCGTCCTTGCCGTAGAAGAGCTTTCCCGCGTACTCGCTGCGCAGGTCCCGCTCGACGTAGGTCCGGGTGAGGGCAGCCCCGCCCAGGATGACAGGGGTGGTGGCCGCAAGTCCCCGCTCGTTGAGCTCCAGCAGGTTCTCCCGCATGATGAGCGTGCTCTTGACGAGGAGGCCGGACATGCCAATGGCGTCGGCGCGGACCTTCTGGGCGGCTTCGATCATCTCGGTCAGGGACACCTTGATGCCGAGGTTGTGGACCTCGTAACCGTTGTTGGTGAAGATGATGTCCACCAGGTTCTTGCCGATGTCGTGGACGTCACCTTTGACCGTGGCCAGCACAATGCGACCCTTGCCCCCGTCGTCGGTCTTGTCCATGTGCGGCTCGAGGTGGGCGACCGCGGTCTTCATGGTCTCGGCCGACTGCAGGACGAACGGGAGCTGCATCTGTCCTGAGCCGAACAGTTCGCCCACGGTCTTCATGCCACCGAGGAGAGGTCCGTTGATCACGTCGAGGGCGGCCCAACCTTCGCCCAGTGCAGCATCGAGATCGGCTTCGAGCCCGTCCCGGTCGCCGTCGATGATGCGCTGCTCCAGGCGTCGTTCGACCGACCAGCCGCTGCGGTCCTCGCGCTGCACGCCGGCTGCCGCGACACCTTCGAACAGCTGCAGGAGCTCGGCGAGGGGGTCGTAGCCGGCGGCGGGATCGCGGCGGTCGTAGATGAGGTCCAGGCAGACCTCCACGACGCGTTGGTCGAGCTGGTTGAGGGGAACGATCCGGGCCGCGTGGACGATGGCGGCGTCGAGACCGGCGTTCTGGCACTCGTGGAGGAAGACCGAGTTCAGGGCGTGGCGGGCGGCCGGGGACAGGCCGAAACTGACGTTCGACAGACCGACGATGGTTCCCACTCCGGGCATCGCCTCTTTGATGAGACGGATGCCTTCTATCGTCTCGATGCCGTCGCGCCGGCTCTCCTCCATGCCGGTGCTGATGGGCAGGACGAGTGGGTCGAAGAGCAGATCCTCGGGGGCCAGTCCGTAGCGGTCGACGGCCAGGTCGTATATGGCTCGGGCCGCCCGTAGCTTCCATTCGGCCGTCCGCGCCTGGCCCTCGGTGTCGATGCAGGTGCACACGACGGCCGCCCCGTAGTCGCGGGCGAGGGTCAGGAACCGGTCGAGCCTGGTGCCGACGGCGTCGCCGTCCTCGAGGTTGACCGAGTTCAGCAGGGGTTTGCCGGCGATCAGCTGCAGGCCCGTCTCGATGACCGCCGGCTCGGTGGAGTCGAGCATGATCGGCAGAGTGGCCTGGGTGGCGAACCGGCTGGCCACCTCGTGCATGTCGGCGACCCCGTCCTCGCCGGTGTAGTCGACGCAGACGTCGAGCACGTGGGCCCCGTCCCTGACGGCGTCGCGGGCCATGGCCACGCAGGTGTCCCAATCGTCGGCGAGCATGGCCTCGCGGAACTTCTTGGAGCCGTTGGCGTTGGTCCGCTCACCCACGACGAGGAACGACGGGGACTGGTCGTAGGGAACGTGGCTGTAGATCGACGCCACACCCGGGTCCTTCTCGGGGGTGCGCGCCGCCGGTCGCCGGTCCCGGCACGCATCCACGACGGCCCTCAGGTGGTCGGGTGACGTGCCGCAGCAGCCCCCCACCACGGTGACGCCGTACTCGGACACGAAACGGGCCAGGTGCTCGGCGAGCTGGTCAGGGGTGAGGTCGTAGTGCATGCGGCCGTCGACGACGGAGGGCAGGCCGGCGTTGGGCAGCACCGAGATGGGTACCCGGCAGTAGCGGGAGAGGTAGCGCAGGTGCTCGCTCATCTCGGCGGGACCGGTCGCGCAGTTCAGCCCGATGACGTCGGGGCGCAGGGCGTCGAGGGTGGTGAGTGCGGCCCCGATCTCGGTGCCCATGAGCATGCGGCCGGTGGTCTCGATGGTCACCTGTACCTGCAGGGGCACCTGCCGGCCGGCTTCGGCCATGGCCCGCCGGCAGCCGATGATGGCGGCCTTGGCCTGCAGCAGGTCCTGGACGGTCTCGATGATGAACAGGTCGACGCCCCCGTCGAGCAGCCCGCGGGCAGCCAGCTGGTACCCATCGCGCTGTTCGGCGAAGGTGATCTGGCCCAAAGACGCGATCTTGGTGCCCGGACCGAGTGATCCGGCAACCCACTTGGTGGTGCCGCTACGAGCCGCCGCGACGTCGGCTTCTCGACGGGCCAGGCGTGCCGCCTTGGTGGCCAGCTCGAGGGTGCGCGACTCGATCCCGTACTCGGCCAGCACCCACGGGAGCGAACCGAAGCTGTCGGTCTCGACCACGTCGGAGCCGACATCGAAGAAGCTGCGGTGCAGGTCGGCGATGACGTCGGGGCGGGTATCGACCAGTATCTCGTTGCAGCCTTCGAGGGCGGCCCCTCCGAAGTCCTCGGGGCCGAGCTGGCGCAACTGCAGGTTGGTGCCGGTCGCGCCGTCGAAGATCACGACCCTCTCCCGGACCGCGTCGAGATATTCGGACTGGGTACTCACCGCTCCCAAGGGTACCGGTAGCGACCCTCGAGCCCCGTTCCATATGCCGGCCGAAAAAAAATGGGCCGCGTCACGCCGTGCCTGCCTGGATACCTCGTTCGAGCCCGGTCGGGCCGGTAGGCTCCGACCTTCGACATGAAGATCTACACACGCACCGGCGACGATGGGACGACCGGCCTGCTCTTTGGAGGCCGGGTCGCCAAGGATTCGTCCGTCATCGAGGCCAATGGCGCCATCGACGAGGCCCAGGCCGCCCTGGGCGTGGTCCGGGCCGAGACCGAGCCAGGGTCGGAGCTGGACGACATCCTGGTCGGCCTGGAGCGAGACCTGTACGTCCTGATGGCCGAAGTGGCCACCGATGGGTCCAACCGCCTCAAGCTGAAGCCGGGGGTGAGCCTGGCCACCGAGCAGATGGTCGACGGGCTCGAGTCCCTCATCGACCAGCTTTCGGGCCGCTTCCCTCCCATCAAGGATTTCGTCATCCCCGGCCACGACCGGGTGTCGGCCGGCCTGGACGTGGCCCGCACGGTGGTGCGCCGGGCCGAGCGAGCAGCGCTGGCCGTCTTCGACCCCGCCGATGGGGGCCCCGACGGTTCCCTGGTGGGCAGGTACCTCAACCGGCTGTCCGACCTCCTGTGGACCATGGCCCGCTGGCAGGAGCAGGGGGATTCTCTCCTCTCGAGGCGGCTGACCGACCCACGAGCACCTGGAAAGGCCCAGCCATGACCCGAAACGGAGCCCGTCTGCCCGACGACACCACTATCGCCTCCTTCGTGGCGGCCGACACCGTGCCGGCCCGGGCCGATGTGCTCGCCGTCCCGGTCTTTGGCGACCTCAGCTCACCCGATGGGTCGGGGGCGACGGTGGACGCCGCCTACCTGCGCCAGCGGCGCTTCGATGGCAAGCTGGGGGAGGTCCAGGGGCTCCTGGCCGACGACGGCACGACGGTGCTGGCCGTAGGTGTGGGCCCGAAAGGGTCCGTGGGCCCCGACGACCTCCGCCGGGCGGCCGCCGCGGTGGCCCGGCAGTCCGGCCGGGCGACCCACCTCGCCACGACCCTGGTGCACGCCGTCAACGGCCCGGAGGCCCGCGACGAGGCGGCCCGGGCCATCGTGGAGGGCCTCGGTCTGGGTGCCTACGTCTACGCCGGGGCCCCCCGGCGCAAAGCCGACGTGGCCGGATCGGCCCCGTCGCGCTACACCATCGTCGGGGCCCGCAGCGCGGTGGTCCGCCGGGCCGTGGCCGGCGTGGAGGCGACCTGCCGGGCCCGGGACTGGGTGAACCGGCCGCCGCGTGACCTCACTCCCCGGGAACTGGCCCGCCTCACGACGGTCGCGGCTCGCTCGGTCGGGGTGAACGTCGAGGTCTGGGACGAGAACCGCATCGGGCGTGAGGGCCTGGGCGGCCTGGCCGGCGTGGCCGCCGGGGCGGCCGAACCGCCACGGCTGATCCGGCTCGAATACGGCGGAGCGCCGCCAGGCGGCGCCGGGGCGGCGTCGCGCCGGGGGCGGGGCCGCCGGGGGGCGCCGTGCGTGCATCTGGTGGGCAAAGGCATCACTTTCGATTCGGGTGGCCTGTCGCTCAAGCCACCGGCGTCGATGATGACCATGAAGTGCGACATGGGCGGGGCCGCGGCGGTCATAAACGCCATCCTCGGGCTGGCCCGGGCCGGGGCGCCGGTGCACGTGGTCGGCTGGGTGGCGGCCACGGAGAACATGCCGAGCGGGACGGCCATACACCCCGGCGACGTGCTGACGGCTCGCAACGGGCGGACCATCGAAGTGCTCAACACCGACGCCGAGGGCCGCCTGGTACTGGCCGACGCCCTCTCGCTGGCGGTCGAGGAGAAGGCCGGGGCCATCGTCGACGTGGCCACCCTGACGGGGGCGCAGAGGGTCGCCCTGGGCGACGGGGTGGCGGCCGTGATGGGCAACGACTCAGGGCTCGTGGGTCGGGTGGTCGCGGCCGGAGCTACGGCCGGCGAGCCGTTCTGGGAACTTCCCCTGGTGCGGTCCTACCGCAAGATGCTCGACTCGGAAGTGGCCGACATCAAGAACGTGGCGAGCGGAGGGGCGGCGGGCAGCATCATGGCCGGCCTGTTCCTCCAGGATTTCGTCGGCGACGTGCCCTGGGCCCACCTGGACATCGCCGGACCGGCGTTCCTCGACTCCGACGACGGCTGGCTGACCAAGGGGGCGACCGGCTGGGGTACCCGGACCCTCATGCACCTGGTGGAGGGCTGGTAGCGCCCATCGACGGTCAGGACGCCTGGCTGACCGAGGACATGTTGAAGTCGCGCACCCGCATGGGCGGCATGGCCGTCCGGGTGAAGTAGTCGCTCCACTCGCGCGGCAGGGACCGCTCGGTGCCGCCCACCAGATCGGCCCGGTCGAGTACGTCGAGGGGGCTCTCGTTGAAGCGGAAGTTGTTCACTGCGGCGGTGACCTCCCCGCCTTCGACGAGGTAGACGCCGTCTCGGGTCAAGCCGGTCAGCAGGAGGGTCTGAGGCTCGACTTCCCGGATGTACCAAAGGCAGGTGAGCAGCAGACCCCGATCGGTGGCGGCCACCAGGTGCTCCAGGTCGCCGGCCGGTTCCGACGAGTCGAGGATCAGGTTGTCCACGTAGGGAGTGAAGGCCAGTCCCGTCCGCACCGCGCTGTGCCGGGTCTGCACCAAGGCGCGCAGCACCCCGTCCGAGATCCAAGAGACCGGCTGCAGGGCCGAGCCGTTATCGAACACCGAGACCGTCGAGCCTGAGGAGGCGGTAGCCAGGAACGGTGCGCAGCCCAGGCCGGGGGCGGTCGGATCGCTGCGCAGGGTCAGGGGTGTGTGGCTCAGCCGTTCACCGACACGGGTGGCCCCGCCTCCGCGGCTGAACGCGGTGCGCCCGTCGGCGGCGTCGCGGGCGGCGGCGGCCCAGTACAGCGGGATCATCAGGTCGGCCACCGCGCTGGGGGGGAGGATGGTCTCGTAGCGTCCGGCGGCGAGGTCCACCCGCCGCTCGGCCCAGGCCAGGCGCCGGTCGAGGTCGTCGTGGAGGGACGACACGTCCACGTCGGAGAAGTCCGCGCTGGGCCTGCCGACCCAGGTGGAGCGGGACAGGTCGGCGGACTTGGCGTTGATCTCGACGTGGCCGGTGGGCTGGTCGTAGCGGCACCGCAAGCCGCTCGAGGAGGCCAGAAACGTCGTGGTCAGGTCGTAGGTGGCGTAGCCGTAGAGAACCTGCCGGTTGGCCGCCGCCCGGCGCAGCGAGGCGCCGAGGTCGGCGGCGAAGGACTCGAACACGCCGATGCCCGTCTCCGCCGCCGGGGCCGCCCAGTCACCCGACGACACGTCGGGGCCGAGCAGGGGAGCGGCGTCCTCGGCGGGGGCGGCGCGCCGGGCCGAGGCGTCGGCGGCGGCCACCACCTCGGCGGCCTCGTCGAGCTTCGACACCCCCTGGCGACTCACGACCGCCACGGAGGAGCCGACCACCGAGATGACCGTCAGGTTGCGGGCGCGGGCCACGCCGTTGGTGGTCAGCGTGTTGTTGGCCCAGCGCAGGTTGGCTTCGGTGGACTCCTCCACCAGCACCAGGCAGCCGTCGGCCCGGCTCGCCTCGAGCGCCGCCTCGACCAGGACCTGGGGGGTGATCACCGGCCGGCCTCGGCCGAGGTGTTCAGAATGCGCACCTGGCGGAACAGAGCAGAAGGGCTGCCGTGGCTCACCGCCGCCACCTGCCCCGGCTGGCCCTTGCCGCAGTTGAAGGCCCCCCCGAGGAGGTAGGTCTCCTCGCCGCCGACCGCCTCCATCGAGCCCCAGAACTCCGTGGTCACCCCCTGGTAGGCCAGGTCCTTGCACTGGCCGACCAGACGGCCGTGGCGGATGCGGTAGAAGCGCTGGCCGGTGAACTGGAAGTTGTAGCGCTGCATGTCGATGGACCAGCTCCGGTCACCGACGATGTAGAGGCCGTCCTCCACGGCCGCGATCAGCTCCTGCGTGGTGGGGCCGCCCGGCGCCGGGCGGAGCGAGACGTTGGCCATCCGCTGCAGGGGCACCCGCCCGGCCGAGTCGGCGAAGGCGCACCCGTTGGAGCGGGAGAAACCCTGTCGGGCGGCCATGGCCCGGTTGAGCTGGTAGCCGACCAGGACGCCGTCGCGGACCAGGTCCCACTCCTGGCTCTCGACGCCTTCGTCGTCGAAAGCGACCGTCGCCAGTCCGTGCTCGACGGTCCGGTCACCGGTCACGTGCATCACCGGCGAGCCGTAGCGCAGAGAGCCCAGCCGGTCGAAGGTGGCGAAGGAGGTGCCGGCGTAGGCGGCCTCGTAGCCGAGAGCCCGGTCCAGCTCAGTGGCGTGACCTATCGACTCGTGGATGGTCAGCCACAGGTTGGTGGGGTCGATGACGACGTCGTAGGGTCCGGGCTCGAGGCTCTGCGCCCGCAGCTTCTCGTCGAGCAGCTCCGGTAGGCGGGCCAGCTCCTCGTCCCAGTCCCATCCGGTGCCGAGCACGTACTCCCATCCCCTCCCGCAGGGCGGGGCGACGCTGCGCATGGTCTCGAAAGCCCCGCTGCGGTCGTCGACGGCCACCGCGGTGGCGGCCGGGTGGACGCGAACCCGCTCCTGGGTGGTGCGCGTGCCGGCCGCATCGGCGTAAAATTTGTCCTCCTGGACGGCCAGCACCCGGGCGTCGGCGTGGGCGACCCTCGGGTCGGAGAGCAGGCGGGCGGTCCAGTCGATCATGACGGCGGCGCGCTCGTCGGGGGCCAGCGCGAACGGGTTCGTCTCGTAGGGGCTGGTCCACATGGCCACGTGCACCGGCTCAGGCGCCAGCTCGACGCGCTCGGTGCTGAGAGCGGCCGCGGTGCGGGCCACTTCCAGGGCCTCCCCGGCGACGGCCGCGGCGTCTTCGACCGAGATGCGGCTGGTCGCCGCGAACCCCCACGTGCCATCGCGCAGCACCCTCACCGAGAGCCCGGTGCTCAGACCGTCGGAGTCGGACTCGATGTGACCGTCACGGGCCGACGCGTGAGCCGCCCGGGTGCGCTCGAGGCGGAACTCGGCGTGGGTGACCGCGGCCTGCTCCACCACCGACAGGGCGGCGTCGGCGAGGCGGTCCAAAGGCAGGGCCAGGAAGGCTGGGTCGACCGATCCGCTCATGGTGCCTACACCGTAGGGCGGCCGCCGACGCTCAGCGCGGTCCGGCCAGCAGGGCCCCGGCGGCGTCGACGAGGGCGAGGGACGCTCCCACCGACGGGAGGTTGCCGAACAGCTCCCCCGACACCGGATCGGCGGTCTCGCTGAGCAGGCCCGGCCCCGCCGCCCCGACCAGGCCGGTCACCCGCTCGAGCCGCTCGTGGGCCTCGTCCCAGCGTTCGAGCGCGCTGAGCGCCCGGACGGTGAGCAGCGACGCTTCGAGGTCGGCGAGGTCGGGACCGGCCGCTTCGTCGGACACCCGCTCGGAATAGCGGTGCAGCAGACCCCCCGAGGAGAGTCTCTCGAGGATGCGGTCCACTGTGGTGGCCACCACCGGGTGAGACGCCGGCCACGGTCCGTCGTGGGCCACGGCGAGCAGGGCGGCGTCGGGTTCGTCGGGAGCCCCGAGGGCGCCGTCCATGCGCAGGCCACCGTCACCGCTGCGGGCCTGCTCCTCCAGCCAGCGGAGGATCTGGCGCGCTTCTTGGTGCCAGACCGCCGCTCTCAGGTCGAGGGGGTTGGCCTGCCGGGCCCGGGAGGCCGAGCCGGTCAGGGCCCGCCACGCCTCGACCCGGCCGGCGCTGTACAGGCGGGGAGGCTTGGGAATACCCCAGCGCCCGTGGTCGGGCTCGCGCCAGTGGTCGGTAACCCAGTCGGCGGCGTCGGCCAGGACACCCGATGCCGCCGAGAGGGGACCGGGGTCGTCGGCTCGGCCGCCCAGCCCGCGCCCCGAGGCGCCCACCGCCCCGACGACGCCGCCGAGCAGGCCGAGGTCGATCCCGCCCGGCCGCCCGAGAACCACCGGTTGGGATCCCCTCCAGCCGGCGTAGGGGACCTCCTCCGGTTCGGGTACCGGCTGGCCGTCAGCGTCGAACCAGGCCGGCCAGGGCAGATGGGCGTTGGAGAGGGTGTGACGCAGCCAGGTCTCGGCCGCCCGGGCGTCGTCGGCCAGCCCCGCATCGGCCAGTACCGGCACCGCCGCCGTCACATTGCGCAGGTGGACCCAGCGGGAGTCCGAGGACCGCTCGCTGCCGACCCGGCGGGGAAGTGAGGTGGTGCCCGCGGCGACGGGCGCCCCGGAAGGCGCGGTGAGGGATCTGACGGTTATGAGGGCCCGCTCGACGGCGTGGCGGTGGGGACCGGCGTAGACCACCCGGTTGACCCAGGAACGCCACGCGGCGACGGTCCGGTCGAGCAGCCGGTGGGCGGCGTCGGGGCCCATGGGGTCGCCGGGACCGATGACCACCACCATCTCCTCGCCATCGTCGAGGCGCGTGATCGACCGCCAACGGGCGGTGTCGCGCTCGAGCGGCGCCGGGGTGAAGGGTTCGGCCGCGGTGACGGCCAGGCCGTCGAGGAGCAGCCCTGTCGCGGTGGGTGTCACCGTCCGGCGGCCGCCGCCCGGTCGACGGTCCGCTCCGCACATCACCTCGACCTCCACCTCGACGGGTCCGCTGAGGGCTCGCACCAGCCGCACGACCGAGCCGGTCGGATCCCCCGAACCGGGGCCTCCTCCCAGGGCCGGGAAACCGCCGAAGATGCTGCCCTCGCCCGGTCCCCGCCCGTCCCAGGGCAGGAAATCGGTGGTCGAGACCCGTCGCCCCCCGGGCCCGGTGGCGACCGTGTGGACCACGGCCGTGCCCGCCACGTAGGCCATGTCGGTGTCGGGCAGATGGCGGCGGCTGCCGGGCCCGTCCCGGCGGGGCCCGACTCTCACGGCCGGGCCCGAGTCGTCGAGGAGGCGCCATAGGTCGGGGGGTGTGCCCACCCCGCCGGACGCGTACCAGTCCACGGTGCCGTCGGGGGCGAGGGTCGCCCCATGGCCGCCGTTGCCCAGCCACGCCCGCCGCCCGATCGGGACGCGGCCGGGATCGGTCAGCACGGTGAGGTCCCGACGCCGGGACCCCGACGCCCGGTCAGGCTCCGACCTTGATTACCTCGACGGTCAATTTGACTCCGGTCGGCGTCTCGTACTGCACCCGGTCACCCTGCTTGTGGCCCTTCAGGGCCTGTCCCAGGGCGGAATCGGGGGAGATGACCGACACCCCCTCCTGACGTTCCTCGATGGAGCCGATCAGGAACCGCTCCTCCTCGTCGTCGCCCTCGTAGCGCAGCGACACCACCACGCCGACGTCCACCACCCCGTCGGAGCCCACGTCGCCTTTGACCACCTGGGCGTCTCTCAGGGTGGCCTCGAGCTGGCGGATGCGGGCTTCCATCTTGCCCTGGGCGTCCTTGGCGGCGTGGTAGTCACCGTTCTCGGAGAGGTCCCCGAGGGCCCGGGCCGCCTCGATGGCTTTGGCGATCTCGATTCGGCCACGGGTCTTCAGATCCTCCATCTCGGTGCGGAGGCGCTCGAAGGTTTCGGTGGTAAGACGGGTCGAAGCAGCCATATTCCATCAGAGGCTACCGGCGGATACACTGGCCCCGTGATCACCGGAGCGGTGCACGTCGCCGGAACCGTAATTATGGACTAGCGCATCGGTGTCCACCGATGCGCTTTCTGGCCGTCCCCGGGAGGGGGCGGTCATTTCATTTCAGGAGCTGCCTGCTTTGAGCAACCACAAGATCGCAGTTATCGCCGGTGACGGCATCGGCTCCGAGGTGATCGCCGAGGCCCTCAAGGTGGCGAGGGCGGCCGGCGCCGACCTCGACACCGCCGACTACGACCTCGGCGGGCGACGCTACCTGGCCACCGGAGAGGTGCTGCCCGACTCGGTGCTCGACGAGCTGCGCCGCTTCGACGCCATTCTGCTCGGAGCCATAGGGACCCCGGAGGTGCCGCCCGGGGTACTCGAGCGGGGCCTGCTGCTCAAGATGCGCTTCGAGCTCGACCAGTACATCAACCTGCGTCCGTTCAGCTCCCCGGCCAGCCTCGGGGCCGGTGTCCCCATCGACTTCCAGGTGATCCGGGAGAACACCGAGGGCACTTACGCCGGCGAGGGTGGCTTCCTGCGCAAGGGGACGGCCCAGGAGATCGCCACCCAGGGCTCGGTCAACACCCGCTTCGGGGTGGAGCGCTGCATCCGTTACGCCTTCGAGCTGGCCCAGAGCCGGACCCGGAGGCACCTGACGCTGGTGCACAAGACCAACGTGCTCACCTTCTCCGGGGACCTGTGGCAGCGGACCTTCGATCTGGTGGCCGCCGAGTACCCCGATGTCGAGACCTGGTACAACCACATCGACGCGGCCTGCATCCACTTCATGGAACGCCCGGACCGCTACGACGTGGTGGTCACCGACAATCTCTTCGGAGACATCCTCACCGACCTCGGCGGGGCCATCGCCGGCGGGATCGGCCGCGCTGCGTCGGGCAACATCAATCCCGAGCGGACCGCGCCCTCCATGTTCGAACCGGTCCACGGCTCGGCCCCCGACATTGCCGGAACCGGGCGCGCTGATCCCACCGCCGCCATAATTTCGGCGGCGATGATGCTCGACTTCCTCGGGTCCAGCGACGCGGCCGCTCGTATCCGCAAGGCGGTCGCCGGGTTCACCCCGACCGCCGGCAGTTCCACCAGTCAAAGCGGCGACGCCGTCGCAGAAAGGGTCTGAGAAGATGCCCATCACCCCCACCGAGAAGATCTGGATGGACGGGGAGCTGGTCGACTGGGAGTCCGCCCGCATCCACATCCTCACCCACACCCTGCACTACGGCTGCGGGGTCTTCGAGGGAATCCGGGCCTATCCCACCGAGGCGGGGCCGGCGGTGTTCCGCCTCACCGACCACATCACCCGCCTGTTCAACTCGGCCAAGATCTTCATGATCGACGTACCCTTCGGGGCCGACCAGATCGTCGAAGCGACCAAGACCACGGTGCGGGTCAACGGCTTGGATCAGTGCTACATCCGACCCATCGTCTACCTCGGCTACGGCGAGATGGGACTCAATCCTCTGCCCTGCCCGGTCAATGTGGCCATCGCCGTGTGGCCGTGGGGCGCCTACCTAGGTGACGAGGGCGTGGCCAACGGGGTGAGGATGAAGATCAGCTCCTGGCAGCGTCACGACCCCAATGCCATGCCCCCGGCGGCCAAGGGGACGGGCATGTACATCAACTCGTCGATGGCCAAGATCGAGGCGCTCAAGGCCGGCTACGACGAGGCCATACTGCTCTCACCCCAGGGTTACGTCAGCGAGTGCACCGGAGAGAACCTGTTCGTCGTGCGCCGCGGGCGGATCGTCACGCCGCCGTTGGCGGCCGGCGCGCTCGAGGGCATCACCCAGGACTCGGTGATCACCATCGCCCGGGATCTCGGCTACGAGGTGGAGTTCGGCAACATCCTGCGCTCCGACCTGTACACCTGCGAGGAGGCCTTCCTCACGGGCACCGCGGCCGAGGTGGTGCCCATCGCCTCCGTCGACGACCGGGTGGTGGGCGACGGCCGGCCCGGGCCGATCACCCGTCGGGTCCAGGAGCTCTACCACGCTGCGGTGCGCGGCCAGGTGGACCGGTACAAGGACTGGGTGGAACATGTCGGGTGACCACGCCCACGCCGAGCTGGAGAGCGCCCGGATCCCCGACGCGGTCGACATCTACGACACGACCCTGCGCGACGGCAGCCAGCAGGAGGGACTGTCGCTCACCGTCGACGACAAGCTGCGGGTAGCCGAGCAGCTCGACCACCTTGGCGTCCAGTACATCGAGGGCGGCTGGCCGGGCGCCAACCCCAAGGACGCCGAGTTCTTCCGGCGGGCCGCGGCGGGGGACCTGCATCTCCACCGGGCCACCCTGGTCGCCTTCGGATCGACCCGCAAGGCCGGGGGCCGGGCTGAGACCGACCCGGTCCTGGCCGACATGCTGGCGGCGCAGACGTCGGTGGTGTGCCTGGTCGCCAAGTCGGCGGAGTGGCACGTGACCGAGACGTTGCGCACGACGCTCACCGAGGCCGTCGACATGGTGGCCGACTCGGTCGGGTTCCTGGTCGGGCAGGGCAAGCGGGTGTTCCTCGACGCCGAGCACTTCTTCGACGGCTTCGGCCAGAACCCCGGGTTCAGTACCGACGTGCTGGGCGCCGCGGCCGACGCGGGGGCCGAGGTCCTGGTGCTCTGCGACACCAACGGGGGGAGCCTGCCTTTCGAGGTGGAGCGGGTGGTGGGCCAGGTTCGCGATCGGTTCAACACCGGTATCGGCGTCGGGGGCCATTTCCACAACGACTCGGGCTGCGCCGTGGCCAACTCGCTCGCCGCGGTGCGCATGGGAGCCACGCAGGTCCAGGGTTGTGTCAACGGTTACGGCGAGCGCACCGGTAACGCCGACCTGACCTCGGCCATCCCCGATCTGACGTTGAAGATGGGGGTGCGCACCATCGAGCGGGAGCGCATCCGGCTCCTCACGCCCGTCGCCCACCACATCGCCGAGCTGGTCAACGTGGCCCCCGACGCCCATCAGCCCTTCGTCGGCCAGTCGGCCTTCGCCCACAAGGCGGGCCTCCATACGAGCGCCATCGCCCGCTCCCGGCAGGCCTACGAGCACGTCGAGCCCGACTCGGTGGGGAACGGGACCCGGTTCGTGGTGAGCGAGATGGCCGGCCGGTCGACCATTGCCTTGAAGGCCGAGCAGGTCGGTCTGGCCATGGACGACGCGGCCATGGCGGCGGTGGTCGAGCGTCTCAAGGAGCTCGAGCACCGGGGTTACCACTTCGAGGTGGCGGACGGATCGCTCGAGCTGCTGATGAGGGCGGCGACCGGCTGGAAGCAGGGCTTCTTCAGCTTGGAGTCCCACCGGGTCATCACCGAGTTGCGCGAGGACGGCAGCTTCGTCACCGAGGCCACGGTGAAGGTCATCGTCGGCGACGACCGGGTGATCGCCACCGCCGAGGGCAACGGCCCGGTCAACGCGCTCGATGCGGCCCTGCGGCAGGCGGTCGGTCCGGTGTACCCGCAGCTCGCCCAGGTCCATCTGACCGACTTCAAGGTGAGGGTGCTCGACACCTCCCGGGGGACCGGGGCGGTGACCCGGGTACTCATCGACTCCAGCGACGGTGATCGGACGTGGACCACCATCGGGGTGTCGGAGAACGTCATCGAAGCGTCGTGGTCGGCGCTCGAGGACTCCGTCGTGTTCGGGTTGCTCCACCTGGGGGCCGACCACCAGACTTCCCTGCGATGACCCAGCCCGCGCAGGTACCCCACGCCGACACCGACCGGATCCGTCCCTCGTCGCTCCTCCCGGCGCCCGGACGGTGGGTGCTGGACCGTCCCGGCGAGCAGACCGACCTGGAGCCGCCCACCGGGCCCCGCTTCGGCTCCACCGGTCCCGACCTGGGCTACGGGCTGAAGCTGGCCCGCCGCATGGAGAAGCGTCTGGAGCTGGCCCCCGGCGAGCACGTCGAGGACGTGGTGGCGGGGGGCTTCGGGTGTGGCAGCCGGAGAGCGGCCCATTTCGGGCGGGCTCCGGTCATCTACGACATGGAGTGGGCTTTCGGCCTGTGGGGTTATCTCGGGGGGGCGCCGGCCGAGCTGATCGAGTGGCGGGGCCCGCTGTTCCGCGGGGCGGCCGAGCACTACTGGGATCAGCGGGAGATCGTCGACGCGGTGAAAGTCGATGCCCTCAAGTTGACCCCGGCCCAGGCCCGCGAGGCGACCGGCCGCTGGAAGGACTATCTGATCGTATGAGTCGGGCTGATCGTATGGGCCGGGCCGGTCGCATGGGCCGGGCTGGTCGCATGGGCCGGGCTGGTCGTGTGGGTTGGACTGGCTGTGTGGGCCGGAGTGGCTGTGTGAGCCGGATGGGAGTTGCACCATGACCATGTCGGTGGCCGAAGCCGATGCCCAGCTGACCGCCCCGGGCCAGATGTTCGAGACCGCCGAGGTCGACATCCGGGGCGTGCAGACCAAGGTGTGGAAGAACTGCCCGCCCACCCTGGGGGCCATCCTCCAGGCGTCGCGGGCCCACGGCGAGCGGGTGTTCCTGGTCTACGAGGACGAGCAGATCACCTTCGAGGAGCATTTCCGCCGGGCCGCCCACCTGGCCCACGTCCTCCGGGACCGTTTCGGGGTGCGCGAGGGCGACCGGGTGGCCATCGCCATGCGCAACTTCCCGGAATGGTCGGTGGCCTTCTGGGCGGCCGCCGCGGCAGGGGCGGTCATCGTCCCCCTGAACTCGTGGTGGACCGGCGACGAGTTGCAGTACGGCCTGTCCGACTCCGGGACCAAAGTGCTCTTCGCCGACGGCCCGAGGGCGGCCAGCATCGCTCCCTACCGGGCTTCGCTCGGAGACCTCCAGGCCGTGGTGGTGGCCCGGACCGACGCCGCGGACGGGCCCGAGGACTGCCTGCTGTGGGCCGATGTGATGGGGGCGGTGCCAGATGCGGTGGAGCTGCCCACCGTGACGGTCGCCACCGACGACGACGCCACCATCTTCTACACCTCGGGCACCACGGGACGACCGAAAGGGGCCCTCGGCACCCACCGCAACATCTGCACCAACCCCATCAGCCTCTACTACGTGAACGCCCGGGGTGCCCTGCGTAGCGGCCGACCGGCGGGGGCGCCCGGCGACGGTGACCAGAACGCCTATCTCCTGTCGGTTCCGCTGTTCCACGCCACGGGCTGCCACTCCGTCCTGGTCGGCAACATCCTCTCCGGGGGGAAGCTGGTGATGATGTACCGCTGGGATCCGGGTCGGGCTCTCGAGCTGATCGAAAGGGAGCGCATCACCACCTTCGGCGGGGTGCCGACGATGGTGCTGCAGGTCCTGGACCATCCCGACTTCGCCAATCGTGATACTTCGAGTGTCAGATCGGTGGGCTACGGCGGGGCGCCCGCCCCGCCGGAGCTGGTGAAGCGGATCAAGGAGCACTTCAACTCGAGCCCCGCGTCCAACGGCTACGGGCTGACCGAGACCTCGTCGCTTTCGACCATGAACTCCGGTGAGGACTATCTGGCCAAGCCCGACAGCGTGGGGCCGCCGGTGCCGGTGGTGACGGTGAAAGTGGTCGATCCCGACGGCCGGGAGGTGCCCACCGGCGAGGTGGGGGAGCTGTGGATCAAGGGTCCCAACGTCGTAAAGGGCTACTGGAACAAGCCCGAGGCGACCGCCGCGGTGTTCACCGACGGGTGGCTTCACACCGGCGACGTGGCCCGCCTCGACGAGGAGGGATTCGTCTACATCGTCGACCGGGCCAAGGACATGCTCATCCGGGGCGGAGAGAACGTCTACTGCGTGGAGATCGAAGGGGTGCTCTACGAGCATCCGGCGGTAGCCGAAGCGGCTGTCATCGGGATACCCCACCCCACCCTGGGCGAGGAGGTCGGCGCGGTGGTGAGCCTCCTGCCCGGCAAGGAGGTGACCGAGAAGGAGCTGCAGGAGTTCGTGGGCTCCCGGCTGGCCGCCTTCAAGGTTCCCGTCAAGGTGTGGTTCTACGAGGGCGAACTGCCCCGCAACCCGGCTGGCAAGGTGCTCAAGCGAGATCTGCGCGAGGGTCTCATCCCCTCCTGAAGGGCCGAGCCCCCAGCGGCTGGAGCGGCCGACTGGGTCAGCGCGGCACCGCCTCGAGGAACGAGGTCAGGTTCTCGAGGTCGTCGGGGGTCGCCACGTTGGCCCGGTGCGCGCCGTCCACGGTGCGCTTGACCATGCCCGACAGCTCAGCGCCGGGACCGAGCTCGAGGAAGTGGGTGACACCAGCCCGGGACAGGGTTTCGAGCGATTCCCGCCAGCGCACCGGGGCGACCAGCTGACGCGACAGGAGCGCGGCGAAGCCGTTTCGGTGGGCGGCGGCGTCGACGTTGGCGACCACATCGACGGTGCTGTCGTGGAAATGGGCCGCGTCGAGGGCGGCGTCGAGGAGATCCTGGGCCGGGGCCATCAGGGGCGAGTGGAAGGCGCCGCCGACGGGCAGGGCCATGACCCGCTTGGCCCCGAGGGCCTTGGCGGCCTCGCCGGCCCGCTCGACTCCTGCGGCGGTGCCGGCGATGACCACCTGACCCGGCGCATTGTCATTGGCCGGCCACGCCCCCTCCACACCTTCGCAGGCCTGGCGGACCAGGTCGGTGTCCAACCCGAGCACCGCGGCCATGGTGCCCGGAGCGGCGTCCGCGGCGGCCTGCATGGCCTCGCCGCGGGCGGCGACGAGCTGGGCGGCGGCGTCGGCGGGGATGGCCTCGGCGGCCACCAGGGCGCTGTACTCGCCCAGGCTGTGGCCGGCGACGGCGGCCACCGGCACGTACGCCAGCCCGGAGATGCGGGCCGCGTGGAGCGCGACCAGGCTCAGCGCGAAGGCGGCCAGCTGGGCGTTGCGGGTGGCTTTCAGGGTGTCGGCGTCGGCCTCGGTGAGCAGGCCGGCCACGTCCCGCCCGGTGGCCTCCGACAGCCGTTGGACCAGGGCCCAGGCCGGGTGGCCGGTCCAGGGGACGCCCATCTGCGCCCGTTGCGAACCCTGTCCGGGAAAAAGGAGAGCGAGCATCCGGATGACCCTAATGGTCCGGTCCCGGCGGTGGAATCCCGAAGAACCGGGAAATTTCGTAGGACGTCCTAGAATAGGGGCGTGCAGTCGATCACCCTGAGTGAAGAGCAGAAGTCCTTCCGGACGGCCATCCGCCACCTCGCCGAGACGCGCATCGCCCCCCGCGCCGCCGAGGTGGACGCTACCGGCGAATTCAGTTGGGACAATTTCAAGGACTGCCTGTCCATGGACCTCCCCGGGATGAACATTCCGGAGGCCTACGGCGGCTCGGGGGCCGACCACGTGACCCAGGCCATCATGGTCGAGGAGTTGGCCCGGGTCTGCGCGTCGACGAGCCTGATGATGGGCATCAACGGGCTGTCCACCACCCCGGTGGTGAACTGGGGTAACGAGGAGCAGAAGGCCCGCTATCTGGCGCCCATCGCCCGGGGGGAGAGCCAGGGCAGCTACTGCCTCTCGGAGGTCGACGCCGGCAGCGACGTGGCCGCCATGACCACCCGGGCGGTCCGGGATGGGGACTTCTACGTGCTCAACGGCCGCAAGCAGTGGATCACCAACGCCGGGATATCCGACGTGTACGTCGTCTTCGCCAAGACCGACCCCACGGCCGGAGCGCGCGGCGTGAGCGCGTTCATCGTCGAGAAGCGCATGGGCCTGCAGATAGGCAAGCTGGAGCACAAGCTCGGCATCCACGGCAGCCCCACCGGGGAGGTCATCCTCGATGACGTGCGGGTACCCGCCGCCAACCTGCTGGGTCGGGAGGGCCAGGGGTTCACGATCGCCATGCACACGCTGGACCGGACCCGGCCGGCCATCGCCGCCCAGGCGGTCGGGATCGCCCAAGGGGCCATCGACGTGGCCCGGACCTACATGAAGCAGCGGCAGACCTTCGGCAAGCCCATCGCCGAGTACCAGGGACTGCAGTTCATGCTGGCCGACATGGCCATGAAGACCGAAGCGGCCCGCACCCTGACCTACCGGGCGTGCGCCCTGATCGACGACGGTGATCCCGATGGGGAGCTCAACACCATCGGGGCCATGGCCAAGTGCTTCGCCTCCGACACGGCCATGCAGGTGACCGTCGACGCCGTGCAGTTGCTCGGCGGCAACGGCTACACCACCGACTTCCCGGTCGAGCGGATGATGCGCGACGCCAAGATCACCCAGATCTATGAGGGCACCAACCAGATCCAGCGCATCGTGATCGCCCGGAACCTGCTCGCCCAGTAGGGGTTCTCTCCCGGTGGCCCGAGGCCGGGGTCACCAGGCGTAGTGCTCGGGAGCGGGCTTGTAGCCGGGGAAGATGCGGTCCAGCTCCTCCAGGGTGGCCCCATCGAGGGTGACATCCACGGCTCTCTCCGACTGGTCGAGTTGATCCAGGGTGCGCGGGCCGATGATCGGGGCGGTAACCCCGGGCTGGTGCAGGAGCCAGGCCAGGGCCACTTCGGCCGGCCTCCCCCCGACGGAGCGGCAGAGCTCCTCGTAGGCGGCGATTCTCTCGCGGTTGGCTTCGACCTGGGCCTGGGCCCGCCCGGCCCGCCGGCGCCGCCCTTCCTCGGCGAGGACGCCCCCGAGGAGGCCGCCCCCGAGGGGACTCCAGGGGATCACGCCCACACCGTAGTGACGGGCCGCGGGCAGGACCTCGAGCTCGATCTCCCGGGTGAGCAGGTTGTATATCGACTGCTCGCTGACCAGGCCGAGGAGGTGACGGGAGGCGGCCGCCTCGTTGGCCGCCGCGATGTCCCAACCGGCGAAGTTGGAGGAGCCCACGTAGAGCACCTTGCCCTGGTCGACCAACTGGCCCATGGCCTGCCAGATCTCCTCCCAGGGGGTGTCCCGGTCCACGTGGTGCATCTGGTAGAGGTCGATGTGATCGGTCTGCAGGCGCCGTAGCGAGTCCTCGCAGTTGCGCCGGATGCTCAGAGCCGACAGCTTTCCGTGGTTGGGCCAGTCGCCCATGGCTCCGTACACCTTGGTGGCCAGCACGGTGCGCTCTCGGCGGCCGCCCCCCTGGGCGAACCACTCGCCGATGATCTCCTCGGTCCAACCCGGGTGCGCTCCGCTGACCCCTCCGACCTGCCCGGGAGGGGTCATGGCCCCGCCGTAGCGGTTGGCCGTGTCGAAGAAGTTGATGCCCATCTCGTGGGCGCGGTCCATGACCGCCCAGGACTCCTCGGGAGTGGTGAGCGGGCCGAAGTTCATGGTGCCGAGGCACAGTCGGCTGACGGTGAGGCCGGTACGGCCGAGATGGGTGAACTGCATGGCTCTCTCCAGTTGTGCCCGGTTCAGGTCACAGGCGCTGGGGGCGAGTAAAGCAGGTCCGGCGTCGTGGAGGATCGGGGTCGCGGACCGGAGGGGGTCGTGGGGGGATGATCCTCCCGGGCGTCGTCCATCGGGCGCGGTGGCCGCCGGGAGAACAGCACGGTGTAGAGGATGGCGTTGAGCACCTGGAAGGCGGCGGCCAACTCGAACGGGGCGGTGAGGCTGACGTCGTCGAAGAGATAGCCGGCGAAGGCCTGGCTCCCGGCCATGGTCGCCTGGGCGGGAAGGCTGGCGAGGGCGGCGAAGCTGGCCCGCTCGTCGGGGTGGGCCATGTCCTGGGTGAAGGACAGGCGGAGTGGCAGCCCGACGCGCTGCACCATCATCCTCGCCAGGTACACCAGGCCGGCCAGCCAGAACGTCGGGGCCACGACCATCGGGACGAGGAGGACACCGCCGAGGGCGCGCACCGTCGTGATGGCCCGCACCGTTCCGATGAAACGGGCGATGCGCGCCGCGGCGAGGGTGGACGCGAGCGAGCCGAGGTTGACGACGGAGAACAGCACACCGATGGCTCCCGGTGTGGCGCTGTAGCGGCGGTACAACCAGTAGCTGATGAAAGGTCCGAACAGGCCGATGCCGGCGCCGTTGACTGCGTTGGTCACCCAGAACCGCCAGAGGGCCGGCCACGACCGCCGGGGCCAGCGGAAGCCGGGACGGGCTCCCGCACCGACCGGGGACTGAGACGGCTCCTCGACGAACATGGCGACGACACCGGCCACGACGGCCAGGGCGGCGGCCAAGAGGTAAGCCGGTCGGAAGGCGGCGGTGGCGGCGGCTGCGCCCATGTGGCGGGAGGTGTGCACCAGCCCGGCGAGCAGACCCCCGACGAGCGCTCCAACCGTGGAGGCAAAGGCGATCCGGCCGAACGCCGCAGCCCGGTGGTCACTGGCGGTGCTGTCGGCGACCAGGGCCGACTCGGCTGGCTGGTAGGGGCCGACGTTGCCCGCTCCGGCGCCCGAGCCCCGTCCGAACGAGCCCAGGGCGGCCGCTGCGAACAGGAGGGCAGTGATCCTGGTCTCGGCATAGGCCACGGCGGAGGCGGCGGTGACCAGGGGCACGACCACGAGGAACGGTTTACGCCCCCGGCGGTCGGCCAGGAGTCCGACGGCGGTGCTGACGAGGGCGGAGAACACGGTCACGCCCACGAAGAGGGCGCCGATCTCGAGACCTGAGAAGCCGATGTCCGCGAGGTACAGGGCGGTGACGATCGAAGAGACGGCCCGGGCCACGCTCATGGCCACCCGGGCGGCCAGGATCAACCGCAAATTGCGGTTCGCCCAGTCGGGGATGAGAGCCGACCACATCTTTCGCACGGGTAACCTTTCTACCGCGCCGGTCGGGCGGTGGGGCGGGGCTACGTCCTGTGCCGGCGGGGAGGCCGCGTCGACGGGGTCGCCGGGAGATCCGGTTCTAAAGGGACGGTCGTGTGCTCACGACGCCGCCCTGACGCGGCTGTGGGGCACGGCCTCGGCGATGACAGATGAACCGTTCTGGCGCAGCAGGTCCTGGGCCTGCTCGAAGGGGACCGGCCGCGACCAGAGGTAGCCCTGCCCGTACTGGCAGCGGGCGTCGGAGAGCCACTTGGCCTGGGAGGAATCCTCCACTCCTTCGGCCACTGTCGCCAGGTTGAGGCTGGAGCTCATGGCGAGGATGGCCGAGGTGAGGGCGGCGTCCTTGGAGTCGGTGGTGAGACGGTCCACGAAGGCTTTGTCCACCTTCAAGATGTCGACGGGGAGATTGCGCAGGTAGGCCAGCGAACTGTATCCGGTGCCGAAGTCGTCGATGGAGATCCGCACCCCGGCGCCCCTGAGCGCTTCGAGGCGGTGGACGATCAGATCGAGGTCCCGCAGGAGGGCGCTCTCGGTGATCTCGAGGGTCAGCTGGGCCGGTGGAAGCCCGCTGTCGGACAGGACGCCCATGACCTCGTCGACGAAGTCGCGCCGCCCGAGCTGTGGAGTGGCCACGTTCACCGACATGGTCAGGCGGCGTCCGGCCGGGGCTTTGGGGAACATGCGGGCGGCGGCCTCGCACGCTTCGCGCAGCACCCAGCTCCCGAGGGGGTGGATCAGGCCCGACTGCTCGGCCACCGGGATGAACTCGCCCGGTCCGAGCAGGCCGCGCGTGGGGTGGCTCCAGCGCACCAGGGCCTCGAAGCCCGAGACCTGCCCGTTGCGCAGCTCGACGGTCGGCTGATAGTGCAACACCAGCTCGTCGTTCCTGATGGCTCTCTGTAGCTCGGCGCGCACCTGCAGGCGTTCGAGGGCGGCGGCGTGCAGCTGGGGCTGGTACACGGCCGTGGTCCCCTTGCCGCGGTCCTTGGCGAGGTACATGGCCACGTCGGCGTTGCGCAGCAGGTCCTCGTTGGTAGTTGCACTGCCGTCGTTGCCGGCCAATCCGATGCTGGCCCGGATGGTGAGCTCGCTCCCGTCGACGGTCATGGGTCGGGCGATGGCGTCGAGCAGCTTGGTGGCGATGCCGTGAGCCACCGCCAGGTCGGTGTCCTCCAGGAGGATGGCGAACTCGTCACCGCCCAGGCGGGCGATGGTGTCCGACGAGCGCAGGGCTTCCTTGGCCCGCCGGGCGATCTCGACCAGGACCTGGTCCCCGGCGCTGTGGCCCAGGCTGTCGTTGACGTTCTTGAACTCGTCCAGGTCGCAGAACAGCACGACCAGCTGGGAGCCGGTCCGTTCGGATCGGGTTAGGGCGTGGGCCAGGCGGTCGGCGAAGAGCTGGCGGTTGGCCAGAGAGGTGAGGGAGTCGTGGAAGGCCTGCCGGCGCAGCTCCTGCTCGAGCTGCACCCGGTCGGTGACGTCGCGCAGGGTAACGACCAGGCCCCCCACCGCCGGGTCGCCGGTCAGGTTGGCCACCGTACCCTCGGCGTTGACATGGCGGCCGTTGGCGTGCTCGAGCGACACCGAGATCCTGGCCTCGGAACCGTCGGATAGGGAGCTGAGCCGCTGGCGGAACGTCGGGGCGTCGGCCTCCACGACGAGCGCTCCGAGGTTCCGGCCGACCAGATCGGCAGCGTCGTAGCCGCTGACGAGGCGAGCTGACGGGGTGACGAACGAGATGACCAGATCCAGATCGCAGATGAAGACGGCGTCGGCCGAGTTCTGCACCAGTGCGGCCAGGCGGCGGTCCCCTTCCATCCGGGCCTCCTGGCCGGTGATGCGCTCCTGCAGGCGCCGGTGGCGGGCGACCAGTAGGCGGAACCAGATCATCCAGCCGGTAGACGCGACCAACAATAGACCGGCGAAGATGAGCTTGGCCCGGGCGTCGGTGCTGCGCTGGTGCTGGGCCAGCCGGGCGAGGAGCTGCTCGGCTGCGGCCCGGGCGGGCTGGGCCGATACGGGGGCGGAACCAGAGGGGAGCTGGGCGGCCGCCTGGCGCAGCCCGCGTAGATCGGATGCCCCGGCTCCGGCACCGGCCAGCTCGGTGATTCCGCCCTGCAGCGTGGCCTGCAGTTGGGCGGCCGGCTCCGAGGCCGACTGGCCCAGCTGCCCCTCGAGACGGCTGGCCACGGCCACCTGGTTGCGGATCGGTATCGGTCGGTCGTAGACGTAGGTGAGAAGCAGGAACTCGCTGACGACCACTGCGACGGTCACCACCGCAAAGATGACGTTGCGCGCCCGCTCGCGTCCGGTTTTAGCTACTCGTACCACCATGTGAGGTTCGGCGTGTGGCCTGCGGCACTGAACGGATGCCCCGCCCGGGACGGCTCCCCGCCGGGCCGACGTAATGGAATGTCCTTCGACAAGTCTGCCCGCCCCCGAAAAACCGGAAGGGGGGCAGGTCGCGGGCCGCCGGTGCTCCCGGGTGGCCGGTGCTCCCCGGGCCGCTCGCTCGGTGCGCCTCGGGCCGCGGCACCGGCGGTTCGGGGTAGGTTGCCAGGCGGTGATCGGGTGACGGTGCTGGTCGATGCGGCAGGGGTGGGCGTGTCGCGCTCGGACCGGGTCCTCTTCTCAGGCCTGTCCCTCACCGTGTCGGATGGCGACCGGGTCGGTGTGGTCGGCATCAACGGCACCGGGAAGTCGACCCTGCTCCGGGTGCTGTCGGGACGGATCGAGCCCGATACCGGGGTGGTCCGGCGGGGCCGCGGGGTCCGAGTGGGGGTCCTCGACCAGGACGCTGCTCTGTCCTCCGGCACGGTCGGCCACTGCGTCGGTGGGGGATGGGAGGGGGAGGCCATCTTGGACCGCCTCGGCATGGGCCGCCAGCTGGAGCGGCCGGTGGCCGAGCTGTCGGGCGGTCAGGCCAAGCGCGTGGCGCTGGCGGGCGTGCTGGCCACCCCGGCCGAGATGCTGGTCCTCGACGAGCCCACCAACCATCTCGACCTGGGCGCGGTGGCGTGGCTGGAGGCGTGGCTGGCGCGCTTCGCCGGGGGAGTGGTGATGGTCAGCCACGACCGGCACCTGCTCGATCGGGTCACCACCCGCATGATCGAGCTGGACCGGGGCCGGGCCTACGTCCACGAAGGGGGCTACGCCCGGTACCTGGAAGGGCGCGCCGAGCGCGAGGAGAAAGCGGTCGAGGCCGAGTCGGTCCGACGCAACCTGGCCCGCTCCGAGCTGGCCTGGCTGCGCCGGGGGGCCCCGGCCCGTACCCGCAAGCCGCAGGCCCGCGTCGAGGCGGCCCGCCGCTTGGTCTCGGGGCGCCCGGAGGCCGAGGCCCGAGCCGGCGCGCTGGACCTCTCCTTCGGGACCCCTCGCCTGGGCTCCAAGGTGATCGAGTTGGATGGCGTCTCCTATTCCTACGAGGGCGCCTCGGGGCCGGTACTGGCGGGCGTTTCGCTGTCGATCGACCGCCAGGAGCGCCTGGCCGTGGTGGGTGCCAATGGCTCGGGCAAGACCACGCTGCTGCAGATATTGGACGGCGCGCTCAGCCCGACGGCGGGGTCGGTCGATAGGGGTGACACCGTCGTAACCGGCCACTACAGCCAGCACAGCCGCGAGCTCGACCCAGGGGCCCGGGTGCGCGACCTGGTGGCCGGTCCCTTCCGGGCTCCGGGTGACCCCGTCGACATCCGGCTCATGGAGCGGTTCTGGTTCACCGGCGAGCTGCCGTGGGCCACCGTCGGTACCCTGTCGGGTGGGGAGCGGCGCCGGCTCCAGCTGCTGCTGGTCCTGGCGTCGCGGCCCAACGTCCTGCTGCTGGACGAGCCGACCAACGACCTCGACCTCGACACGCTGCGGTCGCTCGAGGAGTTCCTCGACGGCTGGCCGGGTGCGGTGGTGACGGTCAGCCACGACCGCACGTTCCTCGACCGGGTCACCGACCGCCTGGTGGCCTGCCGAAGTGGTCGCCTGGCGGCGATGGCCGGGGGCCTGCCGGTGTGGATCGCCGAGGCCACGGCGTCGGTGGGCGAGCCGGCGTCAGGACCGGCCGGCACCCCCGGGCCCGGCGGGGACGGTCAATCGTCCCCGTCGGGCCCGGGGAAGGGCGGTCCTTCGGGCCGGTCGTCGTCACCGGGGCGGTCGGCCACCACCGTCGGCTTCGAGCTGCGGCGCCTCGACAAGGAGATGGCCCGCCTGACCCGGGAGCGCGACCGTCTCCTCCAGGCGCTCGAGGCGGCCTCGGGCCACGAGGCCCTGGCCCGGGCCAGCCGCGAGCTGGCGGTGGCCCAGGAGCAGCTCGAGGCGGCCGAGGAGCGCTGGCTGGAGGTGGCCGAAGAAGCGGAGTCGTCGCGCTGAGCGCGGCGACGGCCGGCCGGGGCGGGTCCGGCGGGGCTTCAGCGGGTCAGTAGCGAATGGAGGGCCAGGGTCCAGGCCCGGCGAATTTGGGTCCGGGACCGCTGGTGGTCGCGGACCATCAGGTCCCAGCCCTCGAACGAGACCAGCACGTTGATCAGGATGGTCAGGTCCTCGGCCTCGGCCCGTCCCCTGGCCTTCAGCTCAGGGGCGAAATGCTGGCGCACCGACGCGTCGAGCTCCTGGCGGAAGGCCTGGATGTCCTCGGCGATGAAGGGAGCCACATGGGCCCGGACCTGCGCGGTACGGGCCGGACCGGCGGCGGCCTCATTGAACTTGAGGCGGGAGTCGACGAAGCGCTTGATGCGGCTGTCGAGGTCTCCCTCCCCGGCGTTGGGAGCTTCCAGCAGCGGCCTCAGGCGCTCGAAATGGCTCCGGATGACGGCCCTGCGCAGGTCGTCGAGGCCCTCGAAGTACCGGAAGATCGAGCGCGCCGAAAGTCCCGAGCGGGCCGTGAGCTGATCGACCGACGGGTCGACCACTCCCTCCTCGACCAGCGCGAGGGCGGCCTCCACCACTTCGTTGCGGTTGCGGTCCCGTCTCGCCGTCCGTCCATCCACTGTTCCCGTCATATCGCCCAGTCTAGTAGATTCGGGAAATCTGGCACCGTAGAGGCCAGAACGCTACTCCCCGCAGGTTTGCGGCTGCTGTCCCGCAACCAGGCCCGGCGGCACGTAAACGCCATGGTAGAGCGACGACGACTGGGGGTTCACCGTGGCTGTACCGGCGTAGGGGGCGGCTGCGACCGTAGTGGAGGTGGAGGTGGTCGTCGAGGGCGCGGTCTGGGCCTGAGCCGGTGCCGTGAACCCCGTGAAGTTCCGGCCGGTGATGACATCGAGGTTGTAAGGAGTGGGTGTCAGGGAGGACGCCTCGACCAGCGTCGAAGGGCCCTCCAGCTCGCTCTGCAGCTGCTCGGCGGCGG
Source organism: Actinomycetes bacterium (assembly GCA_021838445.1). Taxonomy (GTDB): domain Bacteria; phylum Actinomycetota; class Acidimicrobiia; order Acidimicrobiales; family Palsa-688; genus JAKCDU01. The sequence continues at coordinate 14,811 of JAKCDU010000028.1, read as the reverse complement.
CCTGTGAGTCGGGGGCGTACCGAATCTCGGTGATGGCCAGGCCGGAGTTGGGTAGGTCACCCGATACCGTCACCCGGTAACCGGCGGCGCTCAGCTGCTGGCCGACGGTCGAGGCCTGATTCGCCTCGCCGCTGCCGTTCTGCACCTCGATGCTCACCGCGTACGGGGCCACGACGGTGGTGGGCGGCGTCGACGTGGCCGCCGAGGTGGGGACGGTCGTGGTCGGGCTGCTCGGAGCGGGCTGGCCTACGGCGAGCCACTCCGTGATGACGGCCTGACCCTGCGAGACCTGGGGGTCCAAAGCTCCCGGCTGGGCCTGGGAGTTGACCGCGGGGTAGGTGTAGGAGGGGATGTTCGCCAGCGACGCCGAACGGTAGTCCTGGGCTAGTGACAGGAGAAGTGAATTGCTGAACCCGTGGTCGAGGGTCAGGTTCTGGGTGACGCTGCCGACCAGGTTGTTCAGCTCCAAGATGTTGGTCGGGGCGATCTTCTTGGCCTTGTGGAGCAGGTCCCGGGCGAAGGCCTGCTGACGCTGGATGCGGGCCAGGTCGCTCTCGGGGTAGTACTGGTAGTTCCACTGCCCGTTCAGGTAGTACTGGTACTCGCGGGAGCGAACGAACCCGAGGGCTTGGGCGCCGACCAGGTTCACGCAGCCGGCGGCGGGCACGTTGAGCAGAGAGAAGGCGTCCCGAGCCGGGGTCGGGAACCACTGCTGCACCCCGCCCACGGCGTTGGCTATCTGCTCGAAGGTGGCGAAGTTGAACTCCACCACGTGGTTCACCTCGATCCCGAAGTCCTGCTGGAGCACGGTCACGAGGAGGGACGGATTGCCGGTGTCGAATGCGGCGTTGATACGCTGCGTGCCCATCCCCGGGATGGGCTCGAGGGTGTCGCGGGGTATGGACAGCAGGGCCAGGGAGCGGGTCTTGGGCACCACCCGGACCAGGATGATGCTGTCGGAACGCTGGCCCTGCACCTGGGTGTCGCTGCCGAATGCGGCGTTGGAGGCCGAACCGAGGTTGCGGGTGTCGGACCCGATCACGAGGAGGGTGAAGGGCGGTATCGAGGCTCCAGGCGAGCTGGGGCTCTGAACGCTCGTACCGACGTCGTGGAGGCCTTTGACGGCGATCCGCTTGATCTGGCCGAGACGCCAGTGAACGTAGCCGTAGGCGCCCCCGGCGCCGACGAGGGAGACGGCGGTCAAGATGTTGGCCGTGATCAGGGTGCGCCGGGGCCAGCGCCGCTTGATGCGCTTGGCGCGCCGATGCCGGCCCCTGCGGCCGGGACCCCTGTCCTCGGCGGCCCGACGGCTCAGCTTGCGCAACCCCTCGAGGGTGTCCTCAGGCATGGCAGGTCCCCATTAGCCGGCGGAGACTACCGGAGGTCGGCGGCGCTCGGGCTTCAGTCCCCGACCGGGGGTGCTTACACTGCTCAGGGCATGGGTGAGGATCGAAACCGCCTCCTGGAGGAAATGTTGTCCGCCTCGCCCGACGCGCTGGTGATCGTGGACGCCGACGGGGTCATCGAGATGGCCAGCCCGGCCATCGAGGCCATCTTCGGCTACCGGCCCGAGGAGGTGGAGGGCCGATCCGTCGAGTTCCTGCTCCCCGACGGCTACCGGGACCGCCACCGCCGCCACCGGGAGATGTTCGCCCGGGCCCCGGAGAGCCGACCCATGGGCGTCGGCCAGGACCTCTTCGGGCGCCGGCGGGACGGTTCGGTGTTCCCCGTCGACGTGAGCCTGGCCCCGACGGTGATCGACGGCCGGCCCCGATACGGCGCCTTCGTGCGCGACGCCACCGAGCGCCGGCGGGGCCAGGACATCTTCCGCTTCGTGAGCGAGGTGAGCAGAGTGGTGATCGCCGGAGCCCCCACCGGCGACCTGTTGACCAACACGGCCCGGTCGGCCCGGGCCCTGGTGGGGGCGCTCGCCGCATGGGTATCGGTGCAGGAGGGCGACCACATGGTGGTGGCCGCAGCTGACGGTCAGGCGTCGGGCTTTCTCGAGGGGGCGGCGGTTTCCTCCGAGTTCAGCCTGGCGGCACGCGCCGTCCGTACCAACCAGATCGTCGAGGTCCTGGACATGGAGGCCGAGCCGGCGGTGCTCGCCGAGGCCCGTCGGGTCGGCTTCGGTCCGGGACTGTACGTACCCATGCAGGCCGAGGACGGACCGGTCGGAGCGCTGGTCCTGTGCCGCGCCAAGGGGGACGAGCCCTTCGACGCCGGGGAGCGCTCGGCGGCCCAGGTGTTCGCCTCAGCGGCGGCCATCGTCCTGGCCCTAGGGTCGGCTCGGGCCGCGGTCGACCGCATGCGCATCACCGCCGAGCACGAGCGCATCGCCCGAGACCTGCACGACACCGTCATCCAGCGCCTGTTCGGGCTGGGCATGCGTCTCCAGGCGGCCGAGCGCCTGGCCGGCGAACCGGTGGCCGAGCGGATCCGTTCCACCGTCGACGCCATAGACGAGGTCATACGGGAAATCCGCGAGACCATCTTCGACCTCAACCGCCCCGACGGGGCCGACGAGTCGAGCGTGCGCTCCCTCGTACGGGACCTGGTCGGCGAGGCGGCCGAGACCCTCGGTTTCCGCCCCCGGGTGGCCTTTCGCGGCCCGGTCGACTCGGCCGTGCCCGACGAACTGACCGGACACCTCCAAGCGGTGCTGCGGGAGGCGCTGTCCAATGTCAGCCGTCACGCCCGGGCCCGCAACACCGACATCGTGGTCACCGTGGCCGACGGGTCCCTGTCGCTCAGCGTGGCCGACGACGGGGTAGGGGTGTCGGGCCAGCCGGCGGCGGGCAACGGGCTGACCAACATGGAGGAGCGGGCCTCTTCCCTGGGCGGGAGGTGCTCGGTCGGGCGGCGCCACCCCACCGGCACCCTGCTGCAGTGGGAGGTCCCGATAGGCGGCGCCGGGAGGCTGCCGGGCTGAATGGACCTTCGGCTCTGGTTGGGCGGGTGGGCTCTGAGCGACAGTGAGGGTCCAATGACCGTGTACGCCCACCTTCTCAGCCAGGCGCTGGCCGAAGACCAGGGTCCCGACCTACCGGTGGGAGACCTGATCTCCAGTGCCATCGCCTGGCGGGAGAGCATGGAGAGGTCCTCGGATGCGGGGGGCCGGCTGGCGGCCGCCATCGCCTACGACATCACCCTGGTGCGGTTGTGCGACTACTACGGGGTGGCTCAGGATCTGACCGGACCGCGAGCCGGGCCGGCGGCCAGAGCCGAGGTCGAGGCGGCTCTGGGTGTCTTCGTGCCGGCCCTGCGGGTCGGCGTCGCCTGAGAGACGACGGCGGCCCGCTCACTCCCCGAGGCGGGATCGTCCGGCGATCTGGGCGGCGACCTGCCGACGCCCCGGGCCGCCAGAGGTCGCGGCCTCGGCCAGGACCGGCATCCCGGCCAGAGCGCTGAGGGTGGCGCGGGTGGAACCGGTCAGGGCCTCGAGGTCGTAGCCGCCCTCGAGGAAGGCGATCACCCGGCCCGGACCGGGCGCCCAGGAGGCGACCGTCGCCGCCAGGTCGGCGTAGTCGCCCGAACTCCACTCCAGGCCGGCCAGGGGGTCGCGGCGGTGGGCGTCGAAGCCGGCCGAGATGAGCACCCAGTCGGGGGCGAAGGCCTCCACCGCGGGGGCGACCAGGTCGTCGAGGGCGAAGCGGGCCACATCGCCGGTGGCGCCCTCGGGTAGCGGGACGTTGATGACCGTGCCCGGGGCCATCGCTCCGCCGGTCTCATCGGGTCGGCCGGTACCCGGGTACAGCGGCCATTCGTGGGTGGACACGTACATGACCCGCGGGTCGTCCCAGAAGATGTCCTGGGTCCCGTTGCCATGGTGGACGTCCCAGTCGACGATGAGGACCCGTCGCCCCCGGGCGGCCAGCGCGGCGGCGGTGACCGCCACGTTGTTGAGCAGGCAGAAGCCCATGGCTCTCTGCCGTTCGGCGTGGTGACCCGGGGGTCGCACCGCCACGAAGGCGGCCGCCGCCTCACCCGCCTCCAGGAGGCCGGTCGCCGCCAGGCCGCTTCCGGCGGCCAGGAGGGCGGCGTCCCACGATCGGCTCGACACGCGGGTGTCGGCGTCGATAGGGCCCCCGCCCGAGCCGATGAAGCGCTCCAGCTGGGCGAGGTAGCCCGGGTCGTGCACGAGGGCCAGCTCCTCGATGGTGGCCGGCCGGCCCTCGCGTCGCTCGACCGCCCCTTCCCGTTCCAGCGTGGCCACGCCCTCGTCGACGGCTCGGAGGCGCTCGGCCCGCTCCGGGTGACCCCACCCGGTGTCGTGCCCCGCACCCACCACACCAGAGCTGAGCACCACCACCGGGGTCACGGCCCAAACCTAATGGAAGGGCTGAGTTTGACCACGGCGGGTATGGGGGTAGCTTCGGGACCTGGAAATCATCCCGGGCACCCCTCGACCGTCCCCTCAGCACCCGCGGCCGACGACATGGAGATCGCCGATGAGCGCAGCCAGCACCCTCCTCGAGAGGTACCAGGACACCCGCGACCTGACCGAGGCGCTGGCCGAACCGCTGTCACCCGAGGACCAGACGGTCCAGTCGATGCCCGACGTCAGCCCCACCAAGTGGCACCGGGCCCATACCAGTTGGTTCTTCGAGACCTTCCTCCTGCGCCCCGGCCTACCCGGCTACCGGGACTACCACCCCGACTTCGCCTACCTCTTCAACTCCTACTACGAGGCGGCCGGCCCCCGGTACATGCGTTCGGAGCGGGGCTGTGTGTCGCGCCCCGGCTGTGCCGAGGTGGCCGAATACCGCGGCCACGTGGATGCCGCCATGCAGGCCTACATCTCCGCCGGTCTGGACGAGCCCGCGGCGGCGCTCGTGGAGCTGGGGATCCACCATGAGCAGCAGCACCAGGAGCTGCTGCTCATGGACATCAAGCATGTGCTCTCCAAGAGCCCGCTCCACCCGGCCTACCGGCCCCGCTCGGCGAGGCCCGAAGTCGCGGGCGGGGGGTCGGCGGTAGGGGATCGGGCGTCTCCCGCCGACTGGGTGAAGCACGACGGCGGCCTGGTCGAGGTGGGCCGCCACGGAAGCGGCTTCGCCTATGACAACGAGGGGCCCCGCCACGCCGTCCACCTGGCGCCTTTCGCGGTGGCCGATCGCCTGGTGACCTGCGGCGAGTGGCTGGCCTTCATCGACGCCGGTGGCTACCGGGAGCCGTCACTGTGGCTGTCGGATGGCTGGAGCAAGGTCCGGGAGGCGGACTGGACGGCGCCGCTGTACTGGGAGCTCACCGACGACGGGTGGAGCGTGTTCACCCTGGCCGGTCGGCGTCCCGTGGACCCCGCCGAACCGGTTTGCCACATCAGCTACTACGAGGCCGACGCCTTTGCCGCCTGGGCCGGGGCGCGACTGCCCACCGAGTTCGAATGGGAAGCCGTCGCCGGGTCGTGGCCGGTCGCCGGTCAGCTGGAGGCGCCCGACCGGGTACACCCGGAGCCGCAGGTGGGGCCGGCGCTGCTCGGGGAGGCGTGGGCCTGGACCTCCTCGGCCTACCTGCCCTACCCGGGGTTCCGCCCCGCCCCCGGCGCGGTCGGCGAGTACAACGGCAAGTTCATGGTCAACCAGCAGGTCCTGCGGGGCGGGTCTCGGGCCACGCCCCCCGGGCACATCCGGTCCACCTACAGGAATTTCTTCCCGGCCGCGGCCCGCTGGCCCTTCACCGGCCTACGTCTGGCCCGTGACATCTGATCGAGACGAGGAGAGACCCGTGACCAGCCCCTTCACCGTCGAAGTTCTGGTCAGCGAGGCTGACCGGTTGCGGGCGGCCGAACAGGACGTGAGGCGGGGCCTGGCCCAGCGCCCTCGGTCCATCCCCCCCGTGTGGTTCTACGACGAGACCGGCAGCCTCCTCTTCGACCGCATCACCCGCCTCCCCGAGTACTACCTCACCCGCTGCGAGCGGGCCATCCTCGAGGCCCGCTCCGAGGAGATCGCCGCCGCTTCGGAGGCCGACACGCTCGTGGAGATCGGCTCGGGCACCTCGGAGAAGACCCTCCTGCTTCTCGATGCCATGGCCGCCCGGGGTTCGCTGCGCCACATCGTCCTGCTCGACATCAGCGAGGAGATCCTGAGGAAGGCGGCAGCCGAGCTCCAGGAGCGCTACTGCGTCGAGGTGCACGCCGTGGTGGGAGACCTCCGCCGCGACCTGGTGCGGCTGCCCCGGCCGGGGCGCCAACTGTGGGCCTTCCTCGGGAGCACCATCGGCAACTTCGAGCCGACCTCGCGCGCCGAGCTCCTGGCCCAGTTCCGCCGGGCCATGGGGTCTGGGGACACCTTCCTGCTCGGCACCGACCTGCGCAAGGCCACCGACCGGCTCCTCGCCGCCTACGACGACGCCGAGGGGGTGACGGCCCGCTTCAACCTGAACGTGTTGGAAGTGCTCGACGCCACGCTCGGCGCCGATTTCGACCCGGGACGCTTCGAGCACCGGGCGGTGTGGAACCCCGACGGGGGCTGGATCGAGATGCGCCTGCGGTCCAAGGAGGACCAGCAGGTGAAGGTCGCCGCTCTCGACATGGTGATCCACCTGGCCCGGGGCGAGGAGATCCTGACCGAGATATCCACCAAGTTCCAACCCGACGCGGTACCCGCCGAGCTGGGCCGGGCCGGCCTCGGGGTCCGGGGGGCGTGGTCGGACGACGACGGCGACTTCCTCCTGACTCTCGCCGCCCTCGAGCCCCACCCGGTGCGCTAAGGGGCGCCGAACCCGCCACCGGGGTGGGTGTCGACGCCCGACGACCTGCCGGGCGTTGGCCCGGTCGCGGGGGCGCCGGGACGGGTCGGGATCCGGCGACGGCCATCTCGTAGCCGCGGCCCGGGTTTGGCTACGTTGAGCGGATCGTGACGCGTACCAACCATTCGCGCCGGGCGGTGATCGCCGGCCTCGGGCTCACCGAGATGGGTCCGGTCTACGGGCGCAGCTCGGCTTCTCTTGCGGAGGAGGCGGTACGGCTGGCCGTCGCCGACGCCGGCCTGGCCATGACCTCGGTGGACGGGCTGCTGACCTCGGCCGGCATCTCGGGCGGGGTCGGGCTGGGGTTGCAGAGGGACCTCGGGTTGAGGGACCTGAGGCTCCTGTCCGAGATGCAGGGGTTCGGCTCGACCGCCGCGGGCATGGTCCAGTACGCCTCGATGGCCGTCGAAGCAGGCATGGCCGAGACGGTGGCCTGCGTGTTCGCCGACGCCCCCCTGCGCCCGGGCGGCAGCGCCCAGGAGGTCTACAGCCGGGGTCGGCCGGGAAGTTCCCGGGGGGGCTCCCCGCCTCCGTCGGGTTGGGGCGGCCTGCTCGCCTCGGCGGGGGTCAACGGGGCCAACACGATGTACGCCCTGGCCGCCCGCCGCCACATGGAGCGCTTCGGCACCACCACCGAGGACCTGGCCGCGGTGGCCGTCGCCCAGCGGGCATGGGCGGCGGGCAACCCGCGGGCGCAGTACCGCGAGCCGATGACCGTCGAGGACCACCACCGGTCACGCTGGATCGCCGAGCCGTTCCGCAAGTTGGACTGCTGCCTGGTGAGCAACGGCGGGGTGGCGGTCATCGTCACGACCGCCGAGCGGGCGGCGTCGCTCGCCCGCCCCCCGGTGCACGTGCTCGGCTGGGCCCAGTGCCACCCCGGACGGTCACTGGAGCGCAACCCCGACTTCGGCCTGGTCACCGGAGCGGCCCGCTCCGGCCCCGAAGCCCTGGCCATGGCCGGGGTCGGGCGCTCGGATATCGAAGTGGTGGAGCTCTACGACTGCTACACCTTCACCGTGCTCGTTTCCCTCGAGGACTACGGGTTCTGCGCCAAGGGTGAGGGCGGCGCTTTCGTGTCGAGCGGGGCCACCGCCCCGGGGGGCACGCTGCGTCTGAACACCGGAGGGGGGCAGCTGTCGGCGTACTACATGTGGGGCATGACCCCGCTGTCGGAGGCGGTCATCCAGGTCCGCGGCGAGGGAGGAGAGAGACAGGTGCACCCCCACGACCTGGCGCTGGTCAGCGGCAACGGGGGGATCCTCGACCATCACGCCACTTTGATCCTCGGGAGCGGGCCCGTATGAGCGTCGTGGCCGGCGCCGGACCGGTGTCGGGCAACGACGACACCGCGTGGTTCTTCGAGGGCACGGCACGGGGCGAGTTCCTCCTCCAGCGCTGCCCGCAGGGCCACTGGAACCGGCCGCAGGCGGCCCGCTGCGCCGAGTGCGACAGCACCGAGTTGGTCCCGGAGCCGGCCTCGGGCCGGGGCCGGCTGATCAGCTGGGCCGTGGTGCATCCCCGCCCTGGCACCGATAGCCCACCACCTCCGTCGGTCCCGGCCATCGTGGAGCTCGACGAAGGTCCGTGGTGGTGGACCATCCTGGTGGGCACCGACCCGGCGGTGCTGAGGGCCGGTATGGAGCTGGCATTGGCCTTCGAGCGTCCGGAGGGCAGCGAGACGGTCCCGGTGTGGACCGTGGCCGGCGGCTGAGATGGGCGACCAACCGGCGCGGGTGGCCTACGGGGACGGACCCGACGGGCCTCTGCCTGAGCCGTCGGCGGTGGCTGAGCTGATCGGGAGAGACATCGAGCTTCTGCTCGGGTGGGTGGTGCGACGACCGGAGTGGATCTTCACCAGCACCGTCCCGGCGACGACGCTCATGCTGGGGGCGGGCCTGCGGCGGGCCTGCGCCGAGGGCACGGTCGGCGCCGTGCCTACCCGTCTGTCGGCCATCCCCGGTTTGCTGGTGGGCCGCCTCCGCCCGGATGTGGTGGTGGTGGGTGCGGTGGAGGCCGCCGACGGAGGCTGGCGTCTGGTCGGCAGCCCGGGCTGGGCGGCCAGCGCCGTCAGGGCCGCCGGGGCGGTAGTGGTGGAGAGGTGGGCGGAACCCGCCTCGGCCCCGCCTGCCGGGCCGCCCCTGCCCCCTTGCCGGGTGCTGGGAGTGCTGGATCGCCAGTCCGGGCCCGACCCGGCCCCGGAGTCGCGCGGTACCGCCGAGCATGTGACCATCGGCCGTCTGGTCGCATCGCTGATACCCGATGACGCCACGCTCCAGTGGGGTCCGGGAAGTGTGGGAGCGGCGGTCGTGGAGCAGATCGATCGTCCCGTCCGGGTCTGGTCGGGCCTGGTGACCGATGAGCTGGTGGCGCTGGCCGGCCGGGGGCTGCTGGTCGGGCCGGCGGTGGCCGCCTACCTGTGGGGCGGCCCGGAACTGCAGGACCTGGTCCGCCGAGGCCAGCTGCGACTCGAGGAGCTGACCGTCACCCACGACATCACCCGGATTTCGGCCATCGAGCGGTTCGTGGCCGTGAACACCGCCCTCCAGGTGGGCCTCGACGGTGCGGCCAATGTGGAGACCGTCGCCGGCCGTGTCGTCTCGGGTCCGGGCGGTCACCCGGATTTCGCGGCTGGCGCGTCCCGATCGCCGGGCGGACTGTCGATCGTGGCGCTGCCGGCGAGAACGGGGGAGCGGTCCAACGTCGTGGTCGCCCCTGAGGTCGTTTCGACCCCGCGCTGCGACGTGGACGTCGTCGTCACCGAGTTCGGCGTGGCCGACCTGCGAGGCGCGCCGCCCGGGGTCCGGGCCGAACGGATCGCCGCCGTGGCCGCTCCGGAGTTCCGACAGGGGCTCCTCGAGTCGCTGAAGATGACGCCGGGCTGAACATTGGGCAAACGACTGGCGTGGCCGACCGGCGGGGGGACGAACCGCCCGTAGGATCCCTCCTATGGGTATGGGCGTGAGCGTCATAGAGGACGTGGATCTCGAACGGCAGCCGGACGGCCGGCTGAGGGTGGTGTGGAGCGTCAACGGCGAGTGCGACGACGTGGACCTGGCCTGGGGTCGCTCGGCCGACGGCCTCGACCATCAGCACGTGCTGACCGTTCCCGCATCCTTGGGCGAGGCCGTGCTCGACACCGGTCGAGCCGACGAGGGCCGGGCCCGTATCTATGTCTCTGTGGCGCCGACCGGAGCCGGCCCGTGGGCCGCGGACGGGCCCGGAGCGACCATCGCCGGGGAGCGTCGGGTCGGTCTCGAGGGCCCGGTCAACTTCCGGGATCTGGGCGGTTACCGCACCCTGAGCGGCCGCACTGTCAGGTGGGGGCGGGTGTTCCGCTCCGACGCCCTCGTGCTGGCCGAAGGGGATATGGAAGCCTTCGACGACCTCGGCATCCGGACGGTCTACGACCTGCGGTCCGACATGGAACGCGAGACCCACCCCAACCGGCTCCCCGACTCCGGTGGCAGTCGGGTGGTGGCCGTGCCGCTGGTGCGACAGGAGCAGGGGCAGAACCCGCTGGGCGCCATGGACCTCGCTGACGGCGAGCACTTCCTCGCCCAGCTCTACGAACTCAGCCTGGAGCATCTGGCCCCCAGCTTCGGGGTGGTCGTGGGAGGTTTGGCGTCGGAGGCCGACCTTCCGGCGGTGTTCCACTGCGCCGCCGGCAAGGACCGAACCGGACTGGTCGCAGCCGTCCTGCTGGCCGTGCTCGGAGTCGACCTCGACGACATCCTCGACGACTACGAGCTCACGAGCCGGTTCCGCACCAACGAGCACGTCCACGCCAGCGCCGAGCGGCTGCGCGACCGGGAGAACCTCCCAGCCGAGATGGTCGCCGGCATCCTGCGCTCGCCGAGGTGGGCCATGGAGGCGGCTCTGACCAAGACGGTCGACCGCTATGGCGACTTCGATCGCTACCTGACCGGACCGGCCGGCCTCCCCGCCGAGGTCCCCGAGCGGCTCCGCCAGCTCCTGCTGACGCCCTGAAACGGACCAGGCGCGGGCGCCGGGTGGGGCTCAGCCCGACCGGGGCAGGAGGGGACGCCTGCCCCGGTCGGGCTCACTGCTGGTAGTGCTCGACCACCGCCGGGTCGCGGGCCTCCGCTTGGTCGGGGTCCTGGCCGGCGTTGCGTCGCGCCCGACGCTGGCGGAGCAGGTCCCAGGCCTGGTCCAGGCTGACCTCCAGGTCACGCAGGCGCGAGCGACCCGCCTCGTCGAGCCCGTCGCCGGCATGGGTCCGCTCCAGGGTGTGCTCCTCGGTCACCAGAGCGTCGATACGCTGGACCAATTCCTCGTCTCGAAGCTCTGAGAGCGCCCGGTCGGGGTCAGACATAGGGGGGTTCTCCTCTCTGGTTGGGGGGCAACCTACCCGCAGGGGGGACGCTTCACGCCCACGCCGAAGTCCCCATTTCGTCAAAATGTGTCGAGAGTCACACTAATCCAGTAGGCATCTACGGCATAATGTCCAGCCCGGCGGGGTTACTTCTCACTGCAATGAATCAGAACGCCACATACTCCCCTGATCTGTTGGGCCTCTACCTGGATGAGGCGGGTGCCTTCCCGCTGCTCACCAAGGCTGACGAGATGCGCCTGGGTCAGATCATCCAGGAGGGCCAGGCGGCCGCCGTCACCCTCGCCGGCGAGCCGACCCTGACCCCGGCTGATCGCCGCCGACTGCGCAAGCAGGTGGCCGCCGCCGAGGCCGCCACCACCCAGTTCATCAACTCCAACCTGCGCCTGGTGGTATCGGTGGCCCGCAAGTACCAGTGGTCCGGTCTGCCCCTCGGGGACTTGATCCAGGAGGGCAACCTCGGTCTCATCCACGCCGTGGAGAAGTTCGACTGGCGCAAGGGCTTCAAGTTCTCCACCTATGCCACGTGGTGGATCCGCCAAGCCATCGGCCGGGCGGTGGAGAACACCGCCCACACCGTCCGGGTCCCCGCCCACGTGGGTGACGAGATTCGACGTGCTCGCCGCCTCCAGGGCGAGATGGAGGTCCGCCTGGGCCGCCCGGCCACCCTGGCCGAGTTGGCCGAGGCCATGGGCTCGACCGAGGCCGGGGTCGCCGAATTGTTCCGCTACGACAGCGACCCGATGAGCCTGGATGTGGCCGTCGGGGAGGACGGCGATACCAGCCTCGGTGACCTCGTGGTCAACCGGGCTGCCGAGTCGCCGTTCGAGGCCGTCGCTTCGAGCCTGCTGCCAGCCGAGGTGGCTCGCTTCCTGGCGCGCCTCTCCGACGAGGAGCGCCAGGTCCTGCGGCTGCGCTACGGGCTGGACCGGGGCGAGCCGCGCACCCAGGGTGAGGTGGGCGCCGCGCTGCAGCTCACCGCCGAGCGGGTGCGCCGGATCGAGCGTGACGCCATCACCAAGCTGCGTCGCCACCTCGTCGGCGGCGACGCCCACGACCTTCTCGCCAGCTGACCCAACCGGGGGCGGCCGGTCATCTCTCGGGTCCGGCCGGGCCGGCCCCGGCCGGCAGTAGGTTTACAGGGTGAGTTCTGCACCACGAGTTCGCATCGCCCCGTCGCCCACCGGATATTTCCATGTGGGGACGGGGCGCACCGCGCTGTTCAACTGGCTGTTCGCCCGCCAGCAGGGTGGCTCGTTCATCCTGCGCATCGAGGACACCGACACGGCGCGCAACCGCGACGAGCACATCGACGGCATCCTGCGGGCGCTCGAGTGGCTCGGCCTCGACTGGGACGAGGGTCCGTACTACCAGTCGCAGAGGTCACACCTGTACAGCTCGGCTATCGACTTGCTGATCGAGTCAGGGGCGGTGTACGCCTGCGACTGCCCGCCCGAGGAGATCCAGAGACGGGCCAAGGAGCGCGGCGGTCCCCCCGGATACGACGGGTTCTGCCGGGACCGGGGCCTCGAGCCCAGCAGCGGGCGCATGCTGCGCTTCCGGGTCCCCGCCGGCGAATCAGGGTTCACGGACCTGGTGCGCGGCGAGGTCCCCAAGAACAACAAGGACCTGGAGGACTTCGGGGTACGCAAATCCAACGGTGACCCCCTGTTCATCCTCGCCAACGTGGTCGACGACGCCGACATGTCCATCACCCACGTGATCCGCGGCGAGGACCACGTGTCCAACACCCACAAGTACCTCCTGCTCTGGGACGCCCTGGGCTACGGCGAATGGCCTGAGTTCGCCCACCTGCCGCTGCTCTACAACGACCAGCGCAAGAAGCTGTCCAAGCGGCGGGACAAGGTGGCCGTGGAGGACTACCGCGACGAGGGGTACCTACCCGAGGCCATGGTCAACTACCTGGCCCTGCTCGGGTGGTCACCTGGCGCCGAGCGCGAGATCGTCACCCGCGAGGAGATGATCTCCGGCTTCCGCCTGTCGGATGTCAAGAGCGCCGGAGCCATATTCGACGAGCGCAAGCTCCAGTCGGTCAACTCCGAGTACCTGAGGGCCCTCCCCACCGACGAGCTGGTGGAGCGGGCCCAGGCGTGGCTGCTCGGCCGATGGGCACCCATCGCCGGCCTGGTCCAGGAGCGGGCCCGCACTCTCGGCGAGATCTACACCCTGACCGATTTCCTCTACCGGCCCGATCCGGTCATCGACGATGCCGAGTGGGACAAGGCGGTGGCCAAGACCCCGGCCTTCGAAGCCCTACTGAGCGGGGTGCTGACCCGCTTCGAGCAGGTCGAGTGGGACGCCGAGTCGATTCAGCAGGCGGTGGTCGACGCCGGGCGTGACGCCGGGGTGGAGCAGGTGGGCAAAGCCCAGGCACCGGTCCGGCTGGCGGTCACCGGTCGTCCGGTCGGTCCGCCGCTCTGGCAGTCGCTGGAGGTGCTCGGCCGGGACCGGACCGCGGCCCGCATCCGCGCTGGCCTGTCGAGGCTGCACCCGGGCTCGTAGCGCGGCTACAGTGCAGGGACCACCTTCGGGGGTGGTGTAATCGGCAACACGACAGGTTCTGGCCCTGTTATTGGGGGTTCGAGTCCTCCCCCCCGAGCTTCGAACGCCGGCGTTCGGGCTGGTCACAGCCTTGGACGCCGGCGCGAGATGCCCTGAAGTGAACCTCGTGATCACGGATTGATCACGACTCGGGGGCCGACCGCCTATGGCTGTGATCGAGCTGGAGGCAGGGGTCCCTCGGTTCGATTGCCCGCCGGCTGGTGCCGGTACTGGGTGAGCGGGGGATCGTCACGGCCGACGTCGCTGAGGTCGACAGCGTAGAGCGGTGGCGTAGGGCCGCCCGGCGCGCCGGTCGTCAACTGGGTCATCCGGTCCGGACGGCGGTATCCACGGACGACACGATGGTCTGGGCGGTCCTGGAGAGGCCGGTGCAGCCCGGTGAGCAGGCGGAGGCCGCCAACCGGGTAGCGACGACGATCTTCGGGCCTCGTCCGTTCGTCCGGGCCTACAGACCGGACGAGTAGCTCACGTCACTGGTCGGTCAGGACCCGATGGACCAGAGCTGCGTAAGCCTCGATGTGACCGGGAAGGAGCCGCAAGTGGACGACCTTCCCAGCGGGTTTGTCGACGAAATCGACGACTTCAGCGACGGCGGAGGCATCGGTGTCTCCGGCCAGGACGAGTGCGCCGGGCTCGATCAGGTCGGGCGCACGCGCTTCGCTCACGAAGGTCCATACCAGGTCGGTCTCATCGACGTCCATCAGGTCGCAAGTGATGTCCGGGGTGACCACAGTTGCCTCCATCAGCGCTTGATCCAATGATATCGGTTGGGGTTCTCAGGGCCGAGGGCTGCGATGAGACGGTCGATCTCGGGCTCATCGACGGTGGTGAGTTGGAGGGTGAAGTGGGGCCGGGCGAAGGTCGGGAGCAGCTGGAAGCCTGCGTCAGCGAGTTGAGCGACGGTCGGAGATGGACCACCCGGTAGGACCACAGGCGCTGGAACAGCCCGTCCAGCGAAGCCGGACCGATGTCGTCCAGGGCCGCGAACACGGACACTCCCCAGAGGGGGACGCCGTCGAGCTGGAAGGCCTTGTGCGTTCTCTCGGCATGAGTGCTGAGCTGCCGGGCCCTGGTCGGTCCTCCTCGCACCACGACGACGCTTTCGGCAGTAGGCGGTTCCG
>JAKCDU010000085.1 GCA_021838445.1 Actinomycetes bacterium | reverse complement strand
CGTGTTCGTTGGATGTTCATCTTCTCGTGACACGGAAGGGGCGGCCGGTCCGCTTGGATGGAGGTGTTCCCCGCCGTATCCCCCCGAGCGGCAGGAGGAGCCACGGCAGCGACCCCGGGCCCATCCCCCCGGGCCCGGGGTCCCCGTCGCCGCCGGGACGGATGGGCCGGAGGCAGCCCGAGGCCGTCAGGCTCCCCCGTCGACCCCCGTCGACCCCCGGCGGCGGGCCAGAAGGCCCAGGACTTCGTAGGCCAGGTTGGCCGCGGCCAAGGCCGTCAGCTCGGCGTGGTCGTAGGCGGGGGCCACCTCGACCACGTCGGCCCCCACGATGTCGAGGCCGTCCATCCCCCGCAACAGCAGTTGCAGCTCCCGGCTGGTCAGACCCCCCGGCTCGGGGGTGCCGGTGCCGGGGGCGTGGGCCGGGTCGAGCACGTCGATGTCGATGCTGACATAGACCGGTCGTCGCCCCACCCGCTGCTGTATGCGGGCCACGGCGGCAGCCACCCCGTCGGTGGCCACGTCGGTGGCCGTGACGATCTCGAAGCCGAGCCGGGCGTCGTCGGACAGGTCGTCGCGGGCGTAGAGGGGGCTTCGGGTCCCGACATGCACCGAGCAGTCCAGGTCGAGCAGGCCCTCCTCGACGGCGCGACGGAAAGGGGTGCCGTGGGTATACGGCTCGCCGAAGTAGGTGTCCCAGGTGTCGAGGTGGGCGTCGAAGTGCACCAGGGCGACGCGTCCCCAGCGCGCCGCCGTAGCCCGCAGCAGGGGCAAGGCGATGGTGTGGTCCCCGCCGATGGCGATCAGGTTGGTGCAGCGCCCCTGGATCTCCGTCGCCCCCGCCTCGATGGCGGCGATGGCCTCACCCATCGAGAAAGGGTTGACCGCCAGGTCCCCTGCGTCGGCCACCTGCATCACCTTCCACGGCTCCACGTCGAGGGCTGGGTGGTAGGGGCGCAGCATCTTCGAGCCGGCCCGGACCGCGGCCGGACCGAAGCGGGCCCCGGGCCGGTAGGAGACGCCCGAGTCGAACGGCACGCCGACCACCGCCACGTCGGCCCGGCCCACCCCGTCGAGGGTGGGGAGACGGGCGAAGGTGTCGGGCCCGGTGTAGCGGGGGACGAGGCGACCGTCGGGCGGGCCGATGAAGGAATCGGGGTTCATGTTCACATTCCTGCAACAGAGGAGTTCGGAGCCGGAAACGAACGGCGTATTAGATGTGGCGGCAACGTCGTCGGGACCGAGAGGAGCAAGCCAGAAGCTACGACGGTGGGTGGACCTGATCAATTCGACACCTAGGGTTCCGCGCTCTCGCCGAGCGGTCTGGACCGAGAGGTGAGCGCCGGGCCCGCGTCCGGCGTCACGGAGGGATAAAAGCCCGGGAGATCTCGCATCTTCCCGGGCTTTTCGTGTTCTTGGCCTCAAATCGAAAGGACCGAGCGCCATGCTCGACCGCACCGGGATCCGATCCCTGTGAACAGCCCGGACCGGCCCGCCCGGCCGCCCGGGCCGATCAATCTCAACCGATACGAGATGGAGTTCGCCTGGCAGGGCATCCCCACGTTCATGAAGCTCCCGCTCTGCCTGACACCCGACGACCTGCGCGCCGGAGGCGTGGACGTCGCCGTGGGCGGGGTCCCCTGGGACGGCACCGCGGTCACCCGCTCGGGGACCCACATGGGCCCGCGGGCCATCCGCTCCTGCGACCACCTCCCCACCCCCCCGTGGGCCCGGCCCCACCTGCACGTGCGGGTCGACCCGTTCGAGCACCTGACGGTCTGCGACTACGGCGACGCCGAGGTGGTGATCGGCAGCACCGAGCGGACCTTCGAGAACTCCACCCGTTTCATCTCCGAGATCCTCGAAGGCGGGGCGCTGCCCATCATCCTCGGCGGCGACCACGGCATCACCTGGCCGGTTGCCACCGCAGTCGCCGAGGCCCACGGCTACGGTCGGATCGGGATCGTGCACTTCGACGCCCACGCCGACACCGCCCCCGACATGATGGGCCTCCTGGCCGGCCACGGCACTCCCATGCGTCGCCTCATCGAGAGCGGCGCGGTGAAAGGCGCCAACTTCGTGCAGGTCGGCCTGCGCGGGTACTGGCCGACCCCCGACGTGGTGGAGTGGATGGAGGAGCAGCAGATGCGCTCCCATTTCATGGCCGAGGTCCAGCGCTACGGGTTCGACGTCGTGCTCGAACGGGCCATCAACGAGGCCCTCTCCGGGTCGGCCGACAAGCTGTACATCTCCGTGGATGTGGACGCCGTCGACCCCGCTTTCGCGCCGGGCACAGGATCGCCCGAGCCGGGGGGGCTCACCAGCGCCGAGGTGCTGCGCGCCGTTCGGCGGATGGCCGCCGAGGTCGGCATGGTCGCCATGGACGTGGTGGAGGTCAGCCCTCCCTACGACTCGGGTAACAACATCACAGCCCTGTTCGCCCACCGCTGCGTGCTCGAAGCCCTCACCGGCACAGCCATGCGACGCCTGGGCCTGACCGACCCCGACTACCTCGACGAGCGGGCCGCCGAAGGCCCGGCGCCGCTGCCCGGGCCGGTCGACACGCCGGCCGGGGACGACTCTTGACCGCCGGGACCGGGGCCGACCTCCGGGCCGCAGCCGGGACCGGGGCCGACCTCGGGGCCGCAGCCGGGGCCGCCGACGACCCGGGCGTGGCGCCCGGCGTCGGGACCAGACCGGCGACGGGTTTCGGTTGGAGCCCGGACGAGCTGGCCGCGGTGGGCGTGGGCCACTGGCGGGACCTGTACACCAGTGCCGACTTCGCCGCCCGCGAGCAGATGAGCGTCTTCGCGCCCCGATGGAGCCTGGTCGCCTCAGTGGAGGAGATACCTCCCGGCCACTACCTCGCCACCACCGTCGCCGGGGTGCCCGTCGCCCTCTGGCGGGGGTCCGACGGCGCCCTGCGGGCCTTCCACAACATCTGCCCCCACCGGGGCATCCTCCTGCTGCAGGGGACCGGTCCCATCGGGCGGTTCGTCACCTGCCCCTACCACCAATGGAGCTTCGAGCGCGACGGGTCGCTGGCCCGCATCCCCCAGCCCGAACAGTTCCCCGACGCCGACCCATCCGCCCTGGCCCTCCACGAGGTCGCCGTCGCCGAGTGGCACGGCCTGGTGTTGGCCTGCGTGAGCGGCGACGCTCCCGACCTGGACGGCCAGACCGCCCTGCTGGAGGACCGCCTGGCCCACTTCCTCCACGCCCCTCTGGTCGAGGTGGCCCGGGTCGACTACGCCGTGGAGTGCAATTGGAAGCTGCTGGTCGAGAACCACGTCGACGTCTACCACCTGTGGTACCTGCACCAGCGCAGCCTGGCCGCCTACCGGCACACCTCGTTCCAGTGGCGATGGGAGGGCCCGACGTGGTGGAGCTACGAGCCGCTCTCGGACCCCTCCGGCGCCCCCGCCGGGCTGGCCGGCCTCAGCGAGGACGAACGCACCGGTATCGGTGCCCATCTGCTGTTCCCCAACCTCATGCTGGTCACCACCGGCGACTACCTGGCGACCTACGACGCCCGGCCCGACGGCCCGACGCGTACCCGCATGACCCTACGGGTACGCAGCCATCCCGACGCCGACGCCGACGCCCTGGTGGCCTCCATCCGGTCGTTCCTCGCCGAGGACGTGAAAGCCTGCGAAGCGGTCCAGTTGGCGACAGCGTCGCCGTGGTACTCGGTCGGCCCGACGGCCCGCCGCCACGAGGAGCCGGTCCGCACCTTCCACCGGATCCTCCGCGATGACCTGCTCGCCCGGATGGCCGGCGCCGAGCGCCAACCCGGTCCCGCCGGCGGCCCGTCCCGATGACCGTCCGGCGGGTGGTACCCCTGATCCTCGGCTGGGAGGACCTGCCCAAGTCGGTGTCGGTGGAGGGAGCCGACCCCGCCGAGCGGCTCGTCGAGCCGATCCCGGGCGTGCTGCTGCTCTGCGACGGGGGCTGGCTTCTGCTCGACACCGGGTTCAACCCGGCCCTCATCCGCGACCCCCAGCTCCGACGCCGCTTCCACGGCGACCCCCTCTTCCAGCCCATCCTGCCCGGACCCGGCGATCCACTGGAGGAGGCGCTCGAAGCCTCGGGGATCGACGTCGACGACGTGACCGCCGTCGGGCTCAGCCACCTCCACCACGACCACGCCGGCGGCCTGCGCCACTTCGCCGGCCGGGTGCCGGTGCACGCCCAGCGCGCCGAGGTCGACTACGGGCTCGGGCCCCACCCCGACCCCGAGGCGCACGGCATCTACCGGGTCGATTTCGACGACCCGGCCATCGACTGGCGCCTGGCCGAGGGCGACCGGGAGATCGCCCCCGGGGTGACGGCCGTGCTCACCGCCGGTCACACCCCCGGCCACCAGAGCTTCGTGGTCGACCTCGACCCCGCCGTCGGCGGCGGCGGCCTGGTGTTGGCCTTCGACGCCGCTGACCTGACCGAGAACATCGACCACGAGCTGGCCGTCGGGGGCCGCGTCCACGCCACCCCCGAGCAGACGGTGGAGGCCATTCGGCGGCTCAAGTCCATCGCCGCCGCCAAGGGCTACCAGCTCGTCCCCGGACACGACCCGGTCGCCTGGCCGACCCTGATCGCCGAGATGGCCCGACGCTTCGCGCCCCCGCGGTGACCACCAGGCAGTGACCCGACCCGGTCGTCACCCCCACCCATCCCACCCCGAACAGCATCCCTCGCGACCGTCGAGGAGAAAGGTCTGACCCCATGAACGAGCATCCCCACCCCGAAGAGCTCCACGACCGCTATGGACCCGAGGCCCGCTACGCGGTGGCCGCCGAAGCGGCCCTCCCGACCACCAAATGGGAGGAGGAGGTGGCCCGGGGCCTCGAGATGGGCCTTCCGGGGGCCGACTCCATCGTCGACCGGCGCATCCCTACGTTCTCCCGGGGCGAGCTGCCCCACTTCGCCGGGATCAACACCTTCCTCAAGGCCCCCTACGTCGAGGACGTGCGCCGCTGCGGCGAGTACGACGTCGCCGTCGTCGGCGCCCCCTACGACGGGGGCACCACCTACCGGTCGGGCACCCGGTTCGGCCCGCAGGGCATCCGCAAGATCTCGGCCCTGTACGGCCCCTACAGCTTCGAGCTCGGGGTGGACCTGCGGGAGAGCATCACCATCGGCGACCTGGGTGACATCTTCACCATCCCGGCCAACATCGAGAAGACCTTCGACCAGATCAGCAAAGCCGTGGGTCACGTCTTCGAGTCGGGCGCCTTCCCGGTGGTGCTGGGCGGCGACCACTCCATCGGCTACCCCACCACCCGCGGGGTGGCCCAGCACCTCGACGGCAACCTGGGCATAATCCACTTCGACCGCCACGTGGACACCCAGGAGACCGACCTCGACGAGCGTATGCACACCACGCCGTGGTTCCACGCCACTGACCTGCCCAACGTGCCGGCCAAGAACCTGGTCCAGGTCGGCATCGGCGGGTGGCAGGCCCCCCGGCCCGGGGTGAAGGTGGGGCGCGAACGCCAGACGACCATCATGACCGTCACCGACTGCGTCGAGATGGGCATCGAGGCGGCCGCCGAGCGGGCCCTCGAGGTGGCCTGGGACGGCGCCGAGGCGGTGTGGCTGTCGTTCGACGTGGACTGCCTCGACGCGGCGTTCGTGCCGGGCACCGGCTGGCCCGAGCCAGGCGGCTTCCTGCCCCGGGAGGTCCTCAAGTTCATCCAGTTGATCGCCGAGCGGCCGCTGGCCGGCATCGAGGTCGTCGAGTGCTCCCCGCCCTACGACAACGCCGAGATCACCGCGCTGATCGCCACCCGGGTCATCTGCGACACCCTCGGCTGCCTGGTGCGCGCCGGGCACCTGCCCCGGACCCGGGTCTAGCCGGCCCGGCCCGCCTCGGCACCGAGGGCGCCAAGCTGGTCGCGCCACCACTCGGCCAGGCGGCTGTGGAAGGGCAGGAGAGAGGAGCCGTGCCGCTCGGGTATGGCGTCCCAGCCGAGATGCTCGAGGGTCAGGAGCTGCTCGGACCAGCCCTGCTCCATGCGGTCCGGCCGGCGGTGAGGCGACGGTCCCGGTACGTTCGGGTGATGGATCGGACACCACTGCTGCTCGACGAGGCGGTGTCGAGCCTGCGTCGGGGCGGCTTGGTGGCGTTCCCGACCGAGACCGTCTACGGGCTGGGGGCCGACGCGTCGAACGGCCGGGCCGTGGCCCGCATCTACGAGCTGAAGGGACGACCCCCGACCCATCCGGTCATCGTCCATCTCGGCTCGGCGGGGATGGTCGGGGAGTGGGCCGTGGACCTCACCGACGACGCCCTCGCCGCGGCCGACGCGTTCTGGCCCGGGCCGTTGACCCTGGTGGTGGCCCGTCACCGTCGGGTCCCCGACGAGGTGACCGGAGGCTCCGACACCGTCGGTTTGAGAGTGCCCGCCCACGAGCTGGCCCTGGCCCTGCTCGGGGCCTTCGGCGGGGGGGTGGCCGCTCCGTCGGCCAACCGGTTCGGGCGGGTCAGCCCCACCACCGCCCAAGCGGTGCGCGAGGAGTTCGGTGACGGCATCCACGTGGTGCTCGACGGCGGTCCCTGCCGGGTCGGCGTCGAGTCGACCGTCGTCGACGCCACCGGGCCCCGATTGCGGGTCCTGCGCCCCGGAGCGGTCACGACCCGACAGCTGAGCCAGCTCCTCGGCTACGACGTGTCGGTGGCGACCAGTTCGACGGTGAGGGCGCCGGGGACCCTGCCCAGCCATTACGCCCCGGCCGCCCGGGTCGAGCTAGCGGAGCTCGACGGTGTCGGGGCCAGAGCCGCGCAGCTCTCGGCCGAGGGCGCGGCCGTCGGTGTGCTGACACCGGTCCATCCGGGCGACCTGGCCTCCACCAAAGTCCGGTTCCTGGCCGTCATGGCCACCCCCGAGGACTACGCCCGGGGCCTCTACGAAGCTCTGCGGGCCGCTGACCGCCGCGGCATCGACGTGGTCCTGGCCGTGGCACCCCAACCGGGGGGCATCGCCGACGCGGTCATCGACCGGCTCACCCGGGCCGCGGCGACGGTCCGCTGAATGGGGGACCCCGGTGTGGGCTCTCAGAGGCGCCAGCCTCCGAAACTCGGGCGCGCCGACCAACCTTCGAGACGAAGTCACAGACGCGCCACGTCCCCGCATGGGACGGCGTCACGCCTGCCAGCGCAGTAGTAGCCGGGCCCGCGGTCCGTAGTCATCGGGGAGGGCTTCGGCGCCGCAGGCGATGCTGACCTCAGCGACCCCGCCGCGGGCCGAGGCCCTGCTGTCAAGGGTCAGGTCCCTCTCGGCGAGCGGTAGGGGGACAAAGCCGAGCACCCGCCGGCCCCGCCATATGACGGGGATTTCCCTCCCGGCGATATCCACCAACACCCTCTCGCCACCGCTAGATCGCCGGTGCTCAGATCGACCCGGTGGCGGTCTGGAGCAGCAGGCTGGCCCCACCGACGGTCGCCCACAGGATGGCTCCGAGGAGCAGCGGTCGAGCGCCGGCGGTCCGGATGCGGTCGAGTCTGGTCGACAAGCCGATGGCGGCGAGGGCGGCGGTGATCATCCAGGTGGCCACGTCGGACAGGCCGGGGTGCCAGCTGTCGGGGACGAGGCCGGCGGTGTCGAGGGCGACGGCGGCCACGAAGCCGAGCACGAACAGTGGCAGCAGGTGCCGCAGCGCCGGCCGGGTGGCGGGCGCCGCCGGCGTCGCATCGGGGTCCGCCTTCCGCCGTCCTCGCAGCGCCGCCAGGCCCAGCCCGATCGGGATGATGGCCAGGGTTCGGCTCAACTTCACCACGACGGCGTAGGAGGCGGCGGCGTGGCCGTAGACCGTGGACGCGGCGACGACCGAGGACACGTCGTTGATCGCCGTGCCGGCCCACAGGCCGAAGGCATGCTGGGACAGCCCGAAGGCGTGGCCGAGCGACGGGTAGGCCAGCACGGCGACGATGTTGAAGGTGAAGATGGTGCCGACCGCATAGCTGACGTCGGCCTCGTCGGCGCCGATGACGGCGTCGGTAGCGGCGATGGCCGACGCCCCACAGATGGCGGTGCCCACGCCGACCAGGGTGGTGACGTCGCCCGGCAGTCGCAAGGCCCGGCCGGCGGCCCACGCCACGCCCAGGGCGATCACCAGCGTGCCGACCAGCACCGGGAGCGAGCGCTCGCCAGTCGAGAGCACCTGGTGGAACGAGAGGCCCAGGCCGAGGACCATGATCGAAGCCTGCAGGACCTTCTTGCCGGTGAAGGCCAGGCCGGGCTGGAGGCGGTCCGAGGGACGGCGCCACGCGGCGACGACGATCCCGATCACGATGGCGATGACCGGCGCCCCGACGACCGGGACCAGGCCACCGGCCACGGTGGCCACCGTGGCGACCGTGGCGGCGGCGGCGACGCCGGGGAGAAGCGAGCGGGCCCGGCCGGAGCCGCGGGCAGGCAGGGACGAGGGCGGTTCGACGACGGGAGCGGTCCCCGATTCTCCGATGGCGGGCACGGCGCCTCCTTTTCCCTGTCAGTGTCGGGACCGGGCGGATCGGTGCGTTCCCCCGTTCCCGTGAGCCTGTTCTAAGGTTGGCTGATGCCTCTGCCGGAACCTGTCCCGGACCTCGGGGCTTTGGATCTTCTCGTCGCCGTCGGCGAGCTCGGGTCGATCAGTGCAGCGGCCGAGGCCCACGGGGTCACGCAGCCGGCGGCGAGTATGCGGCTGCGCCATCTGGAACGGGTACTCGGGCTGCAGCTGCTCGAGCGGGTCAGGACCGGGTCGCGTCTCACCCCGGCGGGGGCCGCGACCGCGGAATGGGCTGGGGCGGTGCTGCGCGAGATGCGGGCCCTCCTCGGGGGCGCGGAGGCCCTGCGCCGCGACCAGCGCTCCCATCTCCGCCTCGCGGCCAGTCTCACCGTGGCCGAGTACCTGATCCCCGGGTGGCTCCGGCAGCTGGCCGGTGACCTGCCTGGGGTCGGCGTGGCCCTCGAGATGGGAAACACCGCCCACGTTGCGGACATGGTGAGCGAGGATCGAGTCGAGCTGGGTTTCATCGAAGGTCCACGACCGCCCGGCCGGCTGCGCTCCCGTGACCTGCGGTCTGACGAGCTGGTCATCGTCGTCGGGCGCGGCCATCCGTGGGGACGCCGCCGCCGGCCGGTCACGCCAGCCGACGTGGCCGCCACCCCGCTGATCGTGCGCGAGCACGGCTCGGGCACGAGGGATGTCCTGGCCGCCGCTCTGGCCGAGCACGGACTCGAGATGCGTACCTCGATGGAGCTCGGCTCGACCACGGCCATCAAGGCGGCCGCGGCCGGTGGTGGGTCGCCGGCAGTCCTTTCCTCGCTGTCGGTCGACGCGGAGCTGCGCGCCGGACAGTTGCAGCAGGTGGCCTGCACCGGCCTCCGCCTCGGGCGCACCATCCGGGTCATCTGGGCTGGGGGCCGCACACTTTCTCCTCCGGCGACCCGGCTGGTGGCCATTGCCGCCGCTCAGGCGGCGTAGCCGGCCCGGGTCCGGGCGCCCTCTACCCGGCGGTGAGCCTCATCCAGCCGGGGGCCTGGCCTCCTTCGACGGCCGCGCCGATAGCGTCCCAGGGCACCACGCCGATCCCGACGGTCCAGCCACGACCCGGGCGACCTCCCGTCAGGCTGACCGCCGTCCCACCCGGCGCCGGTGACGACCACACCGCCACCGTGAAGTTCCCGGCGGCCACCACCCGCCCGGTGAGCCGACCGTCGCTGGGGTGGCGCTGCTCGAG
>JAKCDU010000027.1:35434-42879 GCA_021838445.1 Actinomycetes bacterium | reverse complement strand
TCAAGTCGTGGAAGCGAATTCGTCTGAGCCCGAGCCGGGCTACCCGACGGTCGAAGACCTTGGCTACTGACTCGGGGTCGAGTGGACGCCCGGCCGGGTCGGTGAACACGAGGTTGTGCTCGTTCGACCAGCCGGCGCCGACGAGCAACCGGTTCGCGATCTGGCGCTTGCGTTGGTGGCGCAGCACCGCGACCGTCGCCGGGTCGAGGTCGATGGACCGACGCCCGTGGTCCGTCTTCGTGCGCTCGGAGAAGACAAGTCCACCGTTAGGAGCGCCGGGAGAGCGGACCACGTTCAGCTGTTGCCGAACCTCGATACGAGCCGCGTCGAGGTCGACGTCGGACCAGCGCAGCCCACACACTTCGCCCCTGCGCGTCCCGGTCATGGCCGCCACTCGGAAGAGCGGTCCGAGAGGCTCTTCGGCCGTGGCGGACAGGACTGACCGCAGCTCGGCCGGGGTCCACCAGGAAGCTTCTGGGGGGCCGGGTCGACTTTGCAGACGGCGCCGTGGCCTGGTCGGCGACGTTGCGGGAGAGGATGCCCTTCTTGACCGCATCGGAGAGGGCCCGATGCAGGACCGAGTGGATGTAGAAGACTGTCCGCTTGGAAAGCGGCCCGCGCTTCTGCCGGCGACCCGACACCAGCAGCTGCGAGTAGAGCTGGTCGAGGTCGAGCGCGGTGATGCTGTCGAGGCGGCGGCCGCCCAGGACGGGGATGACGTAATCCATGTTCCTCCGGCAGCCACCGGATGCGGCAAGAGTTTCCTCGCCTGCCCCCTGGCCAACGCCGCGCTCCGACAGGGCCACACCGCCGTCTACCTGCGCACCCCGCGCCTGAGCGAGGACCTGGCCCGAGGCTGCGCCGACGGGCGCTACGTCCGCGTCCTGGCCGGCCTGGCCCGAGTATCGC
Organism: Actinomycetes bacterium; assembly: GCA_021838445.1. Lineage (GTDB taxonomy): Bacteria > Actinomycetota > Acidimicrobiia > Acidimicrobiales > Palsa-688 > JAKCDU01. The sequence continues at coordinate 41,970 of JAKCDU010000027.1, read as the reverse complement.
TACTGGTCCTCGACGACTTTCTGCTCACGCCCGCCCCAGTCGAGGTCTGCCGGGATCTGCTCGAGGTCATCGAAGACCGCGCCGAGCGGCGCTCCACCCTCATCGCCAGCCAGATGCCCGTCGACAAGTGGCTGGCCGCCATGGCCGACCCCACCCTGGGCGAAGCCATCTTGGACCGGCTCTGCCAAGCCGCCCACCGCATCACCCTCAAAGGCCCCTCCATGCGCCGCCGGCAAAGCGATCCGCCCGCCGCCGAGCAATGAACCTCGTCGTCCTCATCATCGTCCTCGTCGCCTGCACCACCCTCATCGGGGCAACGCCCAACAGTCGAAGCCCGCCAACACCGTCGGCTGAGCGCCGGACGGTGAACTCAGTCCCATCCACCTCCGACCCGCCCCCTGACCACCCCACAACCAGTTCCTGTCCGCACGCCAACACGGCTTACCGTCCGGCCCACAGCCCCCTATTAACCACACCCATCCACAACGATCATGTAAAACAAGATCAACGAAAGGAGATCACCACCGACACGAACGGCGCCGCGGTATTGGCCTTGCCAGAGCAGCGGGGTGCTGGCGGTGCCGGTGCTGTTGGTGAGGTTGCCGTAGGGGTCGTAGGTGAAGCTGGCGACGAGGTTGCCGGTGTTGTCGACCAGGGCCCGGGTGGAGCCGTCTTGGTCGTGGAGGTACCAGCTGGTGGTGGTGCCGTCGGTGGCGTTGATCTGTTCGAGGGGGAGGTCGTCGGGGCCAACACATGATGCCGACACAGTTTGGTCGTAGTTCGGGGCTCTCGCCTGACCCTGACCAGCCAGTATCTGCTCGTGGACCCCGACACGCGGGCCGGCCGGATAGCCGATGACCCCGACGGCGTTCCCGGCGGTGGTGAGCGGTGACGCGGAGGCTGGACCGGCCAGCAGCGATATCAGTCCGACGACGATCAGCGTGATGATGGCGGCGCACGCGACGAACACCCGGCCGACGGCCGGGCGAGCCTCGGTGCGGCCTGTGCGTCTCGTGGCGGGGATGCTCACCGCTGGACAGTCTTCCAGCCGGCGGAGACAGTCACGCGGCTTTCAGGGGCGGCTGGCAGCTGAAGAAGAGACACTGGCTGGTCGGCTTTGAGAGTCACACCGGACGGGACGGTGGCGGCGGCGCGTGACCCGTCCTGGCAGCCGCCGCCACCGTTCACACTTGTTCTGGAGGGCAACCCGAGGACCCGACCGAAGGGAGGGCCGCAGGGGCGGCCGGACAACCGAGCGCAGCGAGGGCGTCAGCTTCCACGCTGGCGGCCGAGGAGCGGATGTGGACGGGCTCTGGGGGTGGTCAGGTAGCGAGGTGGACGGTGACGCCGAGATCGTCGGCGCCGGCTCGCAGGCGGGGGCCGATGTTGCGGGCGGTGCCGAAGAACAGTTGTCGTCCGTTGGCCAGTCCGGCGGCGAGGGTCTCGCCGATGAGCAGTCCGCCGCCGTATCGGTTGGCCAGGGCGGCCGCCCGGTCCAACAGCGGGCGGGGGTCGAGGATCTGCAGGACCTCGGGGTGGGGCCAACGGATGGTGTTGATGACCGCCGGGCTGGCCCCGGCGAACAGCTGGGAGAGCTGACCGCCTCGATCACCGTGCACGGCTTGCAGTAGCCGCCAGTGGGCGCTGGCCGGCAAGGCCAGGTCCTCGTCGTCGGGCAACTCGGCGGGCCAGCGGCCGCGCAGGACGCGCACCGCGATGTACTCGTCGACGATGAACACCAGCCCGCCTAAAGGTCAGTCGTCGTCTTCGCCGCTGCCGCCGATGAGCGGATCGGCGACCGACACGGCGTCCAAGGCGGCCTGGAAGTCTTCGGCCAGGTCACCGTCGGTGAGGCGGCCCAGGAACTCCCGGTCGGCGTCTGTCAGCCGCGGGTCACCGGCCCGGCGTCGGCGGCGGCGTTCCTCGAGTAGCTCCTCACCGATACTCACGCCCACCAGTCTGCCCCAGGGGTGCGACATCGCGTCCATCACGTGGACATCACCCACCTTCCCTCTTCAGCTGCCCGCCGACAGCGGTGACGGCCAGGAGCGTCACCGCCCACCCCCCCGCCGATGGCTGCGAGGAAGTCACTGACGCCCTCGCCTTCGGCTCGGTTGTCCTGGCGCCCCTGCGGCCGCCCTGCGGGCGGTCCTCGGGTTGCCGTCGAAGAAGAGCTGTCGGGCTTTGACGTATTCGCGGGCCAGCTGGGTGAGTCGGTCCAGGGCGATCGCGGTGCCGTCGCCGGTAAGGAACACCGAGCACCGTGCTCATTCGCGGCGCTCCACCGCCAGACCTCGCCCCTGATACGGATCAGCGGCAACACGGCGTCGGCCAGACCAACCACCGGTGTCTACTCCCTTGGTAGCCCTGGCACGACCAGGAGGGCTTCCTCAGCGGCGCTCTCGAATGCTTCGATTACTTCGTAGTGGTCGATGAGCACCTCGAGCACGGTCGCCGTGGTGACGTTGCCGACTCGCAGCCAGATGACCTTGGGTGGGGGACCATGCAGGAACGCCAGTTGGCGGAAGTCCGAGTCCTTGGAGACGATCGTGTACCCGTGCTCGCCGGCGTGGTCCCACACGTCCTTGTCGGTCGCCGCTTCAAGACCCAGCGTCGTGACATGGGCCGAGTCGGGGAAGTAGTCGCGAAGCCTTCCAACCAGGTTGCGGGACAGGTTCTGGTCGACCAGCAGCTTCACGCGCTGGCGAGGCGCTTCTCTCGCAAGGCGGCGAACTCGATCGCGGCCCTGACGTGTTCGACGGTCAGCTCGGGGAAGTCCCCGACGATCGCCTCCGCGGTCATGCCAGCCGCCAGGTACTCGAGCACGTCGTAGACGGTGATCCGCGTACCGACGAAGCAGGGTTTCCCACTCCGAACCCCCGGACGGACCTCGATCATCGATGCCACGCTCACGGTCATGAGCCTATCGCTCGTGCCCGCCGGCACCCGTCTGAACTCCGGGTGGGGATGCCGTCCGGGCATCCCCGTGATCACAGATTGATCACAAACGTTCCGGGAGAAGCCGGTACAGAGCGTCCTGGAGTGGGATGACCGGCGGCCGGAAACCACCCCTGAGCAGCCAAGACGTGATTCAGGAGGATGGATCGGGATGGTCCCGATCGGAGTTCGATTCCCGCTCCGGGCACCTCAACTGATCAGCACTGTTGCCGTCAGGCGACCACGACGCCAGGAGCCGTCTGAGTACCCGGTCAAGTAGAACGCCCTGCAGCCGCTGTTGGGGGCCACCCCGGCCGGAACATTCGGGGTGGACAATATGGGGCAGGTCACCCCGACACCCGGTGCCGACGGATCAGCTCCCGGGCGATGACGTTGCGCTGAATCTCGTTGGTGCCCTCACCGACGATCATGAGCGGGGCGTCACGGAAGTACCGTTCGACGTCGAACTCGGTGCTGTAGCCGTACCCGCCGTGGATGCGCAGGCAGTCCAGGGCGATCTTCATAGCCGTCTCGGAGGCGAACAGCTTGGCCATCCCGGCCTCCAGATCGGCCCGCTGGCCCGACTGATAGCAGCGCGCCGCGTAGTACACCAGCTGGCGGGCTGCGGTCAGGGACGTGGCCATGTCGGCGAGGTAGTTGCCGATCGACTGGTGCTCCCAAATCTGCTTGCCGAAGGTCTGGCGCTGCTGGGCGTAGCGGACGGCGTCCTCCAACGCCGCGCCGGCCACTCCCAGGGCCCGACTGGCCACCTGGATGCGGCCGATCTCGAGGCCGCGCATCATCTGGGCGAAGCCTTGGCCCTCGAGGGGGCCGAGCAGGGCGCTCCCCGGTGCCTCGAAGCCCTCGAAGACCAGCTCGCAGCTTTCGACGCCCTTGTAGCCGAGCTTGGGAAGGTCGCGCGACACCTCGAAACCGTGGCCCTTCTCCACCAGCAGGATGCTGATACCCCGGTGCCGAGGCTCGGCCTCGGGATCGGTGCGGCACAGAAGGGCCACGAGACCGGAGCGGCGGGCGTTGGTGATCCACATCTTGGTGCCGTTGATCACATAGCCGTCGCGGGTGGGTCGCGCCGTGGTGCGCAGGGCCTGCAGGTCCGAGCCGCCGTCCGGCTCGGTCAGGGCCATGGTGGCCCGCAGCTCCCCGGTGGCCATGCGGGGCAGGTACCGGTCCTTCTGCTCGTCGGTACCGAACTCCCCGATGAGCTTGGAGACCACCGTGTGGCCGCCCATGGCCCCGGCCAGGCTCATCCATCCCCGGGACAGCTCTTCGGTGACCCGGGCGTAGCACGGCACCGAGACCGACTCCTCTCCCCACGGCGGCGGTACGGCCAGCCCGAAGATGCCCATCTGCTTCATGTCGTCGATCAGGGCCTCGGGATAGGTGTTGGCGTGCTCCAGTTGGCGCACCACCGGCTTGACCTGCCGGTTCACCCAGGACCGCACGACGGCGACGAGCTCGGCCTCGTCATCGATGAGCTCGGTGAATGGGTCCACGGCGTCGCCTGCCTGTTCATGAGGTGGTTCCCGCTCGACGCGGTCCCCGGATCGGCTTCCCGCCGATCATAGGCAGCTCGGCGGTCCGTCCCTTCGGTCGCCAGGCCCCGACCGACCACGCCGACGGGTTGTCTATCTAATCCATCATTGCTAGCTTGTTTATCCTTGATGGAACAGCGTTGGGCTGGGGGAGGGGAGACCGTGTCGAGATCTGGTTTGCGACTGGCTGCGCTGGCTGCGGCGGTGGGGCTGATCGCCGCCGCCTGCGGCAGCTCGTCGAAGGCGGGAACGAGCAGCGGGGCTTCGGGCACCGCCGAGCCGACTGTGACCATCGGGGTCATAACTGACCTGACCGGGCCGGCTTCCAACACCTCGCAGTTCACCCCTGACGGCATCAAAGCGGGAGTGGCGCTGGCCGCCCACGAGGGATACGACGTCAAGTACGTCATGGCCGACGCCGCCACCAGCCCGGCCCAGGCCCTCGCCGCGGCCCAGAAGCTGGTCCAGCAGGACCACGTGTTCGCGGTGGTGGGGCTATCCGCGGTGTTCTTCTCGGCCGCGGCCTACCTGCACTCACACGGCGTGCCGGTCATCGGAGCCGACTACGACAGCACCGAGTGGCTGACCACCGACAGCATGTTCTCGGTGTTCCCCTACGAGGACTTCACCAAGGTTTCCACCTCCATCGGGGAGATCACCAAGCTCCTCGGCGGCACCAACCTGGCCACCCTCGGCTACTCCATCTCGCCGTCGTCGGCAGCCACGGCCAAGTCCTACGCCGTATCGGCCCAAGACGCCGGTATCAGAGCCGGGTATGTCAATGCCAACGTGCCGTTCGGCACGACCAACGTGGGACCGCTGGTCCTGGCCATGAAGTCGGCGGGGATCGACTCCATCTTCCCCGTGACCGACACCAACACCGGCTTGGCCACCATCGTCGGGCTGCGTCAGGAGGGGGTTGACCTCAAAGTGCCCTTCCTGGCCGAGCAGAACGGGGATCTGCTCGCCGGCGGGGCGGCGACCATGGAGGAAGCCAAGGGGGTCGACCTGGTCGGTCTGTACGCACCCCCGGAGATGGACACCGCCGCGACCCGGGAGCTGGCCTCCTACCTGCGTTCGGCTGACGGGGTGACCACCGCCCCGACCCTCAACGAGTACATGGGCTATCTCTCGGTCGACGCTCTGGTGGAGGGTCTGAAGAAGGCCGGGCCCAACGCCACGCCGGCGCAGTTCATCCAGGCCATGCTCGGTATAACCGACTACACCGGCCGGGGGCTTCTCGGCTCGCCCATCAGCTTCGCGGCCAGCGGTCGCGGCGATAGCGCGCCGTGCACCTTCATCACCCAGTGGACCGGGACGGGATTCAAGCTGCTTCCGGGCACCCACCCCTACTGCGGGAAGATGACCGGTCAGAAGGTCTGAGCCGACCGCCGCGCAGCCGTCACCGGTCTGACGGACCGTCCAGGCCGCCGCGCTCCGTCGCGCTGCGCCGACCCCCCACCGCTCGGCAGCGATCCCCGGTTCGCCGCAGGGTGGCCGCTACGCTCTGCGGCGGTGACCCGTAGTGCTCGGCCGGGACGTAACAAGCCCTAAAGTCGAGATCTCCACCTGCCGATACCCGAGGGGGGAGAGGGTGTCGCCCTGTCGCGTCGGTGATGGATGACCGAAAGGCCGGTATGGGTCCTATGAGCGTTCGTGGTGCTGTCCGAGCCGGTGGGTGGCAGGTGAGAGCCGCGGTGATGATCGTCGTAAGCCTCGGTGCGGCCCTGTTCACGACCGTTCCCGTGACCGCCGCGGGGGCCGCCCCGAAGGCCCCGAGCCCCGCGGCCTCCGTGCGGGCGGCGGGGTCGGTGGCCGGCGGCCTGGCCTACCGGACGGCCACCGCCGACGGAGCGTCCTACACGTTCACCGGACAGGGACTCTCGGCGACTCCGGCCATGGCGCTCACCCTTCCCGTGGTGGGGATGGCGTCGACGCCTGATGGTGGCGGCTATTGGATGGTGGCGGCGGATGGCGGGGTGTTCTCTTTTGGGGACGCTCATTTTTATGGTTCGACGGGTGGGGTTCGTCTGGTTGAGCCGATTG
>JAKCDU010000027.1:0-35424 GCA_021838445.1 Actinomycetes bacterium | reverse complement strand
GTGGGGATGGCGTCGACGCCTGATGGTGGCGGCTATTGGATGGTGGCGGCGGATGGCGGGGTGTTCTCTTTTGGGGACGCTCATTTTTATGGTTCGACGGGTGGGGTTCGTCTGGTTGAGCCGATTGTGGGGATGGCGTCGACGCCTGATGGTGGCGGCTATTGGATGGTGGCGGCGGATGGCGGGGTGTTCTCTTTTGGGGACGCTCATTTTTATGGTTCGACGGGTGGGGTTCGTCTGGTTGAGCCGATTGTGGGGATGGCGTCGACGCCTGATGGTGGCGGCTATTGGATGGTCGCCGCGGATGGCGGGATATTCACCTTCGGGGGCGCCCACTTCTACGGTTCCACCGGGGGCGGCTCGGGCTCGCGCGTGGTCGCCATGTCGAGGCCGGCGGGACTGTCGCTGCCTCCGGTGGGAGGCCCCCTGAGCGGCTCGGAGTTCGACAGCCCGTCGGGCGTGGCCTCGGCCAACGGGAGCATCTGGGTGACCAACCAGGCCGGCAACTCGCTGACCGAGATCGCCCCGAGCGTTCCCGCCCGATGGGTGGGCACCTTCTCGGGCAGCGCCTACGGGTTCTCCTCGCCTGACGCCGTGGTGGCCGACGGTAACTACCTGTTCGTCGCCAACGCCGGCGGATCGCTCACCGAGGTCTCGGCTCTCGACGGTACCCCGGTCCGCTACCTGGCCGGCCCCCAGTACGCATTCTCCGACCCCGTGGCCCTGGCCCTGGCCGGGTCGACGCTCCTCGTCGTCAACGCCGGGCCGCCCGGAGGGCTCGGGTCGGTGACCGAAATAGACACCGTCAGCGGCAACCCCGTCAACATCATCTCGGGGCCCGCCTACAGCTTCCATGACCCGGTGGCACTGACGGTGTCCAATGATGACGTGTTCGTGGCCGACCAGGGCTCGAGTACCGTCACCGAGCTGCTGGCGTCGAGCGGGAACCTGGTGACCGTGGTGTCGGGGGGTGGGCTCGACGTCCCCGACGGCATCGCCAACGGGAGCGGCTACGTGTGGGTGGCCAACTCGGGCAACGATTCGGCCACCCGGATCCCCATCTCCACCCCGACGTCGCCCCAGCAGTTCAGCAGCGGCAGCTACGGCTTCGGGTCTCCATCGGCGGTGACCGAGGCCAGCGGCTACATCTACGTCCTCAGCCCGTTCGGGTCGAGCCCGATGGTCACCAAGATCAACGAGAACGACGGCACCGCGCCGTGGTACATGTGCAACACCAACGGCCCTTACTACTTCAGCAACCTGAGCGCGCTCACCGTCTACGCCGGAGAGGTGTGGGTCGTCAGCCGCAACGGGGCCAACTATCCGGACAGCCGCGCTGCCACCGGTTCCCTCACGGAGCTGTCAGCCGGTGACGGAAGCCTGGCTCAGACCGTTCCCTGACCCGATCGGATCCGACCACCCGCAGCCCGCTTTCGACGAGCACGGCGTCAGCGGTGGCTCGTGAAGTCGCCCTCGACGGCGTCAGCGTAGGGGTCGCCCGGCGCGTCGGGCCGGGGGTCGGCGGTGACCGGTGGCGGTGCCGGGGGGCCGAAGTGGGCGTCGGCCTCGTCCTCGGCCACGATGGGAAGTTCGATGCGGACCACCGTGCCGCCCTCGGGAGGGCACGACGCGGTCACCACGCCCCCGTGCTGGGCGACGACCTGCGCCACTATGGCCAGACCCAGGCCCGACCCGGGCAGGCTGCGGGCCGTGGCGGCACGGTAGAAGCGGTCGAAGATGTGGGGCAGGTCCTCGGGCGCGATACCCGGGCCGTGGTCGTGGACGTCGAGGGCCCAGATCGCGCCCCGCTGGAGCCACACCTCGATGTGGCCGCCGGGCGGGCTCCACTTCACGGCATTGTCCAAGACGTTGACCACGGCCCGTTCGAGCAGGGCGGGCTGGGCCCGCACCGAGCCGGCCGTCAGGTGGGTATCGAAGGTGATGCCCGGCGCCCGCCGGCGGACCCGCTCCACCGCACCCGACACCAGGGCGTCGAGGCGGACCTCGATGGGCTCGGGCTGGCGTTCCTCCTCCCGGGCGAGGTCCACGAGGTCCCCGATGAGGGTGGTGAGCTCGCCGAGCTGGGCCTCGACGTCGTCGAACAGCTCGGCTCGGTCGGCTTCGGGCAGGTCGGGGCGGCGCATCAGGACCTCGATGTTGGTCCGGAGGCTGGTGAGCGGGGTGCGCAGCTCGTGGCCGGCGTCTGATATGAGCTGCGCCTGCTGGCGGCGCGACGCGGCCAGGGCCATGAGCATGGCGTTGAACGAGCGGGCCAGGCGGCCGAGCTCGTCCTCGCTCTGCACGTCGATGGTCGAGCTCAGATCCTGGGTGGCCGCCACGTACTCGGCGGCGTCGGTGAGCCGGGTGACCGGGCGGATGGTCTCCCGTCCGATCAGGTAGCCGAGCGCGATGGCGATGAATATACCTCCGAGCACGACCAACCAAAGGATGAGCCGCAGGCTCGACAGGGTGTGCTCGAGCTCCCCGAAGGGGCGGCCGATCTGAAGCGCCAGCGGCGTGCCCGAGTTGATGTCCCGGGCGCCGAAGGTGAGGACCCGGTAGTCGGTCCCCTGGAAGGTGACGGTGTCGTAGCGGGTCCCGCTACCGGCCGCGGCGATGGCCTCCTCAGCCTTGTTGGGCGGGATGACGAGGGCGTCGTTGAGGCTCGAGGAGGTCACGCCCGTCTGGTCGATGACCTGGAGGAAGCCGCCGGTCCGGGCGATTAAGCGCTCGGCCTGGTTGGGGTCGATCACCCCTCCCGGCGAGATGGCCCGGGCGGTCCGCACGTCGGACTGCAGCGAGCTGTCGACCTGGGAGTAGAGCTGGTGGTCGACCACGAGATAGGACGCCAGGGCGGCCACGGCCACCGTCACGCCCACGGCCAAGGCGCTGAACGTGCCCAGCTGGGTCCGGAAGCTGAGGCCGCGCACCCGGGCCGACAGGCCCTTCCACCAGCTCACTGCGAGGTTGGCTCGCGCAGCACGTAGCCCACGCCGCGGACGGTGTGGATGAGGCGGGGCTCGCCCTCGAGCTCGGTCTTGCGCCGCAGGTAGCCGATGTAGACCTCGAGGGAGTTGGAGTTGGCCCCGAAGTCGTAGCCCCACACCCGGTCGAAGATCAGCTCCCGGGTCAGGACCTGGCGGGCGTTGCGCAGCAGGAGCTCGAGCAGCAGGAACTCGGTGCGGGTCAGCTCGATCGGGCGGCCGCCGCGGCGCACCTCGCGGGTGCCGGGGTCGAGTGACAGGTCGGCGAAGCGGAGGGCTTCGTCGTCGGAGGGGGCGCTGCGGCGCAGTAGGGCCCGGATGCGGGCCAGGAGCTCCTCGAGGGCGAACGGCTTGACCAGGTAGTCGTCGGCGCCGGCGTCGAGACCGGCGACGCGGTCGTTGATGGCGGCGCGGGCGGTCAGCATGAGCACCGGGGTCAGGTCTCCGGCGGTGCGCAGGCGACGGCACACCTCGAGGCCGTCCATCCGGGGCATGGCCACGTCGAGGACTATGGCGTCGGCGGGCCGCTCGGCGTGGGCGGCCAGGGCCGCCGGGCCGTCGTCGACCGTCTCGGTCGTATAGCCCTCGAAACGCAGAGCCCGGTCCAGGGCCTGGCGCACCGCCGGCTCGTCGTCCACCACCAGGACACGCACTCCTATATCTTGGCTCAGAATGATGAGAATCGTCTGAGAGCCCTTGGAGGGCCACCGGATACCTCGGGTGGTCATCCCCCTTTTCGGTGCTCGGGTAGGCTGGGACGACCATGTCCCGGGTATTGATCGAGCGGAGGCTGTTCGACGTGGCCCAGCGGCTGAAGCGCGCCCGGGAGGAGCTCGCCCTCATCGAGGAGCAGCTCGCGGTGTTCACCGACGCAGCGGAGGACGCCCGCATCCGCTCGCTCGTGTCGGAGACCCCCCTGGCTCATCGCGAGTACACCGATGCGGCGCGCCACGTCGACGCCATGGAGCGCAGCCGTCGGTCGGTCGCCGACGAGGTGGCCGAGCTGCAGGTCACCCAGGACGAGCTTCTCGACCGGCTGATAAGCGACGACCCCGGCCGGTCCTAGCCTGGACCGGTACGAGGAGACCAAGGAGAACAGCGTGGCAGTTCGTGTCGTGATCGCCGAGGACGAGGCCATCGTCCGCCTGGATCTCAAGGAGATCATGGAGGAGGAGGGCTACGAGGTCGTCGGCGAGACCGGCCGCGGCGACGAGGCCGTCGACCTGGTCCGCCAGCACCAACCGGACCTGGCCATACTCGACATCAAGATGCCCGGGGCCGACGGGCTGACCGCAGCGCGGGCCATCAGCGCCGATCGGCTCTGCGCCGTGCTCATCCTCACTGCTTTCAGCCAGCGGGATCTGATCGAGCAGGCCCGCAACGCCGGGGCCCTGGCCTACCTCGTCAAGCCGTTCCAGAAGAGCGAGCTGCTCCCCGCCATTGAGATGGCCATCGCCCGCTTCGCCGAGATGAAGGCTCTCGACGAGCAGGTCAAGTCCCTGGAGGAGAGCCTCGAGGTGCGCAAGGCGGTGGAGCGGGCCAAGGGCATCTTGATGGACCAGCTGGGCTGGAAGGAGAACGACTCGTTCTCGTGGATCCGCTCGACAGCCATGCGCGAGAGAGTGAAGATGCTCGACGTGGCTGAGCGGGTGATCAACCAGGGGCTCCGACCGGCCAGTTCGGAGGAGACGTCGGACTGAGGTCCACCACCAGAGGGGCGTGACGGGGGGATTGCTATGGAATGGAACCTGGGGGACATCTGGGAGGCGGCCGCGGCCGCCGGGCCGGACCGACCGGCGCAGATCTGCGGGCCGCGCCGCTTCAGTTGGTCGCAGTTCGAGCGGCGAGCCGATGCCCTCGCCCGCGACCTGCGCGAGCGGGGCCTCGGCCATCAGGCCAAGGTGGCCGCCTACCTGCACAACTGCCCCGAGTACCTGGAGAGCTACTTCGCCGCTTTCAAGGCCTCTTTGGTCCCGGTGAACGTCAACTACCGCTACGGGGCCACCGAGTTGATCTACCTGCTCGATAACTGCGACGCCGAGGCCGTGGTCTTCCACGCCCGCTTTGCCGCCACCGTCGATGCCATCAGGTCGGAGTTGAGCCGGGTCCGGATCTGGTACGTGGTCGCCGACGGGAGCCCCGAGCCCGACTGGGCGGTGCCCTACGAGTCGGTGGTCGGCCGGACCACCCCGCCCGGTGAGGTGGTCCGGCCCCCCGCCGGGCGCCGCGGCGACGACCTCCTGCTCCTCTACACCGGGGGCACTACCGGGCTTCCCAAGGGGGTGATGTGGCGCCAGGACGACCTGGTGCGGGTCCTCGGCGGAGGGGGCAATCCCATGGTCGGCCTCGCGCCCGCCGCCGACATGGCCGAGTTGACGGCCCGGCTCGGGCCGGGGGACCTGGCCTCGGTGGGTCTGCCGGCCTGCCCGTTGATGCACGGCACCGGGCAGTTCAGCGCTTTCATATCGATGATCCTCGGAGGCTGCGTCGTCACCCTCCCCGACGCCCGCTTCGACGCCGAGGCCCTCTGGGACGCAGTCGCCCAGGAAAAAGTGCAGATTGTCTCCATAGTGGGCGACGCTTTCGCCCGCCCGCTGCTTGCTGCTCTCGACGCCCACCCCGGCCGATGGGATCTGTCGAGCGTCCGGGTCATCAACTCCTCGGGAGTCATGTGGAGCCAGGAGGTGAAGGAAGGGCTGATACGTCACCTCCCGGGGGTGGTGCTGTTCGACAGTCTCGGCTCGTCGGAGGCGGTGGGGATGGGCGCCTCCTACACCGGCGCCGGGATGTCGGCCGGCACCGCCTCGTTCGGGCTGGGCGAGGGAGCCCGGGTCATCGGTGACGGCGACCGCGACGTGGAGCCCGGTTCGGGCCAGGTGGGGGTGATCGCCCTGCCGGGAAACATCCCGCTCGGCTACTACAAGGACCCGGGGAAGACGGCCCGTACCTTCCGCACCATCGACGGGGTCCGCTACACCATCCCCGGTGACTGCGCCTCGGTGGACGCCGACGGGACCATCCGGCTGCTCGGGCGCGGCTCGGCGGTCATCAACAGCGGCGGCGAGAAGGTCTTCCCCGAGGAGGTGGAGGAGGTCATCAAGCGCCTTCCGGGGGTGCGCGACGCGGTGTGCGTGGGTCTGCCCGACGAGCGCTTCGGGGAGCGGGTCTGCGCCCTGGTCGAGCGTGACCCTTCGGCGGTACCGGGCGACGGCGTGGTCGACGAGCAGGCCGTGGCCGGGGTGGTGCGCGACGAGCTGGCGGCCTACAAGGTGCCCCGCACGGTGCTGTTCATCGACTCCATCGGGCGCAGCCCGGCCGGGAAGGTCGACTACCCGGGTCTGCGCCAACGGGCCCGGGATCTGACCGGCACCTGAGCCGATCACCCGGAGGACCTTCGGGTGGGGCGCCGCCGGGACCCCCGAAGCGGTCCCTCAGGGCCGGCGGCGGTCGTCGAGCAGGGGCCACTCGGGCCGCGGGCGGTCGCCGGCCAGGTCTCGGCGGAGCCGCCAGGCCAGTCCCGACAGGGCCTCGAGGACCACCCGGTTGGCGAGATAGGCGGTCACGTCGGCGTGGTCGAACGGCGGCGACACCTCGACCACGTCCATGCCGGCCAGGGGCACGGACATGGCCACCCGCCGGACCGCGTCGAGCAACTGCCGGCTCGACAGGCCGCCCGGCTCGGGTGTGCCGGTGCCGGGGGCGCCGCCAGGGTCGACCACGTCCACGTCCACCGACAGAAAGACCCCGTCGCAGTCGTCGGTGGCCACGGCCAGGGCCTCGTCGAGCACGGCGTCGAGGCCCCGGTCCACTATCTCGGCCATCTCGAAGCAGCGCATGCCCTGCCCGGCCATCCAGCGCAGCGTCTCGGGTTCGGGCCAGTAGCCCCGCAGCCCGATCTGCAAGAAGCGGTCGCCTCTGGTCGCGCCGGACTCGATCAGGCGGCGCATGGGTGTTCCGTGGCCGTAGAGGGACCCGAACTGGGTGTCGCCGGTGTCGGCATGGGCGTCGAAATGGATCACCGACACCCGGCCCCAACCTACGTGGCGGGCCACAGCGGTGACGTCGGGCCAGGCGATCGAGTGGTCGCCGCCCAGAACCACCGGAACGGCCCCGGTGGCCGCCACCGCCGCCACCGCCCGCTCCAGCGCGGCCATGGCCCGTTCGATCGAGTCCGGCGGCATCTCCACGTCGCCGACGTCGACGACGTGGAGGTCCACGAGCGGGTCGACGCCGAGCGCCAGGTGGGGTCGGCTCCCGTCGTGGGGCAGGTAGTCGGTGATGCGGATGGCCTGAGGCCCGAAGCGAGCGCCCGGCCGGTGCGACGTCCCCCCGTCGTAGGGTGCGCCGACTACCACCGCGGCGGCCCCGGCGAGCGACGCCGGGTCCTCGAAGGAGGCGCCCGGCACGCCGAGGAAGGTGACCGGAGGCCCGAACAAATGTCTAGGCCGCAGTCACGAACAGCTGCGACGCCAGCGCCGGCCCGACGGCCATGGACCGGGTGCCGAGGTCGAGGATCATGGTGCCGTCGGGTGCCCTCGACGCCACTGTCGCCTCGGTGCCGGGGAGGAACCCGTGGTCGGATAGATAGGACAACGATTCCTGATCCAGCTCGATCAGCTCGGTGACCCGCTCGAGGCGGACGTGGTCGCCCTTGCCCCGCTCCGACAGCAGTTCCATGTCGAGGGCGACACCCCCCGAGCCGGGTATCGGGTTGCCGTGGGGGCAGGTCGTGGGCCGGCCCAGCCGCTCGACGAGCAGAGCCTCCACCTCGTCGGAGATCACGTGCTCCCAGCGGCCGGCCTCGACGTGGGCCTTGTCCCAGGGCAGACCGATGATGTCGGTCAGCAGGCGCTCGGCCAGCCGGTGCTTGCGCACCACGCTCTCGGCTTTGGACCGGCCCTGGTCGGTGAGCGACAGGGAGCGGCCCTTGACCTCCACGTAGCCCTCGTCCCGCAGTCGGCGGATCATCTCCGACACGGCCGGGGCGGAGTGCCCGAGACGCTCTGCCAGGCGCGCCTGGATCACGACCATCCCCTCTTCACCGAGTTCGTGGATGGCCTCGAGGTACTCCTCCAGAGGCGGGTGGAAGCCTTCCGGCATGCCCCGAGAATACCTCGGGGCAGGGCTGTCACCGTCCCGTCCGGGGCCTATGGTGGACGAGATGGCCACGTTGATGCTCATCGACGGCAATTCGCTCCTCTACCGGGCCTTCTTCGCCCTGCCCACCGACATGGCGACGGCGTCGGGGCAGGTCACCAACGCGGTGTTCGGCTTCACCTCGATGCTCATCAACCTGGTGAAGGACCACCACCCCGACCAGCTGGTGGCCACCTTCGACCGCCCCGAGCCGACCTTCCGTCACGAGCGGCTCCACGATTACAAGGCGGGGCGGGCCGAGACGCCCGACATCCTGCGCCAGCAGATGGGCCTGGCCCGCCAGGTCGTCGAAGCCATGTCCATACCGCTGATCGACTGGCCCGGTTTCGAAGCCGACGACGTCATCGCCACACTTGCCACCGCCGGCGCCGAGCGCGGTGACGACGTCATCGTCGTCACCGGCGACCGCGACACCTACCAGCTGGTCAGCGACCCCCACATCAAGGTCCTCTACAACAAGCGGGGCGTATCCGACTACGTCCTCTACGACGAGGCGGGCATCTGGGAGCGGACCGGGGTCAAGCCGGTCGACTACCCCCAGTACGCC
Organism: Actinomycetes bacterium; assembly: GCA_021838445.1. Taxonomy (GTDB): domain Bacteria; phylum Actinomycetota; class Acidimicrobiia; order Acidimicrobiales; family Palsa-688; genus JAKCDU01. The sequence continues at coordinate 26,736 of JAKCDU010000027.1, read as the reverse complement.
GCGCTGCGGGGCGACCCCTCGGACAATCTGGCCGGCGTCCCCGGGGTGGGGGAGAAGACCGCCGCCCGCCTGATCAACACCTACGGCGGCCTCGACGGGATCTTCGCCCACCTCGACGAGCTCACCCCCAAGCTGCGCCAGAGCCTCGCCGACACCGAGGCCCAGGTCCGGGCCAACGCCGAGGTGACCCCCCTCGTGCGCGACGTGCCCGTGGAGATCGACCCGGCGGCGGCCACCCTCGGGGGATGGGACCTGGCCGAGCTGCGCCGCCTGTTCGACTTCCTCGAGTTCCGGACGCTGTGGGACCGCTTCCTCGAGGCCACCGGAGCCGACCGGGCCGGGCCGTCGACTCCCACCCGACCGAAGGGCGGACTCGACGTGGTGGTCGACCGGCTGCCGTCGGTGGCCGGCGCCGTCGAACGCATCGACCGTTGGCTGTCGGGCGGCACGGACCTGGCCCTGGCCGGGGGATGGTCCGGCCGCGAGGGCCGCTCCGATCTCCTCGGGCTGGCCTTCGTGGCCCTGCCCACGGCCGATCCGGTCGAGGCTGTCTGGGTGGAGGGGGCGTGGTTGGCCGACCCGGCGCTGACCGACGCGCTGAACCGTCTGCTCGGCCCCGACGGGGTGCACGTCTCCAGCCATGACGCCAAGGCCCTGATGCGCGGTCTGGCGGCACGGCACGTCACTTTTTCCAATCTGGAGCTCGACCCGGCCATCGCCGCCTATCTGGTGGACCCCGCCGGGGACCAGTACCTCCTCGAGGATCTGGCGGCCCGCTACGCCGATGTGGAGCTGGCACCGGCCGGCGCCGCCGCCTCGGGCCAACTCGATCTCATGGCCGAGGCGGAGCGCGACCCGGCCGAGGAGACGTCCCGCCGGGCCGCGGCGGTGGCCCGCTTGGTGGAGCCTCTCTCGGCGGCGCTGTCGGCGCGGGGCATGTCCAACCTCTACGACGAGGTCGAGCGTCCGCTGGTCCGGGTGCTGGCCGAGATGGAGGATGCCGGGGTGCGCGTCGATGTGCCCGCCCTCCAGCGCCTGGCCGCCAACCTGGCGTCGGAGGCCAAACGCCTGGAGCGGGAGATCCAGGACCTCGCGGGGGTCGACTTCGTCGTCAACTCGACCCCGCAGCTGCGGGAGGTGCTGTTCAACAAGCTCGGCCTCACTCCCCAGAAGAAGACCAAGACCGGTTACTCCACCGACGCCCAGACCTTGGAGAAGTTGCGCGGCGAGCACCCCATCGTCGACGCCCTGCTGCGCTACCGGGAGGTCGAGAAGCTGCGCTCCACCTACGGGGAGTCGCTCCTGGCCGAAGTGGGGCCCGACGGCCGCATCCACGCCACCTTCAACCAGACGGTGGCTCGGACCGGGCGGCTGAGCTCCGACCAGCCCAACCTCCACAACATCCCGATCCGCAGCGAGGAGGGCCGGCATTTCCGCAGCTGCTTCATCCCGGCCGAGGGATGCCGCTTCCTCGTCGCTGACTACAACCAGATCGAGCTGCGGGTGATCGCCCACCTCGCCGACGACCCGGCGCTCATCGAGGCGTTCCGTACCGGTACTGACATCCACAATGTCACGGCCGCCCGGATCTACGGTGTCGCCCCCGAGGACGTGAACATCGGCATGCGCTCGAAGGCCAAGATGGTGTCCTACGGGCTGGCCTACGGCATGGAGGCCTACGGGTTGGCGTCACGGCTGGCCATCCCCGTGGACGAGGCGGCGGCCATCCTCAAGGCCTACTGGGACGGTTTCCCCGCGGTGCGGGCTTACATGGACCGGGTGGTCGCCGAGGCCCGCGACCGCGGCTACACCGAGACCCTGTTCGGGCGCCGCCGGCAGATCCCGGAACTGCAGTCGGGCCGTTACCAGGTCCGCAGCGCCGGTGAACGCCAAGCCATGAACGCCGGGATCCAGGGGCTGGCGGCTGACATCTTCAAAGTGGCGCTGGTCAGGCTAGACGCCCGGTTGCGCGCCGCCGCCCTCCGCAGCCGCCTGGTGCTGCAGGTCCACGACGAGGTGATCCTCGAGGTCCCACCCGAGGAGGAGGACGCCGCCGTGGAAGCGGTCAGGGAGGCCATGTCCAAGGCGGTGGACCTCCGGGTCCCGCTCACCATCAACCTGTCGTGGGGCGACGACTGGGCGGCGGCCAAGTGACCGCCGATCGGGACGTGGCCAACCTGCTGCGCCGCCGCCGGGAACGGGTGGCCGAGTTGATGGGCCGCGCCCGACCGGAACCGTCGGCAACGGCCACCCTCGACGAACTGGCGGCCACGGTGACACGTCTCGTGGCCGCCATCGAGCGCCTTGAAGGCCTGGTCGACTCGCTGGCCGCCGCCGCTACCGCCCCCGCCGCTGCCCCCGAGGTCGCCACCAGGGGGGCCGCCACCACCACCACCTCTTCCGCCGCTACCACTTCCGCCGCCACCCAGTTGACCGACGCCGAGGTAGGCGGCGCGGCGGTTGACGACGCCGGGGCGGCCGACGGTGTGGTGGGTGACGCCGGGGATGCCAAGCAGCCGTCGCCACCTGCTGGTGCGGCGGCGGCGGTCGGCGCCGCCACCCCCCATGTGCTGGAGAAGCCCGCTTCGCTCGACCCGCGCCACGGCCCTCCCACCAGCCGGGCTGAGGAGCGGAGGGGGTGGGGAGGTTGACGGCCTCCTACACTGGGCAGGGCGCGCGATCCAGGGGATGGCCATGACAGCAACTCAACCGGGAGGCGGGCTCGAGGCGACGGGCGGGTCGGTACGGGTGGTCCGTGACCGCGCCGAGCGCCTTTTCACCTGGTCCTACGAGCGGGAACGGCCCCAGCTGGTCAACCTGTACAACAAGGCGGCCGCTTCCCAGTGGAACAGCGTCACCGACCTGGACTGGAGCTGCGAGGTGGACCCCGAGAGGGTCACCACCGACGAGCCGCCGGTCGTCGCCTTGGCCCGGCGAGCAGCACAGATACCAGGATCGCCTCTCGCGGCATGGGGTGAGCGGCAATTCGTGGAGCTGCGGGTGGAGTCGTTCAAGGCCCAACTGAGCCAGTTCATGCACGGCGAGCAGGGAGCCATGATGACCGCGGCCAAGCTGGTCGAAACCGTCCCGTGGATCGATGCCAAGTACTACGCCGCCACCCAGACCATGGATGAGGCGCGCCACACCGAGGTGTTCGCCCGGTACCTGAGCGAGAAGGTCGGTGAGCCCTATCCGATGTCTCCCTACCTGCAGGGGCAGATATTCGGCTTGTTGGAGGACAGCCGATGGGACATCGCCTACCTCGGGATGCAGATCATCATCGAGAGTCTGGCCCTGGCCGCCTTCGGGGACCTGCTGCGCCGCACGAGCGAGCCGCTGCTCCGGCAGTTGCTGCGCTACGTGATGGCCGACGAGGCCCGCCACGTGGCCTTTGGAATCGTCAGCCTCAACGAGCTGTACCGGGGCCTGACCTCCGCCGAGCTGTTGGAGCGCCAGGAGTTCCTCCTCGACAACACCATTCGTAACCGCCTGCGGGCCGCCACCCCCGAGGTGTGGGACCGGATGGGCGTGAACCTGGGTGAGGTCATGCCCTTCCTCGCCCAGGCGGCCGCCGAGACCGGGGCGGGACCGTTGGCGACGTTCCAGCGGGCCTTCTTCTCCAAGCTGGTGCCCAACGTCGCCAAGCTCGGTTTGCTCGACGCCAACGACGGATGGCTCCGTTCCCGGTGGGGTGAAGCGGGCCTGCTCGAGTTCGAGCACGGCGACGACACGGCCAGCGACTTCGAGCGCTACGACGCGGTGGCCGCCGACCGGGCGGCCGGCTCGCTCTCCTGACCGGCGCCCGGGACGCCCGAGCCGTTCCCACCCTCGGCCGGCCTCGGATAGCCCAGCCCGGCCAGCTGCTTCTCGCGGATGTCGGCGCTCTGGCCGAAGACCAGGAGGAACATGGCTTCCCTCATGAGGCGGGCGGCGGTCGCCCCAGCCTCCACAGAGCGACCGCCACCGGCAGCGACCACGGCGCTCGCGGCGCGCACGGCCAGAAGCGAGGCCGCGGCCCGGCGTTCGGCTACATCCCCCGCGGTGCATCGGTCGAGCCCGTCGCGTACCTCGTCGACCTCGGCGGCCAGCACGCCGGAGTCGAGTAGGCGGGCGCAGCGGTCGGCCACACCGACGGCCAGGTAGCCGTTGGTGGCCCGGCCCGCCATGTCCCGCCGGCGCCAATCCCCGTAGGGCTCGACGCCCACGACCCGGTCCGCTCCCACCTCCATCCGGTCCCACTCGAGCCGCACCGTGGCCGACGCCGCCAGAGCGGCCAGTGGCACCTCGGTCACCTGCTGGCCCGGCCCGGCGATGGCGTCTATCAGCAGCCAGACCATGTCGTCGCCGCATCGGGCCCCGGCCATGACCACATCCACCAGACCCCATCCGGTGACCCAGGGGGCGTGGCCGGACAGCATCCAGCCGCCGGTGTCGCCGCCGCCGGGGTGGTCGCTGCCGGGGTGGTCGGCCGTGCTGAGCGGGGCGGCGATGGCCGCCGGAGGGCCTGGGCGGCGCAGGGCCGCGTAGGCGATCCCGGCCCGGCGCCGGCCCGAGCGCAGCGGCTCGAGCCACTCGGCGGCGAGGGCGCCTCCGGCGGCGGCCACCGCCCTGACGGGGGAGTGGTGCTGGATCCAGACGAAAGCCGTGACCAGGCTGGCCCCACCCAGCGCTTCGATCACCCGGGCCGCTTCCAGGCGTTCCCCCGGTAGGTCGTACAGACCCGCTTCGCCCAGGGCGTCGAGGTAGCGGCGGGGCACCGACGCCGCGGCGTCGATGGCGTCGGCGTCGGGGAAGAGGATCTCCTCGGCCAGGCGGCGAGCGTCGTCGACAGCGGGCACGGGGCCTAGTGTTACCTCACTGTGGGTGTTACCGGACGCGAGTTCGAGCCGTTGGCCGCCCATGCCCGCTCGACCTACCTGCGCTACAGCTTCACCAAGGGCACCGAGCAGGAGGTCCGCTTCCTCACCGAGGCCCTCGCCCTTGGCCCGGGCGACCGGGTGCTCGACGTCGGGTGCGGACCGGGACGCCACAGCCGGGTGCTGGTCGCGGCCGGGGTCGAGGTGGTCGGACTCGATATCTCCCTCGAGTTCCTGCGATCGGCCGGCCCCGGCCGCTGGGTGCGCGGCGATGCCCGGCATCTGCCCTTCGCCGCCGGATCCTTCGACGCCGCCATCTCACTCTGCCAGGGGGGTTTCGGTCTGCTCGGCGGCTTCGACGACGCCGACGCGCTAGCGGCCATGGCAGGCGCGGTGCGGGCGGGAGGAAAGGTCGCGGTATCGGCGTTTTCTTCCTACTTCGCCGTGCGTCACCTCGAGCCGGGCGACACTTTCGACGCCGTCGCCGGGGTGAACCACGAGCGGGCGGTGGTACGCGACGAGGCCGGTGTCGACGCCGAATTCGACCTGTGGACGACCTGCTTCACGCCCCGCGAGCTGCGCCTCATGGCCGCCGCGGCGGGCCTGGAGACGGAGGGATTGTGGTCGGTGAATCCCGGTGACTACGCCCGCCGCCCCCCCGACCTCGACCACGCGGAGTTCCTGCTGGTAGGGCGGGTGTAAACTGGTTGGGCCACGGGACGGGAAAGGCTCCCGCCGTGGTTCCCGGAAAGAGAGCCACTACCACATGTCCGACGACACCTTGACCACCAGTCCCACCAGCGAGATGGGCACCTTCGACGAAAGCGGTGAGTACACCCCCCGCCAGATTGTCGCTGACGACCTGGCCGGCATGTCCCTCGAGGACGCCATTGCCGGGACCATCGTCGAGTTCGAGGACGGCGACATCGTCAGTGGAACCGTGGTCAAAGTCGACAAGGACGAGGTCCTCCTGGACATCGGCTTCAAATCCGAGGGGGTCATCCCGGCCCGGGAGCTGTCCATCCGCCATGATGTGGACCCGGGCGAGGTCGTCACTCTCGGCGAGAAGATCGAGGCCCTGGTCCTGCAGAAAGAGGATAAGGAAGGACGCCTGATCCTCTCCAAGAAGCGCGCTCAGTACGAGCGTGCCTGGGGCACCATCGAGTCCATCAAGGAGCGCGAAGGCGTCGTCTCGGGCCCGGTCATCGAGGTGGTCAAGGGCGGGCTCATCCTCGACATCGGTCTGCGGGGCTTCCTGCCGGCGTCCCTGGTCGAGCTGCGACGGGTGCGGGACCTGGCGCCCTACATCGGCAAGACCCTCGATGCCAAGATCATCGAGCTGGACAAGAACCGCAACAACGTGGTGCTGTCCCGCCGGGCCTGGCTGGAAGAGACCCAGCGCGAGCAGCGTGACGAGTTCCTCACCAACCTCAAGCCGGGCGAGGTGCGCCGGGGTGTGGTGTCGAGCGTGGTCAACTTCGGCGCCTTCGTCGACCTCGGCGGCATGGACGGCCTCATCCACGTGTCGGAGCTGTCCTGGAAGCACATCGACCATCCCTCCGCAGTGGTGGCAGTGGGCGACGAGGTCGAGGTTCGGGTGCTCGACGTCGATCTCGACCGGGAGCGCATCAGCCTGTCCCTCAAGGCGACCCAGTCGGACCCCTGGCAGGAGTTCGCCAACGCCCACCGTGTCGGCGAGCTGGTCTACGGTCGGGTCACCAAGCTGGTTCCCTTCGGTGCGTTCGTGCAGGTCGGAGATGGCATCGAAGGCTTGGTTCACATCTCGGAGATGGCCAACCACCACGTCGATCTGCCCGAGCAGGTCGTCAGCCCGAGCGAAGAGCTGTGGGTGAAGATTATCGAGATCGACCTGCAGCGCCGGCGCATAAGCCTCTCGATCAAGCAGGCAGCCGAGGGCGGCGAGGTGGCGGCCGAGTACCGCGAGGCGTTCGGCGAGCACGCCTACGACGAGCAAGGCAACTACATCGGCGCCGCCGGGTTCACCGATTTCGAGCCGGAGTCGGAGGCGCAGGCGGCATGGGCCGAGTACCTCGAGAGCGGCGGGACGGTCAGCTCGGCAGAGGAGTACCACGCTGGGACCGGCGACGCCGAGGACACCCAGGATGATGCCGGCGAGGCGCACGAGGTCGAGGCGTCGGACGCCCCGGCCGAGGACGAGCAGGCCTGATCCGGCTGACGCGGGGGAGTAGGCCTACAGGTGGCCTGCTCCCCGGCTCGGAGCCTTCCCGGCTCGGATCTCTGTCTCCGGCTCCTGGCTTCCAGATGCACCGGCCGATGGCCCTCTTGGGCCGCGGGCCGCGGGCCGGGGGATGGCTCAGGGCCTGGGCCCGTGCCGGGGGTCCGTTATGGGTCTTATGTCAATGCCTCGGTGTTCCCCAAGAAAAGGGCTCGACGGCGGGGCAAGGCTTAGGTCCGGGCCCCGGGTGCTATCGAGAGTGAATCTGCGAACGATAGTGAGATGACGACGAAAATCAGGCCGTAGACGCGCAACCGTTCGCAGATTTGCTACGGATTCGGCCCGGACGTCGCCTAATGCCGTCCGGCTACCGCGTCAGCGAAGCGGCCCAGAGCGGAGGGGCGCATCCGCTCCGGATGGCGTGCTTCAGCCCGGTCCGCGGCGCGGTAAAGAGCGTAAACCGACCTGACTCCGAGCCAGCGCAGGGGCTCGGGCTCCCAATCGCGTGAGCGGCGCCCCACCCAGGGGAGTCGGACCCGCTCGGTGTCCCTACCTAGGATCAGGTCGGCCAGGGTCATGCCAGCCAGATACGAGGTGGTGACACCGTCGCCGACGTAACCGCCGGCCCAGGCCAAGCCCTCACCGTCCACCCCTCGACCGGCCACTTCGCCAAGGCTCACCCCTCGGCCGGCCACTTCGCCAAGGCTCACCCCTCGACCGGTCAGCGCGCCAACAGCCCTTTGGCCGCCGGCCACGGCCACGGCCACACCAGCCACACCAGCCACACCACCGGCCGCGGTCCCTCCGGCCATCCCGCTGCCCCCTTCGGGGGATGTTGATTCGGTGCCCCCTTCGGGGGCTCTACTGTCTTTGTACCTGGCGGAGCGACGAGGACCGGATGACTCGATCACTATCGACGGGCACCAGTCCCGAGCCACCCCCAGCACGCCGCTCCACGCTCGTTCGGCCTTCAGCAGTTCGGGGGGCACGTGGGGGAACAGGCGCTGGACGGCTGCTTCGAGGGAGCGGACGGTCTCGTTGGGAGGGTCGTAGCGGCGACGCTCCACCGCGGCGCGTGCCGCTCTCGAACCGAAGCGGTAAGGAACGCCGCGCCCGCCCAGCGCGATCCGGGCGTCGGCCGTCCTCTGCAGGTAGGTGTAGGCGTTACCGCCGTCCATTACCGTTTCGGCTCCCTGCCAGCCGATGGCCTCCCACGCCGAGGCGGGCAGTGGCGGGGTGACGATCATGTGGCTGTTCATGGGCAGTAGCTGCCGTTCCCGCCCGCGGAGGGACGCGGTGTATCCCTCGGTGGCCAGCACCACCCACGGTGCCCGCACGGTCGCCCTCGGGCAGTCGACCCGGCTGGCGGCCACCGCCAGGGCAGGCGAACCCTCGTAGATCAACCCGCCCCGGCGCTCCACGGCACCGGCCAGACCGACGACCAGCTTGGCCGGCTGGATTCGGGCGCAGTGAGGGCTGAAGAGAGCCGCGACCGCCCGGTCCACTTGGATCCGATTGGCTGTCTGGCCGGCGTCGAGGGCGCAGACGTCGGTCTCGTCGAGACCCCAGGCCCGGTCCTCGGCCAGCCCCTGTTGCAACCGGTACCGCTGGGCCTGGTTGACGGCGATGGCCAGCGTGCCGCCGTGGTGGTAGTCGCAGTCGATGCCTTCGAGACGAGTGATCTCCCCGACCTCGCTGACGGCATCGATGAGAGCGCGCTGGAGGGCCATCACCCCGGCCCGTCCCCCCGGGCCCGACGCCAGGCGCTGACGGCTGCCCGGGAGCAGCCCCGACAGCCATCCCCCATTGCGGCCACTCGCCCCGAACCCGGCGTGGGCCGCTTCGACGACGACCACCCTCAAGTCGGGCTGGGCCCGCAGGAGCGCCCACGCCGTCCACAGCCCGGTATAGCCCGCTCCGACGATGCAGACGTCGGCTTCGATGGTCCCGACAGCCTCCGGCCGACGAGCCCCCTCCGCCCCTGGTCCAGGCTCCGACACGGGCGCCCCCGCCGCCCCTGGTCCAGGCTCCGACGCGGGCACCCCCTCCGACGCCGGCGCCCCCTCCGACGCCGGCGCCCCAGCCGCGGCCACCCCAGCCGCGGCCACCCCAGCCGCGGGCGGCCCAGACCCCTGCGGCCCAGACCCCTGCGGCCCAACTCCAGCCCCCGGTGTCGCCCGGATGGCGTCGAACCAGAAGGAGGGAGTCTCGTGGAGCGCCGACGGGATCGACTCGGACCTTGGATGGGCGGACGACGATCCCGCCGCCGCCCCGGTGGGAGGGGAGGAGGGATCGCCGGCGGGGTGGGGAGGGTTCGAGTGTCCTGCGCCTAGAACTGGTTCCATGCCTCGGACAGCACCTGCCGGAGCACCTGGCCGATGAGGTCGAAGTGCTCCTGCTCGCAGATGAGCGGCGGGGCCAGCTGGATGACCGGGTCGCCGCGGTCGTCGGCCCGGCAGATGAGGCCGGCGTCGAAGAGGGCGCCGGAGAGGAAGCCGCGCAGCAGCCGCTCCGATTCGTCGTCGCTGAAGGTCTCGCGGGTGTCGCGGTCTTTGACCAACTCGATACCGAAGAAGTAGCCGTCACCGCGCACGTCCCCGACGATGGGGAGGTCCCGCAGATCCTCGAGCACCGCCCGGAAGGCGTCGGATCGGGCCGCCACCCCGTCGACGAGGTGCTCCTTCTCGAACAGGTCCAGGTTGGCCAGCGCCACCGCCGTCGAGACCGGATGCCCGCCGAAGGTGAAGCCGTGCAGCAGGGTGGCCGAGCCGTCGAGGAAGGGTTCCATGATCCGGTCCGACACGAGGACTGCTCCCAAGGGGGAGTAGCCGCTGGTCAACCCCTTGGCGCAGGTGATCATGTCCGGCTGGTAGTCGTAGCGGAGAGCGCCGAACCAGGCTCCGAGGCGTCCGAACGCGCAGATCACTTCGTCGGACACCAAGAGGACGCCGTAGCGGTCGCAGATCCGGCGCACCTCCTGGAAGTAGCCGGGGGGTGGGGGGAAGCAACCCCCAGCGTTCTGCACCGGTTCGAGGAACACCGCGGCGACGCTCTCGGGCCCCTCCATGAGGATCCGCTGCTCGATGTCGCGCGCCGCCCACAGACCGAAGGCCTCGAGGTCGTCGGCGACTTCGGGGGCGAACTCCCGGGCCCGGTAGAAGTTGGTGTTGGCCACCCGGACCGACCCCGGCACGAGAGGTTCGTAAGCCGCCTTGATATCGGGCAGGCCGGTGATCGAAAGGGCCCCCATGGTCGTGCCGTGGTAGGCGATATTGCGGGAGAGAACCTTGTAGCGCCCGGGTGACCCGGTGGCGCGGAAGTACTGACGGGCCATCTTCCAGGCTGTCTCCACCGCCTCTCCACCCCCGGTGGTGAAGAACACCCGGTTGAGATCCCCGGGCGCCAGCGTCGCCAATCTCTCCGACAGCTGAATGGCGTTGGGGTGGGCGTAACTCCAAAGGGGAAAATAGGCGAGCTCGGACGCCTGCCGGGAGGCCGCTTCGGCCAGCTCCCGCCGGCCGTGGCCTACCTGCACCACGAACAGCCCGGAGAGGCCGTCGAGGTAGCGCCGGCCTCTGCTGTCGTAGACCCACGGGCCTTCGCCGCGGACCATCACCGGGACCTCGTGGTCCTGATACGAGGACATCCGGGTGAAATGCATCCACAGATGGCGGCGGGCGGCCTCCTGGAGGTGGTCGTGGTCGTATTCGGTCGGGTTCATCGGGTCCCCCACTCGTAGGTCTCCTTGGCGACTTTCAGGTAAACGAACGTCTCCGTGCTGGCGACGCCCGGAACGGTGCGAATGGAATCGTCGAGGGTGCGCAGGAGGTGTTCGTCGTCCTCGCAGACCAGCTCCACGAGGATGTCGAACTGGCCACCGCAGATGACGACGTACTCGGCTTCCTGCAGGCCCGAGAGCTTCTCCGCCACACCACGGATCTCGCCTTCGACCTTGACCCCGATCAGTGCCATGCGGTGGAAGCCGATGGCGTGCGGGTCGGTCACGGCTGCTATCTGCACGATGCGCTCGTCGATCAGGCGCTGGACCCGCTGGCGGGTGGCCGCCTCTGAGAGGCCGACCGAGCGGGCAATGGCCGCGTAGGAGCGTCGACCGTCCTGCTGGAGCTGTTCGATGATTTGCTTGCTGACCGGATCCAAAGTGCCCCGGGCGTCTCGTTCCGGATAGCCACTCTCGGTGCGGGATTTGGCGCGGTAAGACTTGTCCGTGCCAGCCATGTTCACTGATTCTAAACTTTATCCTGGGTGATGGCAACGGATTCCTTTGCATCCGGCTCACGATCTGCAAATATGACGGCCATCACGCAGCGTCTAGAGGAGGGGAGATCGTGGCCGCCAGCGTCAAGAACCTGGTCAACGGCGAGAGCGTCGACAGTCGGTCGGGGAGGACCAGCGACATAGTCGACCCCTGTACCGGCGAGACCTACGCCACCGCACCGCTTTCGGGCCCCGACGACGTCGACGTCGCCTGTGAGGCTGCGGCACGGGCTTTCGAGTCGTGGCGGGACACCACGCCGTCGCAACGCAGCCTGATGTTGCTGCGCTTCGCCGATGCCATCGAGGCCCGGGCCGAGGAGTTCATCGAGGCCGAGGGTCGCAACACCGGTAAGCCCTTGGCTCTCACCCGCTCGGAGGAAATCCCCCCGATGCTCGACCAGATCCGTTTCTTCGCCGGAGCGGCCCGGGTCCTCGAGGGCCGGGCCGCTGGCGAGTACATGGCCGGCCACACGTCGTGGATCCGCCGGGAGCCCATCGGCGTCGTGGCCCAGGTGACGCCGTGGAACTACCCCATGATGATGGCGGTGTGGAAGATCGCCCCGGCGCTGGCTGCGGGCAACGCCGTGGTTCTCAAGCCCGCTGACACTACTCCTGTCACTACGGTGATGCTGGCGGAGATCGCCGCGGACATCTTCCCGCCCGGCGTGTTCAACGTGATATGCGGCGACCGCGACAGCGGTCGGGCCCTGGTCTCGCACCCGATACCCCAGCTGGTCGCCATCACAGGCAGTGTCCGGGCTGGCCGGGAGGTGGCCCAGGCGGCGGCCGACGACTTGAAGCGGGTCCACCTGGAGTTGGGCGGCAAGGCCCCCGTCGTGGTGTTCGACGACGTCGACGTGGAGAAGGTCGCCGAAGCCGTGGCCATCGCCGGCTACTTCAACGCCGGGCAGGACTGCACGGCGGCGACGCGTGTGCTGGCGTCCTCGCGAAGCTACTCGGATGTGGTCGACGCGCTCACCGAGCAGGCGAAGGCGACCACCTTCGGGGGGCTCGACCAACCGGACTCGGCCTTCGGCCCCCTCAACAACGCCAACCAACTCGACCGGGTAGCGGGCATGGTGGCCCGGGCCCCGAGCCACGCCCGGGTGGTGACCGGCGGCGAGAGCCCCGGCGGTCCCGGCTTCTTCTATCCGCCGACGATCATCGCCGGCTTGGAGCAGGGCGACGAGCTCGTGAGCCAGGAGATCTTCGGGCCGGTCATCACCGTCCAGCGTTTCAGCGACGAGGACGAGGCGGTGGCATGGGCCAACAGCGTGGAGTACGGCCTGGCTTCGAGCGTGTGGACGACCGATCACGGCCGGGCGCTGAGAGTGTCCCGGCGTCTGGACTTCGGCTGCGTGTGGATCAACACTCACATACCGCTCGTCGCCGAGATGCCCCACGGGGGGTTCAAGCACTCCGGGTACGGCAAGGACCTTTCGCTCTACGGCCTCGAGGACTACACCCGGATCAAGCACGTCATGAGCGCGTTCGAGTAGCTGGCTCCAGGGCCGTTAGAGGGAAGAAGAGGGACCACCACTAGTGACTGCAATCATCGAACCGGCACCGCCCGAGAGCAGCTCGGCTCGCGGCGGTGGGGAGCACAAGGGCCTCAAGGGCGGGGCCATAGGCCTGCTGTCGAACACCGTCATCGCCATCGCCTCGGTTGCCCCCGCCTACAGCCTGGCGGCCGCGCTCGGCTTCGTCGTCGGCTACGTGGGTCTCCAGTCGCCCATCGTGATGCTCCTTGCGTTCGTGCCGATGATGTTCGTCGCCGTCGGCTACAGCCAGCTCAACCGGGTGGTCCCCGACTGCGGCACCACTTTCACCTGGGGGACCAAGGCTTTCGGCCCCACCGTCGGCTGGATGGGTGGGTGGGGCATCATCGCTGCCGACGTCATCGTCATGGCCAACCTGGCCCAGATCGCCGGTCAGTACATGTTCCAGCTGTTCGGGGCTTACGGCCTGGCCGGGGACAAGTGGTGGACGCTGCTGGCCGGCGTGATCTGGATCGTGGCCATGACCTGGATCTGCTACATCGGGATCGAGATCAGTGCCCGGATCCAGTACGGCCTCTTGGCGGTGGAGCTCACCATGCTGCTGGTGCTGAGTTTCACTGCGCTGGGCAAGGTGTACGGGGGCAGCGCCGGGCGCCAGGCCATCCACCCGGCTTGGTCCTGGTTCGATCCGTTCCACGCCAGCTTCTCGAGCCTGACGCTCGGATTGCTGACGGCCATCTTCATCTACTGGGGTTGGGACACCGCGGTGTCGATCAACGAGGAGACCAAGGATCGGCACAAGACCCCCGGGCGGGCCGCGGTCATCTCCACCGTGGTGCTGCTCGTCACCTACGTCCTGGTGACGACCTCGGCCCAGGCCTTCGCCGGGGTCGGCTCCAAAGGCATCGGCCTCAACAACTCGGATAATTCGGGTGACGTCTTGTCGGTACTGGGGGGCAGCGTCTTCGGCACCAGCGGTTTCGGTTGGTTCCTCGCCAAGCTCCTGGTGCTCATGGTGCTCAGCTCGGCGGCCGCCTCGACCCTGACCACGATCCTGCCCACGGCGCGCACGACGCTGTCGATGTCGGTGTACAAGAGCATCCCGGCCCGCTTCTCCCGGGTTCACGGCCGGTACCTGACCCCGACGTGGTCCACGGTGGGCATGGGACTTCTCTCCATCGCCTTCTACGTCGTCATGACCGTGATTAGTAAAAGCGTCCTCGGCGACACCATCTCGTCGCTGGGGTTGATGATCGCCTTCTACTACGGTCTGACCGGGTTCACCTGCGCCTGGTGGTTCCGCAAGGAGGCTTTGCGCAGCACCGGGGGATTCCTGGCCAAGTTCCTCCTGCCCCTGCTCGGAGGGCTGATGCTGTTTGCCTTCATGATCTACGGGATGCAGCAGTTCTGGGCCCCGAGCTACGGGGCCACCTCCTGGACGCTGCCCTTCTCGCCCCACTGGCACATCGGGGGGGTGTTCCTCACCGGCGTGGGAGCGATCCTCCTGGGGCTGATCCTCATGGTGGTGTACCGCTTCGTAAATCCGCCGTTCTTCAAGGGGCAGACCCTGACGCGCGACACTCCCGTGCTGGTTCCCGAACCCGACGCCCAAGACATCGCCCTGACCCATTTCTGAATCCGCTAGGAGGCGAGCGCCCATGCGAGTCGGCGTACCGACCGAGGTCAAGACCCACGAGTACCGGGTCGCCTGCACGCCCGCCGGGGCGCACGAGCTGGTCCGCCACGGTCACGAGGTCCTCGTACAGGCGGGGGCCGGAGTGGGTTCGTCGCTCCCCGACGACGATTTTGCCGCCGCGGGGGCGACCATCGTGGAGTCAGCCGACCAGGTGTGGACCGATGCCGACATGGTGCTCAAGGTGAAAGAGCCGGTGCCCGAGGAGTACCACCGGCTGCGGCGGGACCTCGTTCTGTTCACCTACCTGCACCTGGCCGCCTCCAGGGCCTGCACCGAAGCTCTCCTCGAGTCGGGTACCACGGCCATCGCCTATGAGACGGTGCAGCTGCCCGACGGGTCGCTGCCCCTGCTGGCTCCCATGTCGGAGGTGGCCGGCCGCATGGCGCCGCTCGCCGGGGCCCATCACCTGCAGCGCTTCGGGGGCGGGCGGGGGATACTGATGGGGGGCGTGTCGGGGGTCTACGCGGCCAAGGTGGTGGTGATCGGAGCCGGCGTGGCCGGCATGAACGCCGCGGCCATAGCCCTCGGTATGCAGGCCGAGGTCCTCCTGCTGGACCGCAACATCGCCCGCCTGCGCGAGGCCGACCGTATCTACCAGGGTCACTGCCAGACGGTGGCGTCCAACACCTACGAGATCGAGCGGGCCGTGGTCGACGCCGACCTGGTCATCGGTGCCGTTCTGGTGGTGGGGGCCAAGGCCCCCACGCTGGTGTCGGACGAACTGGTCGCCCGTATGAAGCCCGGCTCAGTGCTGGTCGATATTGCGATCGACCAGGGGGGCTGCTTCGAGAGCAGTCGGCCCACCACCCACGCCGACCCGGTGTACCGGGTGGGGGAGTCCCTCTTCTACTGCGTGGCCAACATGCCCGGCGCCGTGCCCCACACGTCCACCTATGCCCTGACCAACGTGACCCTGCCATATGCTCTCGAGATCGCTGACCACGGTTGGCGCCACGCCTTGGGCACCGACCCGGTGCTGGCCCTGGGGCTCAACACCCATGACGGCATGATCACATCAGCTCCCGTCGCCGAAGCCCACGGGCTGGAATGGGTCCCGCCCGAGCGGTTCCTGGCCTGACCCCGCCGGCGGGCCTGACCCCGACGGGGCTGCCTGGTGCCCGCCGGATTCTCCCGGCCGGCCTGAACCCCGGGCCGGTCTGACCTCACGGGAGCAGGGTCAGGCGTGTCGGCGCAGCAGGGGGGTTATGGTCGAGCTCGAGGGGGGGTCGTCCTGGGATTGCCGGCGGTTGGCGTCGAGGATGCACCTGATCTCCTCGGCGGGGTAGCGACGGTGTCCGCCGGGGGTCCGCACCGAAGGGATCTGGCCCTTGCGGGCCCATTCGGAGACGGTGCGCTCGGAGACCTCGAAGAGAAGGGCCACGTCGGCGGTGCGTAGCATCGTGCCCACTAGGACGCTCGGGACAGAATTGCCGAACAACACGTTCAACAGAGACTGTCTGGCGTCCTGGGAGTACTCGGTCAATCGGGTCACCTCCTCGGATCCCGGACCGTCCCGGAGGTGGAAATAGCCCCTTCGTTGACTTTCCTCCTCGTGACGCAACGGATCAATGGCTCAGACGGGTCAAATCGGTGGCCCCCGTCCGGGCTAGTCAACGCGCCCCGCCGGGCCGGCCGGTAATCTGCCCGCGCGATGCTGCTGGTCGGACTCACAGGGGGGATCGGGTCGGGTAAGTCGACCGTCGCGGCCGGACTGGCCGCCCGGGGGGCGGCCGTGGTCGACGCTGACGCCATATCCCGTGAGATCATGGAGCCGGGCGGTCGGGCCTACGGCCCGGTGATCGAGCGGTTCGGACCGTCGATCGTGGGGAGCGACGACCGAATCGACCGGGCCGCTCTGGCGGCGGTGGCCTTCGCCGACCCTGAGGCCCTCAAAGCCCTGAACGGTTTGACCCATCCGGCCATCGGCGAGGTCATGGCCGAGCGCACCGAGGCGGCGGCGGCCACCTCTTCGATCGTGGTGCTCGACATCCCCCTACTCAACATCGCCACCCGGGAGCGGTTCAGTTTCGGGGCCATCATCGTGGTCGACACCCCCGTCGACCTGGCCGTGCAACGGCTCATCGCCCACAGGGGTTTCACCGAGGAGGACGCCCGGGCCCGGGTCGCAGCCCAGATGTCGCGCGAGGAGCGGCGCCAGTTGGCCGATCTGGTCCTGGACAATTCCGGTGACCGGGCGGCCCTCGAGGCCGAGATCGACCGGGCCTGGTCCTGGCTCGAGGATCGGGCCCGGCCCGGCCCGAGGCCTTGCTGAAGGCCGGGTCTGAGGCCTGAACCAGGCCGGGCTGCCCGGCAGAGATGTCACAGGGGGCCGGTAGCCTGGACGGCGATGTCCGGATCGCAGACCGTGCCCCGCTTCGAGGTCGTGTCGGAGTACTCCCCGGCCGGCGACCAGCCCCAGGCCGTAGCCGGCCTCACCGAGGGCATCGAGCGGGGCGACCGGTTCCAGACGCTGCTGGGCATCACCGGTAGCGGCAAGAGCGCCACCATCGCCTGGACCATCGAGGCGGTGCAGAAGCCCACTCTCATCATCGCCCCGAACAAGTCGTTGGCCGCTCAGCTCGCCAGCGAGATGCGGGAGTTCTTCCCCCGCAACCGGGTCGAGTACTTCGTCAGCTACTACGACTACTACCAGCCCGAGGCCTACCTCCCCTCGAGCGACACCTACATCGAGAAGGACAGCTCGATCAACGACGAGATCGACCGTCTCCGGCACTCGGCCACCTCCGCGCTGCTCACCCGGCGGGACGTGATCGTGGTCGCCTCGGTGAGCTGCATCTACGGCCTGGGATCCCCCGAGGAGTACTCCAACCGGATCCTCCACCTGGTGCGCGGCGGTGAGTACGACCAGAGGGCCATTCTCCGCCGCCTCGTGGATATGAATTATGAGCGCAACGACGCCAACCTGGTCCGGGGCAAGTTCCGGGTCCGGGGGGACACCATTGAGGTGCACCCCTCCTACGAGGAGAACGCGCTGCGCATCGAGCTGTTCGGCGACGACATCGAGCGGATCAGCGTCGTGGACACCCTCACCGGTGAGCAGATCGACGAGCCCGACGAGGTGGTCCTCTTCCCGGCCACCCACTACGTCGCCGGCGAGGAGCGGATGAAGGACGCCATCGCCGGGATCGAATCCGAGTTGCAGGAGCGTCTGGCCTACTTCGAGCGGGAAGGCAAGCTGCTCGAGGCCCAGCGGCTGCGTATGCGCACCTCCTACGACCTGGAGATGCTGGCCGAAGTCGGGGTGTGCTCGGGCATCGAGAACTACAGCCGTCACATCGACGGTCGCCAACCGGGGGAGCCCCCTCACACCCTTTTGGACTTCTTCCCCAAGGACTATCTCCTCGTCATCGACGAGTCCCACCAGACCGTTCCGCAGCTGCACGGCCAGTACGAGGGGGACCGGTCCCGCAAGGAGACGCTCATCGAGCACGGCTTCCGGCTGCCCTCGGCGGCGGATAATCGGCCGTTGCGCTTCGACGAGTTCTACCAGCGGGTCAACCAGTGCGTGTTCCTGTCGGCGACCCCGTCCCCCTACGAGATTCAGCAGTCGACGCAGGTGGTGGAGCAGATCGTGCGGCCCACCGGGCTGGTCGACCCCGACGTGATCGTCAAGCCGACCAAGGGCCAGATCGACGACCTCATGGGTTTGATCAGGGAGCGCACCGAGCGGGGCGACCGGGTGCTGGTCACCACGCTCACCAAGAAGATGGCCGAGGACCTCACCGACTACCTGGTCGAGATGGGTCTGAAGGTCCGCTACCTGCACTCCAACATCGACACCATCCAGCGCATCGAGATCCTCCGGGACCTGCGCCTCGGCGAGTTCGACGTGCTCGTCGGCATCAACCTCCTGCGTGAGGGCCTCGACCTGCCGGAGGTTTCGTTGGTGGCCATCCTCGACGCCGATAAGGAGGGGTTCCTCCGCGGCGAGACCTCGCTCATCCAGACCATTGGGCGCGCCGCCCGCAATGTCGATGGGCAGGTGGTGATGTACGCCGATCGTATGACCGACTCCATGAACCGGGCCATCTCCGAGACCCACCGGCGCCGGGCCCTCCAGCAGGCTTACAACGAGGAGCACGGAATCGACCCCCAGACCATCCGCAAGGCGGTCACCGACATCCTGGTGCTGCTCGGCGGCCGGGGAGGGGACGGGGCTCCGACCCCCGGCCGGGACCGGCGCAGCCGGCGGCGCGACCGGGCCCGCAGCGACCTGGCCGAACTGCCCCAGAGCGAACTGGCCCGTCTCATCTCCGTCCTCGAGGAGGAGATGCGCGAAGCCGCCGCCGACCTGCGCTTCGAGTACGCCGCCAAGCTGCGCGACGAGATCAGCGACCTCAAGTCCGAGCTCAAGGAGCTGTCCCCGTCCTGAGCGAGGGCCCCCGGACGCCAAGGCGGGCGCGCCCGGTGGGGACGCGGGGGCCGGGCGCGACGTCCCGCAGAAGCGCGTATATCGAACACCCGTTCGGAGGTACCCTGGGCTGATGCCGGCGAGGGAGAAGGCCAGGGAGAAGCGCAAGGTGGTGGCGGCGGTCGGTAACCCCAACCGGCTGGTGGTGCGCGGCGCCCGCGAGCACAACCTGAAGAACGTCTCGCTCGACCTGCCGCGCGAGCGGCTCATCGTCTTCACCGGGCTGTCGGGGTCGGGCAAGAGCTCCCTGGCCTTCGACACCATCTACGCCGAGGGGCAGCGCCGCTACGTGGAGTCGCTGTCGAGCTACGCCCGGCAGTTCCTCGGCCAGATGGACAAGCCCGACGTGGACTTCATCGAGGGCCTCTCCCCGGCCATCTCCATCGACCAGAAGTCGGCCTCGCGCAACCCGCGCTCCACCGTCGGCACCATCACCGAGATCTACGACTACCTCAGGCTGCTCTACGCCCGGGTGGGGGTGGCCCACTGCCCGCACGACGGCACGGTGGTGGCCCGCCAGACCCCCCAGCAGATCGTCGACCGCATACTCGAGCTACCCGAGGGCTCCCGTTTCCAGGTCTTGGCCCCCGTCGTGCGGGGCCGCAAGGGCGAGTACCAGAGCCTCCTCGAGGAGCTGGCCGGTCAGGGCTTCGCCCGGGCCCGCATCGACGGTGACGTGTACGAGCTGTCGGATCCGCCCAAGCTGGCCCGCTACGAGATCCACACCATCGAGGTGGTCGTCGACCGCCTGGTGAAGCGGGAGGGGATCGAACGCCGCCTCACCGACTCCCTCGAGACGGCGCTCCGCCTGGCCGAAGGGGTGGCCGAGGTCCAGCTGGTGCCCCGCCCGGCGGCCGACGGTAGCGACACCGGGGCCGCGGGGGAGGAGGAGGTGCTGACCTTCAGCCAGCACCTGGCCTGCCCGACCTGCGGGCGGTCCTACGACGAGCTGGCCCCCCGCAACTTCAGCTTCAACTCCCCCTACGGGGCCTGCCCCAACTGCGATGGCCTCGGCACCAAGTTCGAGGTCGACCCTGACCTGGTCATCCCCGACCCCGATCTGAGCATCGCCGAGGGAGCCATCACGCCATGGTCGGGGGCGCGCGGCGAGTACTTCCAGCGGGTGCTCGAGGCGGTCGCCGACGCCGGCGGGTTCTCGATCAAGGACCCGTGGCGCAAGCTGAAGAAGGCCGACCAGAAATCCGTGCTGTATGGCACCGGGACCAAGAAGCTGCACGTGCAGTACCGCAACCGCTACGGCCGGCTCCGTTCCTACGACACCCATTTCGAAGGGGTGGTCCCGTGGCTGGCCCGGCGTCACTCCGAGGCCGACTCCGACTACGCCCGCGAGACCATCGAGGGCTATATGCGTGAGGTGCCCTGCCCGGCCTGCGGGGGGGCCCGACTCAAGCCCGAGAGCCTGGCTGTCACCGTCGCGGGGCACAACCTCTTCGAGCTGTGCGACCTGTCGCTGCGTGACGCCACCGGGGTCATAGGGGGTCTCGGGCTGTCCGAGCGGGACCACCTGATCGCCGACCGGGTGCTGAAGGAGATCCGGTCCCGGATGCAGTTCCTGCTCGACGTCGGTCTCGACTACCTCTCGCTCAACCGCTCAGCGTCCACTCTCGCCGGGGGAGAGGCCCAGCGCATCCGCCTGGCGTCCCAGATCGGTAGCGGGCTGGTCGGGGTGCTCTACGTCCTCGACGAGCCCTCCATCGGCCTGCACCAACGGGATAACCACAAGCTGATCGAGACCCTCGTGCGCCTGCGCGACCTGGGCAACACCGTCATCGTGGTCGAGCACGACGAGGACACCATCCGGGTCTGCGACCACGTGGTCGACATCGGCCCCGGCGCCGGCGAGCACGGCGGACAGGTGGTGGTGTCGGGCACCGTGGACGACCTGCTCAAGTCCAAGGATTCCCTCACCGGCCAGTACCTGACCGGGCGGCGCTCCATACCGGTGCCGGTCCTGCGGCGCGAGCCCAAGGGCTTCATCAGGGTCAAGGGGGCGCGCGAGCACAACCTGAAAGGCGTCGACGTCGAGTTCCCCCTCGGCTGCATGGTGGCCGTCACCGGGGTGTCGGGGTCGGGTAAGTCGACGTTGGTCAACGACATCCTGCTGCGGTCCCTGATGCAGAAGATCTACCGCTCCAAGGAGGTGCCGGGCCGCCACACCCGGGTGGAGGGCATCGAGCAGCTGGACAAGGTCATCAGCATCGACCAGTCGCCCATTGGGCGCACGCCCCGCTCGAACCCGGCCACCTACACCGGCGTGTTCGACCATATCCGCCGCCTCTTCTCCACCACCACCGAGGCCAAGGTGCGCGGTTACCAGCCCGGGCGCTTCTCGTTCAACGTCAAGGGAGGGCGCTGCGAGGCCTGCGCCGGGGACGGCACCATCAAGATCGAGATGCACTTCCTACCCGACGTCTACGTGCCCTGCGAGGTCTGCAAGGGGGCCCGCTACAACCGCGACACCCTCGACATCACCTTCAAGGGCAAGAACATCTCCGACGTGCTCGACCTGCCCTGCGAGGAGGCCCTGGAGTTCTTCGCCAACCAGCCGCCCATCGCCCGCCACATGCAGACCCTCGTCGACGTGGGCCTCGGCTACGTCCGCCTCGGCCAACCCGCTCCAACCTTGTCGGGCGGCGAGGCCCAGCGCATCAAGCTGGCGTCGGAGCTGTCCAAGCGGTCCACCGGGCACACCGCCTACGTGCTGGACGAGCCGACCACCGGTCTGCACTTCGAGGACATCCGCAAGCTGCTGGCCGTCCTGTCCCGTCTGGTCGACCAAGGCAACACGGTGCTGGTCATCGAGCACAACCTCGACGTCATCAAGACCGCTGACTGGATCATCGACCTCGGCCCCGAGGGTGGTGACGGGGGCGGCCAGGTGGTGGTCGAGGGCACTCCCGAGAAGGTGGCCAAGACCCCCGATTCCCACACCGGTAGGTTCCTGGCCCCGCTCCTGGTCTGAGGTCCCTGCCGGTCGGCGCCCGTCCCGGCCCCGGCCGGCGCCCGCCGGGGCCGCTGCCCGCCCCGGCCCCGGCCGCGGCTCGCACCGGCCCCCTCCGGCTGGACGCCTGCGGTGGGCCCCCCGCCGTTGCCGTATCGGCCCTCGCCGGTCGGGGCGGCGGCGGACCGAAACCGGACCGTACGGACCCGGGGGCTTTCAGGAGATGTCGAGCATCCTCTGCAGGGCCACTCGGGCATCGTTGGCGGTGCCCGGATCGACGGTGATCTGGTTGACGACCCGGCCCTGCACCAACTCCTCCAGCACCCACGCCAGGTGGGCGGCGTCGATGCGGAACATGGTCGAGCAGGGGCAGATCAACGGGTCCAGCGATACGACGGTCAGCCCCGGGTGCTCGGCGGCCAGGCGCTGCACCAGGTGGATCTCGGTGGCCACGGCCACCGCCGTGCCGGGCCGCTCCCGGTCGATGCGGTCGAGCGCGGCGATGATGTAGTCGGTGCTGCCGACCTCGTCGGAGAGCGTCACCACCTCGTGGCTGCACTCGGGGTGGGTCACCACGACACCGTCGGGATGGTCGGCTCGGAACGCCTCGACATGGGCCGGCCGGAAGCGCTGGTGGACCGAGCAGTGACCCTTCCAGAGCAGAAAACGGGACTCCTTGACGGTGACCTCGTCGAGCCCGCCGAGCACGGCCCGCGGATCCCACACCGACATGTCGTCGGCGTCGTAGCCGAGCTGGTAGGCGGTGTTGCGCCCGAGGTGCTGGTCCGGGAAGAACAGGATCTTGGTCGCCGGCCCCCGCTGGTCGAGGGCCCAGGTCAGGATCTTCCGGGCGTTGGAGGAGGTGCACACCGCGCCGTCGTGGCGGCCCACGAAGGCCTTGAGGGCGGCCGCCGAGTTCATGTAGGTGATGGGCACCACGGCTTCGACGTCGGTGACCTCGCCCAGCGCCTCCCAGGCCTCCTCGACCGACTCGAGGTCGGCCATGTCGGCCATCGAGCAGCCGGCGTTCAGGTCGGGGAGGATGACCTTCTGGTGGGAGCCGGTGAGCACGTCGGCCGACTCGGCCATGAAGTGCACCCCGCAGAACACCACGTACTCGGCGTCGGACGCGGCGGCCAGCCGCGACAGTCCGAACGAGTCGCCCCGGGCGTCGGCCCAACGCATCACCTCGTCGCGCTGGTAGTGGTGGCCGAGGATCATCAGGCGCTCGCCCAGGGCCGCCTTGGCCGCCTCGATGCGCGAGGCCAGGTCCTCGGGTGTGGATGTCGAATAACCCTCCGGAAGAGGGGTTTGCAGCCGGAGCATCTCTGTCAACCTCCAGGACGGAGAGGCCCTCGAAACTGCGGTCGGCGGGGACAGCCCGGGCGCCCATCCGCGGGGATGTCGACCTCGAGGGGGAATATGTGGCCGGATTCCGGGCCGGCGCGCTTCAGCATAGGACTTTTGCTCCGACTGTGCCCAGGTCGGGCCAGTTTGTGTCCGAAATAGGGCGTAATTACCTTTTAAGAGGATTCGCCAGGTAGGCCGCCCATCCCGGCGAGGTCCCCGCCATCCGGCACAATCGAAGGGAGATGCTGCAGCGCCCACCCTCCGGCACCATCCCCGATGCGCCGGGGTCCTACCAGTTCCGCGACCGCGACGGACGGGTGATCTACGTGGGCAAGGCCAAGTCGTTGCGCAGCCGTCTGGGCAACTACTTCCAGAACCCGGCCAACCTCCCGCCCCGGACGGCCCAGATGGTGGCCAACGCCGAGTCCGTCGAGTGGATCCAGGTCCGCAACGACGTCGAAGCCCTGATGCTCGAGTACAGCCTGATCAAGCAGCACAAGCCGCGATTCAACGTCCGGCTGCGCGACGACAAGAGCTACCCCTTCCTGGCGGTGACGACCAGCGACGAGTGGCCCCGGGCCATGGTCCGACGGGGGGCCCGTGACCGCGGCAGCCGGTACTTCGGTCCGTTCGCCCACGCCTACGCCATCCGCGACACGTTGGACTCGTTGCTGCGGACCTTCCCCATCCGCACCTGCAGCGACATCAAGTTCCGCAACCACGAGCGCCTCGGACGGCCCTGCCTGCTGTTCCACATCGAGAAGTGCTCGGGTCCATGCGTGAAGGAGATCGCCAAGGCCGACTACGACCACCTGGTGGCGGAGCTCCTGACCTTCCTCGACGGTGACACCCAGCCGGTGGTCAAGCAGCTGGAGCAGGAGATGCTCCAGGCCTCGGAACGCCTGGAGTTCGAGCGGGCGGGCCGACTGCGGGATCGGTTGGCAGCCGTGCGCAAGGCCATTGAGAAGCAGCAGATGGTCACCGAGCGGGCCGAGGACCTCGACTGTTTCGGTCTCGTCGAGGACGAGCTCGAGGCGGCCATCCAGGTGTTCTACGTGCGGCGCGGCCGGGTCGTGGGCCGGAAGGGCTTCATTGTGGACAAGGTGGAGGATCTGTCGAGGGCGGAGCTGGTCCTGCAGGTCCTCGAGCAGCACTACGACGACCCGCCGCTCGGGGTGCCACCGCTGGTTCTGGTCCCCGAGACTCCCGCCGAGGCCGAAACCATCCAGGAGTGGCTGGCTCTGCTCCGGGTCGGCGACGAGGTCCGGCCCGGCGCCGGCGGCCCTCCCGGGCCCGTCGTGGACGCCTCCGCTTCCGCCGGGCCCGGCCCCGTCCCCGCTTCCGCCCGGCCCGGCCCCGTCCCCGCTTCCGCCGGGCCCGGCCCCGTCCTCGCTTTTGCCCTCGCTTCCAGCGCCCCCGGTGGCACCGCCGGCGCTTCCGGCGCCCCCGGTAGTCCCGGTGGGCTCGGCGGTCGGCGCGCCGCCACCGCCACGTCGATCGAATGGTGGGCGGCCACGTCGCGCTACCGGGTGGAGCGCAGCGTCAACCCGGAGGCCCGCCAAGGGTCGCACGTCGAGATCCGGGTGCCGCAGCGGGGGGAGAAGAAGGCGCTGCTCGAGATGGTGACCAAGAACGCCGGGGAGGAGTTCGTCCGTCACCGGCTGAAGCGGGCCGCCGACCACAATGCCCGGGCCAAGGCTCTGACCGCCCTTCAGGACGCTCTCGAGCTGCCCGAGTCACCGCTGCGCATCGAGTGCTACGACATGAGCCACCTGCAGGGCACCGACTACGTCGGGTCGATGGTGGTGATGGAGGACGGGATCCCCCGCCCCCAGGAGTACCGGCGGTTCAAGATTCGCACCGTCGAGCAGAACGACGACTTCGCGGCCATGGGTGAGGTCCTCACCCGGCGCTTGACCGCCTACCTGGCCGAGCGGGCCAAGCCCCTGGAAGAGCGTCGCCGGCGCTTCGCCTACCCGCCGCAGCTGCTCCTCGTCGACGGCGGCAAGGGCCAGCTGGGAGTGGCGGTGCGGGTGCTCGAGGAGCTCGGCCTCGACGAGGAGATACCGGTCGCCTCGCTGGCCAAGCAGTTCGAGGAGGTGTACCTGCCCGGCCGCCCCGACCCGGTCCGCATCCCGCGCACCTCCGAGGCGCTGTACCTGCTCCAGCAGATCCGCGACGAAGCGCACCGCTTCGCCATCACCTATCACCGCAACCTCCGGGGCAAGCGGATGACGGCGTCGGCCCTCGACGACATCCCCGGTCTCGGGCCGGCCCGCAAGAAGCGCCTGGTCAAGGAGCTCGGGGGTCCCCGCACCTTGAAGACGGTGTCGTTGGAGACCCTGAAGGACCTGCCCTGGCTGCCCGACCGGGTCGCCGACGCCGTCTACCAACGCCTCCACAGCTGACCCGGCCGGGCCGTCGCCTCCCCCGGGAGGACCGGTCCCGGCGGGGCCCGGTCGCATCCGGCAGACTTGGGCCATGCCCCGAGCGCACGCCAACGGGATCGAACTCGAATACGACGAGCACGGCGACCCGGCCGATCCTCCGATGCTTCTCATCATGGGCCTCAGCGCCCAGATGACGACCTGGCGGGAGCCGCTGGTCGAGGCCTTGGCCGGGAACGGCTTCCGGGTGATCCGCTTCGACAACCGCGACATCGGCCTGTCCACCTGGCTGGACCACCTGGGGACCCCCGACCTGTCCAAGGTCCTCGAGACGGGGGAGATTCCGCCCGCCCTCTACAGCCTCGAGGACATGGCCGCCGACGCCGCCGGTCTCCTCGACGACCTGCACATCGAGCGGGCTCACATCGTGGGGGCCTCTATGGGCGGGATGATCGCCCAGGCCTTCGCCATCGGCCATCCGCAGCGGACGCTGAGCCTCTGCTCGATCATGTCCACCACCGGGGACCCGACGGTCGGCCAGCCCGACCCGACCATCGTCGCCGAGCTGTTCCTGTCCCCGGGGCCCACCTCGGCCGAGGAGGCCGAGGAGGCGGCGGTCGTGAGCAACCGGTTGATCGGCAGCCCCGGCTACCCGGTGGACGAGGCCGAGGTGCGCGCCTTCGGGCGGGCCGCGTTCGAGCGGTCCAGTCACCCCGCCGGGGTCCTCCGCCAGGCCCTGGCCGTGTTCCACCAGACCGATCGCACCACTGCCCTGGGGGGCGTCTCGGTGCCGACCCTGGTCATCCACGGCGCGGCCGACCGCCTGGTCGACCCCTCGGGGGGCAAAGCCACCGCGGCGGCGGTTCCGGGGGCCGAACTGTGGCTGCAGCCGGGGGTGGGCCACGACATCCCGGCCGCGCTCTTCGACGAGACGGCCGACCGCATCGCCGCCAACTGCCGGCGGGGCGGGGTCCCGGGCCGGTGAGAACCTCGACGCCCCCGGGGTGGCGGACCGGCCGGCGGCGCCGGTGACCGACCGGGTTGGCTGGGAGGACGTCGCCGGTTGGTGGCAGGCCGGCTTC
>JAKCDU010000084.1 GCA_021838445.1 Actinomycetes bacterium | reverse complement strand
GCGAGCACGTCGAGCCCGTACAGCGAGGCGGCCAAGGCGGTGCCGATGGCTGCCGTCTGTCCGTCGCGGTCGGCGCCGTTCTCGCCGATCTGGCGCACCGCTTCTGCGGTGGACGAGGCGGCGACCTCCTCGGCATCGGGCAGGTGGGAGGCCAGCCAGTTGCGGCACTGCCCGGTGGCGTGGGGGAACGACACCACCCGCTTGACCTCCGACAGGGCCATCCCGGGCGGGCCCACCAGGTTCTGGGTGACGGGTAGGACGACCTCGGCCACGATGATCAGTTCCTGCTCGAACACCAGCTGGTCCATGGTGATCGATACGGTGCCCTCGATGGAGTTCTCGATGGCCACGAAGCCGTAGTCGATCTGCCCGGAGCTGACCGCGTCGAGCACGTGGACGAACGACCGCATGGGCTGCAGGTCCCCCGCCGCCAGCCGGGCGTCACCGCGCAGCGCCTCCTCGGTGAAGGTACCCCGTGGACCGAGGAAGCCGATCGAGGCCCCCGGGGCGACAAACGCGGTCATGGCCGGGCAGGATAGATGGATCATGGACGAAGCCGCCGTTCGCAAGCTGCTCGACCAGCTGACCGTAGGAGACATCGACGCCGACGAGGTGGTCCGCCGGCTCCGTTCCCTGCCTTACACCGACCTCGGTTATGCCACCTTGGACTCCCATCGTGAGCTGCGCCAGGGCGTGCCCGAAGCGGTGTACGGGCCGGGCAAGACGGCCGAGCAGTGTGTCGGCATCATCGGTGAGCTGCTCTCGGGCAGCGTCGGGCCGGTCCTGCTCAGCCGGGCGTCGGTCGAGCAGATCGAGGCCGTCACCGCCGCCCATCCCGGGGCCCACGTCCGGGGCTTCACGGTGGTGTGGAACCCGGCACCGGCGAGGGCCACCGAGGCCGTGGTGGTCGTGACCGCCGGCACCGCTGACCTCCCCGTGGCCGAGGAGTGCCGGAGTACCCTGGACGCGCTCGGCTTCGGGTCGCGCCTGATTGCCGACGTCGGCGTCGCCGGTATCCACCGCATCCTCGACCGGGCCGCCGAGATACAGCGGGCCCCGGCGGTGGTGGTCGTCGCCGGCATGGAAGGAGCGCTGGCCTCGGTGGTCGGCGGGATCAGCGCCGCGCCGGTGGTGGCCGTGCCGACCAGCGTCGGGTACGGCTCGTCGCTGGCCGGCGTCACCGCCCTGCTCGGGATGCTGGCTTCCTGCGCTTCGGGGCTGGTGGTGGTGGGTGTGGACAATGGTTTCGGCGCAGCCTTCGCCATCCACCGCCTCCTGGCATGACCGGGTCCCGGCGACCATGACCACGGTGGCGTGGTGGAACTGTTTCGCCGGTATCGCCGGCAACATGGCTCTCGGCTCGCTCATCGACGCCGGGGCCGACCTCGAGGCCATCGAGCGGGAGCTGGTCGCCCTACCCGTCGGTGGCTGGACCCTCGAGACCGAGGAGGTGCTGCGGGCCGGGCTGGCCGCCACCCACGTGCGGGTCCGGGTGGGCGAGACCCACGTGGTGCGCACCTACAGCCACATCGTCGGCCTGCTCACCGAGGCCCGCCTCCCCGACCGGGCCCGGGAGCGGGCCCTGGCCGCCTTCCTGCGCCTCGGAACGGTGGAGAGCCGCCTGCACCGGCGCCCGCTGAGCCAGGTCCACTTCCACGAGGTGGGCTCGACGGATGCCATCATCGACATCGTCGGTACCTGCGTGGCTCTCGAGGTCCTCGGGGTCGACGAGGTGCGGTCCAGCCCGGTGGCCCAGGGGACGGGGATGGTCAGCTCGGCCCACGGGCTGCTACCGATTCCCGCCCCCGCCGTGGTGGGCCTCCTGGCTGACGCCGGCGCACCCAGCTTCGGCACGACGGTGCCCATGGAGCTGACCACCCCGACCGGTGCCGCGCTGCTCGCCGGGCTGTGCCGCGGGTGGGGTCCGATGCCGGCCATGACCGTCACCGCCAGCGGCTTCGGGGCCGGCTCCCGGGAGATCGACGGGATGCCCAACGCCCTGCAGGTGGTTCTCGGCTCGTGCGTCGAGCCGGCCCCCGACCACGCCCAGCCGGTCGTGGTCGTCGAAGCCAACGTGGACGACGTGACCGGGGAGATCCTCGGGGCCACCCTCACGGCTTTGATGGCCGCCGGGGCCCTCGACGCGTGGATCACCCCCGTCACGGCCAAGAAGGGACGTCCGGGGCAGGTCGTGTCGGTGCTGTGCGAGCCGTCCGCGGTAGCGGTGCTGCGCCGGGTGCTCGGGGAGGAGACCGGCACCCTGGGGGTCAGAGCCTCGACCTGGCAGCGCTGGCCGTCGACCCGGGAGTTCGGGACCGTCGAGGTCGACGGCTACCCGGTGCGGGTCAAGCGCGGCCCGTCGCGGATCAAGGCCGAGCACGACGACGCGGCGCGGGTGGCCCGCCTTCTCGGCCAGCCCGTGCGCGAGGTGACCCGCCGGGCCGAGGAGTCGGCCCACCGCCTCTTCGACGGCTGAGCGCCGAGCCACGACGGCGACCCATTTTCCCCCCTTCTCATCCGTGCCCGACGGCTGCGTTCCCAGGTGACGAGGGCCGGGGGTGGGGGGAGGGGACCAGGGGCGTCGTCGCGGGGTCGTCGACCGTCGCCGATAATCCGGTACCGGCCGGGGGCGCCCATCCACCATCATGGAGATCGTGCTGGAAGCCCGGGAACTCACCGTCGAGGTAGGCGGCAGGGTGACGCTCGCCGGGGCGTCGTTCTCGGTGCGCGCCGGTGACAAGGTCGGTTTGGTGGGCCGCAACGGGGCCGGCAAGACCAGCCTGCTCAAGGTGCTGGCCGGCGACGCCGAGGCCGCGGGGGGCAAGGCGACGGTTCACGGTCGCCTCGGGTTTCTCTCCCAGGACCCCCGTTCACTCCGCCAGGTGACCGAGGCCAGTGGCCTCACCCACGTGATGTCGGGCCGGGGGCTCGACGAGGCCGCCCAACGGGTGGAGCGGCTGCGCCGGGCCATGGAGGCCGACCCGAGCGAGCGGGCGGTGGCGCGTTACTCACGCGCCGAGGAGCAGTTCTCCTCCCTCGGCGGTTACGCCGCCGAATCCGAGGTGCGCCAGTTGGTGGCCGGGCTCGGACTGGCCGCCGACCGGCTGGACCTGCCCCTCGGGGTGCTCTCCGGCGGTGAGAGGCGCCGGGTGGAGCTGGCCCGCATCCTCTTCGGGGGCACCGACGTGCTCATGCTCGACGAGCCGACCAACCATCTCGACGGCGACGCCAAAGCGTGGCTCATGGGATTCCTCCGCGGCTTCCGGGGCGCCCTCCTCGTGGTCAGCCACGACCTGGACCTCCTCGACGAGGCCATCACCCGGGTGCTGCACCTCGACGAGGCCGAGATGTTCGAGTACCGGGGCACCTACAGCCAGTACCGGGAGGCCCGGGCCGCCGACGAGGAGCGGCAACGCCGGCTGGTCGGCCGCCAGCAGGCCGAGATCAAGCGTCTCGCCGACCTGGCCGACTCGATGCGCCACCAGACCTCCAAGCGGGCTCGGGTGGCCAAGTCCCTGGACAAGCGGGTGGAACGCCTGCAGTCCCACGCTGCCGCCGGGCCCGGCAAGGGCGATCACCGCTACCGGGTCCGTTTCCCCGAGCCGCCCCGGGCCGGCCGGGTGGTGCTCGAGGCCGAGGAGCTGGGCCAGGCCTACGGGGGCCCGATGATCTTCGAGGACGTGTCCTTCGCCATCGAGCGGGGCGAGCGGGTTCTGATCATGGGGCTCAACGGGGCGGGCAAGACCTCGCTGCTGCGGATCCTGGCTGGACGCGCTGATCCCAAGCTGGGCAGCTTCCGCACCGGGCTCGGCGTGACGCCGGGGTACTACGCCCAGGAGCACGAGGGGATCCGCTCCGGCGTCACCGTACTGGCCCACATGCGCGAGGCGTCGGATGCCCCAGAGGCGGAGTTGCGCAGCCTGATCGGTATGTTCGGGCTGACCGGCGAGATCGCCCATCAAGACGCCGGGACGCTGTCGGGTGGGGAGAAGACCAAGCTGGCGCTGGCCCAATTGGTCGCCGGGCGCCACAACCTCCTGCTGCTCGACGAGCCCACCAACAACCTCGACCCTCCGTCGCGCGACGCCATCGGCAGCGCTCTGTCGGAGTGGCCGGGGGCCATGATCATCGTCAGCCACGACGCCGGCTTCGTGGCCCAGCTCTCCCCGAGCCGGGTGCTGATGATGCCCGACGGGGTCGAGGATCACTGGAGCGACGACCTGCTCGACCTGGTGGCGTTGGCTTGAGCCCCCGTCGCAGCGCCCCCTGTCCGCCACCCCCCAGACGCAGCCCAGATGGAGGCCCGGAATGACTGCCACCGATGGAGCGGACCTGCAGCTGGCCCTCCACCTCGCCGACCGGGCCGACGCCCTCACCCTGGCCGCCTTTCCCCGCCCAGACCTGGTGGTGGAGACCAAACCGGACCGGACCCCGGTCAGCGAGGCCGACCGGGCGGTGGAGGAGGACATCCGCCGCTGCCTGGCCGAGCAGCGTTCCGGCGACCGGGTGGTGGGCGAGGAGCTCGGCGACACCGGGAGCGGCGACACCGGGAGCGGCGACACCGGGAGCGGCGCCCGGCGTTGGATCGTCGATCCCATCGACGGCACCAAGAACTTCGTGCGCCGCATCCCGGTCTGGGCCACCCTGATCGCCCTCGAGATCGGCGGTGTCATGAGCGTGGGGGTGGTGTCGGCCCCGGCTCTCGGGCGTCGCTGGTGGGCCGCCCGGGGTCAGGGGGCGTGGATGAGCGAGGCGGGCGTCGGCATCCGGCAGATCCACGTGTCCAAGGTCGCCACGTTGGCCGACGCCCAAGTCTCGGGGGCGGCCCTGTCGTCGTGGGACGACTGGGGTGGGCCCGAGGCCTATGTGGATCTGGCCACGCGCTGCTACGCCGACCGGGCCTTCGGCGACTTCTGGTCGCACATGATGGTGGCCGAAGGGACTTGCGAGATCGGCCTGGATCCCGTCGTCTCGGTTTGGGATCTGGCTCCGCTGTTGGTGATCGTGGAAGAGGCCGGAGGCCGTTTCACCAGCTTCGGCGGTGAAGCCCGAGCCGACGGCGGGAGCGCCATCTCGACCAACGGTGTCCTCCACGAGCAGGCGCGGTCCATCATCACGGCCCGCGTCGCCTGAAGGTCATGGAGCCGACGCCGCGTTCGCAGGTTCGCCGTCAGCGCGACCGGGGCGACTACCGGCGGGAGACCATCGACGCCATCCTCGACGAGGGATTCGTCTGCCACATCGCCTGCGCCGCACACGGCACGGTGTGGATGATCCCGACGACCTACGGGCGGGCCGGTGACCGGGTCTACATCCACGGGGCGGCGGCCAACCACGTCCTCGAGGCGGCCCGGGCCGGCGCCGAGCTGACCATGACGGTCACCCTGGTGGACGGGTTGGTGCTGGCCCGCTCGACGTTCCACCACTCGGTGAACTACCGGTCGGTGACCCTGTTCGGCACCGTCACCGACATCACCGACCCGGTCGAGAAGGAAGCCGCGCTGGCCTGCATCGTGGACCACATCCTCCCCGGCCGCACCGGTGAGGCCCGTCCCCCCAGCCCCGTGGAGCTGACCCGGACCCGGGTGGTGAGCCTGGAGATCGCCGAGGCCTCGGCCAAGGTGCGCACCGGCGGCCCGGTGGACGACGAGGAAGACCTCGCCCTGCCGGTGTGGGCCGGGGTGCTCCCCCTCGGCCAGTCGGCCGGGGCGGCGCAGCCCGATCTCGACCACCCTCCCTCGGTGGGGCCACCCCCGTCTTTGCGCCAGCCGACGCGCTGGGGCGGCGGGGGAGACCGGACGGCCGGGTAGGGTCGGTCCATGACCAACCTGATCGGTCCGGGTGTCGTGGAGATCGACACCCTCCTCGGTGGATGGGAACGGGTGACCGCCGGCTACCTGATCGAAGGGCCGGCGCCGGTGCTGATCGAGACCGGCAGCCAATCGTCGGTGCCGGCCCTGCTCGCCGCCCTGGAGAGTCACGGCGTCGCCGCCGACGCGCTGGCCGGTATCGCCGTGACCCACATCCACCTCGACCACGCCGGCGGGGTGGGCGACGTGGCCCGGGCCTTTCCCAAGGCCACCGTGTACGTGCACGAGAAAGGCGCCCGCCATCTGGTCGACCCCGAGCGGTTGGTCCGTTCGGCGGCGCTGGTCTACGGCGACCTCCTCGACGGCCTCTACGGTCGGCTCGACCCGACCCCGCCGGAGCGCATCCACGTGCTGGCCGACGGCGAGGAGGTCCCCATCGGGGGCGGTCGCACCCTCACGACCGTCGACTCGCCGGGCCACGCCAAGCACCATCTCGGCTTGCACGACAGCGAGAGCGGCATCCTCTTCGCCGGAGACGCCGTCGGGGTGCGCCTACCCGACGCCGGCATCCTCCGACCGGCCACACCGCCCGCCGACTTCGACCTGGACCAGGCGGTGACATCGCTCCACAAGTTCGCCGCCCGCCGGCCGACCGGCGTGGCCCTGGCCCACTACGGCCTTCTCGACGACCCCGAGTCGCTCCTGCAGGAGGCCGAGGACGAGTTGCGGCGCTGGACCGAGACGGCCGAAGCGGCCTGGCGCCAGGGTGGCGACATCGAGGAGGCCCTCACCGCCCGCTTCGGCGACACCTTCGCCCATCTACCCGAGCAGCACCGTCACCGCATGGAGACCCTCAACGGGATCCACGCCAACGCCGCCGGGTTGCGCCGCTGGCTGGAGACCACCCGCGGCGCCCAGCCCGGGCACACCCACTAGCGCGAGGGGAGGGGGGCGGGCGCCAGCTCCCCGGGTGTGCCCCGCAGATACTGGGTCCGGTAGAGGTCGGCGTACAGGCCGCCGGAGGCGATCAACTGGTCGTGGGTGCCGCGGGCGACGATCGTGCCACGGTCGAGCACCAGTATCTGGTCGGCCGCCTGGATGGTCGACAGGCGGTGGGCGATGACCACCGAGGTCCGCCCGGCGAGAGCGGCGGCCAGGGCCTGCTGCACCAGTAGTTCGGTCTCGGAGTCGAGATGGGCGGTGGCCTCGTCGAGGATGACGATGGCCGGGTTCTTGAGGAACACCCTGGCCAGCGCCAGCCGCTGCTTCTCCCCGCCGGAGAGGCGGTAGCCCCGCTCCCCGACCACCGTGTCGTAGCCGTCGGAGAGCGACACGATCAGGTCGTGGATGCGGGCCGACCGGCAGGCCTCGAGGAGCTCGGCATCGGTGGCGTCGGGCCGGGCGTAGAGGAGGTTGGCCTTGATCGTGTCGTGGAAGAGGTGGGCGTCCTGGCTGACCACTCCGACCGCCGCGCCGAGCGAGGCCAGCGTCACGTCCCGCACGTCGTGGCCGTCGACTTCGATGGTCCCCTCCACCGCGTCGTAGAGCCGGGGTATGAGGCTGGAGAGGGTGGTCTTGCCGGCCCCCGAGGGCCCGACCAGGGCGGTCATGGTGCCTGGCTCGACCACGAACGAGACGTCCTCGAGCACCCACGCCCCGACCTCGCTCGACAGCGTCTGGTCGGTGTCGTCGGCGCTGCGCTCCAGCGACGCCACCGACACCTCGGATGCGGCCGGATAGCGGAACCACAGGTGGGAGGCGTCGATGCGGCCCCGCACGTCATGCAGGGCCTCGGCGCCGGGTCGGTCGGTCACCGCCGGCGGGGTGTCGAGGACCTCGAACACCCGGTCGAAGCTGACCACCGCGGCCAGCACGTCAACCCGGGTGCTGGCCAGGTCGGTCAGCGGCGAGTAGAGGCGGGTCACGTAGGCGGCCAGGGCCACGACGGTGCCCACGGCGAGGTGGCCGGTGGCGGCCTGGCGGCCGCCGAGCCAGTACACCGCCGCGGTGCCCACCGCCCCGACGAGCGACAGGGCGGCGAAGAGGTAGCGGCTGAGCAACGCCAGCCGCACCCCGGCGTCCCGTACCCCGCCGGCCCGCTTGGCGAACTCCTCGGATTCGCGCTCGGGCCGGCCGAAGAGCTTCACGAGGAGGGCGCCCGACACGTTGAACTTCTCGGTCATGGTGACGCTCATGTCGGCGTTGAGCTGCATCTGGCGCCGCGACAAGCGGCTGATGCGCCCGGCCATGAGCCGGTCGACGAGGATGAACGGGGGGAGGACCAGCAGGGCAAAGCCGGTGATTGCCGGGCTCAGCAGGAACATGGGGACCAAGGTGGCGACCAGGGTGAACAGGTCCGACAGGACCGACGCCGCGGTACCCACCGCGTTCTGCGCGTCGAGCACGTCGTTGGTCAGGCGCGACATCAGCGACCCGGTCTGGGTGCGGGTGAAGAAGGCGATCGGCATGCGCTGCACGTGGTCGTAGAGCCGGACCCGGAGGTCGTAGATGATCCCCTCGCCGATGACCGACCCGAACCACCGGCTGACCAGCGACAGCGCCGTCTGGGCCAGGGCGAGGCCCACCATGGCGGCGGCCAGGACGTCGACCAGCCCCACGTCGTGGCGGACCACGCCCCGGTCGATGAGGGACTTCACGATGAGCGGCGGGATGCTGCCCACCACCGCACCGGCCACGATGACCAACAGGTAGAAGGCCAGCCGCATCCGGTAGGGCCTCAAGAAGCGCC
Source organism: Actinomycetes bacterium (assembly GCA_021838445.1). Taxonomy (GTDB): domain Bacteria; phylum Actinomycetota; class Acidimicrobiia; order Acidimicrobiales; family Palsa-688; genus JAKCDU01. Next base: position 1,500 of record JAKCDU010000084.1, on the reverse strand, counting down.
AGATGCGCGGCATGGTCCCGGCAGAGACCGTCACCGCCTTCAACGCCGCCACGTCGCGACCACGCCCGCGGTGCCCGGGAGTCATGCTGTCTCGATCATCATGCGAACTTCCATTCCAGCCGCGGGTCAACCGATAGTCGCCCAGGTTTGTTCCGTCTTGGACAAATATGGGGGTGGTGGACCTGTCCATCCAACTCGCCAACAGAGGGGTAGCCAAGAGGATCACGCGCTCCCGGCGTGACGCCCGGGACGATCCGCCCTGGGCCGACGGCTACCCGATGGAGGGCGACAAGCGGGCCTGCCTCGCCTACCTCAGGCAGCTGCCGGTCATCGGCGGCTCCTCCCGTTCCCACCCCTTCGGCTACTACCAGATCCTCCTCGAGGGGACCGTCGTCGGAGGCATCGGGTTCCACGGGCCGCCGCGTGACGGTCTCGTCGAGATCGGCTACGGCGTGGTTCCGTCGGTGCGCGGTCGCGGTGTGGCCAGCAGCGCGCTGCAGCTGATCCTGGAGGTGGCCGCCGGCTTCGACGAGGTGAAGCGGGTGTGCGGGCGTACCACCCCGGACAATGTGGCCTCGCAGCGGGTCATGCTCTCCACGGGGATGCAGCCCGTCGGCCGGGATCCGGATTTTCTGCATTTCGAACTCGATATCCGGAACCGCGAGCCGGGCCCGGGAATAGTTACTGCATGACGAACGGTAGAGGTTGGATGGCGGCGCTCGGGGTGGGACTGGCGGCAGCCCTGTCGGCGTGCGGGAGCAGTCACGGCGCGGCGACGGGAACGGGACCTTCGACGTCGAGCGCTCCCGCGCCCAACGGGTCCGACTCCACGACCACCGTGGCCCCTGACTCGTCCAGCGTGCCGGCCACCACGGTGACCACCACCCCCGGTCCCTCCATCTGCCCGACCTCGGCGCTGACGGGAACCCTGACGTCGCCCAACGGTACGGCGGGCAGCGTGTACTACCACCTGGTGCTCACCAACCAGAGCTCCACGGCCTGCATCCTCCAGGGCTACCCCGGGGTGTCGTTCGTCACCGGCTCCCAGGGCCAGCAGGTGGGTGCACCGGCCGAGCGGGCCCCCGGTGCGGCCACCGAGCTCGTCGTCGCGCCCGGCGGCACGGCCCACAGCATCCTGCAGATCACCGAGGCCGGCAACTACGGGTCGAGCTGCGGTATCACGACCACCGACGGGTTGCGGGTGTACCCACCCAACCAGACGGCGGCGCTTCTGGTCTCCCACACCGATAACGGGTGTAGCAACGCCACGGACATCACCCTGCGGGTAGGCCCCCTGCAAGCGGGGAGCTGACCCCACCTTCCCGAGGCATCCCGCCGTCGGGCTCGCCGGGGTGACGTCTTGCGCGAGCTGAACCGCCGACCCCCGTAACGGCCGGCTCCGGCCCGGCTCAGGGCCGGTTGGCGGTAGGCGGGTTGGTGGTGGGGGGGAGGAGCTCACCCACCAGGGCCTGCCCGGCGACCAGGGCCTGGCGCAGGAGC
>JAKCDU010000083.1 GCA_021838445.1 Actinomycetes bacterium | reverse complement strand
CTTTGTGAGCGAGCGACGGGAATCGAACCCGCGTTCTCAGCTTGGGAAGCTGATGTTCTGCCTCTGAACTACGCTCGCAGAAAGGATTGAGTGTAGCCGAGCATCTCAGGATGCGCCGCCCGGCGATTCGTCTTGGGCGGCGACGGACAGCTTGTTGGCCTGGAAGAGGCCCAACAGCTCCACGGGGATGGGGAAGATGAGCGTGGAGTTCTTCTCCGTCGCCACTTCGGCCAGGGTCTGGAGGGTCCGCAGCTGCAGCGCACCGGGGCTCATGGCCAGCTTGTCGGCGGCCGCCGAGAGCTCCTCGCTGGCCTGCAGCTCGCCGGTGGCGGCGATCACCTTGGCCCGCCGCTCCCGTTCAGCCTCGGCCTGGCGGGCCATGGCCCGCAACAGTTCGGGAGGAAGGGTCACGTCCCGGATCTCGACCTGGCGGACCTCTACCCCCCATTCGGCGGTGCTGCGGGCGATCGTGGCCCTCAACTCGGAGTTGACATCCTCGCGGTGAGCGAGGAGGGAGTCGAGCTCGTAGCGGCCGATGATGGAGCGGAGGCTGGTCATGGCGATGCGCTGACTGGCGAAGCGGAAGTTATCGACGCCGATGACGGCCCTTATCGGGTCCACCACCTGGAAGTAGACGACAGCATCGACGGCGATGGTCACGTTGTCCTGGGTGATGACCGACTGGGAGGGGATGTCCACCACCTCGACGCGCAGGTTGACCCGCACTACTCGATGGACGATGGGCAGCTTGAAGACCACCCCCGGGCCCCGAGCCTCGCCGACGACCCGGCCCAAACGGAAGAAGACGGCGCGCTGGTACTCCGGGATGATCGAGAACACGTCAACGAGCCAACACCAAAAGCCGCCTAGTGCACAATGGCACCCGTACTGCCTTTCATACTTTCTTGTTACGTATCGGCGCAACGGTCAGTTGCACCTATGGACACATAAGTGTTGATCCCGGACGGATTCGGTGGGGCGGCCGCGCCGCATGGCAGAGCGCAAGTCTCCGGTGTTAAGATACGTACAAACAAGATGTTCGACGGGGTGAAATCGAAATGCCTGCGCTGGCTTGCCTCACCTGAGGCCGGTCAGAGTATGGTGAAGCACCTGGAGTGGGAACCCGCCACCTACTCCAGGAGAGCGGTTCCGAGATCCGCCGCTTGGGCCGCTCCGCCAATGGCGCTCCTTCGGGAGCGCCATTGGTGTTCTCAGTGCCAGGTTTTGCGGATCGATTGCCATGAATCGCCCAGGGAGCACCGGCCGTAGTTGGGCGCTCAGATCGCACCCGTCAGGCGAAACTGTTCGATCTGGTCCCAGCTGTAGCCAATCTCGACGAGCACCTCCTCGGTGTGCTGGCCCAACTCGGGAGCGCTGGGAGCGGCCTGCGCCGGCGTGGCACTGAAGCGGACCGGGGTCCCGACCACGTCGTGGTCACCCCCGACGTCGGCCGCCTTGATCAGATAGCCATTGGACCAAACCGCCTCGTCGTCGGCCACCTGGGCGTAATCCCGTACGGGGGCGTGCCGGATCCCGGCCCGGCCCAGAAGCTCGCACCAGTGGTCGGTGCTCTGCTGGCGGAATATGGGCGCCAGATCGGAGAAGAGCCGGTCCTTGTCGGCATCGCTGTAGAGGCGAGCCGCGAAGGACTCGGCCAGATCGGGACGTCCGATCACCTCGAAGAAAGCGACACGGGCCTGCCCCACCACGCCGACGACCGCAATCCACCCGTCCGCGGTAGGGAGGATGCTGTAGATGCCAGCAATGAGCGAGTTGCCGTGATTGGCCCGTCCCGGCACCCTCCCGGTGAGAAGGAATGAGGTGTACTCGCTGGCCTGGGCCCATATCTGGCCTCCGAGAAGCGAGGTCTCGACCATCTGCCCACGGCCGGTCCGGCCCCGGGCCAGCAGCGCCGCCAGAATTCCAGAGACGAGATTCTGTGACGCGATGTGGTCGGCGATGGTGGCCCCCACCGGGGTGGGATCGCCGCCCTCGGCACCGGTCGTGGCAATCAGACCACCTGCGGCTTGAGCGGCCAGGTCGGCGCCCTCCCGCCCGGCATCCGGACCGAGAGGACCGAAGGTGGACCCTGCGGCGTAGATGATCGCCGGGTTTCGCGCCGAAACATCGTCGTATCCGAGGCCCCAACTGGCCATGGTCCCCGGCGTGAAATTAGTGATAACTACATCGGCCCACTCGGCCAGGCGGAGGAAAATGTCGCGTCCGCCGGACCGACGGAGATCGGCCGTCACCGACCGCTTGCCCCGGTTGGATGCTATGAAATAGGGGGGACGGGGGTCTCCGTCCGGTCTCAGTATCCACCGGGCCTGATCCCCGAAATCGGGTAACTCCAACTTGATGACCTGCGCGCCCCAGTCACGCAACGTGGCGGCGGCTTGGGGGCCTTGGACCAGCAGACCCGCCTCGAGCACCTTGAGACCGTCGAGCGCGCCCATGGACTCGAGGTTAAGCGAGGCCGGCGGACCGCAGTCGGCTTCATCGGCCCAGGCGCCGGAACCGGGCCAGCGCCTCGTCGCGCTCGACGCCGTGGTCCACCAGCGGAGGCGGATAGTCCGACCCGTCGAAAAGGGTGTCCGCGCTCTTCCACGGCTCGTGGACGACGTCGCCATCGACGGATCGCAACTCGGGTACCCAGCGCCGCACGTACTCCCCGTCGGGGTCGAATTTGCGGCCCTGGGTGGTGGGGTTGAAGACCCGGAAGAAGGGAGCGGCGTCGGTGCCCGAGCCGGCCACCCACTGCCAGTTGAGCTGGTTGGAGGCCAGGTCGCCGTCCACCAGGTGCCGCATGAACCATCTGGCCCCCCTCGTCCAGTCGAGGTGGAGGTCCTTCACGAGGAACGAGGCCACGATCATGCGGACCCGATTGTGCATCCACCCTTCGGCGAGCAGCTGCCGCATCCCCGCATCGACGATGGGATACCCGGTGCGTCCCTCGGTCCAGGCCAGGAAGCGCTCGTCGGCGCCGCGGCCGGTGTCGACCTGGAAGCTCCGCCAGTCGGACCGGTAGTGGGTGCGAGCCGAGTCGGGCCGGTGGTGCAGGACATCGGCGTAGAACTCCCGCCAGCACAGCTCCGACGCGAAGATGTCGTGGCCGGCCCGACCAGGCTCGAGGCGGGAGAGGATCTGGCGGGGGTGCAGGCACCCGAACCTGAGGTACGGCGACAGCCGCGACGTGTGGTCGAGGTCGGGACGGTCCCGTTCGACCCGGTAGCCGTCGACGTGCTGGGCGAGGAAGGCGTCCAGGCGTCGGTGGGCTGCCGCCTCCCCCGGTTCGGGCAGCCGGGCCCCGGTCTCGGCCTGCGGGAAGCCGCCTTCGTTGGCCAGGCCGGCGCGGTCCAGCCCACCGAGCTGCGGCACGTCCGCCGGGGCGTCCCATCCGTGCTCACGCCAGGCCCGCGAGAAGGGGGAGAAGACCTGGAACGGGGAGCCTGCTGCGGTGTGGAGCGTGCCGGGCTCGACCGCGTAGGACGAGCCCACGCTCAGCAGAGGACATCTCTCCCCGAGCGCAGTCGCCACCCGCTCGTCGCGGCCCCTCCCGTAGGGACCGGAATCAGAGGTGACCAGAACGGCGGCGGCGCCCACCGTGCGGGCGACGTCGAAGACGATCCTTTCGGGCGGTCCGCTCCGTATCACCAGTCGTCCGTCGATCGACCGGTCGAGCTCACGGACACAGCCCGACAGGAAGGCCAGGCGATTGACACCTGACGCTCCCAGCAGGCGGGGATCACAGACGAACAACGGGACGACCCGGTCGTACTCGCGGAGGGCCCGCCGCAGCGCGGGGTGGTCGCCGACTCTCAGATCCCGTCGGAACCACACCACCGCGGTGGTCCCGTGGGGAGCTGTGCGCGAACTCGCCATACCGGACGCCGATTTTAGCACTAAAATGATGGGATGGAAGCGCCTGAGAACGGAGGGGGGCCGCTCACCCTCGAGCAGGCCGCCTCGGCCCTGGGCGTGCATTACATGACCGCCTACCGGTACATACGCATCGGGCGGCTTCCGGCCGAGTACCGAAGCGGGCGCTGGTACGTCCACCCCTGCGATCTGGCCAAAGCGGCGCGCACCAAGCGGAGCCGGCCCGTCGACGGGGCTTCCGAGGGCGCCGCCGCACCAGTTCCGGGGCCGGACGCTTCGACCCCGACGGTCGACCTGATGCAGGACCGCCTGCTCGCCGGCGACGCCGCCGGCGCCTGGCTGATCGTCGAGAACGCCCTGCTGGCCGGCAGCCCCAGTGACGTCCACCTGGAGGTTCTGGCGCCCTGCCTGCGGCGAATAGGGGACAGCTGGGCCAGAGGCGAGATCTCCATCGCCGACGAGCACCGTGCCACCGCCCTCGCGCTCGGTCTGATCGGACGCCTCGGTCCCCTCTTCGCTCGCCGGGGACGCCACCGGGCCGGAACCGTGCTGCTCGCCGGAGCCGAAGGCGACACCCACGCCATCCCGCTGATGATGGTCGGCGACCAGCTGAGAGGCGCCGGCTTCTCCGTGAACCAGTTGGGTGCCGACGTCCCCCTCGACGCTCTGGTGGCCACCGCGGCGGGCATCGACGGGCTCCTCGCCGTGGGCTTGAGCGCCAGCACGGCCCAAGCCGCGGCGAACGCCGCCCGGGCCGTGACCGCCCTGCACCGACGCCTGCCCGGGGTGCCGGTGTTCCTCGGCGGCCCGGCGGTGCGCAGCGAGGAAGCCGCCCGCGAGTTGGGGGCCGACGGTTGGGCTCGTGACGCCGCCACGGCGGTCTCCCTCCTGACATCGCTGGAGAGCCCGTGACCCGCGAGCGGGTGGCCGTCATCGGCTCGGGCATCTCCGGGCTGACTGCGGCGTTCCTCCTGCAGCGGAGCTACGACGTGACCCTCTTCGAGGCCGACGGCCGCCTCGGCGGTCACGCCCACACCCACGACGTGCCCGCTTCCGGGAAGGCCACCATCAGGGTCGACAGCGGCTTCATCGTGCACAATCGGGTCACGTATCCGAACCTCGTCCGCCTCTTCTCCGAGCTCGGCGTGGAGACGGCGCCGACCTCGATGAGCATGTCCGTGCGTTGCGAGGGGTGCGGACTCGAATACGCCGGCGCCCTCGGCCTGCGCGGCGTGTTCGCCCAGCCCCGCTCGCTCGTGCGACCGGCGTTCCTGCGCATGCTGACGGAGGTCCGCCGCTTCCACCGCCACGCCCGCTCGGTCCTGTCCCAGGAGGGGGGGCCCTCGGATGAGACCCTGGGGGATTTCCTCGCTGCGGGTGGGTACTCCCAATACTTCGTGAACCATTACATGGTGCCGGTCGTATCCGCGGTCTGGTCGGCCGCGCCGGACACCGCGTTGCTGTATCCGGCCCGTTACCTTTTTTCCTTCCTCGACAATCACGGCATGCTGTCGGTCAAGGGCTCGCACCAGTGGTACACCGTCGCCGGTGGGTCGAGGACCTACGTCGACGCCATCGCCGCCCTCATCGGCGACGTGCGCCTGTCCAGCCCCGTGGTGGGCCTGGCTCGGCGGACCGACGGCTCGGGGGTCGAGATCCGCACCGCCACGGGGGGCGAGCGCTTCGAGCGGGCCGTCGTGGCGACCCACCCGGGGACGGCGCTGGAGTTGCTGTCGGACGCCACACCTCTGGAGAAGCAGGTGCTGGGTGCCTTCGCCTACAGCCGTAACGAGACGGTGCTCCACCAGGACCCCGGGGTGCTGCCCCGCCACCATTCGGCGCGGGCCAGCTGGAACTACCTGCTCCCCGCCTGCCACCCGGGCGGCGGGACCGGAACCGCCGGTGTGCTCGTGTCCTACGACATGAACCGGCTCCAGCACCTCCCGACCGACCAGACCTACGTGGTCACCCTGAACGCCGCGGATCGCCTCCACCAGAGCCGGATCATCGCCCGGATGACCTACGAGCACCCCGTCTACACCCCTGAGTCGGTCCGCGCTCAGGGCCGCCTCGACGAGCTCGACACCGACACCGTCGCCTTCGCCGGCGCCTACCACGGCTGGGGCTTCCACGAGGACGGCTGCCGGGCGGGAGCTCGCGCCGCGGCCCGGTTCGGAGTCGACTGGTGACCATCGGCGGAGACTCGGACCCGGCCCGGCCAGTCCTCTACGAGGTGAGCATCGGCCATGTCCGCAACAGCCCCATCACCAACACCTTCCGGTACGGCAGCTACATGTGGCTGTTCGATCTGGACCGGCCACCGGTGGTTCCCGGTCCGCTGCGCCCGCTGGCCCGGTACGTGGCCGCCGACCATCTCGACGTCCGTGCCGAGCTCGACCAGGCCGGGATCCGGCCGGCGCGTATCACCGTGCTCACCAACTTGAGGGTCATGGGCCACGTGTTCAACCCCATAAGCGTCTACTGGTGCTACGACGGCGGCGGCGGCCTGCTCGCTCACGTGGCCGAGGTGCACAACACATACGGGGGGCGCCACGCCTACGTACTACCTGCGAACGATCCCGAGGAGCACTGCGTGGCCAAAGCGATGTACGTGTCGCCGTTCTATCCCGTGGACGGCAGCTACCGAATCGACCTGAGCGACCCCGGTGAGTCGGTGTCGGTCCGGGTGACTCTCCAGAGGCCCGGCGACCGGCCTTTCCGGGCGTGGCTCACGGGCCGGCGGGTGGAGGCCAGCACCGGGCGGCTACTGCGCGAGGTCGCCCGTTACCCGCTGGCCCCTCTCCGGGCCCGGGCTCTGGTCCAGTATCAAGGGATGAAGTTGTGGCGCAAGGGACTGGAGGTCCAGCCGAGGTGACCGTCGTCGACAGACCTGCGCGTTCTGCGCCTGTCGGACCGACCGAGATAGAGCGTTGGCCGGCCATGGGGAAACCGGCGCCGGCGCCGGTGCGGGCCGCGGTTGCCCGGGTGCTGCTGCGCCGTACCGCCCGGCGGGCCGGTGTGCGTATCGAGCTGCCCGGAGGCGAGGCGTTCGGCCCGATCGACGCCCCGGTGATGCGCATCGTCCGACCGGACGCCTTCTTCGCGAGGGTCGGCCGGTACGGAAAGATCGGCTTCGGCGAGGCCTACATGGCCGGGGACTGGGAGAGCCCGGGTGACCTGGCGCGCCTGCTGGAGCCCATGGCCCGCAACCTGAGGAGCCTGGTCCCTCCCCGCCTGCAATGGATCCGACGCTTCTACGAGCCCCGCCCGCCGGCCCAGGAGGACAATGACCTGACCGGCTCCCGGCGCAACATCGCCGCCCACTACGACCTGTCCAATGACTTGTTCGCGCTGTTCCTGGACCGCTCTATGACCTACTCGTCGGCGCTTTTCGACCAGCTCGACGAGAGCCTGGAGAGGGCCCAGCACCGCAAGATCGATCACCTGCTCGATCTGGCCCGGGTGGGCCCCGGTTCACGGGTGCTCGAGATCGGGACGGGCTGGGGCGAGCTGGCCATCCGGGCGGCCCGGCGGGGTGCTTCGGTGACCACCCTCACCCTCTCCCAGGAGCAGGCCGACCTGGCCCGCAAGCGGTTGGCTGAGCAGGGCCTGGGCGAGGCCGTCGAGGTGAAGATCGAGGACTACCGTCGCTCCAGCGGGCGCTACGACGCCGTCGTGAGCGTCGAGATGATCGAGGCGGTAGGGGAGAAATGGTGGCCCACCTACTTCCGGACCCTCGAGGAACGCCTGGTCCCCGGCGGCCGGATCGCCCTGCAGTCGATCCTCATGCGCCACGAGGGCCTCACCGCGGCCCGCAACTCGTGGACGTGGATCCACAAGTACGTATTCCCCGGCGGGATAATCCCGTCCATGGAGGCCATCGAGCAGACGCTTTCCGACCACACCAGCCTGCGCGCCGTCGAGCGCCTGCATTTCGGGGCCTCCTATGCCGAGACGCTGCGGCGGTGGCGGCTGCGCTTCGTGGAGCGCCAGTCGGAGGTAGCCGAGCTCGGCTTCGGGGCGGTGTTCCGCCGCATGTGGGAGTTCTATCTCGCCTACTCCGAGGCCGGATTCCGATCCGGATACCTGGACGTGGCGCAGATGGTCATGATCAACGCCGGTGAGCTGTGAGCTCGACGGCCGGTCGGGTGGCGCACTACCTCGACGAGCTCTTCGGGACCAGCCTGCCGATCCGGATCCGCATGTGGGACAGCAGCGTGGCCGGTCCGAGCGACGGGGTCGCCGTCACCCTGCGGTCACCGGCGGCGCTGCGCCACCTGCTGTGGGCTCCCGGCGAGCTCGGCGCGGCGCGGGCCTACGTGAGCGGTGAGCTCGACGTCGAGGGGGACCTCGAGCGCGGCCTGCGCCGGGTCATCGCCGCCCTCGACGGCCGTCACCCGAGGATCACCGCCCGGTCGGCCAGGACCGGGATGAAGCTCCTGGCGTCGCTTGGCGCCCTCGGGGTCAGGCCACCGGTCCCTGCGACCGAGGCCCGGCCGGAGGGCCGACGCCACAGCCGGGCCCGTGACGCCCAGGTGGTCCGCCACCACTACGACCTCTCCAACGACTTCTACCGACTGCTCCTCGACCCGACCATGGCCTACTCCTGCGGGTACTGGACGTCGGACGACCCGGGCTACGGCGTGGCCGACGCCCAGCGGGACAAGCTCGACCTGATCTGCCGGAAACTGGATCTGCGCCCGGGCAGCCGCCTCCTCGACATCGGCTGCGGCTGGGGGGCCCTCACCGTGCACTCCGCCCGGGAGTACGGGGCGGCGGTCACCGCCGTCACCATCGCCGAGGAGCAGCACGCCCACGTCGGCGAGCGGGTCCGCGCCGAGGGGATGGGCCACCTGGTGGACCTGCGCCTGGCCGACTACCGGGATGTGCTGGCCCGGGCCGACGGCCACTTCGACGCGGTCTGCGCCGTCGAGATGGGAGAGCACGTCGGCGACGAGGGGTACCCGGCTTTCGTGGCCGGGCTGTACCGCAGCCTCCGGCCGGCCGGCCGTTTCCTCCTCCAGGTGATGAGCCGCGGTGGCCGCAACCCGGGGGGCGGCCCTTTCATAGAGCGCTACGTCGCTCCCGACATGCACATGCGGCCGCTGCCCGACACTCTGTCGCTGATCACCGCCGGGGGATTCGAGGTGCGCGACGTGCACGTGCTGAGGGAGCACTACGCCCGGACCATCCGAGCCTGGTACGAGGTGCTCGAGCGACGCCACGCCGAGGTGGTCGGCCTCATCGGAGCCGAGCAGGCCCGGGTGTGGCGGCTCTACCTGGCCGGCGGGGCCCTGGCCTTCGAGGACGGGCGGATGGGGGTCGACCAGATCCTCTCGGTGCGTCCCGGACCCCGGGGCTTCAGCGGCATGGAGGCCACCCGCGTGGGCTGGGACCAGGTGGGACACCGCGGCGCGCCGAACCCGGTCCCGGCTTTGAGATCCCCGTGAGCGGGTTTGCGTCCCACTGGTTCCTGACCGGTCTGGCGGTGAGCGCCGGGGCTGAAATGGTGCTGTTCCTATTGACCTTCGTGGTGGCCCGAGCGGTGGGCCGGTGGAACGTGGTGGATGTCACCTGGGGAACGTCGTTCGCGGCGGTGGCGGTGACCAGCTTCGCGTGGTCGCTCCAGGTGACGGGAGACAGTACCGGCCGACGCGTCCTGGTACTGGTGATGACCGTTCTGTGGGGTATTCGACTGGCCAGCTACATCGCGTGGCGCAGCCGTGGCGGCGACGAGGATCCCCGCTACGCAGAGATGTTCCAGAAGGCGCGGGGATCGCACAGCTGGTACGCCCTCCGGGTGGTCTTCGGACCGCAAGCCCTGATTTCCTGGTTCGTATCCCTCCCGGTGCAGATGGCCATGTACGAGCGGGGCAGCCCGGGACCCCTGGCCTGGGTGGGGGTGGCCCTGTGGGGAGTGGGCCTGTTCTTCGAGACCGTCGGCGACGCACAGATGTCCCGCTTCCGGAACGACCCCACCAACCGGGGCACCGTGATGGACCGCGGGCTGTGGCGCTACACCCGCCACCCCAACTACTTCGGCGATGCCTGCGTGTGGTTCGGCCTGTACCTGTTCGCCGCTGACCGCTGGCCGGGGGTCACGACCATCCTCTCGCCCGTCGCCATGCTCTACTTCCTCTACTACAAGAGCGGTAAGGGGCTGTTGGAGAAGAGCCTCGCGGATCGCCGCCCGGGGTACCGGGACTACATGCAGCGGACCTCCGGCTTCATTCCCCTGCCCCCCAAACGCTGAGCGCTGGGC
>JAKCDU010000082.1 GCA_021838445.1 Actinomycetes bacterium | reverse complement strand
GTCACCGCCGATTTCGACAACAGCACCGACAGCCTTCTCGCCAGGAACCGTGCTGACTGCGCTGAGCGGATGTGGCTGGCCGCAACGGGAACGTAAGCGTTCCCGCACATCGACGGGGAGCCGGGCCAGATCGTCTGGACGCCAGCCGTCATCGGCGCCGCGGCCGAGGCGCGCAAGGACCTCGAGGCACAGGCGGGCAAGGCCAAATCGGGGGGTCGCTAGAACTCGACGCCGGGCGGAGCCGCAGGCAAGGTCACCACGGCGTGGGTTCCGACGCCGACGACGCTGTCGAGCTCGAGGGTCCCTCCCATGGCCTCGGTGAGACGCCGGGCCAGCACCAGGCCGAGCCCGGCGCCCCCCTCCCGCCCGGCATCGGCGCCGAGCCGGTCGAAGGGCACGAACAGCCGGGCCATGAGGTCCTGGGGAATCCCGGCACCCTCGTCGACAATGTGGATCCGCGCCACTCCCTCGGCGGCCTCGGTATCTATGCGGATGGTCGTGTTGGACGACGAGAAACGCACTGCGTTCGAAACGAGGTTGAGCACGACCTGGCGCAGGCGGCGCCGGTCGGCGCGCACCGCCACCGACGGCCCCGAACGGTGGATGGCCACGGCCCGCCGGACGGCGAGGGGTTCGATGAGATCGAGCGAAGCCGCGACCTCGGCGTGGACGTCGACGTCCTGCAGGTCGATGGGCATGGCGCCCGCTTCCACCCGAGCCAGGTCGAGCACGTCGTCGACGATGGAGAGGATGTGCGAGGCGGAGACGCTGATGCGCTGCAGGGCGCCTCGACGCTGGTCGGGTGACAGGTCGAGGGTCTGCAGGTTCTCGGTGAAGCTGGTGATCGACTGCAGCGGTGTGCGCAGCTCGTGGCTGAGCGCGGTGACGAACTGGGACTTGGCCAGGTTGGCCCGCTCGGCGCTCTGGCGCGCCAGTTCGGCGCGGTGCCTCGCCTCCCGCTCCTCGGCGGCGCGGTCGTGCTCGATGGCTAGCGAGGACAGGTGGGTGAAGCGACGGACCAGCTCCTGGTCGCGCCGGTCCGGTTGGTAGGGCGCGCCGCGGTACACCGCGAAGGTCCCGACGACCTGCGAACGGGACCGGATGGGGCTCGACCAGCAGGCCGCCAACCCGTAGCGGGCGGCGAGCTCCCGGTAGCGGGCCCAGCGGGGATCGGTCGATACGTCCTCGGAGATCACCGGGGCGTCGAGGTGGACCGCCGTCCCGCACGAGCCGGCAAGAGGCCCGGGCACCAGACCGTCGATGGCCGCCGAGTAGCCGGCCGGCAGGGTCGGCGCCGAACCGTGCCGCAGCGTCCCCTCCTCGTCGAGCAGCAGCACCGAGCAGCGGCTCCCCGGCATCAGCTCCTCGAGGGCCAGCACGATCGAGTCGAGCACCTCGGGCAGCGCCGCACCCGACGCCACCTGCTCCATCACCGCCGTCTGGCGGTCGAGGACCGCGGTCACCTCGTCGCCGGTCAGCACGTTCATCCCTCCCACCGGTAGCCGACCGAGCGGATGGTGCGTAACCGGCGGGGGCGGCGGGGGTCGTCCTCGACCTTCTGGCGCAGCCGGTAGACGTGCTCTGTGACGGTGGCCTCGGTCTGCCAACCGGCGTGGCTCGACCACACCGCGGTGAGCAGCTCCGACCGGGTGCACACCCGCTGCGGATGGTCGACGAAGTAGGCCAGCAGGTCGAACTCCTTGGCGGCCAGCTCCACGGACCGGCCGTCGACCCACAGGTGGCGGGACTCCCGGTCCATCTCCACGCCCGAACCGGTGGGCTCGAAGGGTTGGGTGTCGGTGGCGAAGTTGCTGCTACGACGCAGCACCGACCGGGCCCGCGCCGCCAGTTCGCCGGGCGAGAACGGCTTGACCAGGTAGTCGTCGGCGCCCAGGTCGAGCCCGACGATGCGGTCGGTCTCGCCGTCGCGGCCCGAAAGCACGATGATGGGCAGCCGGTAGGACCCGTTGTCCTCCTCCCCGGCCCGGATCCCCCGCAGGATGTCCAGGCCGCCGATGCCGGGCAGGGAGAGGTCCAGGACGACCAGGGCCGGCGGCGAGGCGTGGATCATCTCGAGCGCGGAGATACCATTGTCAACGGCGGTGACGTCGAAGCCGTCGGCCTCGAGGGCCCAGGTGACACCCGTCCGAACGCCCTCGTCGTCGTCGACGACCAGCACCTGTCGCCTCGCCGGCATGGGGAAAATCTAGTCGTTGATAGGGAGTTGAGATGGCGTTGAACCCCACCCGAGAGTGCCTCCCTACGCTCGGGACGCTCCGCCGGGCAGGCCGGCAGGGGAACCAAACAGTCAGGGGGGATGGTCGCCGATGGCCCGCTCCTCGGCGACCATCGAACAGGAGACTGGCATGAAGCTGGCGCTGTACCTGCCCAACTTTCGGGACAAGGTGACCATCTCGGAGCTGGAGGACCTCACCCAGCTGGCCGAGGATCTCGACTTCGACTCCATCTGGACGCTCGACCGCATCGTCGTCCCGGAGGCGTCCGACCGCCAGGAGCTGCAGTACTCGTTCGGCATGATGAGCGAGTTCCCCAAGGCGCTGCCGGTCACCTCGCACGGGGAGTGGTTCCAGGGCTGGCCGCTGATCCCCTGGCTGGCCGCCAAGACCTCCAAGTGCCGGATCGGCATGAGCATCACCGACACGCCCTACCGGGCGCCGGCGGTGCTCGCCGCCGAGTTGGCCACCGTCGACCACCTCTGCCACGGCCGCCTCAACGTCGGGGTGGGGGCAGGGTGGATGCCCGAGGAGTTCGCCGCGGCCAGCGCCTCGCACATCTTCCCCAAGCGCCACCAGCACGTCCGGGAGACCATCGAGATCATGCAGGGCATCTGGACCAACGACCTGTTCGAGTACCACGGCGAGTTCGCCGACTTCGACCGCTGCGGGTTCGGCGCCAAACCCCTCCAGGACCCCCATCCGCCCATCTTCTTCAGCGGCCTCAAGGACCCCAAGCGGGCGGCCAACCGCATCGGCAAGTACAACCTGGCCGGCTGGATCGGCATCCAGGACACCCCCGAGGAGCTCGCCGAGTGGCGTGGCCCGATCCAGCGGGAGCTCGAGGAGCTCGGCAAGCCCGACGCCCTCGACTCGCTGGAGCTGTGCAGCATGTACTGGTTCGTCATCACCGACGAGAAGTCCGATCAGGCGCCGGCGGGCAAGGGCAGCAACATCCTCATCGGCACCGCCGAGCAGATCACCGACAACCTGAAGCGTCTCCAGGAGGTCGGCCTCACCATGCCGCTCATCTGGCCGCCCTTCACCGACGTGCCGGTGTCCAAGACCCTCGACGACCTCAAACGGCTCAACGAGGAGATCCTCCCCGCCGTCAACGCCGCCTGACACCCTCCCGCCCCTACGCCCCTGCCTCGAAGATTCCCCTTGACTTCAAGCGCTTGAGGTCTGGTTCTCTGGCGCTATGGGACTTCTGACCATCCAGGACGCGGCTTCCCGCTGCGGGTTGAGCGAACCGACCTTGCGCTATTACGAGGAGGTGGGGCTGATCGGGCCCATCGCCCGATCCAGTCAAGGTCACCGCCGCTACCGCGCCGAGGACATCGACGCCCTGCAGGCTCTGACCTGCCTGCGGGCCATGGGCGTGGGCATCGAGGACATGCGCACCTACCAGGCCAACCGGCAGGTCGGGCACGCCAAGGCCAGGGACCAGCGGGACCTGCTGCTCCGCCATGCCCAGCGGGTCCGGGCCGAGATGGACACCCTCCGCGTGCACCACATGTTGACGGTGCTCGAGCAGGGCAAGGTCAACAGCGGGACCCACCAGTTCTAGCTCATCCTCTCGATCCAGCCGGGGCCAATCAGCCGGGTTGAATCAGCCGGGGCCAAACCGGCCGCGGCCAAACCGGCTGCGGCCAAATCGGCGTCGGCGTCGGCGTCGGCGTCGGATCGAAGTCAAGCCGGCATGGACCGGTTTCGGATCGCCAGGGCGCCGCGCCCCCATCGGTTCCCGAGAATTTCTGTCGGGTCACCAGGCCGACCCACCCGGGAGTCACCCGGCGTGAGAGTCACCCGGCGGGAAGGCTGATCAGCTGGTAATGACCTGGTCCCGAGCGGAGAGGATGGCCTCCAAGCGGCGCCTCACGGATCCCGTCGAGTGTCCGTCGGTGAACACATAAGGCCGGTCACGGCGGATGGCATCAACGATGTTGGCCGCCACCGCCCCCGGCTCCACCGTCCCCTGGGGATTCATCCCGGTGCGGGTGGCACCGGGCATGACCACGCTGACGCCGACGGGTGCTCCGACTGCGAACAGATCGGCGCGCAGCACATCGGACAGGCCGAGCACCCCGTGCTTGGCGACGGTGTACGGTCCGAGCCGCTCCACGGGATTCACGGCGGCCATCGACGCCACGTTTACGACGTGGCCTTCCTCCCCGGTGGCGAGGATCCGGGGGACGAAGGCCGCCACTCCGTGGATCACCCCCCACAGGTCGACGGCGAGGACGCGCTGCCAGTCATCGAGGGATAGTTCCCAGGCCAGGCCCCGGTTGACGATGCCGGCGTTGTTGACGGCGATGTGCAGGCCGCCGAACCTGGTGACCGCGGCATCGGCGGCTGCGGCCACGGCGGCGGCGTCGGTCACGTCGAGCGGCAGGGCTTCCACCCGACGTCGGTCTGCCCGGAGCGAGGCTGCGGCCCGGCCCAGAGCGTCGGCGTCGAGGTCGGTCATGAGCACCGCCGCGCCCTCGGCCGTAAGGGCCTCCGCCACAGCGAGACCAATGCCGCTGGCCGCCCCGGTTACGACGGCGGCCCGCCCTTCCAGCTTCTTCATGTTCCCCCTTGATCATTGCCCGACGACGGGTCGGCATCGTCGCGGTCGTGGCAGGGTGACCGCCTGACCGCCGCCGAGTTGCTCCGTCACCTCGGCCGGAGGACCTCCGGCGTCGGTGGTTGGGCCTCCCCGGGGGACGAAGCCCGGCCCGGTTGGCCCATCTCGCCTCCCGACCCGATGCGGCCCTTGCGCCAGGCCCCGATCCCGTCGGCTCTCCGGTGTCACGACGGGAACGGGACCTGGGCCGCCCGCTGGAGTAGGCCGCTGCGGTCGGCGTCGAGGATGTACCCGGCCTTGACCGCTCGGTCCAGGTCCCGGCCGTAGAGGGTCAGGTAGTTGGACCGGTCGTGATAGAGCTGCTGCAGCTTCGAGGGAGCGAAGGATGTGGTCGAGCCGAACAGCAGGCACAGGGCCTTGGTCCCGGGGACGGGAGCGCCACTGAGCGTGGCGATCGGCACGTCGACCGCCGGGGTGCGCACCCCGCCCCGAGCGTTGCCGTTCCCGTCGACGGCCAGAGTCGGCGGGCTGGTAGAGGCGAGCTGCAGAGGTGGCGGTGATGGCGGCTCGGTTCCTCGGGTCACCCAGTCGGCGAACGCCATGAACGCTGCTTGGACGACGGGATGCTGAGGTCCGTCGTTGATGGGTCTGGGACAACCGAGAGCACGGGCGTAGTTGCCGACGATCCAGGTGTCGGCGTGCGAGGTGCCGGCGACCTCCCATGTCCGGATCAGCCTGGAGTCGGGCTGGCGGGCCGACGCATACCCGAGCTCGACCAGGTCGGTCTCGGTCTCGAACATGAACACCGGGACGTCCAGGTCGGGGCGGATGCGCTGGCCGGCGGGGGCCGCCCCCGAAGTGATCGGGGCCCCGTCGATGGCCGCTCCCGCCCCTCCCCGACTGTGGATGAATATGCCGTCGTAGGCGCGGGTGAGAGGTTGTAGGGCATCGGCGAAGGTCGTCAGGTAGAACGCCGATTGCGACTCACCGACGGCGACTATGCGGCTCGGCTGTAGGCCTCCGAGCACGAAGCGGTTCTGCCCCAAGCGCAGCCCCCGACCGATCTGGGCGAACATGTCCAGGGCGTACGCGTCTCCGGGATGGTGCAGGGACCCGTATCTGGAGGGTTCTTGTTGGACCAGACCGCGGCTGGGTCCGGAGCCCAGGATGGACCGTCCTCCCTGCACCCCGAGAGCCTGGGCGGACACGGCCACGTAGGCGAAGCCGGCATCGCTCAAGGCCGGATTGAGATAGTCCCAGTCAGGACTGGACTCGCCGGAGGAAACGTTCATCCACTCCACCACCACGGTCCCATTGAATCGCTTGGGGTCCGAGGGTCGCCGTACCAGGATGCGGGTGGCGTACGTGGCCGAGGTCGTCGGCTGGACCACCCACCGCCCGTCGAGCGGCTCTGATACGCCCCGGAACGCCATCGCCGTGCCGGAAGCGAAGTATTCCTGCTCGTAGTATCCGGCGGCCAGCGGGCCGGTATGGGCCGATTCCGGCTCGATCACCTTTCCGACCCGGGGAGCCACGGCGAACGACGCCGATGTGCCGTACCGAGGATCCGAACCCGTCGCCAGGGACCCCGCCCGGTAGCCCCCGCCACCGTTCGCACACCCGGTGGCGACGGCCGCCACCACCACGACCCCGGCCAGGCCACCCAGTCCCGCCCACCGGCGAGGGGCCCGCCTAGGAGAATCTCGCCGCAGACCAGCCGGCCGCAGACGACCCCGCCGAACACCTTCGAAACCGAACCTACCCCTCATGCTGATCGCCGACACTACCGTCTCCGGGTCAACGCTCGAGGGGGATGGTCTGCGCTCGATGAGGCAGAACCCGGCCACAGCGGGACCGGGTCACGGCGGGACTGCGCTTCGGTCTCCTACGTAGTCGCTGCGGTCCATTTGGTGGCTGTGGTGTCGGGGGTGGCGGGGGTCGTCGGGGGCGACAAAGGCTCGTTTGCCGGTGCCTTCGATGAGCATCCAGCCGTGGTTGGTCTTCTGCTGGTGGTGGAACCAGCAGAGCCGGTCCATGAGGTCGTAGACGGTGTAGTGGGTGTGTTGCCAGTCGATGCGGTGTTCGTATTCGAGTCCGGCTTTGCGGTTGCAGCCTTTGACGGCGCATCCCGGGTAGATGAAGTCCAGGGCGGTCTGTCGGTAGATGTCGGGGCGGCGGCGGTGGCGGTAGACGCCGACGACCTTGCGGGATTGGCCAGTACTGCGGATACGAAGACTGAGCCGTTGGCGGCGAGGTCTTGGATGAGTGATACCGGTATGGGTCCGTATCCGGGGATTTCGCACAGTTCGCCTTGGATGGGTACGCCGCGCAGGAGGGTGTCGAGGTCGACGCGGATCATCAGGTTGATGGGGCGGCCGGCCAGGCGTGGAGGGCGGCGTTTGGGGGGCGGTTCGGGACCGGCCACGGCCGGTCGGGACGCTTCCCCCCGGCCCACCGGAGACAGGCCCACCGGCTCCGTCGCGCCTGGCTGAGCCGCTGGAGACAGGCCCACCGGCTCCGTCGCGCCGGGCTGAGCCGCTGGAGGGGAGCCCAGCTCATCGAACCGCGAACCCGGCCCAGACGGGACGCCGGACGGAAGCTGACGGGAAAGGGCCGTCGAGTCGCCGGAACCTGAAGCGGATGGGCCGGGTCGCGGCGGAATCGGAGGAGCCAGCGCGACCGAGGCCCCGGTCCCTGCCCCAGCCCCAGCCCCAACGCCAAGCGCCCTCCCGTAACCGGACCCGGATCCGTCCTCGGTCGCAGTCGGTGGGACGGCCAAAGTGGCTCCACCGAGGTCGCGGAGCTGCGCGAAAAACCCGAGATCGACGAGGTCGGCCAGGGAGAGCTCTCCTTCGCGCCCGCAGGCGATCTCGGCCAAGGCGATCAGGGCGTCGTAGTCGAGCTGACCGAAAGTCTGCAGGTCCTGGCCGCGGTCACGACGCAAGCGGTTGAGCCGCTGACGGATCGGCGTCAGCAATGAATCGACGGTCATACCGTCCTCGACATTGCCCGAGGCCATGAGACGCCATACGCCTTCGAGGTCCACGAACTTGCGCAATCTTCGCGACGCGTGGATGCGGCGCCGTTGCTCCTCGCGATCGATGTGGTCGGCTCGGACCTGGGTCACCTCGTCGCGCAGTTCCCCGATCGACCCCCGCTTGGCCTTGTCGATCAAGTCCCCCGCCTTGGAAGCGTCCGCCTCAGCCCCCACCGCCACCAACTCGGCCTGTTCGGCGGACAGCTCACCCGAAAGCGCCGCCTGCGCCACCTCGGGATGCTCCGCAAGGCGCCTACCGTTCTGCAACTGTCGGCGAGCCTGCCCCGTACCGACACCGGTACGGTCAGCCAACTGCTCTTCGGCCGAACGGTAACCCTCGGACCGCCACGAACCACCGTCGGCCAGGCGAGCTGCGGCCAGCGCCTTCAGCGTCGCCACCGACCCCTCGATGGCGGCGCACAGCGACACGACCCGCCCCGCCTCGGCCGGGATCAGCGACCCGGCATCAAAGGCCTGGGCGTAGTCACACACAGATTGTCCAACTGCTTCGAGATCACAGCACACCAGCACACCTCGACACGGAAACCCTGTGTACAGGCCGGTGCGAGACCGACGATCCCATCCGGGCCGCCGCCGGCGGACTCGAACATATGTTCGATAATGCGAGAGGCCAGCTCCTTTGTCAAGGAGCGCTTCAGATCAGCTGGGCCCGTAGCATCCCCTCGGCCAGTTCGGCCTGCTCGGCGAGCACCCTGGCGACCTCTCCTTGCACGGTGTCGATCTCGGTCACGACGTGGCGGATGTTCACGACGGACTCGACGACCTCGCGGATCTCGGTCTGGATACCTTCGATCTGTTCAGTGATGGCCTTGGTCGCCTTGCTCGTGCCGGCCGCCAGGTCCTTCACCTCACCGGCCACGACCGCGAACCCCTTCCCGGCGCTGCCGGCCCGAGCGGCCTCGATGGTGGCGTTGAGGGCTAGCAGGTTGGTCTGCTCCGCGATCGACGCGATCGTGTTGACGATGCTCCCGATCTGCTCGGAGGTCGCTTGGAGATTGAGAAGGCGAGCCTCGGACTCTTCGGAGCCTCTGACCCCTTTGCTGGCGATCTCCGACGCCTGGCCGGCAGATGCGCTCAACTCGGTGATCCCCGAGGACAGCACCGAAGCTGCCTGGCGGGACTCCTCGATGCCCAGGGTCTTCTCCAATGCCGCGGAGAGGAGATGCCCGGTCGACCGAAGGGCCTCCAGACGGCCCGGTTCGAGATCGAGGGCCTCGGCGGTGAAGAAGTCCATCGTTCCCAAAACCCGCCCCGACACGATGATCGGGAAGCACACCCCGGACTTGACGCCGGCCCGCCGGGCGGCCGGGGCCCGCACGCAGTCGGTCAGGTCGCCCAGGTCAGCCACGAAGACGAGATCCCGCTTGCGCCATGCTCTCCCGGAGAGGCCGACGCCTTCGGCGAAGCTGGCCGTCGCTGTCACAGCCCGGAATTCCTCGTTGACCGAGCCCGATTCGACGCTGAAGCGCAGACGGTCCCCGTCGATGACCCAGTAGGACCCGTAGGCCCAGCCGAAGGCTGATCGCACCGTGTCCAGAGCGGCTCGGGCCAGATCGTCTGATGTGGAATGACGACCGAGCTCGGTCAGAACCGCGCTGACTGCTCGGGCGTCGGCCGCCGACTCGCGCTCCGCCTGCGCCTGGGCCAGGCGCGCCAGGGTCTGCGACACGAGCCGTCCGACCGTTCTCAGGGTGGCGGTCCGGGTCTGACTCAGCGCCACCAGGTCATTGGAGAAGAAGTCCATGGTACCCATGACCTGCCCCGCCACGATGACCGGGAAGCACGCTCCCGATCGCACCCCGGCCTGTCGTGCCGCTGGGGCCCGGACGCAGTCGGTTAGCGCGGACAGGTCGTCCACAGTGACCAGGTCCCGTCGCCGCCAGGCCCTCCCGGACAGACCTACGCCTTCGGCGAAGGAGGCTGACATCGTCACGGCCCGGAACTTCTCGTCGACGGACCCGGATTCGGTCACGAAGCGCAGCGCGCCGTCTCGCACTTCCCAGTAGGAACCGTAGGCCCAGCCGAACCCCGATCGCACCGCGTCGAGCGCGGCCTTGGCGCACTCCGCTCTATCGGAAACCGTTCCGAGAGCGTCGATGACCGCCGAGATCGCGGCCAGGTCCTCCTGCACGGTCTCCGTGGTCACGGATACTGGACCGGTCCGCTTGAACACCTGGGTTTTACACCTCCATTCCTCCCTCGGAGGGTCGGTCACCGGCCCTCTGCTGGCCGGTTTCCCTATCGACGGCTCACCTCGGTTGATTGAGGGTGAGCCCAGCGACCAGAAGTCCCGATTCGCACCTCCCGGCATTCGGCGAAACGGTCTCGACCCACCCGCCGCCTGTGCCCCCACCTCTCTTCGGTGCAGCCCGCCGAGCTGGGCGCGCCACGGTGGCGCCGCCACGCCACCAGCAGCTCACGGCGGGTGTCGGCGTCATTGGGGTCGGCACCAGAGGCGAGGAGCAACGCGGCCCTGTCCGGCCCGGCGGGGAAGTAACCGGGCCCGTCGGTCACGGCGTGGAACGGGGTGCGCCAACCGCCATCAGGGCCGTTGCGTCCGATCATCAGGGCCGACGCCAGGCCGGGGCGCTCCCCGATCAGCCGACGAACCGTCTTCATCTCTTCGTCGTGAATCGCCGCCGTCCGCTCCAGTGCGAGGGGATCGAGGTACTCGAGACGAGCGGCGGACCGTCACCGGCAGCGGACCTCATGGCGGCCCACGGCAGTCCG
>JAKCDU010000081.1 GCA_021838445.1 Actinomycetes bacterium | reverse complement strand
CAGGGGACCCGGGTGACCATCTCGGGCAGCGGCTTCGGCTCCACACAGGGTTCGGGGCACGTGTCGTTCCACGAACTGGGAACCAAGTGGGGGGCGCCAGGTAATCTGGCGTCGTTCACCGTCGACTCCTGGTCGAACAGCTCGATCGTCTTCACGGTCCCGATGCCTTCGGGGGAGGCGCCTGGGCGGTGACTGCCGGGACGCCGGCGACGCTGATGGTCACCAACCAGTGGGGGCAGATCTCGAACGTCGCAGATCTCTCCATCCTGTCCCCTCCGCCCCCTCCGCCTCCCGCCACGGAGAGCTGCTCGAGCCGCGGTTGTGCCGGCGGGAGCTGCTGGAGCGGCATCCCTACGCCTGGTACGTGGAGATCGACGGCCTCGTGCTCGACGCCCGGGCGCTTCCGGCGGACCTGCAGGACGACGCCCGCCGGCGGGGTCTCATCCCCGATCTCATCGCCGATCGGGCCGCCTCGTCCGGCTACTGACGACGCCAGGCGGGCGAGCCGGCTGCCTCCCATCGGTCATCCGAGCGAACCGGCCCTGACCGGCACACCGGTCGAGACCCGCACGGGTGACCTGTGGTCGATCATGCACCTGCCCAAGGATTGGCGATGCACCGCCGGGGATCGTACCCCTCATGGACGCCGGCACCGACCGCCTGTTCCGCCAGGGGGTGACCCAGACCCGCCGTCCAGCGGGAGAGGCGGACCAAGGTAGGCGCTGGGAGAGGGCCGGGATCGTCCTGAGGTAGAGCCCGTCGGCTACGAGCCAAGGCGGTTCAGTCGACGAGCCGGGCAAGCAGCCAGCTCGGCCCGACGACCTCGGCGTGGGCGGCTCGGGCCCGTGCGGCGAGCTGGCGATCCGCGGTGACCACGACGACGTCACTGTTCGCCTCGGCGATGGCGACGATCGTGTCGTCGCCCTCAGCCAGCGCATGCACAACCGACACACCGTCCACGACGGCCTCGGCTGCTCCGCTACGAGCCTTCCCTTCGAGCACGATGGTCACGGGCAGGCCGATCCGCGCTGCGGTCACCGACGCCCGAACCCGCTCCGTGAAGACTCGCGCGGCGGCCGGCCGATCGCGCCACCATCCCGTCGGGCGGGACCCGATCACGTTGGCGGCGTCGATCACCAGCACCCGAACAGGGTCGCACATGGCTGAATCCGGCCAGAACATCGACGGTCTCGCCTCGGTCGCTCTCCCTTCGGTGACGACCAAGACGACTTGGCGGGGACGGCCGAGCCGCGGCTGGAGGCGGCAGATCCACGGCGGCCGGGGGACGCGGCAGCGAGGCGCGCGGGGGTCCCCCGCTACGGCGGCGGGGACCTCTAGGGTCGGGCTGGTGACCAGGTACGGGCGGTTGCCGCGCCGGGTGAGAATCGCTGGGCTGTGATCTCTTCGGGTCGGCGCCGCTCGACGGCGCCCCGATGATGGCGATCCAGGCGCCACCAGCTCGCTGTCGGAGCTTCCGGATCCTTCCGTAGAGAGAAAGGGCCATCTCTGTGACTTCAACCGCCGCGTCAACCGTCGATCCGTTCGAGGAGGTGGGTGCTGGGGCCGCAGACCGCTCACCCGTGGGCGCCGCCGGGGCGACGATCGTCGTGCTCGACACGTCGGTCCTGCTCGCTGACCCGGAGTCGATATTTGCGTTCCCGGGCGCCGACGTCGTCCTGCCGTTGAGAGTCATCGAGGAGCTCGACAACCACAAGGGGCGCCTGGACACGCTGGGTCAGGCGGCGCGTCGCTCTTCTCGTCTGCTCGAGGGGTTGCGCCTCTCCGCTCCCGGCGGCAGCCTCGAGCGTCCCGTGCCTCTCGCCCAAGGCGGTACCTTGCGGGTCGTCCTCAACGGTCTTCAGCTGGAGAGGGTGTCCAGGCTCGGCCTGGACGGGGCCAAGGCCGACAACCGGATCCTGGCCGCTGCGCTCGGCCTGGCCGACGGCACTCGGAGGGTGAAGCTCGTCTCCGCGGATGTGAACCTGCGGATCAAGGCGGCAGCGTTGGGCATGGAGGCCGAGGAGTACCGCCACACCCGCCGTGGTTTCCACACCGAGGCCCAGCCGGGTTGGTCGAACGTGAAGGCGACCGCGGGCTTGATCGACGACCTCTATGCCCAGCGGGAGATCGATCTGGCCGCGCTCGACCTCGACGATTCAGCCGGGTTGGAGGAGGTGTCGGTCAACGAGTTCGCGGTGATGACCGCCGGGCGTCAATCAGTGCTGGTACGGCGCACCGTCGACAGCGTCCGGGTACTGCCCAGCAATCTCGAGGCGTGGGGACTGCGGCCCCGTTCCAAGGAGCAGCGCTTCGCGCTCGACTTGCTCCTCGACCCCGAGGTGGCCGTGGTGGGGCTTTCCGGGAAGGCCGGCACGGGTAAGAGCCTGCTGGCTATAGCGGCGGGCTTGGAGCAGGTGCTGGAACCGGCGGCCAAGCGGTACGACCAGCTGATGATCATCCGACCCATGATCGCGGTCGGCCACCAAGAGGTCGGCTTCCTGCCCGGGGACCTGGCCGAGAAACTGGCCCCGTGGTTCGCCACCGTCGAGGACGTCATGACGACTCTGCGCGACGACAGATCGCGGACCGAAGCCCGCAAGGACCTCGAAGCCCTGGTGGACGCCGGGCGCATAGACATGCAGCCCATCACCTACCTGCGGGGTCGTTCGCTCCACCGCACATTCGTGGTCGTCGACGAAGCGCAGAACCTCGAGGCACCCTTGACGCTGCTCACCATCCTGTCCCGGGCCGGCGAGGGATCGAAGATCGTCTTCGTCGGCGACGTGTCACAGATCGACAACCCGTTCGTCTCGGAGCGCACCTCGGCGCTGAGCGTCCTGGCCGAACGATTCCGAGGACAGGACCTCTTCGGGCATCTCGTGCTCACTCAAGGCGAACGATCCCGCGTCGCGGACCTGGCCGCCGAGCTGCTCTAGCCGCGTCCACGGCGCGTCTGCCGAAGGGACGCCACCGCGCCGGTCAGATGGTGACGATGTCCTACAAACGGTTCTGTCGACGGAGGTTGATCGCCTCCGCCGCGGGCAGGAGCGGTTCGCCTAGAGAGCTGACCCCCGGCGGGAGGCGTCGTGGCCGCCTTGGGCGGGGGATGGCGGACGGCGTCCCGGTGCTCAGCAGGCGTGGATGGTGACCGTCCAGGCGCCGCCGGTCAGCTGGGCGTCGAAGTCGACCCCGGGGATGGTCCCGCTGATGGCGTCGTGGGGGTTCCAGACGATGGCCGGCAGGGTCGTGATGACCGTCCCCCCGGTGGAGGCGCAGCCCCCGTTGACGACCTCGGTCCACTCGATGAGCAGGAGGAGGTCGGCGGCGGGGCGCGACGTCGGAGCGGCCGGGGTGAACGGCGGGGAGCTACGGGCCGCGGCGGCCAGGTCCTCGAGGTCGGAGGCGAAGCGCATGGAGGGAAGTCGTGCCCTACAGCTTCGACGCCAACGACATGCGTTTCGCCTCCACCCCCGGTTTCACCCGGGCCGACGATTTCGCTGCCCACCTGATCGACACCTTCGCCCAACTCTACGTCGCGGGTGAGACGGCCCCCCAGATGATGTCAGTGGGCCTGCCCTGCCGCCTGCCCTGCCGCCTGGCCAGCCGCCCGGCCCGCACCCTGGCTGGGCCGCTTCGTCGAGCACGTGCTGGCCCACGACGCGGTTCGGGTGGCCCGCCGGGTGGACATCGCCCGCCACTCGGCGGCGACGCACCCGCCCGGTCGGGCGGGGACATCGACCCACCGGTCGTCGCCGGGAGCAGTCATCGGGGCGGCGTAGCGATGGATAGGGTGGCGGATGGCCCGACTGGATGAGAGCGAATTGGAGCGGGTTCTGGTCGCGGTGCGTACGGTGGGCGAGACGCAGCACCCCGACGCCTTCGCCCGGGCGGCCATCGACCAGGTCGCCGCCCTCGTTCCCTCCGACGTCGTGTCGTTCAACGAGGTGGACCCAATGGCCGGGCGGCTGGTCTTCCTCACCGAGCCGGCCACGTTCCCCTTTCCGCCTGGGACCGACGAGCGCCTCGCCGCCCTGGCTGACCAACACCCCCTGATCCACCACATCGCCACCACCGGCGACGGCTCAGCCCGCAAGATCAGCGACTTCTGGACCGACGACGAGTTCCACGCGTCGGAGCTCTACCGGTCGGTCTACGGACCCATGGGCGTGGAGTTCCAGATGTCAGTGGCTTTGCCGGCGCCGCGTCCGATCGTGATCGGGATCGTCGTCAACCGGTCGGATCGCGACTTCTCCGAGCGGGACCGGTCAGTGCTGAACACGCTCCGCCCCCACCTCGTCCAGGCCTGGCACAACGCAAGGGAGCAGGAGCGGTTGCGCTCGCTGCTGGGGTCGGCAGTGGCGGCCGCCGAGCGGGTCGGCACCGGGCTGTTGGTGCTCTCGGAGCCGCCCCACGAGCTCACCCCGGGCACCCTGGTGGCGCTCTACCGGCACTTCGGTCGTCCCACCTACGCGGGTCCTCTGCCGGCCCGGGTGGAGCGGTGGCTGGCCGCCCAGCGGACCCGACTGGAACACGAGGGATCGATCGAGCTGCTCCGGCCTCTGGTGACCGAGAGCGGCGGCCAGCGGGTCACCCTGCGCTACCTGCCGGCGCAGGGCAGCGAGCCCGGCGCGCTCGTCTTGAACGAGCAACCGGGTGTGCCGCGCCGGGTGAGCGTCGAGTCCCTCGGGCTGACCCCCCGCGAGGCCGAGATCGTGCAGTGTGTCTTGAGCGGTGACACCAACGCCTTGATCGCCCGGACCCTCGGTGTCGCGCCGGCCACCGTCAAGAAGCACCTCGAGAACATCTACACCAAGCTCGGCGTCCGGGGCCGGGGCCGTCTGGCAGCCTTCGTGACCGATATCCTCGAAGCCTGAACGGGCGGGCGGACGCCCTTTCGACCACTTACACCACGGAGCGTGGCCGCTGCCGGGACCGATGGTGTTGGAGTCGGGTTACTAGGCCGAAGGGCGTATTGACCCGGGGGCGGGCGACGGTGAGAATCCCCCGCTTCGAACCACCGACGGGGGAGCAGCACCGACATGTCGCACAGAAGGCACCGCCGAACCCGGGGGCGAACCTCGAGGCGGGTCGTGGGTCTGCGGACCATGGCGCTGCTCGCCGCCCTGCTCGCCGCCCTGTCGCTGGTCGCCCTGCCGGCGGTCTCGGCGGCGGCCGGGGGCGCCCCGGTGAACACCGCCGCGCCGGTGATCACCTATCCGGACGGTACTCCTCCGGTGGTCGGCGACACTCTGGCGGTGTCGACGGGCACGTGGAGCAACGCGCCCACGTCGTTCTCCTACCAGTGGTCGGCCGGAGCCACGCCGATCACCGGGGCGACCCAGGCGACCTACACCATCAGCGCGGCCGACCTCGGGAGCTCTGGCGCGGTCAGGTTCACGGTGGTGGTGACGGCCACCAACGGGAGCGGGGCGACGTCGGCCACCGCCTCATCCCAGACCGTCGTGGTCGGCGCCCAGCACGGCGACGTGATGGTGGTCGGCGACGGGGTGAACCCCGGCTTCTCCTACAACGCGCGGCCGATCCCGCCGGCGTGCATCAACGGCGGCTTCAATCCGCCGGGCGACCCCGACCCGTTCTGCTCCTACTCCCCCTACAGCAATTTCTTCAGCATCGACAGCGCCAACGCCAACGGCACGGTCACCCTCACCGACACCGTTGCCGGCTCGACGGGACTCGAGTTCAGTTTCTACGAACCCGCCGGCAATCAGAACTCGGCTCAGGCGTACTTCACGTCCAAGTCGCACGGCTACCAGTACCCCGGCGCGTTCTTCGGGGGCCAGTCGGTCGGTCAGCTCGGCCTGCAGGTGTTCGACTGCAACGCCGGTGCCCCGTGCACCATCAACTTCGACCTGAGAGACGTCTATGGCTACTTCGAAGGTAGCAGCTACGTGTACATCGAGGTCCAAACGCTCACGTCGAACGGGTACGCCGGCAGCGGGTACGTGTACATCCCCCTGGCCCCCACCGCCCCACCCCCCACGGCCGGCTTCACCTGGAACGGGGCCGGGTCGAACAGCTTCAACTTCATCTCGACCTCGGCGGCCACGTCCCCGGCCACCATCACCGGCTACTCGTGGGACTTCGGCGACGGCACCACCTCCACGGCCGGCCCGACCGTCACCCACGCCTACACCTCGCAGGCCCCGTCGCGCACCGTGTCGTTGACCGTCACAGACTCGAACGGAGCCCAGGCGACCTCCACCCAGACCATGGGACCGGACCTGGTCGTGTCCGACGTCGTGTCGACCCCTCCGTCGCCGGATCCGGGCCAGGCGGCGTCGATGGCCGTCACCGTCCGCAACGACGGTCCGGCCACGGTCACCGGGGTGGCGCCCACGGTGATCTTCGCCGACCCGTCGATCACCGTCGGCAGCCCGGCGCCCGCGAGCGTCGATCTCGGCCCGGGTGACTCGACCACCTTCACCGTCGCCTACAGCGCGCCGGCGCCCGGCAAGTTCCAGGCTCAGGTCAAGGCGGCCGGCTCCACCGGCGGGAGCACGGTGACGTCGACCCCGGTCACCCGGACCATCACCGTCGGCGTGGCCGTCATCGCCACGCTCACCCCCTCCACCGCCAACCCGGTGGCCGGAACCCCGTTCAGCCTCGACCTGCACATCGCCAACAACTCGGGACACGCCCAGGGATTCGCCCTTGGCGCGCCGACCGCCAACCCGTCGTCAGGGGTCTCGCTCACCGCTCCGACGAGCTCGCCGGCCAACCTGGCCGACGGGCAGTCCGAGGACCTGACCTACACCGCGGTCGTGTCCCAGGCCGGTCCGGTGACCGTGACGACGCCTGTGGTCGCCACCGATCTGACCACTCTGGCCACCACGCAGCTCGGGCCTCAGACCGACCTGACGGTGAGCGCTCCGCTGACCGTCGTCTCGTCGACCTCGGACAGCGACCACGGCCCGATCACCGGTGGCTACGCCATGACCATCACGGGGACGGGACTGACCGGGGCCACCGCGGTGGCCTTCTTCGTCGGCGGCGCCCAGGTCAAGACGGTGTCGATCCCCACCTCCACGTCGGACACCACCATCGGGCTGACCGCGCCCGACCTGTCGTCGCTGGTCGGCTCCATCCCCTCCGGGTCCAACACCCTGTCGGTCGACGTGGTCGTGGGCAAACCGGGGCCGGGGCCCACCGGATCGGTCGTGCTCGGCAACGGGCCGTTCAGCTTCAATCTCCCGTCCATCTCCTCGGTGACGGCCACGGCGACGGGTAACAGCCACGGGTCGATCGTCGGTGGCTACCAGTTGACCATCGAGGGCAAGGACCTGACCGGGGTGGACTCCGTCGTGTTCGGTCTGGGCGCGAACGTGGTCAAGACGCTTCTGATCACTCCGTCGACCTCGGACACCACCATCGAGGTGACTGCCCCTGACCTGTCGTCGCTGGTCGGCTCGATCCCGGCCGGGTCGAACAGCCTGGGTATCAACGTGGTTGCTCTGATCACCGATGCCAACGCCCCGAACGGCGCGGTGGTAAGTGACCCCTCGTCCTTCGGCTTCGACATCCCCGCCATCTCCTCGGTGACGGCCACGGCGACGGGTAACAGCCACGGGTCGATCGTCGGTGGCTACCAGTTGACCATCGAGGGCAAGGACCTGACCGGGGTGGACTCCGTCGTGTTCGGTCTGGGCGCGAACGTGGTCAAGACGCTTCTGATCACTCCGTCGACCTCGGACACCACCATCGAGGTGACTGCCCCTGACCTGTCGTCGCTGGTCGGCTCGATCCCGGCCGGGTCGAACAGCCTGGGTATCAACGTGGTTGCTCTGATCACCGATGCCAACGCCCCGAACGGCGCGGTGGTAAGTGACCCCTCGTCCTTCGGCTTCGACATCCCCGCCATAGCCACCGTCTTGGCCACGGCGACGGGCAGCACCCACGGGTCCATCATCGGTGGCTACCAGTTGACCATCGAGGGCAAGGACCTGACCGGGATCGACACCGTCATCCTGGCCCTCGACGGGGCCCGGGTGAAGACCCTCGCCATCACCCCGTCGACCTCGGACACCACCATCCAGGTGACCGCCCCCGACCTGTCGTCGCTGGCCGGCTCCATCCCCTCCGGGTCCAACACCCTGCCCATCGACGTGATCGTGCAGACCAACGACGCCAACGCCCCCGGCGGGGTGATTGCCAGCAACCAGGTGCCCTTCGACTTCAACGTCCCCACCGTCTCCTCGGTGACCGCCACCGACACCGGCGCCGCCCACGGCGGTATCGCCGGGGGCTACCAGCTCACCATCACCGGAGCCGACCTCGCCGGGGTCGACCAGGTCACCTTCACCCCACCGCCCAACAACCTGCCGACGGTCGGCACCCAGGTGATCGATCTCCCTTCGCCGTCGACCTCGGACACCACCATCGTGGTCACCGCCCCCGACGAGTCGGCCCTGGCGTCGCTGATCACCTCCGGCAGCCACTCGCTTCCCGTCGGGGTGAAAGTCGCCATCACCGACGGCACCGGCCCCGGGGGCGCGGTGCTGTTCGAGACCCCGCCGACCACCTTCGAATTCGACGTCCCCACCGTGTCCTCGGTGACCGCCACCGCCACCGGGGCGACCCACGGGGGCATCGTCGGCGGCTACCAGCTCACCGTCAGCGGATCCGACCTCGGCGGCGTCACCCAGGTCGCCTTCCTCGACGGGGCGGACCAGGTGAAGACCATCACACTGCCGGGCCCATCCGCCTCGAACACCTCCATCCAGGTCACCGCCCCCGACCTGTCGGCCCTGATCACGAGCATCCCGGCGGGGGGCCACTCACTGCCCATCGGGGTGGAGGTCGCCATCGCCGACGGGTCGAACCCCGGCGGGCCGCCCCTCTTCCAGAGCCCGCCGACCACCTTCGGCTTCAACGTCCCGTCGGTCACGTCGGTGACCGCGACTGCCACCGGAGCCACCCACGGCTCGATCGTCGGCGGCTACCAGTTGACCATCACCGGATCGGACCTGGCCGGCGTCGACCAGGTCGAGTTCGACCCCCCGGCCAACAACTTGACCACCGTTCCTACCGTCGGGAACCTGGTGATCGATCTCCCCTCGCCGTCGACCTCGGACACCACCATCTCGCTGACCGCTCCCGACGAGTCGGCGCTGGCCAGTCTGGCGGCCTCCGAACAGGATGTGGTGCCCGTCGGGGTGAAAGTCGGCATCACCGACGGATCGGGACCCGGGGCGCCGCTGCTGTTCGAGAGCCCCCCGACCACCTTCAGCTTCAACCTCCCGAACTTCACCTCGGTGCGGGCGTTGACTACCGGGACCGCCCGCGGATCGATCACCGGTGGATACGCCATCACCATCACCGGCACCGACCTGACCGGCGTGACCAAGGTGCAGTTCTTCAACGGCACCGAAGTGGTGAAGACGGTGGCCTTGGCCGCGCCCTCGGCCTCCGACACGACCATCACGATGGTGGTCCCGGACCTCGCCACCCTGGTCGGCTCGATCGCCCCCGGGGCCGTGTCGTTGCCGCTGTTCCTGGCAGGGGTGATCCCGGACCCGAGTGACCCGAACAACCCTGCCTCGGATGTAGAAGGAGGTATCGCCGGCTTCACGGTGACCGAACCGACGCTGGCGTTGGTAGCGGCCACCGACGGAACGGATACCACCCCGATCACGGGTGGGGACAGCTTGAGCCTGACCGGGTCGGGATTGGTCGGGGTGAACACGGCGGCGTTCTTCCTCGGAGGTGACCGGGTCAAGACTGTCTCCATCCCCGTGTCGAACGTCGACGCGTATGCGGACGTTCTCGCCACGCCCGATCTGGGATCGTTGGTGGGCTCCATCCCCGCCGGGTCCTCCGAGCTCCCCATCGAGATCGAGGTCGCCATCGCCGACCCGCTGGCCCCCGGTGGCTACGTCGAGAGCAATCCGATCCCCATCGGCTTCGTCCTGCCCCAGATCGACAGCCTGAGTGCCTCCACCACCGGTGGCGCTCACGGCTCTCTATCTGGCGGCTACACGGTGACGGCCCACGGCCACGACCTCGGGGCTGTCACCACCGTCGCGTTCGAACGCGACGGTGAGTCGCTCACCGGCGTGTCCGTCGAGAGTGGGGGGGCAACCGCGTCGGGCTCGGACACCAGCGTCACGTTCACCGCCCCCAACCTGTCCTCGCTACTCGAATCCCTGCCGAGTGGTGCAACGTCACTTCCGGTCGACCTCTCCTTCGGCAGTCCTGACCCCACGGCTCCTCTCACCGGCGTCTTCAGCCTCCCGGTGACCTTCGGGCTCGACCTCGCCCCACCCGACTGCGGGGCGCTGGTCGACTGCGTCGGGGGAGTCAACACCGACCCTGCGGGCACGGCCACCGCGTCGAGCACCTCGGGTACGGGGACCATCTCGGCGACGGGGTCGGGAGTCGGCGGCGTGACCGTCGGGCGCTACACCAGCGACCCGGTCGGCACGGCCGCCTTCGAGATCGCCGGCTCCTACTTCGACGTGCGTTCGTCCACCCCCGAGGCGTTCACCTCCGTCACCATCGTCAACTGCGACCTGGCCGGCGGCACGGCCATCCACTGGTGGAACCCGTCGGGCGGTACCGACGGCTCCGGCGCCTGGGCGGCGGTCAGCAACCAGAGCTACTCGGCCGGTCCACCGGCGTGCGTGACGGTGACCATCGGATCCACGACCAGCCCGTCACTGGCCGAGCTGACCGGCACCGTCTTCGCCGCCTCGATCCCGACCCCGGCGGCCAACACGGGGACCGGAGCGGGGAATGGGACGGGGACGTCCGGAACGCCGGCGTCGGGCGGCACCCTGGCCTTCACGGGCGGTGGCGTCCGCCGCCTGTTCGAGCTGTCCGTGCTGCTCGTGGTCTCGGGCGCGTTCCTGACCCGCCGGGCCAGGAGACCGCGCCGGGCGCACCGCGCCTCACGCCGCAGCCGCTGACGGCCCGCACCCGATCACACCAGGTGATCGCCGGGGTCCAGGAGCACGCCGAACGGTCCGGCCGGGACGGGTCCTACCCAGGGAGGACCGCCGACTGCTCTGGGCCATCCCCGAACCGGACGGCCGGCCCCTCCCGGCGCCGTGAGTTCTCGGAGTCCACAACGCTGGGGGGGGAGCGGGAAGTCAGCGGCGGCGAGCGCCGCCGGTACTGCCCAGACGACGAGCGACACGCCATCTGGTTGGTCGCCTGCCGGGTCG
>JAKCDU010000003.1:130086-133328 GCA_021838445.1 Actinomycetes bacterium | reverse complement strand
TGTGGGGGTGGTTATGTGGTTCCTGGTCCGCCGCCAATTGAGCCAGAGGTGAGCCCCACCACGGAGCCGTCGGCCGTCGGGGCCCCGGTTACGACTACTACTCCAACCACTATCGATCCGGGATACCTGGCCTGTATCGAAGCGCTGGCGGCGGGGGGCATTCTTCCTAATCATCTGTGCACTACCACTCCCACGGCTGCCGCACCGGCGCCGGCGGCGCCACTTGATCCTGCGACTTTCGCCCTGGAGTTTTGGCAGACAATCCCTCTGCCCGTACCGAGCCCCACCATTCCGCCCGGTTATGCCGTCACGGGGAAGGTCGCTTATCTGGTGACCAACGGAACGACTGCTCCGCCCGTCTATCAGGAGCAGACGCCCCTCGGTCAATTGAGCATCCAGGCGACAGGCAGCTATCTGGTGAACTGGGGAGACGGCCCAGGTACTTCCTGGGCGGGCCCCTATGCGAGCGAAGGCCAACCCTGGCCGGCTGGGAACATCACCCACACCTACGATGATGTCGGCGTCTACACCGTGACGATCCGGGAGCAGTGGAGGGCGGTCTGGCGCCTCGCCGGGGCGACAGGAGATCTAGGGGGTTTGGCGACCGAGGCCACCATTCCTGGGTTCCGGGCGGAGCAACTACAGGCGGTGATCACCGGATAATGGGACGGGTGCCTGTCGACTCGTGTGGTCGGCCGGCTAGGGCTTGTAGGCCTTGAGGCTGAACATGAGCGGAAGGCGGGCCGCCTCGGAGGGCCAGCGCCAGTGACCATCCTCGCCCCGTACCAGCCACTGCGTGAGGGGGAAGAGGGTGTAGTCGTATTCGTGGAAGAAGCGAACCGAGAAGCCCGCGTCGATGAGCGCGGAGAAGATCGTCGGGAGCGTGTGGTTCCAGGTCACCGACCGGTGGTTCTCGGTCTGAGCTGAGGGCTCGGCGTAGCTGCCCTCGTAGTCGTCGACCCAGGGCTCGGTGCGGAAGTAGTCGTCGCCGACGGTCGTTGCCGTCTGCGACAGGGCGCTCCCTATCGGGTGGAACTCGCAGACGTACAAGAAGCCGCCCGGCTTCAGGAGCGAGTAGCACTGCTCGGCCCACCGTGACAGGTCGTTCAACCAGCAGATTGCCCCCTTGCCGGTGTACACCACGTCGAAGGTGCCGGGTGGCAGGAGCGCGGTGGCATTCATGACGTCGCCGTGCACGAACGAGCACCGTGGGCTGAGGCCCACCCGGGCCGCGAGTGAACTGGCTTCGGCGAGGGCCGGCTCAGAGAAGTCGAGGCCGACCGCCGTGAGGCCGGGGTGCAGTCGCACCAGGTCGAGAGTGTCGAGCCCGAAGTGGCACTGGAGATGGGCCAGGTTCAAGTCGCCGAGGGGACCGAGCTCGTCGACCTCGAAGGGCTGCACCTGAGGCTTCCCCGATACGAAGCCCTCCACGTCGTAGAACTGCGATGCCGCGTGAATGGGAACCCGCTCATCCCAGGCCCGACGGTTCAGCTCCGCCCAGTCGTCCGGTATCGAGCCCACGGTGAGATTCTACGGCGCCCGCCCACGTGCCGACCCCTCGACCCCCTCGACCCCCTGGACCCCCTCGACTGGGGTCGATCGGGCTCGACCCCTTCTACCCGGCTCGACACCCTTCGACCCGGCTCGACACCCTTCGACCCGGCGCGACCCGGCGCGACCCGGCGCGACCCGGCGCGACCGAGCTCGACCGGGCCGAGGGGATTGCCCCCGGTAGGCTGATCCATCGTGCTGGAGCGCCTCGAAGGACTGGAACGTGAGTACGAGGGCGTGCTGATCCAGCTTTCGGATCCTGAGGTGGTGGGTGACCAGCGGCGCCTCCGGGAGGTTTCCCGCCGTCACCGCGACCTGGAGCCGGTGGTGACTGCCTTCCGTGAGTACCGCGCCGCCGAAGAGGATCTCTCCGCCGCTCGGGAGATGCTGGCCGAGGCCGCGGCGGGGGAGGAACGGGACATGATCCGTCACGAGATCGACACCGCCGAGGCGCGTATGGCCGAGCTCGACGAGCGTCTGAAGGTCCTTCTGCTGCCCAAGGATCCCAACGACGGTAAGAACGTGATCGTGGAGATTCGCGGTGCTGAAGGGGGAGAGGAGGCCAACCTCTTCGCTCGCGATCTGTTCGAGATGTACTCCCGCTACGCCGAGCGCAAAGGTTTCGGATTCGAAATCCTCGGCAGCGATCCTTCGGACATGGGCGGGTTCAACCAGATCACCTTCATGGTCAAAGGGGACAACGCCTGGTCACACTTCAAGGCCGAGGGCGGCCCGCACCGCGTCCAGCGGGTTCCGGTGACGGAGTCGCAGGGTCGGGTCCACACCTCGAGTGCCACCGTGACGGTCCTGCCCGAGGCCGAGGAGGTGGACGTGCACATCGAGGAGAAGGATCTGAAGATCGACGTTTACCGCTCGACCGGACCGGGGGGCCAGTCGGTCAACACCACCGACTCGGCGGTACGCATAACCCATCTCCCGACGGGGATCGTGGTGGCCATGCAGGACGAGAAGAGCCAGATCCAGAATCGGGCCAAGGCCATGCAGGTGTTGCGGGCCCGCTTGCTCAAGGCCGAGCAGGATCGGCACGCCGCGGAGGCATCGAGTGCCCGCAGGAGCCAGGTGGGCGGCGGGGGCCGGTCGGAGAAGATCCGTACCTATAACTACAAGGAGAACCGGGTGACCGACCACCGCATCGGCCTCACCCTGTACAAGCTGGACAAGATCATGCTCGGCGAGATTGACGAGATAGTCGATGCTCTCATGGCCGACGAGAGGGCCCGGCAGCTGGCCGCCGAGGTACCCGTGTGACAGGGCCGGCCTCGGCGAGGGCGCTCACCTGGGAGGAGCTCCACCGGTCGGCGGTGGCGGCCCTTCCCGACCCCCGCGAGGCCCGATGGGTGATCGAGGAGGCCTCGGGCGAACGCCTGGCCGCAGTCGGTGGCCCGGTCCCGGAGAAGGCTGCGCTTCGGGTGTCCGAGATGCTCCGGCGCCGCCTGGCCGGGGAGCCCCTCCAGTACGTGCTGGGCTCGTGGTCGTTCCGGACCCTGGATCTGATGGTCGACCGCCGGGTGTTGATACCGAGGCCCGAGACCGAGCAGGTGGTCGAGGCGGCGTTGGCCGAGATCGACCGCCTGAGGACCGACTCCAGCCGCCCCAACACCGACGCCAGTCGCCCCAACACCGACGCCAGCCGCCCCAACACCGACGCCAGTCGCCCCAACACCGACGCC
>JAKCDU010000003.1:0-129986 GCA_021838445.1 Actinomycetes bacterium | reverse complement strand
CGCCCCAACACCGACGCCAGTCGCCCCAACACCGACGCCGGACGGGAGCGCCTGACGGTGGTGGATCTGGGCACCGGTTCGGGAGCCATCGCGCTGTCGCTGGCGGCTGAACGGCCCCACGTGAACGTGTGGGCCGTCGATCGCTCCCCTGATGCCGTCGCCGTGGCCCGGGCCAACCTGGCCGGCCTGGCCGGCTCGGCGGCCACCCGGGTGCGGGTGGTCGAGGGCGACTGGTGGGGTGGTCTGCCGGCGGAGCTGGCCGGTCACATCGATTTGTTGGTCTCCAACCCGCCCTATATCAGCTCGGGCGAGATGGCCGAACTCGACCCGCAGGTACGCGACTGGGAGCCACGAATGGCGCTGGAAGCCGGCCAGCGGGGCACCGAGGCCATCGAGGCCATTCTTTCTGAGGCGGGCGAGTGGCTGGCCGAGCGGGCCGCCGCGGTGATCGAGCTGGCGCCCCATCAGGCTCCCGAGGCCGAGCACCTGGCCCGTCAGGCGGGCTTCGTGGCCGAAGTGCGAGCCGATCTGGCGGGGCGGCCTCGGACGCTGGTGGCGCGGAGATGACGGTGGTCATCGCCGCTTTGGGGGATCCGCCCCCGGCGTCGGCCATCGCCACGGCGGCCGAGGCCCTGCGGTCGGGGGACATCGTCGGGGTGCCGACGGACACCGTCTACGGACTGGCCGCCGACCCCTGGCGTTCAGGGGCCGCCGACCGGCTGTTCCTGGTCAAGGGGCGTCCCCGCAGCATCGAGCTGCCGGTGTTCGTCTCGGGTCGGGAGCAGGCGCGCCAGCTGACCGCGAACGTCCCCCTGGCCGCGGAGCGGCTGATGGAGGCCTTCTGGCCGGGACCTCTCACCATCGTGGTGCCCCGCCGACCCGACCTGGAGGCCGATCTGGGTGAGGACGACGCCACCATCGCCCTGCGCTGCCCGGCCCACCCGGTGCCCCTCGCCCTGTGCGCCGGGTTCGGGTCCTACGCCACGACCAGCGCCAACCGCCACGGGTCGGCGCCCCTGACCGAGGCCGGGCGGGTCGCCACCGAGTTGGTGGGGGTGGAGCTCGTGCTGGACGGCGGTACCTGTAGCGGTCGGCCTTCGACGGTGGTGGACGCCACGGGGGAGGTGCCCAAGCTCCTGCGCGCCGGAATCGTCGACTGGGCCCGCATAATGGAGGTGCTGGCGACGGGCTGAGGGTCGCCGGGTTTGCCTGGTCGCGCCGGCCGTGCGATGATCAGGGCGTGCCGCTGGCTCGACACGTGATTTTCACATGCCCGAAACGCCGGCGACATGATTCCTCGTTCTCGGCGGTGGGCCGGCCGAGCCCGTTAGCCTGTCCGCTTCGTGGAGAAGAAGCGTCCCGGCATCATGGAGTTCGCCGGCCTCGGGCTGATGAACGCCATCTGCCTCGGGGCGGGACTGACCGGAGGCTGGTTCCTCGACCGGGCCCTCGGCACTCTGCCCCTGTTCCTGTTCGTGGGGCTGGTGCTCGGCATCGCCGTCGGAGCCCTGGCCACCAGGAACGAGCTCAAGCGCTTCTTTTGAGCTTTTCCGGCTCCGCAAGCTAGTATCCCCTACACCACAAACCAGTTTTTGAGCGAGCTAAATTTTGCTTACAGCCTTCCCTCTCAGCGAGATCGAGCGAGTGGTGCGCCGCACCGCCCTGACCGCCATCGCCCTCGGCGTGCTCGGGGCCGGGGCCGCCATGCTCATCGGGCAGCCCTACTTCGTTCCCGGTCTGGGCCTGGGGCTGGTGCTGGCCATCTTCAACCACAGGGTCTTCCAGTCCTCGGCCATGCGCTTCACCACTCCCGACGGCGTGGTCAACCGTAAGCCGTTCGCCGGCAGCGTGGCCCTGCGCCTCGGGCTGTGCACCCTGGTCGCGGTCGGCCTGCTCATCCTCGAGCAGCCTGTCGGCTGGGGGGTTGTGTGCGGACTGGCCCTGTTCCAGGCGACGATGCTGGGCAACGCGGTGGTCTCCTTGATCCGGTTCCAGAAGCGGGGCTTCACCGAGGAGGCAGCGGCCGATGCTTGAGGGCGCCCATCTGGTAGCCGTCAATATCCCTGTCGGGGACCACATCACCCGTGGGGGCCTGAACCTCGACACCATCTACACGACCGCAGTGGCGTGCGCGGTGGTGCTGGGCACCGGGCTCTACATGGCCCGCAAAGCCACCGCCGGGGTGCCGAGCAAGCTGCAACTGGTATGGGAGACGGTGGTCGGTACCGTTCAGGACCAGGTGGACAACAGCCTTGGTCCCAAATACCGCAACGTGGTTCCGCTGGCCGTGGCCATATTCATGTTGGTGCTCGTCGCCGACTGGATCGAGATCCTGCCCGGCCTCTTCCACAACACCGACTACGCCCCGTCACCCACCGCAGACGTCAACCTGACCTACGCCATGGCCATCGTGGTCTTCGTGCTCACCAACGCGGCGAGCATCCGGGTACGAGGTTTCGGGGGGTACATCAAGCACTTCTTCCGCAAGCCGGTGGCCATGTTCCCCCTGCACATCATCGAGGAGATCGCCAAGCCGTTGACGTTGGCCCTGCGGCTCTTCGGCAACCTCTTCTCGGGCGGCATCATGATCGCCCTTCTGATCAGCTTCATCCCCAGGTTCTGGGCCGCGAGCATCATCTTCACGCCGGTCTGGAAGCTGTTCGACATGTTCATCGGGGTGATCCAGGCGTTCATCTTCGCCCTGCTCACCATCCTTTACTTCCAGTTCGCCACCGAAGACGGCGGGCACTGATCCCGAGATAGGAGAAAGCGAGACAATGGCAGCAACCACGCAGAAGGCCATCGAGCTGGCCGGCGCCTTCGCCGGTGGCGGTTTGGCGCTTGGAGGCGGGGCCATCGGCGCCGCTGTGGGTGACGGTTTGGCTGGTAGCCAGACCATCGCCGGCATCGCTCGCCAGCCGGAGGTGCAGGGCCGCCTGTACACCACGATGTTCCTCATCGTGGGTCTGGTGGAAGGCATGTACTTCATCAACCTGGCCTTCGCCGCACTGTTCGTATTCGTTCTGGCCAAGGGCTAAGCGGCGGTGCTGGTCGCATCGTCGAACTTCCTCGTCCCCAACGCGACGTTCATCGTCGAGTTGGTGGCGTTCCTCATCGTCGTCTTCATCCTGGGCAAGTACATCCTGCCCCGCATCCAGGCTCCGATGGAGGAGCGCCAGGCGACCATCCGCCAGGCGCTGCTCGACGCAGAGGAGGCCAAGCGGCGTTCGGCTGAGGCAGAAGTGGAATACAAGCGCATCGTCGGTGAGGCGCGGGTCCAGGCTCGGGCGGTCGTCGAGGAGGCCCACAAGATGGCCGAGCAGGCCCGCACCGAGCGGCGTCAGCAGGCCGAGGCCGAGTACGAGCGGATCGTCACGACCGCTGGCACCGATATCGACGGCCAGATTCGTCGGGCCCAGGAGGCCCTGCGCCAGCAGGCCGCCGACCTGGCCATAGCCGTCGCCGAGAAGGTCATCGGTGAGGGCATCGACCGATCCGCTCAGGCTGCGTTCATCAATCGGACCATCGACCAGCTGGCGACATCGTCGGGTGGGGTCACGGAGAAGGCGTAGGTGCGCCAGAGCATCCGTGGCTACACCGACGGGGTTCTCGCTCTCTCCTCGGCTTCAGCCGACCGAGGGCGGTCAGAGTGGACCGAGCTGGCCTCCGAGCTGGAAGCAGTCAGCGCGGTCGTGGCCGGCTCGGAGGACCTGAGCCGGGCTCTCGAGGACGCCCACGTCCCGTTGGCGTCGCGCCGAGGATTGCTCACCGACCTCTTCGGCGGGCGGGTCGGTGAGAAGACCATGAAGCTGCTCAACTTCGTCTTGCAGGCCGACCGGGCCGGCGACACCGTCGATGACTTCGTGTGGTTGGCCGAGCGTATCGACGCCGCCCGCCGGGACATGGTGCCGCTCGGCGACGTGGTGCTCGGTGCCAAGGGTGCCGAGGAGCGAGCCGAGGGATTCACCTCGGCCATCCTGGACACGGTCAGCGACCCCCGCGAGCTGTCCGACATCGAAGACGAGCTGTTCCGTTTCGCACGGATCGTGGCCGGCTCGCCCGAGCTGCGGGCCGCCACGTCCGACCGCGATCTTCCGGTGGAGGCCCGCGCCGGGCTGGTCCACGATCTACTCGCCGGCAAGGCGCGCACCGCCAGCCTGCTCCTCGCCACCTACCTGACCAAGGTGGGCCGACCGCGAGACTTCGAGCAGCTCCTCGGCGCGGTCATAGACCGGGTGGCCAGTGAATCCAATCGTCGGCTGGCCGACGTCCGCTCGGCGCTTCCCCTCGACGAGGCCCAAGAGCGCGAGCTGGCCGGCGCCCTGGGGCGCCTGATCGGCCACGACGTGGACATCCGGGTAACGGTGGATCCAACCGTCCTGGCTGGTTTCGTCGCCACCGTCGGCGACACGGTGGTGGACGGCAGTGCCCGCCACCGACTCGATCTTCTCAAAGAGCGCCTCGTGCTGCCCGAGGCCGACATCACGACAGGAGAGCGCCACTGATGGCGGAACTGACGATCAACGCCAACGAGATCGGCGAGGCCCTGCGGCGGAACGTCTCGGGTTTCACCCCGGGCGTGTCGATGGAGCAGGTAGGCCGTATCCTGGAGGTCGGGGATGGTATCGCCCGGGTGAGCGGCCTCCCCAACGCGGCCGTGAACGAACTGCTCGAGTTCGAGGGCGGCCAACTGGGCCTGGCCCTGAACCTCGACGAGGATTCCATCGGCGCCGTGGTGCTCGGCGAAGTGGACAAGCTGGAGGAGGGCCAGACGGTCAAGTCCACCGGCCGCATCCTCTCGGTCCCCGTCGGTGACGCTCTCCTCGGTCGGGTGGTGAACCCGCTCGGCGAGCCGGTCGACGGTCTCGGTGCCATCGTGACCGAGCTGTCCCGCCGGCTGGAGGTACAGGCCCCCGGCATCATCGACCGCCAGCCGGTGAAAGAGCCTCTGCAGACGGGCATCAAAGCCATCGACGCCATGACCCCGATCGGGCGCGGCCAGCGGGAACTGATCATCGGCGATCGCAAGACGGGCAAGACGTCCGTCGCCATCGACACCATCATCAACCAGCGCGGCCTCGGCGTGAAGTGCATCTACGTAGCCATTGGCCAGAAGGGCTCCACGGTCGCCCAGACCGTCAACACCCTGCGTGAGTACGGCGCCATGGAGTACACGGTGGTGGTCAA
The DNA here is from genome assembly GCA_021838445.1 of Actinomycetes bacterium. Classification (GTDB taxonomy): domain Bacteria; phylum Actinomycetota; class Acidimicrobiia; order Acidimicrobiales; family Palsa-688; genus JAKCDU01. Next base: position 124,799 of record JAKCDU010000003.1, on the reverse strand, counting down.
CGCGCCGGCTTCGGAGCCCGCCCCGTTCAAGTACCTGGCGCCCTACTCCGGTTGCGCCATGGGTCAGCATTGGATGGAGAATGGCGAGCACGCCCTGATCGTCTACGACGACCTGTCCAAGCAGGCCGACTCGTACCGTCAGCTGTCGCTGCTGCTGCGCCGTCCGCCGGGCCGTGAGGCCTATCCCGGCGACGTGTTCTACCTCCACAGCCGGCTGCTGGAGCGGGCCGCCAAGCTCTCCAACGAGCGAGGCGCCGGCTCCCTCACCGCTCTGCCCATCATCGAGACCAAGGCCGGGGACGTCTCGGCCTACATCCCCACCAACGTGATCTCCATCACCGACGGCCAGGTGTTCCTCGAGTCGGACCTCTTCTACTCCGGCGTGCGACCGGCCATCAACGTCGGCATCTCGGTGTCGCGGGTGGGCGGTTCGGCCCAGATCAAAGCCATGCGGTCGGTGGCGGGAACGCTGAAGACCGACCTGGCCCAGTTCCGCGACCTCGAAGCCTTCGCCGCTTTCGGTTCGGAGCTGGACAAAGTGTCGCAGGCTCAGCTCGACCGGGGCTACCGCTTGACCGAGATCCTCAAGCAGCCGCAGAACTCGCCGGTCCCCGTCGAGGAGCAGGTGCTGTCGATCTTCGCCGCTACCAACGGCTACGTGGACGACATCGCCGTGAGCGACGTGCGCCGGTTCGAGGCCGAGCTGATCTCGAATTTCCGTTCCAGCCACGCCGACCTGCTGACCACCATCCGCGAGACCAGGTCCCTCCCCGACGAGGCGGCCCTGCGTCAGGCCATCGAGTCTTTCAAGGCGGTGTTCGCGCCCAGCGAATCCGTCAGCGGCAGCTGAGGTCGTAGGGCATGGCTGGTGGTCAGGAGCGGGTGCTCCGACGGCGTATCCGAAGCGTCGAGTCGACCAAGAAGATCACGCGGGCCATGGAGCTCATCGCGGCGTCGCGCATCGTCCGCGCCCAGCAGGCCATCGTGGCCGCCCGCCCCTACGTCGGCAAGCTTCGGGAGGTCATCGGTCACCTCTCGGAGTCCCCGGAGGCGGCCAATCACCCCCTGTTCCACGATGTGCATTCCACCCAGAAGGTGGCCATCGTGTTCGTCACCGCAGACCGGGGACTGGCTGGCGGCTACAACGCCAACATCATCCGCACGGTGGAACGCATGATGCGTGAGCACCGCGCCGCCGGGCGCGACGTGCAGCTCGTGGCCCTCGGGCGCAAGGGTGTCAACTACTTCCGCTACCGGGGTCAGCCCATCCTCTTCTCGATGATCGGCGTCTCGGAGCGCCCCACCTACGCCGACGCCCGGCGTGTGGTGGGGGAGGTCATTCCGCCCTTCGAGGCCGGACAGCTCGACCAGATCGAGCTGGTCTACACCCGTTTCATCTCGATCGGCTCCCAGACCGTGCAGACCCGCCAACTCGTGCCGTTGGTACCGGAGGAGGGCCACGAGGGGACCGCCCCGGCGGCGACCGCTGATGGCGGCTCCCCGACGGCCTACGAATTCGAGCCGGAGCCGGAGGAGATCCTCGACCGGTTGATCCCCTCCTGGTTGGAGGCCGAGGTGCTGACCGCCATGCTCGAGGCCGCCGCCTCGGAGCAGGCCGCCCGTCAGCGGGCCATGAAGGCCGCGACCGACAATGCCGACGAGCTGATCAAGACCCTGAGACGGGTCATGAACCGGGCCCGCCAGGACGCCATCACCACCGAGATCATGGAGATCGTGGGTGGTGCCGAGGCGCTGCGCCAGCAGAGTCGGGGCGACGACCACGGCCCTCAGCACGACGCTTTTGTGCCGATCCAAGAGTCGGCCTGATCCTTCTTTTTTTCCCCGTAGCAGAACCCGAGGAGCGCAGATGACCGCAGTAGAGAGCAGCCAGACCACCGGCGGATCGACCGCCGAGGGACGGGTGGTGGCCATCGCCGGCCCCGTCGTCGACGTCGAGTTCCCCCCCGGCAACCTGCCGGAGATCAACTTCGCGGTCGAGCTCGACATCGAGACCGACGGCCAGAAGCAGACGATCATGGCCGAGGTCGCCCAGCAGATCGGCGAAGGTCGGGTGCGCTGCATCTGCCTGAAGCCCACCGACGGGTTGAAGCGGGGCACGGCCGTCGTCAGCACCGGCCGCGGCATCTCGGTGCCCGTCGGCGACTCGGTCCTCGGCCACGTCTTCAACGTCACCGGCGTTCCCCTCGACACCGACCAGATCGGTGAGCCAGACGACTGGTGGGAGATCCACCGGCCGGCCCCGACCTTCGACGCCCTCGAGCCCAGGGCCCAGATGTTCGAAACCGGCATCAAGGTGATCGACCTGCTCGAGCCCTACGTGCAGGGCGGCAAGATCGGCTTGTTCGGCGGCGCCGGGGTGGGCAAGACGGTGCTCATCCAGGAGATGATCCGCCGGGTCGCCGACCAGCACGGCGGTGTGTCGGTGTTCGCCGGGGTCGGCGAGCGCACCCGTGAGGGCAACGACCTGTGGCTGGAGATGACCGAGTCGGGTGTCATCAACAAGACCGCCCTGGTCTTCGGGCAGATGGACGAGCCGCCCGGCGTTCGGTTGCGCGTCGCCCTGTCGGCTCTCACCATGGCCGAGTATTTCCGCGACGTGAAGAACCAGGACGTGCTGCTCTTCGTGGACAATATCTTCCGTTTCGTGCAGGCCGGCTCGGAGGTGTCAACCCTGCTCGGTCGCATGCCTTCGGCGGTGGGCTACCAGCCCACCCTGGCCGACGAGATGGGCGAACTGCAGGAGCGGATCACCTCCACCCGGGGCCGGTCCATCACCTCGCTGCAGGCCGTCTACGTGCCGGCCGACGACTACACCGACCCCGCCCCGTTCACCACCTTCACCCACCTCGACGCCACCACCGAGCTGTCCCGTCAGATCGCCGCTCTGGGTATCTACCCGGCGGTGGACCCGTTGGCGTCCACCTCGACGGTGCTCACCCCCGAGGTGGTCGGCGAACGGCACTACGCCGTGGCCCGGAGGGTCCAGGAGATCCTGCAGCGCTTCCGGGAGCTCCAGGACATCATCGCCATCCTCGGCCTCGACGAGCTGGCCGAGGAGGACCGCATCACTGTGGCCCGGGCCCGCAAGATCCAGCGGTTCCTGTCCCAGCCGTTCTTCGTCGCCGAGGTGTTCACCGGCATCTCCGGTGTCTACGTGCCCGTGAGCGAGACCGTCGAGTCCTTCGAGGCGCTGGTCAACGGTGACCTCGACGAAGTTCCCGAGCAGGCCTTCTTGAACGTCGGTGGTGTCGACAGCGTCCTGGCCAAGGCCCGCGATCTGCAGAAGGAAGGCTAGACCGCCTCATGGCGACGACTGGATTCGACCTGGTCACGCCGTCGGCGACGCTGTTCGCCGGGCAGGCGGAGATGATCGTCTGCAAATCGGTGGACGGCGAGATCGCTTTCCTGGCCGAGCACGAGCCGTTCATCGGCGCGCTCGATCCGTGTCTGGTGCGTATCGTCGCGCCGGAGCCCGCCGTCGCCGGTTCCGGCGGTGCCGTGGCCAACGGGCCGAGCGGCCCGGAGGTGAGGATCGCGGTCCACGGCGGCTTCGTCGAGGTCAAGGACAATCACGTCATCATGCTGGCCGACATCGCCGAGCGCCCCGAGGAGATCGACGTGGCCCAGGCCCGCGCCGACGAGGCCGAGGCCACCACCCGGGCCTCGTCGGGGGCCGGCGCCGGTGACTCCGACAGAGTCGCCGAGATCGACCTCGAGTGGGCCCGCGCCCGCCTCGAAGCCGCCGGTCAGTAACCAGCCCCCAACCGGGCGGCGACCCGCCGCACGGGGAGAATTCCATCTCGGCGCCGGGCCGGCCGGCACTTGTGACCGCGGCGGTTCAGATCTTGTCAGCCGGGGCCCGGCCCCGCACCCCGAAGAGGGTGTAGAGCGCGACCGCGAGCCCGGCTATCCCGAACGGGACGATGGCCAGGCCACCGTTGACATACGACGGAGCCAGCACCAGGCCCGACAGCAGCGCGGTCCAGGCCCAGAGGATCAGCACCGACCGGGTTTGGCCGTGACCGAGCCGCATCAGGCGATGGTGGAGATGGTTCTTGTCGGCCATGGTCGGGTTCGTGCGCCGACCGGCCCGGCGGACTATGGCGAACACCGTGTCGAGGATGGGGATACCGAGGATCACCAGGGGTATCAGCACCGGGGCGAAGAAGAAGAAGGTCCGACCGCTGAAGTCCTGGTCGGTGGTGCCGACCACCGACATGGTCGAGGCCGCCATGAGCAGACCCAGCAGCAGCGCGCCGGCATCGCCCATGAAGATGCGGGCGGGATGGAAGTTGTGGGGCAGGAAGCCCACGCATATCCCCACGACGATGGCGCAGAAGAGCGGCCCGGAGCCGGGCTGGATGGTTCCCGCCGCGACGAGTTGGTGGGAGTAGAAGAAGAAGGCGGCGGCGGCGATGGCCACGATCCCTGCCGCCAGCCCGTCGAGGCCGTCCACCAGGTTCACGGCGTTGGCCATACCCACCACCCAGATGACCGTGAGGACCGGTATGAGGTCGGCCGACAGGACCACCGTGCCCACGAACGGCGTCCGGAAGTACAGCATGTTGATACCGAACAGGTAGAGCACCATGCCGGCCATGATCTGTCCCGACAGCTTGGCCGGCGCCGACATGTCCCTCAGGTCGTCGACCATCCCCACGGCGAAGATCATCGACGCCCCGAGGACCAGCCCGAGGGGGTCGGAGCTGCCCCGGAACAGCCCGGACAGGCCGCTCAGCTGAGAGGCCACGACCATGGCGACCAGGAGCCCCATGTACATGGCGGCCCCGCCGAGGGTCGGTGTCGGTCGCTCGTGCACCCGTCGCTCGTCGGGCAGCACGATGATCGAGAAGCGGACCGACAGGCGCCGGACCATGAAGGTGGCCAACCACGTGACCAGCGCCGCCACCCCCGCCACAACGCCGTAGTCGGCGTACCCGTTGATGGTGCTACCTCAGCGCGACGCTCAAGGGTAAGGCGTGAACTTGGAGCAGAGGACGGCGACCTCGTCGCGCACTGCGGCCGACTCGTGGGTGTCCTCGGGATGGCGCAGCACACGGGCTATCAGCCCGGCGATCACGACCATCTCGGCCTCCCCCATCCCCGCGGTGGTCACCGCCGGCGTGCCGATCCGCAGACCGGAGGTCACGAAAGGCGAGCGGGGATCGTTGGGCACGGTGTTCTTGTTGAGGGTGATCCCGCTGCGGTCGAGGGCCTCCTGGGCCAACTTGCCGGTGAGGTCGGCGTCGAAGGGACGAAGGTCCACGAGCATCAGGTGATTGTCCGTGCCTCCCGAAACGATCCGGAACCCCTCGGCGCCCAGAGCCGACGCCAGCGCCCGTGCGTTGGTGACTATCTGCGCTGCGTACTGCCGGAACTCCGGCTGGGCGGCCTCCCGGAAGGCCACCGCCTTGGCCGCGATCACGTGCTCGAGGGGCCCGCCCTGCAGGCCCGGGAAGACCGCCTTGTCGATGGCCTTGGCGAGGTCGGCGTCGTTGGTGAGGATGCAGCCGCCGCGCGGACCGCGCAGGGTCTTGTGGGTGGTGAAGGTGACTATGTCGGCCACGCCCACCGGGTTGGGGTGGGCGCCTCCGGCGATCAACCCGGCGACGTGGGCGGCGTCGAACATGAACAGGGCGCCCACCGAGTCGGCGATGGCCCTTATGGGAGCGGGTTCGATGACCCGGGGGTAGGCGGTGGCCCCGGCCACGATCAGCTTGGGCCGGTGCTGCTCGGCCAGTTCGGCGAGCTGCTCGTAGTCCAGCCGCTCGTCGCTCTCGGTGACCCCGTAGGAGACGAAGTTGTAGAAGCGGCCGCTGATGTTGACCGGTGACCCGTGGGTCAGGTGGCCGCCCTGGTCGAGCCGCATCCCGAGCACCGTGTCGCCGGCCTCCAGCACGGCCAGGTAGGCGGCCAGGTTGGCGTTGGCGCCGGAGTGGGGCTGCACGTTGGCGTGGGTGGCCCCGAACAGGTCGCACACCCGCCGGCGGGCCAGATCCTCGACCTCGTCGACGATGGCGTTACCCCCGTAGTAGCGCTTGCCCGGGTAGCCCTCCGAGTACTTGTTGGTGAGGACCGAGCCGGTCGCGGCTATGACTGCCCGGGACGCGAAATTCTCCGAGGCGATCAGCTGCAGCGTGGTGTTCTGCCGCTCCAACTCCCGGTCCACGATCCCGAACAGCTCCGGGTCCGCGTCGTGGGGGTCGACCGGCTGGTCGGGGACGAAGTTCGGTCGTTCGATCGGCACCTCCCCAACTCTAGAGGGCACACTGGCTCTGTGGCGTCCGCGCAACCGAACAATCGGAGCCGGCGTCGCGTCGGCGTGGTGGTGCTGCTCGACCCTCCCGTCTCGCACCAGATCGACGGCCTGCGCCGGGCGGTCGGCGACCCGAGCCTGACCCGGGTCCCGCCCCACATCACACTGGTTCCGCCGGTCAACGTGCGCCGCGACGACCTACCGGCAGCCCTCGAGGTGCTGCGCTCCGCCGCCGCCCGCCCGCCTGGGCGCCTGTCGCTCGCCCTCGGGCAGGTGAGCAGCTTCCTGCCCCACAACCCCGTGGTCTACCTGTCGGTGGGGGGCGACCTCGACGAGCTGGGCCGCCTACGGGACGCGGTGTTCCAGCCCCCGCTGGAGCGTCCCCTGTCGTGGCCCTGGGTGCCGCATGTCACCGTGGCCGACGGGTTGCCCCCCGCCCGCATCCCCGGGGTGATCGAAGCTCTCGGCCCCTACAGCGCGGTGGTGGCCTGCGACCGGTTGGTCCTGCTCGAGGAGGGACCCGGCCGCACCTGGTCCCCCCTGGCCGATGCCGCCCTCGGCGCCCCCGCCCGCATCGGCACCGGGGGTCTGGCTCTCGAGCTGGTGGGCGGGCGCCTGGTGGACCCCCGCTTCGACGCCCCCTGCCCGCCGGAGGGGCCGCTGCCCCCCCTGGTCATCAACGCCTACCGGGAGGGTGCGCCGGTGGGGTGGGCCCGCGCCTCGCTCGGCTGGGCCGGACCGATTCGGACGGTCTGGGTGGCCGAGGAGCACCGCGGTCAGGGGATAGGCCACCACCTCCGGGCCCACCTGGAGTGGGCGCTCGAGCGGGAATCGGCGCACGGACGCTCGGGCGGGGATCCGGGTCGGTCCGGTCCGTGAGGTCCGACCGCCGGACCAGAAAAGGGGTGGTTCAGTCGAAAGCCACCGAGGCGTAGGACGCCAGCTTCTGGAGCCGGTGGCGGGCGTCGATGCGTCGCACCGTCCCCGACTTGGACCGCATCACCAGCGAATCGGTGATGGCCCCCCCGGCGTCGTAGCGCACGCCGCGAAGCAGTTCGCCGTCGCTGATGCCGGTGGCGGCGAAGAAGCAGTTATCCCCTTCGACGAGGTCGTCGAGGCCGAGGACCCGATCCACCTCGTAGCCGAGCTCGACGGCGTGGCGCCGCTCCGCCTCGTCGCGGGGCCACAGCCGCCCCTGCAGCTCGCCTCCCATGCACTTGAGGGCGGCGGCGGCGATCACCCCTTCGGGGGTGCCGCCGATGCCGAAGAGGATGTCGGCTCCCGAACCGGTCCACGCCGTGGCTATGGCGCCGGCCACGTCGCCGTCGGTGATCAGGCGGATACGCGACCCGGTGGAGCGGACCTGCTCGATCAGCTCGGCGTGGCGGGGCCGGTCGAGGATGACCGCGGTGACGTCACGCACCGACTCCCCCTTGGCCTCGGCCACCGCCCGCAGGTTCTCCGCCACGGACTGCTCCAGGCTCACCTTGCCGGCCGCCTCGGGGCCCACCGCCAGTTTCTCCATGTAGACGCACGGGCCGGGGTTGAACATGGTGCCCCGCTCGCTCACTGCGATCACCGATAGGGCGCCCCCCCGACCGAGGGCGGTCGGGGTGGTGCCGTCGATGGGGTCGACCGCCACGTCGGCTTCGGGGGTCGTGCCGTCGCCGATGCGTTCCCCGTTGTAGAGCATCGGGGCCTCGTCCTTCTCGCCCTCCCCGATGACCACCACGCCGTCCATGGGTACCGAGCCGAGGACGATCCGCATGGCGTCCACGGCGGCCCCGTCAGCGCCGTCCTTATCCCCTCGACCCAACCACCGGGCCGCGGCCAGCGCCGCCGCTTCGGTCACCCGGACCAGCTCCATGGCCAGGTTGCGGTCGGGGGCCTGGGTCCGAGGGTCGGTATGTGCTTCCACGGTTCGCGAATGTACCCCCGCGTCGGTGGTGATATGACTGACGACCCCCCTCCTGGGTACCATGCACGCCGGTGCAAACCACGGTAAGCAGTCCTAGGCCAGTCGAATCCGGGCTGCTGGTGACCCTGTTCGGCGAGCGACGCCGACCTCATCCCGCCCTGCTGGCGGCGGGTGCGGTCGCGGTGGTGGTCGGCGTCTACCTCCGCTTCTGGACGCCCAGCGCCCTGTGGCTGGACGAGACCATCAGCGTCGACATCGCCCGGCTGCCCCTGTCGAAGATTCCGGCTGCGCTCAGCCACGACGGGGCTCCCCCGCTCTACTACGTCCTCCTGCACTTCTGGATGAGGTTGTTCGGTCAGGGGGACGGCGCGGTGCGGGCCCTGTCGGGTCTGACGTCGGTGGTGACGCTGCCGGTCTTCTGGTTGGCCGGACGGCGCATCGGTGGGCGCCCGGTGGCCTGGGTGGCGTTCTTCCTGGCCCTGTCGTCACCCTTCGCCATCAACTACGCCACCACGACTCGGATGTACTCCCTGATGGTGCTGCTCTCGGTGCTGGGCTTCCTCGCTCTCAGCGCGGTCATGGAGAATCCCACCCGGGGGCGGCGGGTGGCCCTCGGCGCGGTCACCGCGGCTCTCCTCTACACCCACTACTGGGCCATCTACCTGGTCCTCGTCACCGGGCTGTGGCTCTTGTGGAGGGTCCTGGCCCGGGGCGACGGTGGACCGGCCCTGCGGGCCATGATCGTGGGGGGCCTCCTCTGGCTGCCCTGGGTGCCGGTGTTCTTCTTCCAGACCCTCCATACCGGGACTCCCTGGACCAGCGCGGCCAGCCCGGGTGACCTGCTCACGGTGTTCGGGGACTGGTCGGGGGGCGGCCCGTGGGGCGGGCTGCTCATGTTCGCCACCTTCTTGTTGTTCGTGCTGGGCACCTTCGGGCGGACCGCGGCGCCCGGGGCCATGGTCACCATCGACGACGGCCGTGGGGGGACCCGGCAGGTCGAGGCCGGACCGGCCGTGCTCATCGAGCTGTCCCCCAGGCCGGGGATGGGCCCCATGGTCGGCGTGGCGGTGGCCACGCTGGTCACGGCGGTGGTGTTGGGGGCCATCGCCAACGCCGCGTTCGTGGCCCGTTACACCGCCGTGGTCCTGCCGCTCTTCCTGCTGGTGATGGCGTCCGGTTTGGCGGTGGTGCCGGGTCGACGGTTCCGGGCCGGGTGCCTGAGCGTGCTGGTCCTGGCCGGTCTACTGACCGGGCAGAGCGAGAACAGCCAGCAGCGTACCCAGGCGGTGCAGGTCGCGGCGGTGCTCAACTCCCAGGCCTCCCCCGGCGATTTGGTGATCTACTGCCCCGACCAGCTGGGACCGGCGGTCAACCGGCTGCTCCGGGTGCCCGGCGTCCAGCAGATCACCTTCCCCCGCGCCATCGGACCGGCCCGGGTGAACTGGGTCGACTACAAGAAGACCATCGCCTCCACCAACGTCTCCCAGTTCACCGAGAACGCCCTGCAACGGGTAGGTCCCAACCACACCGTCTGGCTGGTCTGGCGCGACGGCTATCCCTCCCTCGGGGGGAACTGCGGCTACATCAAGAGCTGGCTGGATCTGCTGCGCCAGTCCGGCGTGACTCTGATCGGGGCCAACGGTTGGCAGTACTACGAGTTCGAGAACCTGACCCGCTACGCCGGGTGAGTACGTAGCTTCAAGGGAGTTCTGAGTGACTGATCAACCTGGCGATCTGGCCAGCGATGTCGTAATCATCGGCGCCGGCCCGGCGGGCCTGACCGCGGCCTACGAGTTGGGCAAGGTGGGACGGCGGTCCACCGTGCTCGAAGCCGACGACGTCGTGGGCGGTATCAGCCGCACCGTGGAGCGCGACGGTTGGCGTTTCGATATCGGCGGCCACCGCTTCTTCACCAAAGTGGCGGCGGTCGAGGCCTTCTGGCACGAGGTGCTCCCCGACGAGGACTTCATGCTGCGCCCCCGCAAGAGCCGCATCTACTACCGGGGCAAATTCTACGACTACCCGCTGAAGGCGTCCAACGCCCTTGGGAACCTCGGCGTGGTCGAAGCGGTCCGCTGCGTCCTGTCCTACGCCTGGGCCCGGGTGCGTCCCCCGGCCAGGCAGGACATGTACGAGGGGTGGCTGGTGGCCCGCTTCGGGTCCCGGCTCTACCACCACTTCTTCAAGACCTACACCGAGAAGGTGTGGGGCCATCCGCCTGCGGAGATGCCCGCCGACTGGGCCGCTCAGCGGGTCAAGAACCTCTCGCTGGCCTCGGCGGTGATCAACGCCCTCACGCCGAAGCGCAACCAGAAGCAGATCACCTCGCTCATCGAGGAGTTCCAGTACCCCCGCCTCGGTCCCGGGATGATGTGGGAGCGCTGTCGTGACCTCGTCGAGGAGCAGGGCACCAAGGTCCTCATGAACACAAGGGTCGTGCGGATCCGCCACTCCGGCGGGCGGGCCGTCGCAGTCGTCGGTGAGCACGACGGGGCGACGACGGAGTACCCGGCGTCGGCGGTCATATCGTCCATGCCCATCAACCAGTTGGTCCAGGTCATGGACCCCCCCGTGCCCGAAGACGTGCGGCGGGCGGCCGACGCCCTCTACTACAGGGACTTCCTCACGGTGGCCCTGGTGGTGCCCGAGTCCGCCGTTCCCTGGGACGACAACTGGATCTACATCCACGATCCCACGGTGAAGACCATGCGCATCCAGAATTTCGGTTCCTGGTCGCCGTTCCTCGTCAAGGAAGGCCGCAACGTCCTCGGCCTCGAGTACACCGTCGAGGAGGGAGACGAATCGTGGAGCTCCCCCGACGAGGTGCTGGTCCGCCAGGGCGCCGCCGAGCTCGGCCAGCTCGGTCTCCTCGACCCGTCACAGGTCGAGGCCGGCTACGTGGTCCGTATGCCCAAGGCCTACCCCTACTACGACCAGGACTACGCCGCCAACGTGGACCGCATCCGGGCCTGGCTGAGCTCCCATGCGCCCAACGTGTTCCCTGTCGGACGTAACGGCATGCACCGCTACAACAACCAGGACCATTCGATGTACACCGCCATGCTCACCGTCGAGAACCTGTTCGGCGCCTCCCACGACGTGTGGTCGGTGAACGTCGAGGACGAGTACCACGAGATCAATCAGGCACCGGCCGCGGGGGCGGCGGCCGTGGCCCCCGGCTCGTCGGCCAAGGGCACGGGGCGCGACGCCCCGATCCTGCCCAAGAAGAAGCGGACCTGAATCATGGCGCGGGTCTGGTACTGCGCCACGTGCGGGTACGAGGTGCACAGTCGAGGTCGGTGTCATTCGTGCCGTCAGAAGCTGGTGCCCTCGGCCATACCCGAGCTCGAGCCGGGCGTCGAGGAGGATGAGGTCGGCTACCGGATCGACGGGTGGGCCGACCGCGACCGAGGCCAGCTGATCGTCCGCATGAACGACCTCGGGATCGAGCACCGCTTCGAGGAAGACGAGCTGATCATCGACGCCGCCGATGAGGAGCGCGTCGATGATCTGGTGGCCATGCTGAGCGAGACCATGGACGCCGGCTCGGCGGCGGCTGCCGACACTGGGGAGGACGGCGACGGGCCGGGGGATCATCTCGACGCCGCCGACCTGTGGACTGCGGCCGGTCGAGATGACGCGGCTAGGCCGCTCGGGGACGACCTTGCCGCTTCGGTCCCGCTCGACGGGGACGAGACGGCCGAAGGGCGCGTCGACGCCGACGACGGGTCGGACACCTGGATCGACGAGGGCGACGACATGGCCGCCACGCTTCGCCTCCTCGCCGACGCCGTCACCCGCTTGCGGGTCGACCCCACGGACATGCAGGCCGACGCCGACGTGGCCGAGGCCAGCACCGCGGTGTTCCTGGCCGACAGGTACGGTCCCTTCGACGAGGAGGCGTGGTCGGCCATCGGGCGGGTGACCCGCCGTCTGCTCACCGCCCTCGGCGCCGACGAGGCACTCGAGGAGGACATCCGCAAGGAAGCGGGGGTGCTCGAGAAGCTCCTGGCCCCCCTCGGCGTAGGGGCCGGCGGGGACTCGCCGGCCCCGGCCGCCCGACCTGGTGAACGGACGGTGTACGAGCTGGCCGGGTGGCGGCCCGACCAGAGGGCCGAGCTTTCGATCATGCTCGACCAGAAGGGGATCGCCCACGAATGGGAGGGTGACGAGATCCTCGTTCCTTCGAGCCGTGAGGACGAGGTCGAGGCGCTGTTCGATCTGATCGGCGGTGACGCCGACGGCGCCGACGACCAGAGCGACGAGGACCGCTATCGGGCGGTGGCCGAGCTGTTCGCGGCCTGCGGGCGGCTGTCGGCTGATCCGACCGACGACATGCGCCGCGACGCGACGCTGCGCTGGATCGAAGAGACCGAGGGTCCTCCGCTGCTCGGGCTCGACGAGGTCGACTGGTTCCGCATCCGCAGCCGGGCCCGTTCGCTGGCTGCGGCCATCGAAGGCGGCCACGACCCCAACGAGGTCTTCGAGCACGCCGACCAGCTCCACAACCTCCTGCGCGCCGTCGTTTGAAGCCCTCCCAGGGCCTCCTGCTGGCACCGGGCGCGGGAGCCGACCGGGATCAGGCCACGCTGGTCGCTCTCGACGGCGCGGCCGGCCCGGCGGGCTGGACCGTGGAGCGCATGGATTTCCCCTACCGGCGGGCCGGCCGCCGGGCGCCCGACCGGGCCCCGGTCCTGGTCGAGGCCGTCCGGGCCGAAGCCGCCGCCCTGAGCGGGCGTTTGACGCCCCCGGCCCGGCTGGTCCTCGGTGGGCGGTCGATGGGTGGGCGGATGTGCTCCATGGCCGTGGCCGAGGGACTGGCCGCCGCCGGGCTGCTGCTCATCAGCTACCCGTTGCACCCTCCGGGGCGGCCCGACAAGCGGCGCGACGGGCATTTCCCGGCCATCGGAGTCCCCTGCCTGTTCATATCGGGAACCCGCGACGCCTTCGCCCGGCCCGACGAGCTGGAGCTGGCCACCGCCGCCATAAGGGGACCGGTAACCCACCACTGGATCGACGGCAAGGACCACGCCCTACGCGGCGTGGACGACCGGATCTGCGAGTTGACCCTCGACTGGATGGACCGGCTGAAAGGCTGAGTGAGCGGGTCGGGCGCCCCTCGGCTCGGGGCGCCCCTCGGATCAGGCGTAGGACGCGAACAGCTCGGCGAAGGCGGCGGCCGCCTGGGCCAGACTCGACACCTCGACGTACTCGTCGTCACCGTGGGCCTGATCGATGCGGCCCGGCCCGCACACCACCGAGGGGATGCCCGCCTGGTTGCGCACGAAGCGGGCGTCGGTGGTGAAAGTCATGCCGATCACCCCCGGCGGTCGCCCCGTCGCCCCGGCCACGGCGTCGCCCACCAACTTCACCCAGGGGTCGCCGGGGGACATCTCACTGGCCTCCCCGAAGGTGTCCAGCTCGAAGCGGTAGCGCAGACCCTCCACGCCGGCGGCCTCGATGAGCGCCTCGATCTCGGCCTGCGTCGACTCGGCGGTCGCTCCGGGTAGGACCCGGCGGTCCACGCCCACCACGCAAGATTCGGCCACCGTGTTGAACGCGCTGCCCCCGCTGATGGTGCCCACATTGGCCGTCGGCCGCCCGAGCAGGGGGTGCTCATCGCCGCCGAAGTCGGCGGCGTGCAGCGCCAGCACCACCCGGGCGGCGTGCTCTATGGCCGAAATCCCCTCGCGGGGTCGGCTGCCGTGCCCCGGCCGGCCGGCGATGTGCAACCGCGCCTGGAGCAGGCCCCGTTCGGCCACGCAGAGCTCGAGATCAGTGGGCTCGGGGACCAGGCAGGCGTCCCCCTGGATCATCCCCGCCTCGAGGAGGGCCAGGGTCCCCAGCCGGCCGCCGCGCTCCTCGTCGGCGACGAGGTGGAACACCAGGTTGCAGCCCGGGACCCGGCCGGCCCGCTCCAGAACGTCGAGGGCGCAGATGGCGGCGGCTATACCGCCCTTCATGTCGGCCGTGCCCCGCCCGTAGAGGCGCCCGTCCACCACCTGCGGGTCGAAAGGGTCATGGCTCCACGCGCTGGCGTTGACCGGTACCACGTCGAGGTGGCCATTGACGATCAGGGTCGGGCGGCGCGGGTCGGGGCCGGCGGGGTGGTCCAGTTCGGCCACGAGGGACAGCCGCCCGAGGGCCGGCTCGATACTCCTCCAGCGCGAGGTGCGGGCGTCCAGGGCCGAGCGCACCACCTCCTCGATGGGTGCCTCGTTGCCGGGAGGGTTGCGGGTGTCCACGGCCACCAGCGCGCTGGTCAGCGACACCAGCCGATCGACGTCGACGTGTTCGAGGAGCGATGCCACGTCTAGAGCGTACGGCGGGCGGCCCGCCATACTGGTCGGCCATGCCCCCGGCCCGAGAACCCGCAGTCCTCTACGAAGCCGCCCGGCGAGGGGAGCGGGCCGCGCTCGGCCGACTCCTTTCCCTCGTGGAACGGGGCGGCCCGGCGGCCCGCCAGGTCGGGCGGCTCACCTTCCCCGACGGCCAGGGCGACCACGTCGTCGGCATAACCGGGGCTCCCGGAGCCGGGAAGTCCACTCTCACCGACCGCTTGATCAGCGAGGTCCGGGCCGTCCTGGAGGTGCCGGTGGGGGTATTGGCCATCGACCCGTCGTCGCCCTTCTCGGGAGGGGCCATCCTCGGCGACCGTATCCGCATGCAGGGCCACGCCCTGGACCCCAAGGTGTTCGTGCGGTCCATGGCCACGAGAGGCCACCTGGGGGGCCTGGCCCTGGCCGCTCCCGAAGCCATCCGGGTGCTGGCCGCCTGCGGCTACCCGGTCGTGCTGGTGGAGACCGTGGGGGTGGGGCAGGTGGAGGTGGAGGTAGCCGGGGCGGCTGACACCACGGTGGTGGTGGTCAACCCCGGCTGGGGTGACGCAGTTCAGGCGGCCAAGGCGGGGCTGCTGGAGATCGCCGACGTGTTCGCCGTCAACAAGTCCGACCGCCCCGGTGCCGAGGAGACCCGGCGGGACCTGGAGAACATGTTGGACATGAACATGCACATGGGCGCCTGGCGGCCCCCGGTGCTGCCCTGCGTGGCCGCCACCGGCGAGGGCGTCCCGGCGCTGTGGGCGGCGGTGGTCGACCACAGGAGCCATCTCGAGTCCAGCGGGGAGCTGCAGGAGCGACGGGCGCGGCGGCTGCTCGACGAGTTGGGGCGCATCCTGGTCGCCTCCATCGAGGAGCAGCTCACGGCGGTCCGTGCCGGATCCGCTTGGGACACCGTCACCCGGGAACTGATCGAGCGGAGGAAGGACCCCTACCAGGTAGCCGACGAGCTTCTCGCCGGGGCCTGAGCGGGGTGGGGGCCGGCGGGGGCCGGAGTCAGGCCCAGGCGATGCAGCCCATCTCGACCGCTTCGACCAGATCGGGATGGGACGGCACGATGCGGACCGTGTAGCCGTGACGACCGGAGCGGTCGCAGGGGAACGACCCCACGTAGCGGAACGGGCCCGACTCGGGGTTGGCATCGGGGCTCAGGGCCAGGCGAACCACCTCGGTCGAGGACATCTCCTCGTTGCTGACCACCGGACCGTGGAGCAGCTCCACGGCCACGTCGTCGGGGCTGAGGGAGCCGAGGTCCACCGACACCGCCACCGAGCGCCGTCCCCCGAGGTCCATGAGCCCGCCGCCGTCGTCCTGCTCCACGAGGAGGACCTTGACCTCGGGCCAGGCCCCGCTCACCCGCTGCTTCCAGGCGGCCAGCTGGCGGGCCCGGCGGTAGCCGTCGGCGGACAGGGCGTCGGTCTGGAGGGCGGTGGGCTCGTAGAGGTCGTGGACGTAATCCTTGACCATCCGGGAGGCCATCACCTTGGGACCGAGTGAGGCCACCGAGGACTTGACCCGGGCCACCCAGTCGCGGGGGTAGCGCCCTCCCCGCCGTTCGTAGTACAGGGGGACGATCTGGCGCTCGAGGATCTCGAAGAGGCTGGTGGCCTCGACCTCGTCGCGGTGGGTGAGGTCGGTGATGCGCTCGGCCGAGGAGATGGCCCACCCGTTGGTCCCGTCGAACATCTCATCCCACCAGCCGTCGAGTATCGACAGGTTGAGAGCGCCGTTGAGGGCGGCCTTCTCGCCGCTGGTGCCGCTGGCCTCCATCGGGCGGCGGGGGGTGTTCAGCCAGACGTCGCAGCCCTGGTACATCATGCGGGCCACGGAAATGTCGTAGTTCTCGATGAAGGTGATGCGGTGGCGCAGCGTCGGGTCCCTCGAGAAGCGGACGATCTGGGCGATCATCTCCTTGCCCAGCTCGTCGGCCGGGTGGGCCTTGCCGGCGAACACCAACTGAATGGGGTTCTGGGGGTCGAGGAGCAGGGCGCGCAGGCGGTCGGCCTGCGAGAAGAGGAGGGTGGCCCGCTTGTAGGTGGCGAAGCGCCTCGAGAAGCCCACTATCAGGTACCGGGGGTCCAGGACCTCGTCGACCCATGTGGCGTCGGTGCTGGAGACCCCCCGCTCGGTCAAGCCGCTGCGCAGGCGCTCCCGTACGAAGTCGACCAGGGCGGCGCGTCCCTGCTCGCGCACCCGCCACAGCTCGTCGTCGCGGGCCGCGCAGATCCCGGCCCACTCCTCCGGCCCGGCGTCGTCCCAGGCGGGCGACACGTACTTGGAGAGAAGGTCGTCCATCTGCGAGGACACCCAGGTTCGCCCGTGGACCCCGTTGGTGACCGACTGGATGGGCACCTCCTCGACCGGGACGCGCGGCCACAGTCCCTGGAACATCTCACGGCTGGTGCGCCCGTGCAGGGCGGCCACGCCGTTGGACCGGCCGGCCAGGCGCAGGCCCATCACCGCCATGTTGAACGGGTCGGAGGGGGACTCCCCCGGGAAGTGGCCGAGGGCCATGAGCGTGTCGATGGAAATGCCACATTCCATGGCCCAGTCGGAGAAGTAGCGCTCCATCATGTCGCGGGGGAAGCGGTCGATCCCCGCCGGTACCGGAGTGTGGGTCGTGAACACGGTGCCGGACCGGGTGGCTTCCACCGCCTCGTCCCAGCTGAGGCCCTCCCCGACGATCAGGCGGCGGATGCGTTCGAGGCCGAGGAAGCCGGCGTGACCCTCGTTGGTGTGGAACACCTGAGTGGCGGCACCCACCGCGTCAAGGGCCCGTACCCCGCCGATGCCGAGCAGGATCTCCTGGCGCAGCCGGTGCTCGGGACCGCCACCGTAGAGGCGGTCGGTCACGGCCCGCTCCTCCGGGGCGTTGGGCTCGACGTCGGCGTCGAGCAGGTACAGCTTCACCCGCCCGACCTGAGCCAGCCACACCTGCGCTTCCAGGCGGGCCCCGGCCAGGTCAACTGCGACCCGCACGTCGCTCACCAGTTCCAACGCCATCGAATGGGGGTCGAGTACCGGGTAGCGCTCCTCCTGCCATCCCTCCGAGTCGAGGTGCTGGCGGAAGTACCCCATCCGGTACATGAGGCCCACACCGATCAGAGGCACGCCCAGGCTGCTCGACGCCTTGAGGTGGTCCCCGGCCAGGACCCCGAGACCTCCGGAGTACTGGGGTAGGGCCTCGGCGATCCCGAACTCGGGTGAGAAGTAGGCGACGCCCCGCAGGGAGATGTCGCCGCTGGTCTGGAACCAACGGGGCCGCCCGGTGTAGCGGCGCAGCTCGTCGTGCATCTCGGTGAGGAAACCCATGAATCCGGGGTCGGCGGCCAGTTGGTCGAGGCGCTGGCGGTCGACGAGACCGAGCAGGCGCACCGGGTCGTGGAAGGTGCTCTCCCATATCTGCGGGTCGACCCATCGGAAGAGATCACGCGTCCGGGTGTCCCAGGACCAACGCAGGTTGAAGGCCAGGTCCTGAAGCGGCACCAGAGGCTCGGGGAGGCGGGCCCTGACCGTGAAGCTGCGTAGCGCTCTCATCTTTTCAAAGCTACTGCGCCCCCGGAGCGGCCGATTCCGCCAGAGCCGGCGCGGGTAGCCTGAAGGCCGTGACCGGACGCCTGGTGATCGAGGACATCAGGCCTCGTGCCCCCCATCCGAGCCGCTCGGCCAAGGCTGTCGTGGGTGAGCCGGTGGCGGTGACCGCGGTCATGTTCCGTGATGGCCACGATCCCATCACCGGTCGTGTCCTGCTCTACGCCGAGGGCCGAACCGATCCGGTGGCCGTGGCCCCGCTCGAGCCGCTGGGCAACGACGAGTGGACGGCCACCGTCGTGGCGTCGGAGATCGGTCCGCACCGCCTGGAGGTCCAGGGCCACACCGTGCGCTTCGGGATGGCAGGCGAGCTGCACGGTTTCGACGACGCCGTCGACCTGACCCCTTCCGATCCGGTGCGACTGTGGGTCGACCGCGAACGGGCCCTGTTCGGGGCGTGGTACGAGCTGTTCCCCCGGTCCCTCGGCGGCTTCAGGGGCACCGCCGAGCGGGTCCCGGCACTGGCGGCGATGGGCTTCGATGTGCTGTACGTGCCGCCGATCCACCCCATCGGTCGCACCTTCCGCAAGGGTCCCAACAACTCCCTCGAGGCCGGCCCCGGCGACCCGGGTAGTCCCTGGGCCATCGGTTCGAAGGAAGGCGGCCATACCGCCATCCATCCCGAGCTCGGGACCGAGGACGATCTGGTGCATCTGATCGCCGAGCTGCGAGCCAACGGGATGGAACTGGCCCTCGACTACGCGCTGCAGTGCTCGCCCGATCACCCCTGGGTGGGTGAGCATCCCGAGTGGTTCCACCACCGGCCCGACGGGACCATCGCCTGCGCCGAGAACCCGCCCAAGATCTACCAGGACATCTATCCGCTCAACTTCTGGCCCGACAGGGAGCGCGACCGGGAGGCGATGTGGTCGGCGTGCAAGGCCGTACTCGACCACTGGATCTCCTTCGGTGTGCGCATATTCAGAGTGGACAACCCCCACACCAAGCCAGTGGCCTTCTGGGAGTGGGTCATCTCGGAGGTGCAAGCGGAGCATCCCGACGTGCTGTTCCTCGCCGAAGCCTTCACCCGGCCCCACGTGATGGCCCGCCTGGCGGAGGCTGGTTTCTCCCAGAGCTACACCTACTTCACGTGGCGGACCGAACAGCACGGTGAGGAGGGCATCTGGGCCTACATGGAGGAGCTGGCCCACAGTCCGAGGACCGACTACATGCGTCCCAACTTCTGGCCCAACACCCCCGACATCCTCTCCGGGCCGCTGCGCAACGGGCCGCCCAGCGCCTTCGCCCTGCGCCTTGTGCTGGCAGCAACGCTGTCTCCTTCTTACGGTCTCTACTCGGGATACGAGCTGTACGAGAACCAGCCGGCGTCGGAGACCAACGAGGAGTACCTCGATTCGGAGAAGTACCAGATACGCCTCCGGGATTTCGACCAGCCCGGATCGCTGGTACCGCTCATCACCGCCGTCAACCGCATCCGCCGCTACCATCCGGCACTCCGGCGGCTGCGGTCGATCCGCTTCTTCCCCACGACCAACCCGCAGATCATCGCCTACGCCAAGACCAGCGACGACGGCTCCGACCGGGTCCTCGTCGTGGTGAACCTCGATCCCTACGGTGCCCAGGAGGCCATCATCCATCTCGATCTGACGGCGCTGCGCCTCCCGACCGCGGGTTCCTACGTGGTCTACGACGAGTTGGCGGGGGAGACCTACACCTGGGCCGGCGGGGACGCCTACGTCCGCCTCGACCCGACCCAGCGGGTGGCCCACCTATTCTCCTTGAACCTCGGCTCGGAACGCCAGTGAGCACCTGGTTCCAGACGGCCGTCTTCTACGAGGTCCTCGTCAGGGGCTTCTACGACGCCAACGGTGACGGCACCGGTGACCTCGCAGGGCTCACCTCCAAGCTCGACTACCTTCAGTGGCTGGGCGTCGACTGCCTCTGGCTGCTGCCCTTCTACCAGTCACCCCTGCGTGACGGCGGCTATGACATAAGCGACTTCTGGACCATCCTTCCCGAGTACGGGGATCTGGCCGACGTCGTGGAGCTGGTCGAGGAGTCCCATCGCAGGGGCATCAGGATCATCGCCGACCTGGTGATGAACCACACCTCGGATCAGCACCCCTGGTTCCAGGAGTCACGGATGGACCGCTCCAACCCCAAGGCCGACTGGTACGTCTGGAGCGACGACGAGACGCGCTACGGAGACGCCCGCATCATCTTCGTGGACACCGAGAAGTCCAACTGGACCATGGATCCACAGAGGGGGCAGTTCTACTGGCACCGGTTCTTCTCCCACCAGCCCGACCTCAACTACGACAACCCCGAAGTGGCCGAAACCATGATCGACGTCTGCCGCTACTGGCTCGACATCGGTCTCGACGGTTTCCGCCTCGACGCCGTGCCGTATCTATACGAGCGTGACGGGACCAACTGCGAGAACCTGCCGGAGACCCACGAGTTCCTGCGCCGACTCCGCAAGGAGGTCGATGCCCTCTACCCGGGGCGGGTGCTTCTGGCCGAGGCCAACCAGTGGCCCGAGGACGTGGTGCAGTACTTCGGTGACGGCGACGAGTGCCAGATGTGCTTCCACTTCCCGGTGATGCCGCGCATGTTCATGGCGGTGCGCCGTGAGCAGCGCTATCCCATAACCGAGATCCTGGCTCGGACGCCCGAGATTCCGGCCAACTGCCAATGGGGCATATTCCTGCGCAACCACGACGAGCTCACCCTGGAGATGGTCACCGACGAGGAACGCGACTACATGTGGGCGGAGTACGCCAAGGACCCGCGCATGAAGCGCAACATCGGGATCGGCCGGCGCCTGGCCCCCCTCGTGGACAATGACCGGCGCGTCGCCGAACTGCTCCACGCCCTGCTCTTCTCCTTTCCCGGCTCACCGATCCTGTATTACGGCGACGAGATCGCCATGGGCGACAACATCTATCTCGGTGACCGCGACGGCGTGCGCACGCCCATGCAGTGGTCCCCGGACCGCAACGCCGGGTTCAGCCGCGCTGACTTCGCCCAGCTGTACCTGCCGCCGCTCATGGATCCCGTCTACGGATTCCAGGCGGTCAACGTGGAGGCCGGGATGCGCAACCCCAGCTCCTTCCTCCACTGGATGAAGCGGATGCTCGAGGTGCGCAAGCAGCACCCGGTGTTCGGGGCCGGCTCGTTCGAGGTGGTCAACCTGGACAATCCGTCGGTGCTGGCCTATGTCCGCACGCTGGAGGAGCCCGATCGACCCGCGGGAGGGGAGGACGGACGGCCGCGGGAGACCGGCCCGGACATCGTCTTGTGCGTCTGCAATCTCTCCAAGCTGGCCCAACCGGCCGAGTTGCCTCTGCAGCAGTGGGAGGGTATGACCCCCATCGAGTTGCTCGGGCGGGTTCCGTTCCCCCGCATCGGCGAGCTCCCCTACTTCATCACTCTTGCGCCCTACGGCTTCTACTGGTTCGAGCTGGTGGGCCAACCGGGAGGAGGCCCGTAGCTGTGCCCGAACACTTCCCTTCCGAGCTCGTCGAGCGTCTGCCCGAGTACCTGGCCGCCCAGCGTTGGTACGCCGGGTCGGAGCCGCCTCCGGCGGCGGAGGTGGAGGTCACGGCGCAGCGGCTCCTCTGGTCCGCCGGCGCCGATCATCAGATGTGGCAGCTGATCCTCGACGTCGCCGGCGAGACCTACCAGGTCGTCCTCGGCGTCCGACCCGACGGTGAGCCCGCCGACTTCCTGAACGGCCACGACAGCAGTGTGGTGGGGTCGGCCGAGGGGGTGTTCGCCTACGACGCCACGTGGGACTCCGAGCTGGCCAGGAAGCTGCTGGAGGCCGCCAGCGGGGGACGGGAGTCGGCCTCCCGGTCGCGCCCGATGGCCGCGGAGCAGTCCAACACGTCGATCGTCTACGACGACCGGCTGATCCTCAAGCTGTTCCGCCACCTACGCCCCGGGCCCAACCCCGACGTGGAGGTGACCTCGGCCCTGGCCGACGTCGGGTTCGCCAACGTGGCGGCGCCGCTGGTGCGTTGGCGGGACGGCACCTACGACCTGGCTTTCGGGCAGGAATTCCTGTCGGGCGGCAGCGAAGGCTGGGCCCTCGCCCTCACCTCGCTCAGGGACTTCTACAACAGCCCGGAGGTGGCCACGCCGGCCGAGGCCGGTGGCGACTTCGGCGGCGAGGCGGGTCGGCTCGGCAAGGTCACCGCGGACATGCACCTCGGACTGCAGAAGGCCTTCGGTACGGCGACCCCCGATGCCATGGCCGGCTCCTGGGCGGCGTTGGTGGCCAGCCTGGCCGGGCGGCTGGAAGCGGCCGGCCGCCACCTGGGCCGGGACCTGCTCGGGGCGGCCCGGACCTTGTTGGTGCGCCTGGAGGAGGTGAGCGACCCGGGACCCGGCATCAGGGTCCACGGCGACTACCACCTCGGTCAGGTGATGCGGACCGATATGGGATGGTACGTGCTCGACTTCGAGGGCGAGCCGGGGCGGCCCGTCGAGGAGCGGACCCGGCCGGCATCGGTCTTCAAGGACGTGACCGGGATGCTCCGTTCGCTGCACTACGCCTCCCGACACGCGCTGGTCGAGCGGGCGGTGGCCGACTGGGCCGAGATGGTCCCCGCGGCGCGCATGTGGGAGTCGCACAACCGCCAGGCCTTCCTCGAGGGTTACCGGCGCCACCCGGAGGTGTCGCAGTTGCTCCCCGACGCCGAGGTGGCAGCCGCCGTGATGACGGCCTACGAGCTGGACAAATGCCTCTACGAGCTCGACTACGAGCTACTTCACCGCCCGGAATGGGTAGCTATACCCCTCGACGCGCTCGAAAGGTTGGTCGAAGGAGGTGGAGATGGTTGATCCGGAGCTGGAACTGGTCGTGGCCGGTCGCCACGGCGACCCGCACCGCATCCTCGGCCGGCACGACGGGGTGGTCCGCTCGTTCCGACCCGGTGCCACGGAGGTGCGGATAGTCCCGTCCGACGGTGGTGACCCCGTGGACATGAAGATGGTGCATCCCGCCGGCTTGTTCGAGGGGCGCCTCGACGGGGACGGGGGCTACCAGTTGGAGGCGGTCTACTCGAGGGGCGGGGCGGCGACGACGTTCCGCTTCGCGGATCCCTACGCCGCCTGGCCGACCATAGGTGAGCTCGACCTGCACCTGTTCGGGGAGGGTCGCCACCATCGGCTCTGGGAGGTGCTCGGAGCCCACTCCCGGGTCCACGACGGGCTCCCCGGGGTGGCCTTCTCGGTGTGGGCTCCCAACGCCAAGGCCGTTCGGGTGGTGGGGGACTGGAACTTCTGGGACGGAAGGGTCCATCCCATGCGGTCCCTCGGCGGGTCGGGCGTATGGGAGCTGTTCGTGCCCGGGGTGGAGGCCGGGGCCCGCTACAAGTTCGAGCTGGTGACCTCCGACGACCGCCTGATCCTGAAGACCGATCCGATGGCCTTCAGCATGGAGGAACCCCCGGCGACGGCCAGCGTGGTGGTGGGCGAGTCGGCCCACCGGTGGCAGGACGAGGACTGGCTCGCCCGGCGGGCCGAGACCGACCTTCTGCACTCGCCGCTGTCGATATACGAGATGCACGCCGGTTCGTGGCGGTGGACCACCGACAGGGACGGCACCCGACGTCCCCTGTCCTACCGGGAAATGGCCGAGGTGCTGCCGGGGTATCTCGCCGATCTCGGATTCACCCACGTCGAGCTCATGCCCATGGCCGAGCACCCCTTCAGCGGCTCCTGGGGCTACCAGGTATCGGGTTACTACGCCCCCACGTCACGGTTCGGGAGCCCCGACGACTTCCGGGTCCTCGTCGACGCCCTGCACGGCGCCGGTATAGGGGTCCTCGTGGACTGGGTCCCGGCTCACTTCCCCAAGGACGACTTCGCCCTGGCCCGCTTCGACGGGACCGCCCTGTACGAGCACCGCGATCCTCGTCAGGGCGAGCACCAGGACTGGGGCACCCTCATCTTCAACTTCGGGCGCAACGAGGTACGGAACTTCCTCCTCGCCAACGCCCTCTACTGGATCGAGCAGTTCCACGTCGACGGGCTCCGGGTCGACGCGGTGGCTTCGATGCTCTACCTCGACTACTCCCGCCAACCGGGACAGTGGCTGCCCAACCGCTTCGGTGGCCGGGAGAACCTGGAGGCCGTCGGGTTCCTCGAGGAGGTGAACGAGGCGGTCTTCGGTCACTACCCGGGCGCCACCGTCATGGCCGAGGAGTCCACGGCGTGGCCGGGAGTGTCGCGCCCGACCTACCTCGGGGGGCTCGGATTCGGCTTCAAGTGGAACATGGGGTGGATGCACGACACCCTCGACTACTTCAGCCACGACCCCATCCACCGGCGCTACCACCACAGCGAGCTGACCTTCGGGCTGATCTACGCCTGGTCCGAGAACTTCGTGCTCCCCCTGTCCCACGACGAGGTGGTGCACGGCAAGGGCTCGTTGCTCAACAAGATGCCCGGCGACCGCTGGCAGCAGCTGGCCAATCTGCGCGCCCTGTACTCGTGGATGTGGGCCCACCCCGGCAAGCAACTGCTGTTCATGGGATCGGAGCTGGCCCCCGAACGGGAGTGGAACCACGAGCAGGAGCTCGACTGGTGGATTCTCGAGCACTGGGACGCCCATCGCGGGGTGCGCGACCTCCTCCGGGCGCTCAACGGCGTGTACCGGTCCACGCCGGCGCTGTGGCGGGCCGATGACACCCCTGAGGGCTTCGAGTGGGTGGACGCCGACGACAGCGACCAGAGCGTGCTGTCGTTCCTGCGCCGCGCCGCCTCCGGCTCCGAGGAATGGGTGCTCTGCGTGGCCAACCTGACGCCGGTGGCCCGTCACGACCACCGCGTGGGGGTGCCCTGCGGGGGCTACTGGCGGGAGCTGCTCAACTCCGACGCCGGCGAGTTCGGGGGTAGCGGGGTGGGCAACCTGGGCGGCGTCGAGGCCGAGCCGACCGCCCACCACGGCCGGCCCTGGTCGGTGTCGCTGACCCTGCCGCCCCTCGGGGTCCTCTGGCTCGCTCCCTCGCCGCGGTCGTAGGCCGGCTTCCCGGCCGCGCTGGCGGACGGGCGGACTCAGGCGTGGGCGAAGCTGGAGCGCAGGTCGTCGGCGGCCCGCTCGGGGGGAACCACGTTGATGAGCACACCCGAACCCATCTCGAAGCCGCCCCGGGTCGAGATCTTGGGGACCACGTGCACGTGCCAGTGGAAGTCGGCCGAGGTCCGGAACGGGGCCGAGTGGAACATCAGGTTGTAGGCCACGTCGCCGAGGCGGAACCGCAGCGAGTCCAGAGCCAGCTGCACCGACCGCCCCATGGCCGCCAGGTCCTCGTCGTCGGCCTCGTAGAGGTGGATGTCGTGGGAACGCGGCATGAGGAGCATCTCGTAGGGAGTGCCGCTCCAGAAGGGGCAGATCATCACCACCCGGTCGTCGGCGTAGACGACCCGGTGTCCCTCCTCGGTCTCGGCCTCCATCACCGCGCAGAGCAGGCAGTTGCCCTGGAAACGGGCGAAACCCGCCAGCTCGTTGGCCGCCTCGCCGGGAATGAACGGCATGGACAGCAACTGGCCGTGGGGGTGCTCGATGGACGCCCCGGCCTCGCGTCCGGAGTTGACCACGGCCTGGCTGTAGCGCAGGCCGGGAAGCTCCGAGTGCTCGAGCATCCGCAGCTTGATGGCCGACATGATGCGCGCCGAGTGATCCGCTTCGATGTCGGCCCAGCTCACGTTGTGGTCGGGGGAGAGGATGACCACGTCGTGGACTCCGCTCGCCGGTGCCTGGGTGAACACCGGGCCGAGGTGGGTGACGACCATCGGATCGTTGCCGGAGAAGGCCGGGTACAGGTTGGGGACCACCCGCACGTCCCATTCGCCGTCGGGGCCGCGGCACTCGAGCACGGGGTCGAGCTGGGAACCCGGGCAGAAGGGGCAGGGGCGCAGCGGATCGTCCTCTACCGGTAGCCGGCGGGGGAGGAAGTCCGACGGACGCTGGGCCCGCTCACCGGCGATGACCACCCAGCGCCCGGTCATGGGATCGAGCCGGAGCTGACTCACGTGGATAGACCGTAGTGCGTCTCGGAGGGCACCCTGAGACGGTACCGCTGCTCGGACCCCCAACCGCGCGCACCGGTACGCTTCGAGGGTGACGGTCTATCTCGATCACGCCGCCAGCTCCCCCCTGCACCCGGAGGCCCTGGCCGCCATGGAGGACTGGCTGCGCCACGGCTTCGGCAACCCCTCGGGCAGCCACGCCGTGGCCCGGCGGGCCAAGGAGGCCCTGGAGGAGGCCCGCGACGCCGTGGCCGGGTGGATGGGGGTCGAGCCGGCCGGGGTCACCTTCACCTCGGGGGGCACCGAGGCCGACAACCTCGCCGTCCTCGGAGCCCTCGGGTTCGCTTCGGCTGCTCCGTCAGGCCCGGGGTCGGCGGACCGGGGGGCGGTCGTGGTGAGCGCGGTGGAGCACGCCGCGGTGCGGCGCTCGACGGAGGTCGCGGCCGCCGCCGGCCACGAGGTCCGCTCCCTCGGGGTGGGCCCCGACGGCCTGGTGGACATGGGGCAGCTCGACTTGCTGCTCGACGCCGACGTGGCCGTCGTGTCGGTGCAGACGGTCAATCAGGAGACCGGCGTGATCCAGCCCCTCGCCGCGGTGAGCCGCCGGGTCCGGCGCCGGTCCCCCGGTGCTGTCCTGCACACCGACGCCGTGCAGGCCGGCCCGTGGATGGCCCTGCCCGAGGTCTCGGCCGTGGTGGACCTGATCAGCGTCAGCAGCCACAAGATCGGTGGCCCCCAGGGGGTGGGCGCCCTCGGGGGTCGGGCCGGGGTCGAGCTGAGGGCCCAGATCCACGGCGGCGGCCAGGAGCGGGAGCGGCGCAGCGGTACCCCGAACGTGGCCGGAGTGGTCGGCTTCGCGGCCGCCGCCCGGGCCCGGGCCCGGGAACTGGCGACCCTCGCCGAGCAGGTGGAGGCCCGGCGGGACCGGCTCGAGAAGCTCATCCTCGAAGCCGTTCCGACAGCCGTGGTGACGGCACCGGGAGTGCGGCGGGTTCCCGGTCACTGCCACCTGCTTTTTCCCGGCGTGGAGAACGAAGCGCTCCTGTTCCTGCTCGACGCTCGAGGGGTGTGCGCCTCGGCCGGCTCGGCCTGCGCCAGCGGCGGGGTGGAGCCCAGCCCGGTGCTCCTGGCGATGGGGGTGGACCGCCAGGAGGCTTCGTCGTGCCTTCGGCTCACCCTCGGACCGTCGACGACCGATGACGACGTGCACCGGGCGGCGCGCGCCGTGGCCGACGCGGTCGCCGTCCTCGGGGTCGCCCGGGTGGCGTCGTGAGGGTGCTCGTCGCCATGTCGGGCGGCGTCGACTCCTCGGTCGCCGCCGCCCTCGTGCTCGACGCCGGCCACGAGGCGGTGGGGGCGACCATGAAGCTGTGGGGCGGTCCCTCCGACACCGGTTGCTGCTCGGTCTCGGACGTGGAGGACGCCCGCCGGGTGGCCCAGCAGCTCGGGATCAACCACCAGGTGTTCAACTTCTCGGAGGACTTCGAGAGCCGGGTGGTGGGTCCATACGTCGCCGAGCACGCCGCCGGGCGCACGCCCAACCCCTGCATCGAGTGCAACCGCCACCTCAAGTTCGACCGGTTCCTGGAGCGGGCCGTCCGTCTCGGGTTCGACGCGGTGGCCACCGGTCACCACGCCCGGGTCGAGCGCCGCGGTGAGGGCTGGTGCCTGCGCCGCGGTGCCGACGAGGCCAAGGACCAGTCCTACGTCCTGCACATGCTCGGCCAGCCGCAACTGGCCCGGGTCCTTTTGCCCGTGGGCGGCCTGACCAAGTCCGAGGTCCGGCTGCAGGCCGCCCACCTCGGCCTGCGCACCGCGGCCAAGCCCGACAGCCAGGACGTCTGTTTCATTCCCCGGCGGGGAGGCCGCAAGGAGTTCCTGGCGGCGCGTACCGAGCTGCACCCGGGCCGGATCGTCGACGAAGAGGGGCGCCAGATCGGTGAGCTCGACGCCGTCGAGCTGGTCACCGTCGGGCAGCGCCGGGGGCTGAGCGGAGCCATCGGCGACCGCTACGTCACCGCCGTCGACGTGGAGCAGGGGCTCGTGCGCGTCGGGCCTCTCGCCGCGGCGCGGGTCGAGCGGCTCGTGGTGCAGGCGCCGGCCTGGGTGGACGGCGAACCGGGCCGGGAGGAGCCCTTGGAGGTGCAGATGAGCGCTCACGGCCGTCCCGTGGCGGGCCGCTGGCTCGGTGGTGGGGAGGTGGCCCTCGGCGAACCCGTCCGGCCCGTCGCCCCCGGCCAGAGCGTCGTTCTCTACCGCGGCGACTGCGTGGTGGGCGGGGGTCTGGCCGCCAGCTGAGCCAAGCGGTCACCCGCCGTGGGTATCT
This sequence comes from Actinomycetes bacterium, assembly GCA_021838445.1. GTDB lineage: Bacteria > Actinomycetota > Acidimicrobiia > Acidimicrobiales > Palsa-688 > JAKCDU01. Next base: position 96,348 of record JAKCDU010000003.1, on the reverse strand, counting down.
TCGGTCGCGTGGCCGATTCCGAATGGGCCGAGAGGGCCGCCGAGCTGCGCGACCTGATCGAGCACCACAACCAGCGCTACTACCTCGACGACGCTCCGGAGATCACCGACGCCGAGTTCGACGCCCTTGTCAGCGAGCTCACGGCCCTCGAGTTGGAGCACCCGGACCTGGCCGTCGCCGACTCGCCGACCAGGAAGGTTGGGGGCCAGGCGTCGACCCTCTTCCGCGAGGTCCGCCACCTCACGCCGATGATGTCGCTCGACAAGACCACCAGCTACGAGGAGCTGCTGGCCTGGGCCAAGCGCATGGAGCGCTTCATATCCGGGGACGTGGCCTACACCTGCGAGCTGAAGATCGACGGGCTGGCCATGAGCCTGCTCTACGAGGGTGGCCGGCTGGTCCGGGCCGCCACCCGCGGTGACGGAGAGGTCGGTGAGGACGTCACCGCCAACGTGGCCACCATCGCCGCGGTGCCGCACGCGTTGGTTGCCCCCGCTCCCGATCGGGTGGAGGTGAGGGGGGAGATATACATGCCGGTGTCGGCCTTCGACCTGCTCAACCGTCGGCAGGCCGAGGCCGGGGCCCGCACGTTCATCAATCCCCGCAACGCCGCCGCCGGCTCCCTGCGCCAGAAGGATCCGGCCGTGACCGCGGGCCGGGAGCTGGCGTTCTGGGCCTACCAGCTCGGAACCGTGGAGGGCGGCCCGACCTTCTCCCACCACACCGACACCTTGCAGTGGATGCGCGACGCCGGCTTCCCGGTAAACCCCAACATCGAGCTGGTCCACGGTCTCGACGAGGTGGACGGCTACTGCCGGCGCTGGCTGGAGCGGCGCCACTCCCTCGACTACGAGATCGACGGCGCGGTGATCAAAGTCGACGACCTGGCCCAGCGGCGGGAGCTGGGTGCGACGTCGCGCGCCCCCCGCTGGGCCATCGCCTACAAGTTCCCCCCCGAGGAGAAGACGACCCTCCTCGAGGGCATCATGGTCTCCATCGGCCGCACCGGTAAGGCCACCCCGTTCGCCATGCTGAGACCGGTGACCGTCGGTGGGGCCAAGGTCTCCCTGGCGACCCTGCACAACGAGGACCAGGTCCGCATCAAGGACGTCCGACCGGGCGACACCGTGGTGGTTCGCCGCGCCGGCGACGTGATACCGGAGGTGAGAGGCCCGGTCCTCGGCCTGCGCCCCGAGGGGCTGGCGGTGTGGCACTTCCCCACCGCCTGCCCGGTGTGCGGCGAGAGGCTCGTGCGTCTCGAGGGCGAAAGCGACACGTTCTGTGTCAACGACCGCTGCCCCGGTCAGAGAGTGCAGCGCATAACCCACTTCGCCTCCCGCTCGGCCATGGACATCGAGCACCTCGGTGAGCGGACGGTGTCGCAGTTCTGCCGGGCCGGCCTGCTCGCCGACGTGGCCGACATCTACCACCTCGACTACTCGAAGGTGGCCCAGTTCGAGGGCTGGGGGGAGACATCTATCGCCAACCTGGCGGCCGCCGTCGAGGCCTCCAAGTCGAGGCCTCTGGCCAACCTCCTGGTCGGCCTCTCCATCCGCCATCTCGGCTCCACCGGGAGCCAGATACTGGCCCGCTCCGTCCGTCACCTGGACCGCATCATGAACGCGACGAGCGAGGAGCTGGCCGCGGTCGAAGGCGTCGGGCCCATAATCGGGGCCAGCGTGCAGCGGTTCTTCGCCACACCGGCCAATCGCGAGGTGGTCGAGCGGCTGCGGGCCGCCGGGCTCAACTTCGAGGGGCCGGCGGCCCCGGAGCTCCCCCAGGTCCTGGTCGGCAAGTCGGTGGTGGTCACCGGCACGCTCCAGGGCTGGTCGCGCGAGGAAGCCGAGGAGGCCATCAAGGCCCGGGGAGGCAAGAGCCCCGGTAGCGTCTCCAAGAAGACCACCGCGGTGGTCGTCGGATCGGAGCCGGGAGCGGCCAAGCTGGCCAAGGCCGCCGAACTGGGCGTACCCGTCCTCGACGAATCGGCCTTCGCCGACCTGCTCGAGACCGGTGAGCTGCCCGACCCGGGCGACGATCCCGCGGCGGGTCGCCGAGACGACGAGCCTGCGGCTCCGGAGGCTAGGGTCCACGCCGGGGGCCCGGCCGGGGGGTAGCTTCGAAGGCGTGGCGACGTCGCGCATCGCCGACTCGGTGGGGCGCGTCCTCGGGGACCGCTACCGCCTTCTGCGCCCCATCGGGGTGGGAGCGTCGGCGCACGTCTTCTCGGCCGAGGACGTCCAGCTCCGCCGTAGGGTCGCGGTCAAGGTCCTGCACCCGGCCCTGGCCGGGGAGGAGGCGTTCCTGCGCCGGTTCCGCCGGGAGTCCCAGGCGGTGGCCTCCCTGCGCCATCCCAACATCCTCCGGGTCTATGACTGGGGGGAGGATCACGGTTCGCCGTTCCTCGTCATGGAGCTGCTGGAGGGGGGCAGCCTGCGTTCCATGCTCGACCGGGACGCCCTCCTCTCGCCGGCGCAGGCGGCCGCCGTCGGTGCCGACGTGGCCCGGGCCCTCGACTACGCCCACCGTCAGGGCATCGTCCACCGCGATATCAAGCCGGCCAACCTCATCTTCGACGAGGAGGGCCGGGTCTCAGTGGCCGACTTCGGTCTGGCCCGGGCCCTGGCCGAGGCCACGTGGACCGAGCCGGCCGGAGCGGTGATGGGGACCGCCCGCTACGCCTCCCCCGAGTTGGTGCGGGGCGAGCAGTTGGACAGCAAGGCCGACGTCTACTCGCTGGCGTTGGTGCTCATCGAGGCCGTAACCGGACAGGTGCCCTTCGTGGCCGACACCCCTTTCGGCACGCTCATGGCTCGCGTCGGGCGCCCCTTGGAGGTCCCCGACGCGGTCGGCCCGCTCCAGGCGGTGATCGAGGCGGCGGGGGCCGCCGACCCGGCGGTGCGCACCGATGCCCGGGCCCTGGCCCGGGCTCTCGACGAGGTGTCGGCCCGGTTGCCCTTCCCAGCTCCGCTGTCGCTGGCCCCGCCCGACCCCGCCGAGCTGGTCGAGCGCGACGATCAGGACCCCACGGAGTTCCCCGGCCGGCCCCGGCTCTTCGACGCCGAGGCGGCGAACCCCGACCCCGACCCCGACCCGCGGCAGCCGACGGGCGCCAAGCTGTTCGACGGCGAGGAGGGCGTCGACGGTCCCCGACCCGACGGTCGTTCCAAGCTGTTCGACGGGGCCCAGTGGGAGGACCCCGGGGCCGGTCCCGCCGGCGATCGGGTCAGCTCCACGCGCCCCGGCCCCGGCCTCGGCCTCGGCCCGGCCGTCGGGGGTGGAACGGCCCCGGCCTGGCCCGACCCGGTGGTGGTGCCGGCTCGGCCCCGACGGAGACTCCGGCGGGTGGTGCTGGCGGTCCTGCTGGCGGTCCTGCTGGCGGCCGCCGGGGGGAGCGCCTGGGCGCTGACCACGGGCTTCTTCACCCCGAACGAGACGGTACCGGTGCTCGCCGGGCGCACCCCGGCCGACGCCTCCGCCATCCTGGGCCGGCTGCACCTCCACCTGCGGGTGACCGCCCACGCCTACAGCCCCACGGTCGGCGCGGGGAGGGTGTTGACCCAGGCCAGCGCCCCCGGAACCCACCTCGAGCAGGGCCGGACGGTCGCGGTGGTGGTCTCCGACGGGCCCCGCCCCGTGCCCGTGCCGCCCCTTGCCGGGGTGCCCGTGGCGGTGGCCCAGCAGGACCTGAAGAACCTGGGCCTGACCTGGACCGTCAACCAGGCGTCGAGCATGACCGTCCCGGCCGGCTCGGTCATCAGCAGCACCCCCGGCTCGGGAACCCTGGTCCCGGGCCAGTCGGTGGCCCTGGTCGTCTCCACCGGCAAGCCGCAGGTGACGGTCCCGGCGGTGGCCGTCCAGACCGAGACCTACGACCAGGCCGCCGCCGACCTGACCAAGGCCGGTCTGGTGGTGGCCCGCACGGACTCCTACGAGGACAGCATCGCCAACGGGCTGGTCGTCTCGGTCACGCCCCCGCCGGGAGCGACGGTGACGATCGGCTCCACGGTCAACTTGGTGGTCTCCAAGGGACCCCACTACGTGGCCGTCCCCGACGTGCGGGGGGACTCCGTGGGCGCTGCAAGTGAGAAGCTCGGGTCGCTCGGCTTCAACGTGGCCGGGGTGCAGGGCAACCCCGTCAACACCGTGACCGGTACGTCCCCGGCCGGGGGAACCCAGGCTCTCTACGGAGCTCAGATCACCATCGTCACCGGCTGACGGCGGGGCCGCCACCACTGCGCCGCTGGTGGCCCGCCCCGGAGCGACCAGAGGGACAATAACTGCCGATTGGTATGATAAGTGACGAAAAGGATAATCGTCGTGGAACCGGGTAAAACGTCGGAGGTGTAGAGTTCTCGGCGAGGGGTGCGGTGTGCTGAGGCCGCGATCCCCAGCCGCGGCCGGTGCCGCCGCCCCCTCCCTTTCCCTTCCTCGCCCGGCCCGATCCTTGGGGGCCGGAGCGCCTCAGGCGGTGATCTCCTGGATCAGCCGGAACACCTCGCCGGCCGCCGGGTTGGGCGCCGCCCCGACCCCTTGCAGAGCGATCAGCTTGGTGATGTCGCCGTCCACGCGGATGCGCCCGCTCATGAAGGCGTTCATGGCCTGGGCCGCGTCGCCGTCGACCAGGATGGCCTTGGCCGTGGCGTAGCTGAGCGTGACCGTCAGGTCGGGCTGGTCGAGATGGCCGATCTCCACGTCGAGGATCCCCGACGAGGTGTCCACGTAGGCGCGGATCACCCCCTCGCCGAAGGGCACCTCGTTGATCACCTGGTTCATGCGGATGGGCACGCCGATGGCCGGCGTCTCGTCCCGGTACTGCTCCCGGATCCGCCTGGTCTCCTCCAACCACTCGTCGCTAAGGAACTGGAACGGACCCACCTGGAGCGACCTGCCTTCCCCGGGAAAAACGGACTTCGATGCCAAGAAGCTAACGCGGGGCGTCGCCGGGGTGGGCTACCGCACCGGAGCAGTCTCCTACGATGGCCACCATGTCGGCGCGCATCACCACCCAGGACGTGGCCCACGTGGCCCAGTTGGCCCGGCTCGAGTTGACCGAGGAGGAGCTGGAGCGTTTCACCGGCCAGCTCGCGGCGGTACTCGAGCACGCCCGCGATGTCGAAGCGCTCGACACCGCCGGCGTGGCGCCCACGGCCCACCCGCTGCCGCTGCGCAACGTGCTGCGTGACGACATCGTGGGCCCGAGCCTGCCGCGCGCCGAGGTGCTGGCCGCCGCCCCCTCGGTCGAAGCCGACCGTTTCCGGGTGCCCCGCATCCTCGGGGAGGCGCCGTGAGCGCCCCCACCACGGCCCGCGGCATCGCCGCCGAGGTGCGCTCCGGGGCCCGCCGGGCCGTGGACGTCGTGGAGGAGCACCTGGTTCGCATCGAGGCCCACGAGGGCGACGTGCACGCCTTCAACCTGGTGCTGGCCGACGCCGCCCGGGCCCAGGCGGCGGCCATCGACGAGGCGGTGGCGGCGGGGCGCCCACCCGGGCCGCTGGCCGGGGTACCCGTCGCCCTGAAGGACAACCTGTGCACCCGCGGCATACCGACCACCTGCTCGTCGCGCATCCTCGAAGGGTGGAAGCCGCCCTACGACGCCACCGTGGTGCAGCGCCTGGCCGCCGCCGGGGCGGTGTTCGTGGGCAAGACCAACCTCGACGAGTTCGCCATGGGCTCCTCCACGGAGAACTCGGCGTTCGGCCCGACCGCCAATCCCCACGACCTCAGCCGGGTCCCGGGAGGGTCCTCGGGGGGCAGCGCGGCGGCGGTGGCCGCCGGGTTCGCCCCTCTCGCCCTCGGCTCCGACACCGGCGGCTCCATCCGCCAGCCGGCCGCGCTGTGCGGGGTGGTGGGTGCCAAGCCCACCTACGGCCTGGTGTCGCGCTACGGGTTGGTGGCGTTCGCCAGCTCGCTCGACCAGATCGGGCCCTTCGCCCTCGACGTGGCCGATGCCGCCCTGCTGCTCGACGTCCTGGCCGGCCCCGACCGGCGCGACTCGACCTGCCTGGCGGAGACCGCGCCGTCGGCGTCGGCCCGCCTCGGGGAGGGCGTGGACGGACTGCGGATCGGAGTGGTGCGCGAGCTGGCCGACGCCGAGGGCCTCTCGGCGGAGGTCAGGGGTCGCCTGACCGAGGCCGCCGACGCCCTCTCGGCGGCGGGCGCCAAGGTGGCCGAGGTGAGCATCCCGGCTGCCGTATACGGCCTGTCGGCCTACTACCTGATCGCCCCAGCCGAGGCGTCGTCCAACCTGGCCCGCTACGACGGGGTCCGCTACGGCCTGCGGGCCGGGCGGGCGGCGGGCACCGGTGACGACCCGGCCGACGTCTCGGCCATGTACACCCAGACCCGCTCGGCGGGTTTCGGTGCCGAGGTCAAGCGGCGCATCATGCTCGGCACCTATGCCCTCTCGGCGGGTTACTACGACGCCTATTACGGCAAAGCCCAGCAGGTGCGCACCCTGATGGTCCGCGACTTCGAGGCGGCCTACCGCGACTTCGACGTGCTCCTGGCGCCGACCGCTCCCGGCACGGCCTTCGAGCTCGGCGCCAAGACCGCCGACCCACTGACCATGTACCTGAACGACGTCTGCACCATCCCGTCCAACCTGGTCGGCCACCCGGCCATGAGCGTGCCCTTCGGTGGGGGGAGCGATGGCCTGCCGCTCGGCGTGCAGGTCCTGGCCCCGGCGTTGGGCGAAGCGGTGATGTTCCAGGTGGCGGCGGCCCTCGAGGCGTGCGCCCCACCCGTACCTGTCAGCCCCATGCGAGGAGGCAGCCGATGACCACAGGCGAGGCCCGAACCGACTGGGAGACGGTCATCGGCTTGGAGGTCCACTGCGAGCTGCGCACCCAGACCAAGCTGTTCTGCGCCTGCCGCAACAGCTTCGGGGAGGAGCCCAACACCAACATCTGCCCCGTCTGCCTGGGGCTACCCGGCTCTCTGCCGGTGCTCAACCGCACGGCCGTCGAGTACGCCATGCGCATCGGCACGGCCCTGCACTGCCGCATCCAGGCGTCACAGTTCCACCGGAAGAACTACTTCTATCCGGACATGCCCAAGGATTACCAGATCAGCCAGTACGACGTGCCCATCAACGCCGACGGGTGGCTGGACCTGCCGAGCGGTCAGCGGGTCGGGATCGTGCGGGCCCATCTCGAGGAGGACACCGGCAAGACCACCCACATGGGCGGCGGCGGGCGGATCCACGACGCCGCTCACTCGCTGGTCGACTACAACCGTTCGGGGGTGCCGCTGGTCGAGATCGTGAGCGCCCCCGACATGCGCAGCGCCGAGGAGGCCCGGGCCTACGTCGACGAGCTGCGCGCCATCCTGGTGGCCACCGGCGCCTCGGACGGGAAGATGGAGGAGGGCTCGCTGCGCGTCGATGCCAACGTCTCGGTCCGCCGTCGGGGTGAGACCGCCTTCGGCACCCGGTGCGAGATCAAGAACATGAACTCCCTGCGCAGCCTCGGGCGGGCCATCGACTACGAAGCGGCCCGCCAGATCGCCCTCATCGAGGCCGGCGGCGCGGTGACCCAGGAGACCCGCCACTGGGACGAGAACGCCGGCCGTACGGGCTCGATGCGCTCCAAGGAGGAGGCCTACGACTACCGGTACTTCCCGGAGCCGGACCTGGTGCCGGTGGACCCCTCCCCGGAATGGATCGCCGCGGTCGCCGCCGAACTGCCCCGCTTGCCGGCCGAGCGCCGGGCCGCTCTGGCCGCGGCCAGCGGGCTGCCCGGTGATTCCGAAGCGGTGGCCACCGTCGTCCGGTTGGGCCTCGACGACCTCGTGGAGGCGGCCGCCGCCTCCACCGCTACTGCATCGGTAGCCGTCCGGCGCGTCGCCAACGAGGTGGCCTCCGATCCCGAGGCGGCGGCCCGGCTCGATCGCGTCGCCTTCGCCCGCCTCGTCGCCATGGAAGCCGGTGGGGAGTTGACCTCGGCTCAGGCCCGGACCGTCCTCAAGGCCATCATGGACGAGGGAGGCGATCCGGCCGCGGTCGCCGCCCAACTGGGCTTCGAGGCCATGGACTCGGGCGACCTGGACCGGGTGGTGGACGAGGTCATCGCCGGATCCCCCGACGAATGGGCCCGCTTCTGCGCCGGCGAAGAGAAGCTGCAGGGGTTGTTCATCGGGGCCATCAAGAAGGCCACCGAGGGCAAAGCCGACCTGAAGGCGGCGTCGACGCTGTTGCGCGCCCGGCGCGGCGGCTGAGCCGCTAGGGCACGAGCCGGGCGGCGCCCTTATCCGCGGACTGGGCCAGGGCGGCGTAGGCGCGCAGCGCGGCGGAGACCTGGCGGTCCCGCTTGGCGGGCTTCCATCCCTGCTCGTCGCGGACCCGGCGGCGGGCTTCGATCACCTCGTCGGCCACCTCGAGGGTGATGGCCCGGTTGGGGATGTCAATGGAGATGGGGTCGCCGTCTTCGACCAGCCCGATCAAACCCCCCGACGCGGCCTCGGGTGAGACGTGGCCGATGGACAGCCCGCTGGTCCCCCCGGAGAAGCGCCCGTCGGTCACCAGGGCGCAGAGGGGCCCGAGCCCCCGGCCTTTCAAGAAGCTGGTCGGGTAGAGCATCTCCTGCATGCCGGGACCGCCGCGTGGTCCCTCGTAGCGGACCACGACCACGTCGCCGGCGTGGATGTCGCCGGCCAGGATGGCGTCCACCGCCTCCTCCTGGCTCTCGGTCACCCGGGCCGGACCGCGAAAGACCAGCTGGTCGTCGGGCACGCCGGCGGTCTTCACCACGCAGCCGTCCACGGCCAGGTTGCCGCGCAGCACGGCCAGCCCCCCGTCGGCGCTGTAGGGACTGTCGGTCGAGCGGATGCAACCGGTCTTGCTGTCGAGGTCGAGGCTCTCCCAACGGGCCGTCGAGGAGAACGCCTCGGTGGTGCGCACACCGCCCGGGGCGGCCAGGTACAGCTCGACGGCCCGCTCCGAGCGGGTCTCGGCCCGCAAGTCCCATTCGGCCAGCCACTCGTCGAGGCTGGCGGCGTGAACCGCCCTCACCGACCGGTCCAGCAGACCGGCCCGGGCCAGCTCGCCCATGAGCGCCGGGATGCCTCCGGCGCGGTGCACGTCCTCCATGTGGTAGGAGGAGCTGGGAGCCACCTTGCACAGGCAGGGCGTGGACCGGCTCAGGCGGTCGATCTGGTCCATGTCGAAGTCGACCCCGGCCTCCTGGGCGGCGGCCAGCAGGTGCAGCACGGTGTTGGTCGAGCCGCCCATGGCGATGTCGACGATCATGGCGTTGGAGAAGGCCGCCCGGTTGGCGATCTGGCGGGGCAGCACGGAATCGTCGTCCTCGTCGTACCAGCGCCGGGCCAGTTCCACGACCAGCCGGCCGGCGTCGAGGAACAGGTCCCGGCGGGCCGCGCTGGTGGCCAGCGTGGATCCGTTACCGGGAAGAGACAGGCCCATGGCCTCGGTCAGGCAGTTCATGGAGTTGGCCGTGAACATCCCCGAGCAGGAGCCGCACGTCGGACAGGCCGACCGTTCGATGCTGCTCAGCTCGTCGTCGGAGACGCTCTCGTCGGCGGCTGCGGTCATGGCGGTGATCAGGTCGATCCCGGGCCGGGCCACCCCTTCTCGGACCACGGCCCGACCCGCCTCCATGGGGCCGCCGCTCACGAAGACGGTAGGGATGTTGAGCCGCATGGCGGCGATGAGCATCCCTGGCGTGATCTTGTCGCAGTTGCTGATGCACACGAGGGCGTCGGCCTGGTGGGCCTCGACCATGTACTCCAGCGAGTCGGCGATCAGCTCCCGGCTCGGCAGGGAGTAGAGCATCCCGCTGTGGCCCATGGCGATGCCGTCGTCGACGGCGATCGAGTTGAACTCCCGTCCGACCCCCCCGGCTTCGGCTATCGCGCCGGCGACCAGCGCCCCCATGTCCCGCAGGTGTACGTGGCCGGGCACGAACTGGGTGAAGCTGTTGGCGATGGCCACGATCGGCTTGCCGAAATCGTCGTCGGTCATGCCGGTGGCCCGCCACAGGGCGCGGGCACCGGCCATGTTGCGACCGTGGGTCGTGGTTCGCGAGCGCAGAGCGGGCATGCTCCGAGGCTACCGCCGGTGGCCGGCCCCTGATCGATTACCGCGCCAGCCCGGTGCCCGCCGGGTCCCGGAGCCCGATTCCCGCCGGAGCCGTCCGGTAGGGGTAGATTCAGACGGTGGGGAGGTCAGGCTCGAGCCGTCAAGATTTCCGCCGGCAGACCGACCGGGCCATGCTGGTCCTCTACGCGAGCGTGGTGGAGAGCCTCGGTTGGGCCACCGTCGCCCTGCTCGACCAGGACCTCGAGATCGCCGAGCGGGTGATCGAAGGCGACCGCAAGGTCGACGACCAGGCCGGCGAACTGACCGGCCTGATCAAAGAACGCCTGGCCGACGCCGCCGTCGAACCCGATGAGCTCGAGGAGCTGATCGCGGTGCTCCAGATGGTTCCCGAGCTCGAGCGCAGCGCCGATCTGGCCGAGCACATCGCCCAACGGGCCCGCCAGGACCTGGGAGGGGCCATCAGTCCCCGCGCCCGGGGCATCATCCAGTCGATGTGTGACGTCGGCATCCGGATGTGGCAACTGTCGACCCGGGCCTTCGCCGAGCGGTCCCGCGACCTCAGCTTCGACATCAACGAGGCCGACGACGAGCTCGACAGCCTCTCGGTCGCCCTGCTGCGGGAGGGGGCGGCCGGCGGGGTCGACCCGGCCGTGGCCGCCGAGTTGGCCCTGATCGCCCGCTTCTACGAACGTCTCGGCGATCACGCCGTGAACCTGGCCCGCCGGTCGTCGGCCATCGCCGCGCCGGCCCGCTTGTCACCGGGGCGGTCGTCGCCGGGGCGGTCGTCGCCGGGGCGGCCGTTCCGGCGGCGGCCCTCCCGGGAGGTGGCGGGGGCGGCCCGGGGGCTCGGCGGCCGACTCGCGCGCCGGCTGGGCCGGCTGGGTGTCTTTCCCGGCGACGATCGCTTCTTGGAGTTGTTCGAGCGGCTGGCCGCCAATATCGACAGGTGCGGGGCCGTCCTGGTGGAGCTGGTCAACGACCCGTCGAACATCGACGAGCGCTGCGAGGAGACCCGCAACTACGAGCGGCAGGGCGACCAGCTGACCATCGAGGTCCTCCGCCGGCTCGATTCGACTCTCGTCACGACCCACCGCCGCGAGGACATACACGCCCTGGCCGAGGCTCTCGACGACGTGCTCGACGCCATGCTGGCGTCGGCGGCGTTCATGCAGGCGGTGCGCATCGACGGGGTGCTCCCCGAGGTGAAGCAGCAGGCCGAGAACCTGGCCGCCATGGCCGTCGAGCTCGGATGCCTGGTCGGCTGCCTGCGCAGCCGGCAGGGGGCCAGACGACGCCTGGAGCGCATAGAGGAGTTGGAGCACGACGGGGATGTCATCCATCGGCGCAGCATGTCCCGGCTCTTCAGCGGGGACTACGAAGCCCTCGAGGTGCTGAAGTGGAAGGACATCGTCGCCTCCCTCGAGGAAGCCATGAACCAGATCGAGGAGGCGTCCGACGTAGTCGAGTCCATCCTGGTCAAGGCCCGATGAGCCCTCGCCGACCGGGTTCGGGGGCCGCCGCACAGCGACCGAGTTGGTGTTATGCTACGGCCGTGGCTCTCTGCCTGACCCTCGTAGTAATCACCTGACACACACGCCCGCAACCGGCGTGTGTGTCCAACGACCTCCCATTAGGGGGGTCGTTCTTTTTTGTCCCCGAAGCTGACCAGTCGACCGTGAAGGAACCGAACAGATGAAGATGACCGGAGCTCGAGCCCTGATCAAGAGCCTGGAGATGGAGCAGGTCGAGGTGATCTTCGGCCTGCCCGGAGGGTGCATCCTCCCGGCCTACGATCCGATCCTCGATTCGCCCATCCGCCACATCCTGGTGCGCCACGAGCAGGGGGCCGGCCACATGGCCGAGGGCTACGCCCACGTCACCGGCCGTCCCGGTGTGGCCATGGTGACCAGCGGCCCGGCCGCCACCAACCTGGTCACCCCGCTGTGTGACGCCTACATGGACTCGGTGCCCATGGTGGCCATCACCGGCCAGGTCGGCCGGGCCGTGATCGGCACGGACGGATTCCAGGAGTGCGACACCGTCGGCATCACCCGGTCGGTGACCAAGCACAATGAGCTGATCATGGATCCCAACGAGATCCCCCTCCTGGTCCGGCAGGCCTTCCACCTGGCCACCACCGGGCGGCCCGGGCCGGTCCTGCTGGACGTGCCCAAGGACGTCCTGCAGGTCGAGATGGAATGGTCCTGGCCGACCGACGACGAGGTGGCAGCGTCCCTGCCCGGTTACCGGCCGAACATGAAGGGCCACCCCCGGATGATCAAGGAGGCGGCCCGGATGATCGGGGAGGCCCGCCGGCCGGTGATCTACGCCGGCGGGGGGATCCTCAAGGCCCGGGCGGCGGAGTCGCTGCGGGAGCTCGCCGAGCGCATGGGCATCCCCGTCGTCACGACCCTGATGGCCCGCGGCGCCTTCCCCGACGACCACGAACTGTGCCTCGGCATGCCCGGTATGCACGGCAACTACACCGCCATCACCGCCATGCAGGAGTCCGACCTGCTCATCACCCTGGGGGCCCGCTTCGACGACCGGGTCACCGGACGGGTGGACTCCTTCGCGCCGAACGCCAAGGTCATCCACGTCGACATCGATCCCGCCGAGCTCGGCAAGATCCGCCAGCCCGACGTCCCCATCGTCGGGGACTGCAACCAGGTGATCACCGAGATCGTCAAGGCGCTGGGGGCGGCCGGAATAGGAGCCGCCGACCTGTCGGAGTGGAGGAGTCGCATATCGGGGTGGCAGGAGCGCTTTCCCCTGCACTACGACCCGCACGTCGAAGGCGATGCCCTCAAGCCCCAACACGTCATGGAGGTGCTGCGCGACAGCGCCCCCGAGGGCACCATCCTGGCTTCGGGTGTGGGGCAGCACCAGATGTGGGCCAGCCAGTTCTGGCACTTCAACGAGCCCTACACGTGGGTGAACTCCGGGGGGCTCGGGACCATGGGCTTCTCGGTGCCGGCGGCCATCGGGGCCAAGGTGGGCCGTCCCGACCGTACGGTCTGGGCGGTCGACGGTGACGGCTGCTTCCAGATGACCGCCCAGGAGCTCGTGACCGCCTCGAGCGAACGCATACCCATCAAGGTCGCCATCTTGAACAACGCCTACCTGGGGATGGTCCGCCAGTGGCAGGAGATGTTCTACGAGGAGCGCTACAGCGAGGTCTACCTTTCCCCCGACCTGCCCGACTACGTGAAGTGGGCCGAGGCCATGGGCTGCGCGGCGTTCCGGGTGGAGGACCCCTCCGACGTCCAGGCGGTGATCGACAAGGCCAACTCGATAGACGACCGACCGGTGGTGATCGACTTTCGTACCGACGCCCGGGAGAAGGTCTTCCCCATGGTGCCGGCCGGCGCGGCCAACGATGACGTCGTCGTCCACCCCTCGCAGAAGCCCACCGACAAGAAGGTGGTCCAGTGATGGCTGGGTCACCCACCCACCAGACCCTGTCGGTGCTGGTCGAGAACAAGGCGGGAGTCCTGGCCCGCATCAGCGGGCTTTTCGCCCGGCGGGGTTTCAACATCATCTCCTTGGCGGTGGCGCCGTCCGACGACGAGCGCTTCAGCCGGGTGAACCTGGTCATAGACGTCGAGGAGACCTCGGTCGAGCAGATCACCAAGCAGCTGTTCAAGCTGGTCAACGTGGTGAAGATCACGGAGCTGCACCCGGCCGACTCGGTCGAACGGGAGCTGCTCATGATGACGGTGTCGGCCACCCCCGACGACCGGCGGGGGATCATCGAGCTGGTGGGGGTCTTCGACGGCAAGATCGTCGACGTCGGAGCCACCGTACTGAGCGTCATGGTGGCCGGGGATCCCGACCGGCTAGACGACTTCGAGGACCTGATGAGACCCTATGGGATCATCGAGATTCAGCGCACCGGCCGCGTCGCGCTGCCCAAAGCCCGAAAGGCAAGCTAGGAGAGGATCAATGGCTGCAACCGTCTACTACGAGAAGGACGCCGACCCCGGCATTATCTCCGGCCGCAAAGTGGCCATAATCGGCTACGGCTCGCAGGGCCACGCCCATGCCCTCAACCTGCGCGATTCGGGGGTCGACGTCCGAGTCGCCCTGCGCGAGGGGTCGTCGTCGCGGGCCAAGGCCGAGGCCGCCGGGCTGCGGGTCGCGTCGATCGCCGACGCGGCGCGCGAGGCCGACCTGATCATGCTCCTCGCCCCCGACACCGAGCAGCAGGCCATATACGAGTCGGAGATCGCGCCCAACCTCAGAGCCGGCGACGCAGTGTTCTTCGCGCACGGCTTCAACGTCCGCTTCGGCCTCATCAAGGCTCCCGAGGGCGTGGACGTGGCTATGGTCGCCCCCAAGGGACCCGGGCACCTGGTGCGCCGGACCTATGAGGGAGGCGGGGGAGTCCCGGCCCTGATCGCGGTGGAGCAGGACGCCACCGGTAAGGCCCGCGACCTGGCCCTCTCCTACGCCTACGCCATCGGGGCGACCCGCGCCGGGGTGCTCGAGACGACCTTCACCGAGGAGACCGAGACCGACCTCTTCGGCGAGCAGGTGGTCCTCTGCGGGGGCCTGACCTCGCTCATCCAGGCCGGGTTCGAGACCCTTGTGGAGGCGGGTTACCAGCCCGAGTCGGCCTACTTCGAGTGCCTGCACGAGGTGAAGCTCATCGTCGACCTCATGTACGAGCACGGAATCGCCGGTATGCGGTACTCCATCTCCGACACCGCCGAGTACGGGGACCTGACGCGTGGGCCGCGGGTCATCAACGCCGGCGTGCGCGAGGAGATGAAGAAGATCCTGGGCGAGATCCGCTCCGGGCAGTTCGCCGACGAGTGGGTCGCGGAGAACCGCTCGGGTCGGCAGCGCTTCGAGGAGCTGCGGGCCGCCGGGCGGGACCACCCCATCGAGCAGGTCGGGGAGCAGCTGCGGGCCATGATGCCGTTCATCAACGCCGGCTCGGCGCGGCCCCAGGACGTCTCGGGCGGGTAAACGGACGTTCCTGCTCGGTAGCGGGGCGGCCCGGCGGCCGGTGCCGGTGGGCCCCGGCCGCCCGCCTCCCCGGCGCCGGGTGACGGCCGGTCGCTGACGGGTCAGCCGGCGAGGGCGCCCACCACATGGTCGATGCAGCGGGTGAGGGCCTCGACGTCGGCGGGGTCCACGGCCGGGAACATGGCGACGCGCAGCTGGTTGCGCCCGAGCTTACGGTAGGGCTCGGTGTCGACCACCCCGTTGGCCCGGAGGACCTTGGCCACCGCGGCCGCGTCGACCTCGTCGCTGAAGTCGATGGTGCCGACCACGTTCGAGCGCTCGTCGGGCTTGGCGACGAACGGCGTGGCGTACTCGGACGCCTCGGCCCAGCCGTACAGCACCCGCGCCGACGCCTCACAGCGGCCGGCGGCGAAATCCAGACCCCCACCGTCGAGCATCCAGTCCAGTTGGGCGACGAGCAAGATGATGGTGGCCAGCGCCGGGGTGTTGTAGGTCTGGTCGAGCCGGCTCTGCTCGATGGCGATCGACAGGTCGAGGGAGGCCGGCACCCATCGCGGGCTGGCGTGAATCCGCCCGGCCCGCTCCAGCGCGGCCGGGGACAGCAGCGCCAGCCACAGGCCGCCGTCGGAGGCGAAGCTCTTCTGCGGCGCGAAGTAGTAGGCGTCGACCTCGGCCGGATCGAAGCGCAGCCCGCCGGCGCCGCTCGTGGCGTCCACGGCGACGAGGGCGCCGGCGGTGCCCTCCGGGCGTCGCAGCTGCATCATCACGCCGGTCGACGTCTCGTTGTGGGTGAGCGCGTAGAGATCGACACCGTCACGGGGCTCCGGCCACGGATGGGTACCGGTGGGGGACTCGATCACCTCGGGTTGGCCGAGATGAGGGGCGGCGGCGGCCGCGGCCGCGAACTTGGAGGAGAACTCGCCGAAGCTCAGGTGCTGGCTGCGCTGCTCGATGAGCCCGAAGGTGGCCACGTCCCAGAAGGCGGTGGCGCCCCCGTTGCCGAGGACCACTTCGTAGCCGTCGGGGAGATCGAACAGCTGAGCCAGGCCCTCGCGCAACCGGCGCACCAGCGACTTGACCGGCGCCTGGCGGTGGCTCGTGCCCAACACGGTGCGGGCCGCGTCGCGCAGCGCGTCCACCTGCTGGGGGCGCACCTTGGAAGGTCCCGATCCGAAGCGGCCGTCCCGGGGCAGGAGGTCGGGGGGGATACGGATGGCGGCCGTACCGGTATTCGGCGGAGTGGGGTTGGTCACTGTGAAACTATTGCAGGCGATGGCTCGTATCTCACAGCGCATATCGTCGGTCGCCGAGTCCGCCACCCTGGCTATCGACGCCAAGGCCAAGGCTCTCAAGGCGGCAGGGGAGGACGTAATCGGGTTCGGAGCCGGCGAGCCGGATTTTCCGACCCCGAGCCGCATCGCCGAAGCGGCGGCGGCGGCCTGCCTCGACCCCAAGAACCACAAGTACACCCCCGCCGGCGGGCTCCCCGAGCTCAAGGAGGCCATCGCCGTCAAGACCGCGAGGGACTCGGGCTGGGCCGTCGGCGCCTCCCAGGTGCTGGTGACCAACGGGGGCAAGCAGGCCGTGGCGGAGACCTTCGCCACCCTTCTCGACCCCGGCGACGAGGTGCTGATGCCGGCCCCCTACTGGACCACCTATCCCGAGAGCATCCGGCTCGCCGGTGGCGTCCCGGTCGAGATCCCCACCACGTGGGAGTCCGGGTTCCGGGTGTCCATCGAGCAGCTCGACGCGGCGTGCACCGAGCGGACCAAGGTCCTGCTGTTCGTCTCACCTTCCAATCCGACGGGAGCGGTGTACCCCCGTGACGAGGTGGAGGCCATCGGGCGCTGGGCAGTGTCGCGGGGCATATGGGTGGTCACCGACGAGATCTACGAGCACCTCGTGTACGGGGATGCCGAGTTCACCTCCATGCCGGTGGTCGTGCCCGAACTGGGCGACACCTGCGTGGTCATAAACGGGGTGGCCAAGACCTACGCCATGACCGGCTGGAGGGTCGGCTGGATGATCGGCCCCGACGATGTGATCAAGGCGGCCGCCAACCTGCAGTCCCACGCCACCTCGAACGTGTGCAACGTGGCTCAGCGGGCCGCCCTCGAGGCGGTCGGGGGGGACCTTTCGGCGGTGGCCGAGATGCGGGCCGTGTACGACCGCCGCCGTCGCACCATATTGACCATGCTCAACGAGATCGAAGGGGTCCACTGCGTCGAACCCGAGGGGGCGTTCTACGCCTTCCCCAGCTTCGAGGGCCTCCTCGGCCGTCCCCTCGGTCCGTCGAGGCGTAGCGCCCGGTCCACCCTGGAGTTGGCCGCTCTGGTCCTCGACGAAGCCAAGGTCGCCTTCGTGCCCGGGGAGGCGTTCGGCGCGCCCGGGTACGCCCGCTTCTCCTACGCCCTGTCCGACGACGCCATGGTTGACGGCGTCACCCGCATCGCCAAGTTCGTGAGGGGTTGACAGCGGTGGCCAAGGTGCTCGTGACCGAGGAGATCGCCGAGCCGGGACTGGATCGGCTGCGTCGGGCCGGCCACACCGTCGAGGTGGCTCTCGGTCTCACCCCCGAGCAGTTGGAGATCGCGGTGGCCGACGCCGCCGCGCTCGTCATCCGCTCGGCGACCCAGGTGAGCGCAGCGGTGCTGGCCGCCGGGCGGAACCTGGTGGTGGTGGGCAGGGCCGGCATCGGTCTCGACAACGTGGACGTGGCCGAGGCCACCCGTCGCGGCGTGATGGTCGTGAACGCCCCGCAGTCCAACATCATCTCCGCCGCCGAGCACACCATGGCCCTGCTCCTCGCCCAGGCCCGCAACGTCCCCCAAGCCCACGCCGCCCTGGTGGCGGGGCGATGGGAGCGCTCGAAGTGGGAGGGAGTCGAGCTGTTCGGCAAGGTGCTCGGCGTGGTCGGCCTGGGCCGGGTGGGGGCCCTGGTGGCCCAGCGGGCGGCGGCTTTCGGGATGCGCCTCGTGGCCTACGACCCCTACATCAGCGTCGAGCGGGCCCGTCAGCTCGGCGCCGAGCTGGCGTCGCTGGACGAGGTGATGTCCGAGGCCGACTTCCTCACCATCCACCTCCCGAAGACCCCCGAGACGGCCGGGCTGATCGACGCCGACCGCCTGGCCCGGGCCAAACCCGGCCTGCGCATCGTCAACACGGCGCGGGGCGGCATCATCGACGAGAAGGCGTTGGCTGCGGCCATCGAGGCGGGGACGGTGGCCGGCGCCGCGCTGGACGTGTTCTCCTCCGAGCCGTGCGTGGACTCTCCGCTGTTCGAGCTGCCCTCGGTCGTCGCCACGCCCCACCTCGGAGCCTCCACCCGGGAGGCCCAGGACAAGGCCGGTCTCACCATCGCCGAGCAGGTGGAGCTGGCCCTCGCCGGCGACTTCGTGCCGTTCGCGGTCAACATCGCCGCCGCCGAGGTCCCCGAAACGGTCCGTCCGTGGCTACCCCTGGCCGAGAAGCTCGGGCGGCTGTGGGCCTCGCTCGGTGGTATCGGGTCGTCGGGGCCGGGGTCGGCCGAGCTGCCATCCGTGCTCGACGTCGAGTTCGCCGGCGACCTGGCCCATCACGACACCCGCATACTGGCCCTGGCCGTCCAGAAGGGCCTCTTCGCGGTGTCGACCGATGAGCCGGTCTCGTTCGTCAACGCCCCCCAGATGGCCGACGAACGGGGGCTGTCGATCCGGTCGGTGTCGGGGGGCGCCCCGGCCGGTTACCGCAACCTGATCACCGTGCGCAGCGGGGCCCATGCGGTGGCCGGCACCACCTTCGACGACGGTCTGCCCCGCGTGGTGATGGTCGACGGCCACGACATCGAGTTGCCCTTCGCCCGGTGGATGTTGATGGTCCACAACGACGACCGGATCGGCATGGTCGCCGCCGCCACCGGCCTGGTCGCCGAAGCGGGGCTCAACATCGTGGACCTGAAGCTCGGCCGCCGCGCCTCGGGCGGCACGGCCATGATGGTCTTCTCCTTCGAGCAGGCCGTTCCCGCCGAGGTGGTGACCGCCCTGGCCGCCACTCCGGGGATCATCGACGCCCGAGCCCTGGCTGACGTCTAGCTCTCGGGTCCCGTCCCGGTCCCGTCCCGTCCCGTCTCGTCCGGGGTCCGGGCGGGCCGTCAGGGGCGACTCACATCACCTGGGGTAGCCAGCCCGGTCGAGTGGACTCGTGGTGGGCGATTTCGTCGGCGTGCTGCATGGTCAGCCCGATGTCGTCGAGGCCATTGAGCAGGCGGTGCTGCGTGAACTGGTCCAGGGGGAACGGGGCTTCGATTCCGGCGGCCGGGGCGGAAACGGTGAGGCGCTCCACGTCGAT
The DNA here is from genome assembly GCA_021838445.1 of Actinomycetes bacterium. Lineage (GTDB taxonomy): Bacteria > Actinomycetota > Acidimicrobiia > Acidimicrobiales > Palsa-688 > JAKCDU01. Next base: position 76,994 of record JAKCDU010000003.1, on the reverse strand, counting down.
GGTGATCTCCAAGGAAGGGTCGGCGGCCACCGCCTCGAGGAGCTTTCGCCCCACTTCGCGGTCAACCTGGACGGGGAGCAGCCCGGATTTGGTGCAGTTGTTGCGGAAGATGTCGCCGAAGCGGGGCGATATCACGGCGGCGAAGCCGTAATCCATCAGGGCCCACACGGCGTGCTCGCGTGAGGATCCGGTGCCGAAGTTGGGACCGGCGACGAGGATCGTCGCGCCGGCGTGCTCGGGGCGGTTGAGCACGAAGTCGCGGTCGTCGCGCCATTCCGCGAAGAGGCCCTTCCCGAACCCCGTGCGCTCGACCCGCTTCAGCCAGTCGCTCGGGATGATCTGGTCGGTGTCGACGTCGGAACGATCGAGGGGCAGGGCGGTGCCGGATACGACTCGTACGGGATTCATGGGCGATGTCCTCTCGCTAGGGATGGGCTGAACTTCGGCGCTCGGTCAGGCCAGGTCTGCTGGTGCGGCGAAGTGGCCGGCTACGGCGGTGGCCGCGGCCACCGCCGGCGACACCAGATGGGTGCGACCGCCGCGGCCCTGACGGCCCTCGAAGTTGCGGTTGGAGGTCGAGGCGGCCCGCTCGCCGGGAGCCAGCTTGTCTGGGTTCATGGCCAGGCACATCGAGCACCCCGGGTTGCGCCACTCGAAGCCGGCGGCGCTGAAGATGCGGTCCAGGCCCTCGCGCTCGGCTTGCTCCTTCACCTGTCCGGAGCCGGGGACGACCAGGGCCCGGACCGACGGGGCCACACGGCGACCCTCGAGGACCGCGGCCGCGGCGCGCAGGTCCTCGATGCGGCCGTTGGTGCACGACCCGATGAACACCGTGTCGACGGCCACGTCGCGAAGCGGCGTCCCGGCGGTCAGGCCCATGTAGGCCAGGGCTCGCCCGGCCGCCTCGCGGGCGGCGGGATCGTCGAAGTCGTCGGGACTGGGCACCGCCGAGCCGATGGGCGCGACCTGCGCCGGGTTGGTCCCCCACGACACGTGGGGGGTGAGGGCGGCGCCGTCGATGGTCACGGACCGGTCGAAGGCGGCACCGTCGTCGGTGGCCAGGGATCGCCAGTCGTCGAGGGCCTGCTCCCAGGCCGCCCCCGAAGGGGCATGGGGCCGTCCTTCCAGGTAGGCGAAGGTGGTGTCGTCGGGGGCCACCATGCCGGCCCTGGCCCCGGCTTCGATGGACATGTTGCACACGGTCATGCGACCCTCCATGGTGAGGGCCCGCACCGCCTCACCGCGGTACTCGATGATGTGGCCCATCCCTCCGCCGGTGCCGATGTGGCCGATCACGGCCAGGATGAGGTCCTTGGGGGTGACACCGTCGGGAAGCCGCCCCGAGATCTCCACCGCCATGGTCCGGGGCCGCTGCTGGGGAAGGGTCTGGGTGGCCAGGACGTGTTCGACCTCGCTGGTGCCGATGCCGAAGGCCAACGCACCGAACGCCCCGTGGGTCGAGGTGTGGCTGTCGCCGCAGACGATGGTCATGCCGGGTTGGGTGAGGCCGAGCTCCGGACCGATGATGTGGACGATGCCCTGATGGGGATCGCCCATCGGAAAGAGCCTTATGCCGAATTCCTGGCAGTTGGCGGCCAGGACGTCCATCTGGCGGGCCGAGACGGGGTCCTCGACCGGTCCGGTGATGTCGGTGGTGGGCACGTTGTGGTCCATCGTGGCGATCGTGAGATCGGGGCGGCGCACCGAGCGGCCGTTCAGCCGCAGCCCGTCGAAGGCCTGCGGCGAGGTGACCTCGTGCACGAGGTGCAGATCGATGTAGAGGAGATCGGGCTCGCCCTCGGCCGCCCTGACCACGTGGCGCTCCCAGACCTTGTCGGCCAGCGTTCTCGGCATGTTCCCACATCCTGAGATAGTGTCTTGGATAGTGAGAACGAGCTTAAGCGGTGTGGGCGTGCTCGACAAGGCCTTCGCAGTGCTGGATGCTCTGGAGGACGGCCCGTTGGCCCTGGCGGGGCTCATGTCGGCCACCGGCCTGCCCAGGGCCACGGCCCACCGCTTGGCTGCGGCCCTGGAGGTGCACGGCGTCGTAGAACGCGATGCGGCGGGCCGCTACTGCCTCGGGCCGCGCCTGGCCGAGCTGGGGCTCGTGGCCGGGACCGGCCGGTACCGCTCGCTGGCCGAAACGGCGGCGCCCATTCTCGGGCGCCTGCGCGACGTGACGGGTGAGAGCTCCCAGCTCTACGTGCGGGCCTCGCAGCCCGGAGGCGACACCCGGGTGTGCGTGGCGGCCATGGAGTCCCCGCACGGCCTGCGGACCATCGTGGCCGTCGGGGCGGTGCTCCCCATGGACCGGGGTTCGGCCGCCAAGGCGCTGGCCGGGAGCCCTGAGGTCCGGGCCCGGGGATGGGCCGAGAGCGTCGAGGAGCGGGAGCGGGGAGTGGCCTCGGTCAGCGCCCCGGTGGTGGTGGGAGGTTCCATCGTGGCGGCCGTCTCGGTCTCGGGCCCGGTGGAGCGGACCACCCGCAGTCCCGGTCGTCGCTATTCGGGGGCCGTCGGCGAAGCCGCCGGGGCCCTGGCCCAGGCGCTGTCCGGCCAGGGCTCGAGCGGCCCGGTCGGGTCGCAGGGGTCCCCGTAGCTCGAGGCTGCGGCGGTGTAGGACCGCCCGGTGGTTCAGCCCGCGACGAGGCGGTCGTGGCCCGAACGCACCGCCTGGCAGGCCGCCAGTACGGCTGACACGAAGCGCTCCGGTTGGTCCACCACCACCCGGTGGTCGCCGTCGACGGGCAGCGCGACAGCCCCGGGGATGGTGTCGGTCAGGTAGCGCTGGCGCTGCGGTGGCACCGTCAGGTCGCGCTCGGTGACCACCACCGCGGTCGGCACGTCGATGTCGGCCACCCAGCGCCGGGCGTCGTAGCGGGACAGGGCGACCCCCGCCTGGACGATCGAAGCGGGATCGTGTCGCCCCCACTCCTCGGCCGCCCACCGGGCCGCTCCCTCGCTGGCCGTCCAGCGGGACGTGGCGTAGAGCATCCCGAGTCGGCGGAAAGGCGGGGGCACGAGTGACAGCGACGCGGCGGCGGCCGTCCCCGCCGCAGCGAGCGGTCCCTCGAAGCGGGGCACCGGGAAGTGGGCGGCGGTGGCGCACAGGACCAGTTGGCCCACCGTGTAGGGGTGGCGTCGCCACATCAGCTGGGCGATCGGGCCGCCCATCGAGTAGCCGATCACCGTGCAGGCTCCGAGGTCCATCTGCTCCACGACGACGGCGGCGTCATCGGCGCAGTCCTCGAGGCGGAAAGGGAGCCGGCTGCGGACGCCACGGCCGTGTCCCCGGTGGTCGAGGGCCACCACCCGGTAGCTCTCGGCCAGGCGGTCGAAGCACCGGTAGAAGTTCAACGCGGCCGTCGAGGTCCACCCGTGCAGGAGGAGCAACGGTGGGCCACCCTCGCCGGTGGCGGGCCAACCCGAGTCGTAGACCCAGGTGCGACCCCGGCGGGGCAGGACCAACTGTCGGCTCGGGGGCAGCATCGGCGTCACGGCACATCAACCTACGATGCGGTCGCCGCTACCGGATGACCGGGATCGGTCAGGCCCCGGTCGCCACCGTGACGGCTTCACGCTGGCGGTCCACCGCCCAGCAGAGGGCGTCTCGGGCCAGGGCCGGGTGGTAGCGCCAACGCATCAGCTGGCGCTCGACCTCATCGGGGCTCTCGCCCAGTTCGAGTAGGGACAGGGCCAGCTGGCGGCTCCTTCGTCGGGCCGCCTCCACCGGAGTGGTGTCGTTGGCGGCCATCTGCCAGCGCTCGTGGGCCTCCTGCAGGGTCGGGGACAGCCGGGCCGCCTGGCGACGATTGAGCGGGGGTAGCCGGCGCATGACCTCCAACTGGCCCGGCTGGCCGGTCCGGGCCAGGTCGAACTGGACCATCCGGCTGAGGGTGCGGAAGAACGCCGAGTTGCGCCCACCGGGATCGCCCAGGCCGAGGGCCCGGGCCGTCTCGGCGAGGGGCATCTCGAAACCGTTGGGGGAGGTGTCGAAGCCGGCGGCGATGCGGCGCATCAGCCAGGTGACCGAAGGTCCGATGACACCCAGCCAGAATCGCTCGACATAGGGGCTTCTCGGGTCGTAGCCCACCCTCTCGAGAGTGTCATCGGTCCACGGCCGGATCGTAACGGTCGCCGACTCGAACATCACCAACGTCATTTGGACACCTCCAAGTAATTGTAAGAGCTTTTCATGTATATCCGGTTCCACCGTGAGGGTCAAGGGCTGGGCCAGACTCGAGGGGTGCAGGCGGCCAAGAAGATCCTTGACGGGGCCCGCCGGGTGACGGTCCTGACCGGGGCGGGCATCTCCACCGACAGCGGGATACCGGACTTTCGGGGTCCCCAGGGGGTCTGGACCCGCAACCCGGCGGCGCAGAATGCGTCCACCCTCACCCACTACCTCAACGATCCGGAGGTGCGCCGGGCCGCCTGGCGGGCCCGGCTCGATTCCCCGGCGTGGCAGGCCCGACCCAACGTCGGTCACCTGGCCCTGGTCGATCTGGAGCGCCAGGGGCGGCTGCGGGCCCTGGTCACCCAGAACATCGACGAGTTGCACCAACGGGCCGGCAACGACCCCGCCCTGGTCATCGAGGTGCACGGGACCATGCGGCGCGTCGTGTGCTGGTCCTGCCGTCGGGAGGGCCCGATGGAGGAGGCCCTCGAACGGGTGCGGGAGGGGGAGGAAGACCCGCGCTGCCAGCGCTGCGGGGGGATCATGAAGTCGGCGACCATCAGCTTCGGGCAGCCCCTCGATCCCCAGACCATCATGAGGGCCGAGGTGGCGGCCATGAGCTGCGACGTCCTCCTGGCCGTGGGTACCAGCCTGGGTGTCCACCCGGCCGCCGGGTTGGTGCCGCTGGCCCGCCAGGCCGGCGCCGAGGTGGTCATCGTCAACGCCGAGGCGACGCCCTACGACTCGATGGCGGCGGCCGTGGTGCGCGGCTCGATCAGCGACGTCCTGCCCGCCCTGGTGGAGCTACCAGCCACCCCGGTGGACGACCTCGCCTAGCGGTCGTCGCGCCCGGGTGGCCGAACCTCTCGGTCCCGGCTCGGTTGCGGACCACCCCAGGAGCACCGCCCCGAGGGGCTGCCAGTGGGCGGGCACGGCGAACTCCCGGCGCAGCCGTTGGTAGGCGGCTTCGTCCCGCCCGAAGAACAGCGCGCCCAGGCCTTCCTCGACCGCGCCGAGGAGCAGGAGCATGGTGGCGAAGGACGCGTCCACCAGCCAGTAGGGAACGGCCCAGGCTCCAGCCTCGCTCAGGCCCCGGCTCATCTTGTCGGGCTCCGAGTAGCGCTCCAGGTAGGGCTGGGGACTCGCCAGGGGCACGACGACCACCGGTGCCCGCAGCAACCCCGGCAGGTTCGGGTTGCGGCGCCAGGCCTCGTCGGCCAGAGCCGTCCAGAAACGCCCGACCTCCTGCTGACCTTCGAGGACGAGGAACCTCCAACCCTGCGAGAACCCCGCCGAGGGCGCTCTGACCGCCCGTTCCAGGAGGCGGTCGACGGTCCCCGGAGGGACCGGCCGTTCGGAGAAATTGCGGCACATCCGCCGCTGGCGAATGACCTCGTCGAAATCCATAGTGAAACGGTAGGCTTTTGCCATGACCAGTTTCCGTGATCTGCTGCGCGAGACCAAGTCGCGCATCCGCGAGATCGACACCGCCGGGGCCGAGACCGAGGTGGCCCGGCCCGACACGGTGGTCCTCGACGTGCGCGAGCCCGACGAGTATCAGCAGGGAGCTCTGCCGGGTGCGATCCACATCCCGCGGGGCCACCTCGAGAGTCAGATCGAAGCGAGGGTCCCCGATCACGACGCCCACATCGTGATCTACTGCGCGGGGGGGACCCGGTCGGCCTTCGCCGCCGACACGCTGACGCAGCTCGGCTATTCCGACGTGGTGTCGATGGCCGGCGGTTTCAACCGTTGGAAGGACGAGGGACGCTCGTGGAGGACTCCGGTCAGCCTCAGCGCCGAGCAGCGCAACCGCTACCAGCGGCACATCCTGCTGCCCGAGGTCGACGTGGCCGGCCAGGCCAAGCTGCTCGACTCCAAGGTGCTCTGCATCGGCGCCGGCGGCCTCGGCTCGCCGGCGGCGCTCTACCTGGCCGCCGCCGGGGTGGGCACGATCGGCATCATCGACATGGACGTGGTCGACGAGTCCAACCTGCAGCGCCAGATCCTGCACAACATGGACCGCATCGGGGAGCGCAAGGTCGACTCGGCCAAGAAGACCCTCACCCTGCTCAACCCCGACGTCACCGTCGTCACCTACGACGTCCGTCTCGGCGCTGACAATATTGTTGACATCTTCTCCGGATATGACGTCATCGTCGACGGCACGGATAACTTCCCCACCCGGTACCTGGTCAACGACGCCTCCCTCAAGCTGGACATCCCGGTGGTGCACGGCTCCATCTTCCGCTTCGAGGGCCAGGCCAGCGTGTACCTGCCCCACCAGGGCCCGTGCTACCGCTGCCAGGTCCCCGAGCCGCCGCCCGCCGAGCTGGCCCCGTCCTGCTCCGAGGCCGGTGTGCTGGGTGTCCTGCCGGGCATCATCGGCAGCATCCAGGCCATGGAGGCCATCAAGCTGCTGCTCGGGCTCGGTGAGCCACTCGTGGGCCGCCTGCTGGCCTACGACGCCCTGGAGGAGAGCTTCCGCACCTTCCGGGTGAACCGCGACCCGGAGTGCGCCGCGTGCAGCATCCCCAAGGAGCAGCTCGTGATCGCCGAGTACAACGAGCTCTGCATGCCCCACCCGGTGGGCGTGGCGGCGCACTAGGCGGGGCCTGGGGGGCGCCGGCGGAGACGCCGCGCCCCCGGTCGGCCCGGGGACACCCGAGTCGTCCCCGGGTTGCATCTAACCTGAGGCGATGGCCACCGAAGCCCGTCACACCGATTCCGGCATCGAGATCAAGCCGGTCTACAGCAGCTTGGACCTCGAGGGGTGGGACCCGCAGAGCCAGCTAGGGGCTCCCGGATCGTTCCCCTTCACCCGGGGTATCTACCCGACGATGTACCGGGGTCGGCCCTGGACCATCCGCCAGTACTCGGGGTTCGGCAACGCCGAGTCCACCAACGAGAGGTGGAGGTTGCTGCTGGCGGGGGGCGGGACGGGGTTGTCGTGCGCCTTCGACCTGCCCACCCAGATGGGCTACGACTCCGATCACCCCCGCTCCCTCGGGGAGGTCGGCAAGGTCGGGGTGGCCATCGACTCGATCGACGACATGCGCGTCCTGCTCGCCGGCCTGCCCCTCGACCAGGTCACCACCTCGATGACCATCAATTCCACCGCCTCCATCCTCCTGCTGCTCTACCAGCTGGTCGCCGAGGAGCAGGGCGTGCCGGCGGCCAAGCTGGGCGGCACCATCCAGAACGACATCCTGAAGGAGTACGTGGCCCGGGGGACCTACATCTACCCGCCCCGCCCTTCGATGCGGCTCATCACCGACATCTTCGCCTACTGCCGGGAGCACCTGCCCAGCTGGAACACCATCTCCATCTCCGGGTACCACATCCGCGAGGCGGGCTCCACCGCGGTGCAGGAGATCGCCTTCACGCTGGCCAACGGCATCGCCTACGTCGACGCCGCGGTCAAAGCCGGGTTGCCCGTGGACGAGTTCGCGCCCCGCCTCAGCTTCTTCTGGAACGCCCACAACAACTTCTTCGAGGAGGTCGCCAAGTTCCGTGCCGCCCGCCGCATGTGGGCCCGGATCATGACCGAGCGCTTCGGCGCCACCGACGAGAAGAGCAAGCTGCTGCGGTTCCACACCCAGACCGGTGGTTCGACGCTCACCGCTCAGCAGCCCGAGAACAACATCGCCCGCGTCACCCTGCAGTCCCTGGCCGCGGTCCTGGGCGGGACCCAGAGCCTGCATGCCAACGGATTCGACGAGGCCCTCGGCCTGCCCACGGCCAAAGCCGCCACCATCGCCCTGCGGACCCAGCAGATCGTGGCCAACGAGTCCGGCGTAGTGGACACCACCGACCCCCTGGCCGGTTCCTACTTCGTCGAGTCCCTGACCGACGCCGTCGAGCGCGAGGCCTGGGCCTACCTCGAGAAGATCGACGGCATGGGCGGGGCCGTGGCCGCCATCGAGGCCGGCTACATGCAGGAGGAGATCGAGCAGGCCGCCTACTCCTACGCCAAGGAGGTGGACTCGGCGGCCAAGGTGATCGTGGGGGTCAACCGCTTCGTGGACGAGTCTCCCGGCTCGGCAGAGGTCTTCCCGATCGACCCGGCCCTGGAGCGCCAGCAGGTGGAGCGGGTCCGACGGACCCGGGAGGAACGCGACCAGGCGGGGGTCGACGCGGCGCTGGTCGAGGTGGGCACCGCCGCGCGGGGCAGCACCAACCTGCTGCCGCCGATGAAGGAGGCCCTGCGCCGACGGGCCACCCTGGGTGAGGTCAGCGACGTCCTGCGCGCCGAGCTCGGCGTGTACCAGCCGAGCCGCTGAACCGTGGTTCGCTTCGTCATCATCGGGGGCGGTCCGGCCGGTAACACCGCGGCCACCTATGCAGCCCGCCTCGGCGCCGAGGTCACTCTGGTGGAACGGGACGTGATCGGCGGCGCCGCCCACCTGTGGGACTGCATCCCGTCCAAGACCATGATCGCCACTGGCGGGGCCATCAGTTTCTCCCGGCGGATCGAGGGCATGGGCCTGATGCACCAGGACGCCCATCTCGACATCGAGGCCCAGCGCCGACGTGTCAAGGAGATCGAGGCCCACCTCCACGACCAGCTCACCACCCTCCTCGACAGCCAGGGCGTGCGCCAGCTGATGGGTACGGCCCGGCTCACCGGACCTCACTCGGTGGTGGTCGAGACGGAGGGCGGCACCGAGGAGATCGAAGCTGACGCCATCCTCCTGGCCACCGGTAGCCGGCCCCGCATCCCCGACTGGGCCCACCCCGACGGAGTGCGGGTGCTGACCACCCGGGACGCCTATCCGCCGCCCCGCATGCCCGACCACCTGGTGGTGATCGGCTCGGGCGTCACCGGCGTGGAGTTCGTGCACATGTTCAGTTCCTTCGGGGCCAAGGTCACCCTGATCGTCAGCCGCCAGCAGGTGCTCCCGCAGAAGGACCCCGAGGTGGCGGCCGCCCTGGAGGACGCCCTTCTGCGGCGCAGCGTCCGCCTCTTCAAAGGAGCGCGCGCCGAGATGATCGAGACCGGTGAGGACGGGGTGGCCGTGCACTGCGACGACGGGCGGGTGGCCAAGGGGAGCCATGCCCTGCTGGCCATCGGGTCCATCCCCAACAGCGACGGGCTGGGACTCGAAGCGGCCGGCGTCCAGGTCGAGGGCGGCTACATCCCGATCAACCACCACTGCCAGTCCAACGTGGCGCACATCTACGCCGCCGGTGACGTATCGGGCAAGCTGCCGCTGTCATCGGTGGCATCCATGCAGGGCCGCAAGATCGCCGAGCACATCATGGGGCTGCACACCCGTTTCCACAACCACATCGACTACGACAAGGCGGCCTCGGCCATATTCACCGAGCCTGAGATCGCCGACGTGGGCCTGGCCGAGACCGAGGCCTTCGCCACCGGGCGGAAGATCCGCGTCACCAAGGTGCCCTACCAGGCCACGGCCAAGGCGCTCATCAACGCCGAGCCGCCGGGCTTCGTCAAGATCGTGTCCGACCCCGCCACCGGCGTGGTCCTCGGCGGCTCCATCGTGGGACGTCACGCCGCCGAGCTCATCTCGGTCCTGGCCCTGGCCGTCACCGCCAACCTCAAGGTGAGCGACATCGTCGAGAGCTGCCTGGTCCACCCGAGCCTGTCCGAGGCGCTGGCCGAGGCCGCCGAGTAGGTCCCGGCGGGGGCCCGGGCTGGTTCCGGCGGGGGGCCCGGCCGGGATGCGAGCCACCCCGACCTCGGCGGGGGTCAGTCCCCGATCACCACCACCACGTCGCCGGCGCCGACGGCGTCACCCGGGTTGACTTTCACTTCGGTCACCTTCCCGGCGGTCTCGGCGGTGATGTTGTTCTCCATCTTCATGGCCTCCAGCACGCAGACCGCCTGGCCGACCTCGACCTCGTCGCCGACGGCCACCAGCACCTTGACGATGGTGCCCTGCATGGGCACTGCGACCTGGCCGCTCCCGGCCCCGCCGCCGTGGCCGTGGCCGCCGCCGGCGCTCGGTCGGGGACGGGCCGCTCTGGGCGCCGCCGCGCCGGCTACCGCAGCCCCTTCGGGGACCCACAGCTTGACGCTGTAGCGCCGACCGTCGACCTCCACGTCGACGTCGCGCTGGACCCGGCTCTCGCCGTCGGCGGGAGCGGGGGTGGTGGGGGCGCTCACCCCGGTCAGGTCGAGCTTCTGCTCCACCCAGTTGGTCGAGTGCTCGACGGCGATGAAGTCGGGGTGCTCGAGGATGGCGATGTCGGCCGGGATGGTCGTCGCCGGGCCCTCCACGATCATCTCCTCGAGGGCCCGCAGGGTGCGCCGCCGGGCGTCCTCGCGGTCGTGGCCCCAGACGATCAGCTTGGCGATGAGGTTGTCGTAGAACTGGCTGACGGTGTCACCCTCGTCGTAGCCGGCATCGACGCGCACACCGAAACCGTCGGGACGGTAGAAGCGGGTGATGGTCCCCGGGGAGGGGAGGAACTTGCCCCCGGCCGGATCCTCGGCGTTGATGCGCACCTCGATGGCGTGACCGTTGGGGGCGACGTCGTCCTGGGTGAAGCCGAGCGGCTCGCCGGCGGCGATGCGCAGCTGGAGGGCGACCAGGTCCCGGCCGAACACCAGCTCGGTCGCCGGGTGCTCGACCTGCAGCCGGGTGTTCATCTCGAGGAAGAAGAAGTCTCCTCCCTGGTAGATGAACTCGACGGTGCCGGCGTTGACGTAGCCGCAGGCCAGGGCCACCTTCACGGCGGCCTCGCCCATGGCCGCCAGGGTCTCGGCCGGGATGCCCGGGGCCGGGGCCTCCTCGATCAGCTTCTGGTGGCGCCGCTGAGCCGAGCAGTCACGGGTGCCGAGGTACACGCCGTGGCCGTGGGTGTCGCAGAAGACCTGTACCTCCACGTGGCGGGGCCAGGTGAGGTAGCGCTCCATGTAGCTCTCGGAGCGGCCGAAGGCCTTCTCGGCCTCGCGCTGGGCCGACTCCAGCGCGGCCGGGGCGTCGGCGGCGTTGTGAACCACCCGCATACCCCGCCCTCCGCCGCCGTAGGCGGCCTTGATGGCCACCGGCCAGCCGTTCTCGTTGCCGAATGCGATCACCTCGTCGGCCGACTGGAGCACCTCGGTGGTACCCGGAACCCCCGCCACCTGGGCGCGCTGAGCCGCCAGACGGGAGCTGATCTTGTCCCCCATGACCTCGATGGCCTCGGGGGGCGGGCCGATCCAGGTCACCCCGGCATCGGTGATGGCCCGCGCGAAATCGGCGTTCTCGGAGAAGAAGCCGTAGCCGGGGTGGAGGGCGTCGGCGCCGGAGCGGGCCAGGATGTCGAGAATCTTGGCGGTGTCGAGGTAGCTCTCGGCGGCGGTCTGGCCGCCCAGCGAGTAGGCCTCGTCGGCGAGGCGCACATGCAGGGCGTCGCGGTCGAGGTCGGAGTACACGGCCACCGTGGCGATGCCGAGCTCCCGGCAGGTACGAATGACCCGGACGGCTATCTCACCCCGGTTTGCGATCAGGACCTTTGTCAACACGAGAAGGCATTCTGTCAGCGTGGACATCGAGGGGCGAGTTTTGGACCGATTGGCGAGCGAGACCCGTTTCGGCGATGTGCGCCTTCTGGCCCACACCGCCTCGACCAACGACGTGGTGGCGGCCGCCGCCGACGCGGGGGCGGCCGAGGGGCTGGTGGTGTGCGCCGACTACCAGACCGCCGGCCGGGGCCGGCTGGACCGCCGCTGGGAGGCCCGGCCCGGCGACGGCCTCCTGGCCTCGGTGCTGCTGCGACCCGACGGGCTCAGCCGGACCCGCCGTGGGCTGGTGGCCTCGGCGGTGGCGCTGGCCGGCCGGGACGCCTGCCGGGTCGTGGCCGGGGTCGACGTGGCGATCAAGTGGCCCAACGACCTGCTGTCCGACGATGGTCGCAAGCTGGCCGGGATACTGGCTGTCGAGGCCGGTGGCGGGGTCGTCGTGGGGATGGGGCTCAACGTCCACGGGGCGCCGCCCGGCGCCGTCTGCCTCGACGATCTGGCGGGCCGACGGGTCGGGCGCACCGACCTGCTGGTCGGCTGGCTGTACTCGCTCGACGTTCTGGTCGGCGACTGGGACGCGGTGGCGGCCCGCTACCGGGCCGAGTGCTCGACGGTCGGCCGCCGGGTGTCTGTGGAGTTGCCCGGTGACCGGTCGCTGAGCGGGGTGGTGGACGGGGTGGACGACATCGGCCAGCTGGTCCTGAGCGGCGACGACGGTTCGCTCCACACCCTGGCCGTCGGCGATGTGACCCACCTGCGGTGGTAGCGTCGAGGCGGTGAAGGCGCTGATCCTCGCTGGCGGGGCAGGGACCCGTCTCAGGCCCATCACCCACACCCGGGCCAAGCAGCTGGTGCCCGTGGCCAACAAGCCGATCCTCTTCTACGGGCTCGAGGCCATCGCCGACGCCGGGATCAAGCAGGTCGGGATAGTGGTGGGCGACACCGCCGATGAGGTGATGGCGGCGGTGGGGGACGGATCAGACTGGGGTCTGGCGGTGACCTACCTCCCCCAGGAGGCCCCGCTCGGCCTGGCCCACGCCGTCCTGATCGCCCGGGATTTCCTCGGCGACGACGATTTCGTGATGTACCTGGGGGACAATCTGCTCAAGCAGAGCCTCAAGGACTTCGTCGAGCGCTTCGAAGCCAACCGCCAGCGGGCCCTCTCCCCGACCCTCGATGGGGGCGACGAGCACGGGCCGTGCGCCCAGATACTCCTCAAGGCGGTCCCCGATCCGCACCGCTTCGGGGTGGCCGAGCTCGGCGCCGACGGATCGGTGATCCGGCTCCTGGAGAAGCCCGCCGAACCGCCTAGCAACCTGGCCCTGGTGGGGGTCTACCTCTTCGACGCCCGCATCCACGAGGCGGTGGCCGCCATCGAGCCGTCGGCGAGGGGCGAGCTGGAGATCACCGACGCCATCCAGTGGCTGGTCGACCGGGGACTGCGGGTCCGGACCGAGGTGCTGGACGGGTGGTGGATCGACACCGGCAAGCTCACCCCGCTGCTGGAGGCCAACCGGCTGATACTGGAGATCCTCGAGCGCTGCGTGGAGGGCGAGGTGGACGAGGAGTCCGATCTCGACGGGCGGGTGGTGATCGCCCCCGGCGCCCGCATCGTGCGCAGCCGGATACGGGGCCCGGTGATCGTGGGCCGCGACACCACCGTGATCGACAGCTTCATCGGCCCCTTCTCGGCGGTGGGGGCGCGCTGCGTCATCGAGCACAGCGAGGTCGAACACTCGGTCGTGCTCGACGACTGCCGGGTCGTCCGGGCCGGCCGCCTCGAGGACTCCCTGCTCGGCCACCACGTCGAGGTGACCCGTAGCGAGCGGCGCCCGAGAGCCACCCGCCTGATGGTCGGGGACCACGGCACCATCGACCTGCAGTAGGGCCAAGTAGTCTCAGCTGCCATGAAATTGCTGGTCACCGGCGGGGCCGGATTCATAGGCTCCAACTACGTCCGGTGGGTCCTCGCCAACACCGACGACGAGGTGACCGTCTACGACGCCCTGACCTACGCCGGGAACCTCTCGACGCTGGCCCAGGTGGCCGAGGATCACCCATCGCGTTACCGCTTCGTCCACGCCAACATCTGTGACATGGCGGCCTTCGCCGCCGCCGCCGAGGGACACGACGCGGTGCTCCACTTCGCCGCCGAGAGCCACGTCGACCGGTCGATCGCCGGTCCCGAGGACTTCGTGGTCACCAACTGCGTCGGGACCAACGCGGTGATGCACGCCTGCCGCCAGCTCGGCGTCGAGCGGGTCGTGCACATCTCGACCGACGAGGTCTACGGCTCGGTGGAGGAGGGCGACAGCCTCGAGAGCGACCCGCTGGAGCCCCGCTCGCCCTACAGCGCGTCCAAGGCTGGGTCCGACCTCATCGCCCTGTCGTACCACACCACTTACGGGCTACCGGTCACCGTCACCCGCTCCTCCAACAACTTCGGGCCGTGGCAGTACCCCGAGAAGGTGATCCCCCTCTTCGCCACCAACCTGCTCGACGGCCTGAAGGTCCCTCTCTACGGCGACGGCCTGAACCGGCGAGACTGGCTGTTCGTGGCCGATAACTGCCGGGCCGTGGACACGGTGCTCAGGCAGGGCGAGGCCGGGCAGATCTACAACATCGGGGCGGCCAACGAGCTGTCCAACCGGGAGCTCACCGAACGCCTGCTGGCCCTGGCCGGAGCCGGGCCGGATCGGATCGAGTACGTGGAGGACCGTCTCGGCCACGACCGGCGCTACTCGGTGGACACCACCAAGGTGCGGGCCCTCGGCTGGGCCCCCACCCACAGCCTGGACCGGGCCCTGGAGGAGACCTTCGCCTGGTACCGGGAGAACCGGTGGTGGTGGGAACCGCTGAAGAGTGCCGTCCCCCGTTGAGGATCCTGGTCACCGGAGCAGGGGGTCAGCTGGGGACCGACCTGGTCGCCCGGGGGGGTCACCACCAGATGATCGCGGCCACCAGCGCCATGCTCGACGTCGGCGACCGGGACCTCACCCTGGCCGCCATCACCTCCGCTGTGCCCGACCTCATCATCCACGCCGCCGCCTGGACCGCGGTCGACGCCTGCGAGCACGATCCGGATCGGGCCTACCGGGTCAACGCCCTCGGGTCCCGCCACGTGGCCGAAGGGGCCCGGCTGGCCGGGGCCCACCTCGTGGCGGTGTCCACCGACTACGTCTTCGACGGCGCCAAAGCCGAGCCTTACCAGGAGTGGGACGATCCCGGTCCCCTCTCGGTCTACGGACGCTCGAAGCTGGCCGGTGAGCGGGAGGTTCAGGGGCTGCTGCCCGAGGCCACCATCGTGCGCACGGCGTGGGTGTGCGGCCGTCACGGTTCGAACATGGTGAAGACCATCCTGCGTCTCGCCGACGGCGAGGGAGAACTGCGCTTCGTGGACGACCAGCACGGCTGCCCGACCTTCACCGATGACCTGGCGGGCATGCTGCTGCAGCTCGGAGTGGGCCGCCGCCCGGGGGTGTTCCACGTGACCAACCAGGGGCCCACCACCTGGTACCGCCTGGCGCGCGACACCCTCTCCCTGGCCGGGGCTGATCCCGATCGGGTCCGGCCCATAAGCACCGCCGAGATGCAGCCGCCGCGGCCGGCGCGGCGACCGGCCAACTCGGTGCTCGACAACGCCGCCCTCCGGCTGAGCGGGGTGCCGCTCCTGCCCGACCATCACGAATCGCTGGAACGAACGGTGAAAGCGCTGCTGAATCGATGACGACAGAAACCCCTTCACAACTCGCTCCCGCCCATATCGCGGTGATCGGCGCCGGCTACGTCGGGCTGACCACGGCGGTGTGCCTGGCCCACCTGGGCAACCGGGTGCTCGCCGTGGACGTGGACCGGGCCAAGGTCGAACGCATGTCCCGGGGCGAACCCCCGATCCTCGAGGAGGGACTGGAGGCGTTGCTGCGCGAAGGCCTCGACTCGGGTCGCCTGGCCTTCACCACCGACCCCGCCGAGGCGTCGCGGACGGCCGACTTCGTGTTCCTCTGCGTGCCGACGCCGCAGGGCGCCGATGGGGCCGCCGACCTGCACTTCGTGGAGGAGGCCTCGGCCCAGATCGCGCCCCACCTGAAGCCGGGGGCGGTGGTCGTGACCAAGTCGACCGTTCCGGTGGGGTCGGCGGGCCGGGTCGTGGAGGCCCTCGGCCGCCCCGACGTGGCGGTGGTATCCAACCCGGAGTTCCTGCGCGAAGGAAACGCCGTCCACGACTGGCTCCATCCCGACCGGGTGGTGATAGGCAGTGAGAACCGCCGAGCCGGTGAGCGCCTGGCCCGGGTCTACGAGCCGCTCGGCGCACCGGTGCTCATCACCGACCCCGCCTCGTCGGAGACCATCAAGTACGCCTGCAACGCCTTCCTCGCGGCCAAGGTCTCGTTCGTCAACGCCATCGCCAACCTCTGCGCCGCGGTCGGTGCCGATGCCGTCGACGTCATCCAGGGCATGAGCTACGACCGCCGCATCGGCGCCGACCACCTGGCGCCGGGGCCGGGCTGGGGCGGCTCCTGCTTCCCCAAGGACACCGCCGCGCTGATCCGCATCGCCCAGGATCACGGCTACGACTTCGCCCTGCTGCGCGAAGCCGTCTCGGCCAACGAGGCGCAGTTCGATTACGTGGCCGAGCAGGTCCAAAGAGCGGTCGGCGGGTCGCTCGACGGGGTGACCGTGGCGGCATGGGGGCTGACCTTCAAGGCCGGCACCGACGACCTGCGGGACTCGCCGGCCTTGTCGGTGCTCGAGCGGATCCGGCGCCGGGGGGCCGTGATCCGGGCCTTCGACCCGACCCGGCCGGCCCCGGGCAACGGGCACCTGGCCGGGCTGGACCTGCAACTCGTCGACGACCCGTACGAGTGCTGTCGCGGTGCGTCGGCGGTGGTCGTGCTCACCGAATGGCCCGAGTTCCGCGACTACGACCTGGTCCGGGCCGCCTCGCTCATGGTGCGGGCCGAGCTGGTCGATACCCGCAACATGTTCCATCCGCAGGCCGCCCGCGTCGCGGGGATGGCCTACACCGGAATGGGCCGCTCCTGATGGAGGCCCTCGTCGCCGGCGGCGCCGGGCTGATCGGCTCGGCCATGTGCGCCCGGCTGCTCGAGCGCGGCGACCGGGTCATCTGCGTGGACAACCTGGTGACCGGCTCCGCGGCCAACGTCGAGCACCTGATCGGCGATCGGGGCCTGACCCTGCTCGAGGCCGACATATGCCAGCCGCTGGCGCTCCCGCCGGGAGTGCACCTCGACGCGGTGATCAACCTGGCCTGCCCGGCCTCCCCGGTCGACTTCGAACACCTGAGCCTCGAGATCATGGAGACCGGCAGCCGGGGAGTGGCCAACCTGTTGGACCTGGCCCGGGACCACGGAGCCCGCTTCCTGCAGGCGTCGACCAGCGAGGTGTACGGCGATCCCGTCTGCCACCCGCAGCCCGAGACCTACTGGGGCAACGTCAACCCCGTGGGCCCCCGGTCGGTCTACGACGAGGCCAAGCGCTTCGGCGAAGCCCTCACCATGGCCCATCACCGACGCTTCGGTACAGCCGTGCGCATCGCCCGCATCTTCAACACCTACGGCCCGCGCATGCGCGCCGATGACGGGAGGGTGGTGTCCAACTTCGTGACCCAGGCGCTGCGCGGCGCCCCTCTCACCATCTACGGGGACGGATCGCAGACCCGCAGCTTCTGCTTCGTCGACGACGAGGTCGAAGGTCTGCTGGCGCTGCTCGAATCCGATCATCCCGGCCCGGTGAACATCGGCACCGACGAGGAGATGACGGTGAGGACCCTGGCCGCGATGGTGATCGGCCTCGCCGGCTCCCGGTCCGAGATCGTCGAGGTCGACCTCCCGGTGGACGACCCGGTCAGGCGCCGCCCCGACCTGACCCTCGCCCGGCGCATCCTCGGGTGGCAGCCGACCACGAGCCTCGAGGACGGGTTGGCGTCCACTATCGGGTGGTTCCGGGACCGGCTGCCGTCTTGAGCGACGCCGGCCACCACGGCGCCCACCACGTGGCCGCGGTGGTGGTCAACTACAAGAGCCGGCGCCACCTCGAGGGGTGCCTGGCGTCGCTCGCCGCGGCCGGGGTGGCGCGCGTCGTCGTGGTCGACAACGGATCCGACGACGGCTCCGACGCCGTCGCCGCGGCGGCCGGCGCGACGTGGTGCCCGACGGGCGCCAACCTGGGTTACGGCCGGGCGGCCAACCGGGGGGCC
Organism: Actinomycetes bacterium; assembly: GCA_021838445.1. Taxonomy (GTDB): domain Bacteria; phylum Actinomycetota; class Acidimicrobiia; order Acidimicrobiales; family Palsa-688; genus JAKCDU01. Next base: position 59,126 of record JAKCDU010000003.1, on the reverse strand, counting down.
GACGTCTTGGGCCGGGACGGGGGACTGCACCTGCTGATCTGCAATCCCGACATCGAGGTGGCCCCGGGGGCGGTGGCCGCCCTGGTCGAGGCCCTCGAGCGCGACCCGGCCCTGGGCGTGGTCGGGCCCCGCCTGCACAACCCCGACGGATCGCTGTATCCCTCCGCCCGTACCTTCCCCAACCTGCTCGATGCCGTCGGTCACGGCGCGCTGGGCCTGATCGCGCCCCGTAACCGCTTCACCCGGCGCTACCGGTTGCTCGACTGGGACCACTCCGAACCGGCCCGCGTCGACTGGGTGTCGGGCGCCTGCTTCCTGGCGCGGCGGTCGGCGTGGGACGCCGTCGGCGGCTTCGACCCGGCGTTCTTCATGTACATGGAGGACGTCGATCTCTGCTGGAGGCTGGGCCGGGCCGGCTGGGCCGTCGGCTACGAACCGGCCGCGGTGGTGGTCCACACCCAGGGGGTCTCCGCCGACCAGCACCCCTACCGCATGCTCGCCGCCCACCACCGATCCATGTGGCTCTTCGCCCGTCGCAGCAGCGCCGGGCCCCGACGGTTGGCCCTGCCCGTCGTCGGGGTCGGCCTGGTGGCGCGCCTCGCCGTCGCCTCGGCGCGCCGCTTCGCGTTCCCGGCTGGGCCGCGTGGCCGCCGCCCGCTAGCCTGAACCCGCTATGGGCAGAGCATCCTCGAGCAAGAAGGTGGCGCGCGCCGCCGGTATCGGCGGCGGCCGGATCCATCGTCGCCAGACCCCGTGGGGGTATTACGGGATCATCGCCCTGATCGTCATCCTCGGGGTGGTCACGACCTACGCCAGCCGGCAGCGTCGGATCAGCCAGATCAACGGCGCCGGGACCGTCGCGCCCACCGTCGGCACCGTCTGGCAGGAAGGCTACGCGGTCTACGAGTGCGGCAAGTTCGTGAATGCCCTCAACTGGAAGAACGCCCCCAACCCGCAGGGCATCACGACCAGCACCGAGGGGATCATCAACATCGACCCCAAGGTGAAGGCCGCCGCCGGGCACAACGCCACTCTCGGGAAGTTCGCCGGTGCCGTCGGCATGACCCTCAACGCGGCCGAGCTGCAACTGCCGGGCGGTCACCGCTACCTCGACGGCAACGCCTGCGAGGGCTCGCCCGGGCACGTGTTCGTGAAGGAGTTCGCCGACACGGCCGACACCGTCGGCAGCCTCTACAACGGCGCCAAGGGCCAGCTGCCCAAGCTCGACCCGGCCCTCGTGCCGCTGAAGAACGGCGCCATGGTGGTGATCGCCTTCGTCCCGGCCCAGGACGCGGTCAAGATCCCCCCGCCCCCGAGCTACGTGATCACCAACCTCACCAAGCTGGTCAGCCAGCAGGCGGCGGCCTCATCGTCCACCACCCCCTCGGCGGCGACCACGCCCTCGACGGCGGCGCCGGCGACCACCCCTTCCACCGCGGCCGCGACCACCGCCACCACCGCCAAGGCGACCACCTCCAGTACCGCCGGTCCATGAAAGCGGTGGTCCTGGTCGGGGGCGAGGGCACCCGGCTGCGTCCTTTGACCCTGACCGTCCCCAAGCAGATGCTGCCCGTCGGCGGGCGCCCCATGATCGAGCGGGTCCTCGAATGGTTGGCGGCCCACGGGGTGGAGGAGGCGGTGCTGTCGCTCGGCTACCGGCCCGACGCCTTCCTGCAGGCCTACCCGCGGGGGGAGGCGTGTGGGGTGCGCCTGGTGTACGCCGTGGAGGATTCCCCTCTCGACACGGCCGGAGCCATCCGCTTCGCCGCCCTCCAGGGCGGGGTGTCCGAGCGGTTCGTCGTCGTCAACGGCGATGTGCTCACCGACCTCGACGTGTCCGGCCTGGTCCGGTTCCACCACGAGCGCCGGGCCGAGGCGTCGATCGCCCTCACCCCGGTGGACGACCCCTCCCGCTACGGGGTGGTGCCCACCGACGAGCGCGGACAGGTACTGGCTTTCATCGAGAAGCCGCCACCGGGGCAGGCCCCGACCAACCTGATCAACGCCGGCACCTACGTACTGGAACCGTCGGTCCTGGACCGGATCCCCTCCGGGCGGAAGGTCTCCATCGAACGGGAGACCTTCCCCGAGATGGTCTCCGAGGGACGGCTCTACGCCCTGGGTTCCGACGCCGCCTGGGTCGACGCCGGGACGCCGTCGACGCTGCTCGCCGCCAACCTGGCCTACGCCCCCCTGGGACCTCCCCACGCCGGGGTGACGGCCAGTGTGGTGGCCGACGACGCGTCTGTCGCCCCCGGCGCCGTGGTCCAGCGTTCGGTGCTGATGGCCGGAGCCGTGATCGAGGCCGGGGCCGAGGTCGCCGACTCCCTCGTCGGGCCGGGTGCCCGTATCGGGGCGGGAGCCCGGGTGACCGGGTGCTCGGTGATAGGCCAGGGCTACGCCGTGGAGCCGGGAGCCGAGCTGTCGGAGGCGCGGCTCCCGCAGCCGGTGTGAAAGCCCTGGTCACCGGCGGAGCCGGGTTCATCGGGTCGCACCTGGCGGACCGGTTGCTGGCCGAGGGGCACGAGGTGGACGTGGTCGACGACCTCTCCACCGGGAGTCTGGCCAACCTGGCTGACGCCCGGCGGGTCTCGGGGGGAGGGCTCACCTTCCACCAGATGGACACGAGGGACCCGGCGTTGGTGCAGTTGATGCGCCGGTGCCGGCCTCAGGTGGTGTTCCACCTGGCCGCGCCGAAACCGGCGGCGGGAGCGGTCGAATCGGCCGAGAGCCACGTGGTCGGGTCCACCAGGGTTCTCGAGGCGGCCCGTCAGGCCGGGGTCCACAAGGTGGTCTACAGCTCGGGGGCGGCCATCTACGGCAACCCCGACCCGAGCGACCTGCCGCTTCGGGAGTCCCACCCGCAGCGCCCCTGCACCATGGTGGGGGTGGCCCAGAAGGCGGTCACCGACTACCTCTACGCCTACCGGGAGACCTACGACCTCGAGTTCACCGCCCTGGCCCTGGCCCACGTGTACGGGCCCCGCCAGAAACCCGGGGTCGGGGGTCCGGTGGTCACGACCTTCGCTTCCGATCTGGTCGCCGGGCGGCCGAGTGTCATCCACGGCACCGGTGGGGCCACCCGGGACTTCCTCTACGTGGACGACGCCGTCGACGCCCTGGCCCGGGCGGGGACCCGGGGCGGGGGCCTGCTGATCAACGTGGGCAGCGGCCACGAGACTGCGGTGAGGGATCTGTACCGGGCCATGGCCGCTCAGGCCGGCGGCCCGGCGACCGCCGATCGGGGCCCGGCGCGCCCCGGCGACATCCGCCGCCTGGCCCTCGACCCGGGTCGGGCGTCGATCCACCTCGGGTGGAAACCGTGGACGACCCTCGCCGAGGGCACGGCCTCCCTCCTCGAATGGTGGCGGGCCGACCCGGCCTGAACCCCGACCTCTAGCGGAACAGGTCCTCGTGGGGGGGCCGGACGATCTCGGCCCGCACCGAGGACTCGCGCAGCCACTGACGCTCGACGCCTCTCACCAGGGCCACCGGTATGCCCGATGCCTTGCCCATCACCAGCTCGGCGGCTGCGGCCAGCTCGTCGGCCACACACACCTCGGTCACGGCCAGCTCCCGCCCCAGGGCGTCGGTCGTCCCTCTCAGGTCGACGATGCCGGCGATACCGGCGGTGCCGATGGCCACATCGGTCACCCCCCTCCGCCAGGTCCGCCCGAACGTGTCGGACACGATCACGCCGAGCGTCAGCCCGGTGCGGGCCCTCAATCCGTCGCGTATCCAGCGGGCCGAGCGGTCCGGGTCCACCGGCAGCAGGGCGGCCCAGCCCCGGGCCACGTTGGAGAGGTCGACCCCGGCGTTGGCGCACACGAAGCCGTGCCGGGTCTCGGTCATGACCAGGTCGCCTCGGCGGCGTAGCACCCGCACCGCTTCGGCTTCGACGTGGGCCTTGTGCGAGAGCGGGTCGGCGGGGTCCACCTCGACCAGACGGTTCTCGGCCTTGGAGACGACCTTCTGGGTGACGACTACCACGTCGCCGTCCTCGAGGGCGGCGTGACCGGCGATCATCTCGGCCAGGTCGTCGCCGGGGTGGACCTCGGGGAGCCCGTGCACCGGGATCAACGTGATGGTCAAACCGGGCCCCCTGCGGCGTTGGCGCCGAGCACCAGGCGGGCCAGGGCGGCGGCCTGGTCGGGCCCGCTCATCACCGTGGGTCCCACCACCGCCCGCATCCCTTCCGCTTCGACCTGGGCGGCCATCCCGGCGTCGGCCGTGTCGATGACCAGCGTGGCCGCGTAGGGCGCCCACATCCGGGCCACCCCGACGACGGAGGAGTCGTGGCCCAGCTCGGCCAGCATGCGGTCGGCCGGACCCTTGAGCGCCCGGCCGGCGATGATGGGGGAGACGGCCACCACCTCGGCCCGGCGGGCGGTCACCGCATCGGCGATCCCCGGAACGGCCAGCACCGGGCCGATCGACACCACCGGGTTGGAGGGGCAGATGACCACCTTGGACGCCCCGGCTATGGCCTCGAGCACCCCGGGCGCCGGTCGGGCGGTCTCGATCCCGGCGAAGTGTACGCCCCGTATCGGCACGTCGTGGCGGGCGCCGACGAAGTACTCCTGGAAGCCCACCTCCCGACCGTCGGTTCCCTCGTCGAGCACCACCCGGGTCTCCACCCGGTCGTCGCTCATGGGCAGGATGCGGACCCCGACCTCCCAACGGGCGGCAATCTCGGTGGCCACGGTGCTCAGCGCGGCACCTTCGCGCTGCCGGCTGGTGCGGTACAGGTGGGTCCCGAGGTCCCGGTCACCGAGGTTGAACCAGGCCAGCCGCCCGTCGCTGTAGCGGCGCAGCTCCTCCATGGCCGCCCAGGTCTCGTCCCGCAGACCCCACCCGGTCGTCGGGTTGATCATCCCGGCGAGGGTGTAGGTGACGGTGTCGAGATCGGGGCTGACATACAGGCCGTGCATCACCGTGTCGTCCCCGGTGTTGACCACTGCGGTCACCTGCTCGGGGGGTGCGACCTGGACCAGGCCGCTCAGCATGCGGGCCGCCCCTACTCCACCCGCCAGAGCCACGATCATCGAAGAACCCTATCCTCGGCGGGGTGCTGACCGTTGCCCTCGACGCCACCCCCCTACTCGGGCAGCGGACCGGTATCGGAGTGGCGGTCGAAGGCTTCCTCCGTCACCTCGCCGGGCGCCCCGAGCTCGAGCTGTCGGCCTACGGTCTCACCCTGCGGGGCTGGGCCCGCCTGAGAGGGCAGGTGCCAGGTGACGCCATCGAGGTGGTCGGTCGCCCGGCGCCGGCCGGGCTGCTGCTGCGCTGCTGGGACCGGTGGGACCGGCCCTCGGGATCGTGGTGGACAGGGCGGCCGCAGGTGGTGCACGGCACCAACTTCGTGGTGCCACCGACCCGTCGCTCGGCCCGACTGGTGTCGGTCTGGGACCTCACTGCGGTGCGCTACCCGCAGCTGTGCACCCCCACGTCGCTGCGGTACCCGGCCCTCGTGACCCGGGCCGTGAGGACGGGGGCGTGGGTCCACACTGCCTCGGCCTTCGTGGCCGAGGAGGTCACCGAGCACTTCGGAGTGCCCGCCGAGCGGGTGCGGGTGGTGGCGCCGGCGGTCGGCGTGCCCTCCCTCTTGCGGCCCGGGCGACCGGCCGGCCGCCCCTACATCCTGGCCCTGGGCCGGGCCGAGCCGCGCAAGGACCTACCCGTGCTGGTCCGGGCTTTCGACTCGATGGCCGCCGACCATCCCGATCTGGAGCTGAAGCTGGCCGGTCCGGTCGGCTGGGGCGAGGACGAGCTGGCCGCGTCGATCGCCTCGGCCCACCACCGGGACCGCATCGAGCGCACCGGGTGGGTGCCCGACCGGGTCGGCCTGGTGGGCGGGGCGACAGTCTTCGCCTACCCGTCGCTCTACGAGGGGTTCGGACTCCCCCCCCTCGAGGCCATGGCCCTGGGGGTGCCGGTGGTCGCCACTCGGGCGGGGGCCGTGCCCGAGGTGGTCGGCCCGGCTGCCCTGCTCACCGACCCCCACGACGCCGACGGGCTGGCCGCCGCCCTGTCTCGCCTGGTCGAGGACCGAGCCTGCCGGGACGACCTCATCGCCGCCGGTCACGCCCGGGTGGCGGGGTTCGGCGGGCACCGGACCGCCGACGGCCTGGTCGACGCCTACCGCAGCCTGGCCGCGGCGGCTCAACCCCGGCGCTGAACCGCCTGCGCGAAGACCGGGCCGAAGCGCCCGGCGGAGGGTGGGCTCAGGGCCCGGCGGGCCCGGCGGGCCGCGCTCGCCGAACGATCGGGCAGGAGGGCCAGCACCGCCTCGGCCAGGGCCTCGGCGTCTCCGGGGGGGACCAGCGTCCCGGCCGCGGTCAATCCTCGGCTTGCGGCCGGCCCCAGGATGTCCAGTGGGCCCCCGGCGGCGCCGGCGACGATCGGGCACCCGCTGGCCAGCGCCTCCACCAGGACCAGCCCGAAGGGCTCGGGCTCGGTGGAGACCTGCACGAACACGTCGAGGTCGGCCATCACCTCCGGGATGTCGTCGCGCCGCCCCATCCAGTGCACCCCGGGCAGGTCGGCGGCCCGGGCGGCCAACGCCTCGGCGTAGCTCTCCTTGCCGGCGACCGGGCCGCCGACGACGACCAGTTCGGCGTCGGGTCGGCGCCTCCGGACCCGGGGCCAGGCGTCGAGCAGGACGTCGAAACCCTTCCAGGTGTCGAGGCGGGCCACCGACCCGACCAGGGCCACCCCGTCGTCCACTCCGGCGGCGGCGCGGAACCGGCCCGCCCGGTGGGGGGTGAAGCGGTCGGGGTCGGCCCCGTCGAGGACGACCACCACGTTGCCCGGGTCGAGCTGAGCGGCCACCGCGCTCGACACGGCGATGACCTGCTGGGCGAAGTGGCGGGCGAGGAAGCGTTCCAGGCGCAGCGCCGCGCCGGACTGGAACACGATCTCCCGGGCGTGCCAGACGTGGGGGTGGCCCAGCAGGCGGGCCGCCGCCCACCCGTACCAGGAGTGGAGGGAGTTGGAGTGCACCACCGAGACCCCTAGGCGCCGCCCGAGCAGGGCCAGGCGCAGGACCGTCACCGGCCACGCCGAGGCGTAACGCAGCCATCTGGTCGGGCGGCCCGAGGTCGTCAGACTGGCCATCGCCAGGTGGTGCACCACGGCACCGGCGGCGGCATATTCTGAGGCCAGCCGGGCCGGGCCCGGGATGACCACGTGGCACTCCCACCCGTCGGTGCCGAGCTGGCGGATCATCTGGATCAGGGCGTGCTCCGATCCGCCACCGTCCCCGACGGGTTGCACAGAGAGGATGCGCCGGTTGCGAGTGGCGGTCAATGCAGAGCAACTCCTGAACCGCTCACCGGGCGGCATCGGGCGGTACACGGCCCAGCTGCTCACAGTACTGCCCGCCACCTGCCCGGACTGCGACATGGTGCCCCTCGCCGCCCGCCACCCCCGCTCCGAGATCGCCGCCCGCCTCGACGCGCTGGGGGTCCGACCGGGAACGGTTGCTTCGCTGGCCGTGCAGCCGTGGCCGGCCCCGCTCCTCTACGAGGGCTGGCTGCGGTGGGGCCGCCCGAGGCTGCGCGGGGTGCACGACCTGGACCTCGTCCACGCCCCCTCGGTGGCGGTGCCCCCTTCGGGGGGTCTGCCCCTGGTCGTGACCGTGCACGACGCCGGGCCCGATCTGTTTCCGCACGCCTTCACGCCTCACGGGCGGCGGTTCCACCGACGGGCCCTGGAGGTGGTCGCCCGGAGGGCCGACGCGGTCATAACCGTCAGCCAGGCGGCCGCCGCCGAGATCGCCGCCCGGACCCCCATAGCCGCCGGCCGCATCCACGTCGTGCCCAACGGTGTCGACCCCCCCGTCCCCCACCCGAAGACCCACGAGGAGGACACCGCCATCCTCGCCCGGGTCGGCCTGGCCGGGCGGCGTTACGTGCTCTGGGTGGGCAGCCTGGAGCCCCGCAAGGGGGTGGACACCCTGATCCAGGCCATGGTGGTCCGCCGCCGCCGCCGCCCCGACGACGACGTGGTGACCGTCCTGGCCGGATTCGAGGGGTGGCTGAACGACGACCTGGTGACCGAGGGGGACCGAGCGGCCCTCGGGTCGTCTCTGATCGAACTGGGGCGCATCGACGACGCCGTGCTGTGGGCGCTCTACCGCCACGCCACCGTATTCGCCTTCCCGAGCCGCCACGAGGGCTTCGGTCTGCCCGTGGTCGAGGCCATGAGCCAGGGCGCAGCCGTGGTCGCGTCGGACATCGAGGTGATGCGGGAGGTGGCCGGTGACGCCGCCGTCCTCGTCCCGGCCGGGCGGCCCGAGCAGTGGGCCGACGCCATCGACGCGCTGGTCGACGACCCCGGCCAGAGGGCCCGCCTCGGGCGGGCGGGGGTGGACCGCAGCCGCCTCTTCAGCGCCGCGGCCATGGCCGAGGCCACCCGGGCGGTGTACCAGACGGTAGGGTCCTGAGGAATGCGGGTCCTGCTCACCGGAAGCAAAGGCTTCGTCGGGCACTGGCTCATCGCCCATCTGGAGGCGGAGGGCGACGAGGTGATCGGTCTCGACGCCGAAGTGGACGTCACCGATGCCGGGGCCTTGCGCGAGGCCGTCACCGCCGCCGCCCCCGACGCCATCTGCCATCTGGCCGCCCTGGCCAGTGTGGCCGCGTCGTTCGGTGACTCGGCGGCCACCTACCAGGTCAACACCGTCGGTACGGCCAACCTCCTCGACGCCGCGCTGGCCTGCCGGGATCGCCCCAGGGTGCTGCTCGTCAGCTCGTCGGAGGTCTACGGGCGGGTCACCCCCGAGGAGCTACCTCTAGGAGAGGATCGTCCATTCGCGCCGGTCAGTCCCTACGCCGCGAGTAAGGCGGCGGCGGAGATGATCGGTCTGCAGACCTGGCTGGGCTCGGGCCTGGAGGTGATCCGGGTCCGTCCGTTCAACCACACCGGCCCCGGGCAGCGCCCGGATTTCGTGGTCCCCGCCCTCGCCGCCCAGATCGCCCGGGCGGCCGTCTCGGGGGCCACGCAGCTGAGCACCGGCAACCTGCAGGCTCGCCGGGACCTCTCCGACGTGCGTGACGTGGTCCGGGCCTACCGCCTGCTCATCGAGCGCGGCCGACCCGGTGAGGTCTACAACGTCTGCCGGGGCGAGGCGGTGAGCATCCGGGAAGTCGCCGAGCGCCTGCTGGCCCTGGCCGGGGTGGACATCCCCATAGTGGTCGATCCCTCCCGGGTCCGCCCGGTGGAGATCGCCGAGCTTCGCGGCGATGCCAGCCGCATCGGGGCGGCGGTGGGCTGGAAGCCCGTCTACACCCTGGACGAAACCCTGGCCGATGTCCTCGGCTTCTGGCAGGCCGGAGGGCTGGCCGAAACGGGCTGACTACGACAGGCCGATGGCCTGGCGCACGGCCTGCTCCTGGGAGGCGGCGGCGTCACGCAGGGTGTGGACGACCTCCCTGGCGGTGGTCGGAAGGGCCTCCTCGAGGCGGTCGAGGCCTTCGTTGATCTGGCCCCGGATGGGTGTGATGGCTTCGTCGACCGAGCGGGCCAGGTCACTGAGCTGGGACCGCAGGGCGGCCGTGTCGACCTGGGACTCGAGCTGACGGGTCAGTTCCACCCGCTGTACCTGGGCCTTCTGGAGGCCGATGACGCCGAGCCCGACGGCTACGTAGGCCGCTTCACGCAGGGCCTTGTTCAACTCGGCGGCGGCCTTGTCCACGTCGAGGGCACGGAAGTCGATGGACGGGAATCTCACGTCGGGCACGGGGTTCTCCTTGGAGGTGGGCAGCGCTATACAGTGCTAACTGCTAGCTAGCACTATATAGCAGTTGCAAGCAGTCGGCGGGGTCTGTGACCGATTTCATGGGCCGCTCCCTCCCCCCTCGGCCGGGCGACCTCACCGACCCTCGGGGACGGGGCGACTCTGTGGGGCCCCGGCCGTTCACTACTGTTATCCACCCGGATGGCAATCGAATCCTCCCCGCCGGCGCCGGCCGTAGTGGCCGTGGTCGTCGCTCATGACCCCGGCGACTGGTTCCAGGAGTCGCTGTCGTCGCTGGCCGCCCAGGACTACCCCAACCTGTCGGTGCTCGTGGTCGACGTCGGCAGCGGCGATGACCTGGCCCGCCGGGTCGCCGAGATAATGCCCGGCGCCTTCGTCCGGCGCCCCGATCACGTGGACGGCTTCGCCGCCGCGGCCAACGAGGTCCTGCAGATCGTCGAGGGGGCGTCGCACTACCTGTTCTGTCACGACGACGTGAGCCTGGCGCCCGATGCGCTGCGCCTGATGGTCGAGGAAGCCTTTCGCTCCAACGCCGGGATGGTCTCCCCCAAGTACGTGCGCTGGGACGCCCCCGACCGACTCCTCGCCGTCGGTGCCACCACCGACAAGGCGGGTGTACCCCGCGACCTGATCGAGCCCGGAGACCTCGATCAGGAGCAGCACGACACCGTCCGCGAGGTCCTGGTGGCCCCCGGCGGGGCGACCCTGGTGCGCGCCGACCTCTTCGCCACCCTGGGCGGGTTCGATCAGGCCGTTGGCAGCGACGGGGAGGACGCCGACCTGTCGTGGCGGGCCCGGCTGTGCGGCGCCCGGGTGCTGGTCGCTCCGGCCGCCCGGGTGCGCCATCTCGAAGCGGCGCTCAACGGACGGCGCCAGGCGGCGCCCGATCCCCGACGGAGGGAGCGCAACCGCTACCGGCTCCTGCTCACCTGCTACCGGTGGTACACGCTGGCGTGGTTGATGCCCCTCGTGGCCCTGTGGGCCACCGCCGAAGCGCTGATGCTTCTGGCCCAGGGGCGCGTCGGGAGTGCCCGCGTGGTGTTCGGCTCGATGGTGGGAGCGCCCCGCCAGCCCGGCCTGTGGAGGGCGCGCCGGCGGACCCAGCGGCAGCGCCAGGTCACCGACGGCGCGCTGAGAGATCTGCAGGTGCGTGGCAACGCCCGGCTGAGGAGCTACCTGCAGGGCCGCCTCGACGGGGTCCGGGCCGGATTCGAGCAGCAGGCGCGCCCGAGAGTGGCATCGCTCGAAGTGGGCGGCCCCGACCCCGACGCCGATGGGCGAGCGGTGGCCGCGCCCGGGTCGTCGGCGGTAGCCGAAGGTGGGCGGTACCGCCTGAGCCGGGTCCTGGTCACGATCCTCCTCGTGGTGTTCGTGGTGGGGACCCGTTCGCTGTTCGGCAAGGGCATTCCCCAGATCGCCACCCTGCCCGACACGTCCCAGGGGCTGGCGGCGATCTGGCACTCCTGGTGGTCGGCGTGGCAGCCGGGGGGCCTGGGGGTGGCCGCTCCGAGCAGCCCGGCCCTGGCGCTGATCGGGTTGCTCGGCTCGGTGCTGTTCGGGGCGGTCGGCACCCTGGAGCATGTGCTGGTCCTGGCGCCGCTGGTGCTCGGACCGCTCGGCGCCTACCGGGCCGTCCGGCTCTGGGGGTCTCCACGGGCCCGGATGATCGCCGCCGTCGCCTATGCCATCGTCCCGCTGCCCTACAACGACCTGGCCGGCGGGCACTGGGACGGGCTCGTCGCCTTCGCCGCCACCCCGTGGGTGTTCTCCTTGTTGTGGCGGGTCTCGTCGCTCGTCCCGCTGCCGGTCTCGCGCCGGGGGCGCATATGGGGCCGGGTTCTCGGGCTGGGGCTGCTGGTGGCGGTCGTGGCGTCGGTGGCTCCGAGCTACCTGTACGCGGTGCCGGTCATGGGTCTCGGCCTGGCCGCCGGCTCGGCCCTGGCCGGCGGGGCGCGGTCGTCGGCCCGGGTGCTCGTGGTGAGCCTCGTCGCCGCCCTGGCCGCCTTCGTGTTGCTGCTCCCGTGGTCAGCCACCGTGGTGTGGTCACGGTCGGCCGTCTTCGGTGTCGATCCCGGGCCCGCCGGCCGGCTGGGTCTGGGCCAGGTGCTGCGCTTCCACACCGGGCCTTTCGGTTCGGGCAACTGGGAGTGGCTGATCCTGGTCGCCGCGGCTCTGCCTCTCTTCGTGGGCCGGGAGTGGCGGCTGGCCTGGGCCGCCCGGCTGTGGACCGTCGCGGTGGTGTTCTTCGGTCTCACCTGGCTGGGCTCGAGGGGATGGATCCCGGCCGCCCCTCCCGGGGTGCTGCTGGCGCCCGCCGCAGCGGCCGTGGCCGCGTCGGCGGCCCTCGGGGTGGTGGCCTTCGAGATCGACCTCCCCGGCTACAACTTCGGTTGGCGTCAGGCCGCCGCCGGCGTTGCCGGCGTCTGCCTGGCCCTGGCCGCCATCCCCTGGATCGGGGCGGCGGGCGGCGGTCGCTGGGACCTGCCCGGGGCGGACGCCTCCTCCGCCCTGCTCCTGCCGGGGACCCGTTCGGGGGACTACCGGGTCCTGTGGGTGGGATCACCCGATGCTCTGCCGCTGGCCGGGCGGCAGTTCGAGCCCGGCTTCGCCTATGCCACCAGCTACGACGGCCAACCCGGTCTCTCCGACGCCTGGGTCAGTGGTGGGGCGGGGGCGGCACCGGTCCTGGCCGGCGACCTGACGCTGGTCCAGGGTCAGCTGACCACCAAGCTGGGCCACCTGCTGGCTCCTGCAGGTATTCGCTACGTCGTGGTGCCCAACCATGTGGGACCGAGCGGCGCCGGTGGGCGTCCGGTGCCGGTGCCCAACTCGCTGCTGGCCGGGCTCAGCCTCCAGACCGACCTCACGGCGACCCCCGCCGATCCCGACTACACCGTCTATCAGAACGCCGCTTGGGTCCCCGTCCGGTCCGTCCTGGCGACCGGCGCCCGTGCCGCCAGTCAAGGCCCGACCGGGGCCCGGGTGCTGCAGACGACCGATCTGCACGCGTCCAAGCCGGTGCTGAACGGTGACTCCGAGACGTCGGTGTCGGGACCGGTCCCCCTCGGGTCCACCGTGGCGGTCGGTTCCACCCGGGCCTCGGGCTGGGGGCTGGTGGTCGAAGGGCGGACCCTCCGGCCGCGCCCTTCGTTCGGTTGGGCCATGGCCTTCGACCTGCCCTCCGGCACCGGAACGGCCCCCGCCGCGCTGCGCTACACGGCGCCGGGCGGTGTGAGGGCCGGCTATGTCATCGAGCTGGTCCTGTGGGCCGTCACCATCGCCGCCCTTTTCCTGGAACGCCACCGCCGGTTGGGCGACGAGGGGTACTCGGAGGTCGCCGACGGGGCCTGGTTCGCGCCGATGGTGGACCAGGGGGCCCGCCGGGCAAGAGTTCGCCGCGGCGCCCACCGAGCCGAGCACCCGCCCGGGACGACCCCTCCCGACGGGCCCACCGAGAGCGGGGCAGGTCCCGACGGGCCCACCGAGAGCGAGGCGCACACGGATGCATAGGTCCGACAGTTCCTCGGGGTCAGCCGGCGGCGCGGTGCGCCGGGCGCCGGTGCTGGTCGGGCTGGCCGCCGTGCTCGTGGTCGGAGGTCTCCTGGACCGGATGGGAGGGCCCTCGGTGAACTCCGCGGTCAACGCCGAGGCCGTCCAGCCGGTACCCGTCGTCGCCCCCGCCGGGGCCATCTCCTCCTCGTGGTTCTGCGCCGGGGCCACCGACTCGGGCAGCAACTACGCCCCGGGGCGGGTGGTCATCGCCAACGAGGGGGCGGCGCCGGTCTCCGCTGACGTCAGGGTGGTGGGCTCCGACGGCTCATCCTCGACGACCACGGTGACGGTGGCCGCCAAGGCGTCGACGTCGGTACCCGAGACCGTGGCCAAGGGGGCCCCGTGGACCGGTGCCATCGTGGACGCCCAGGGAGGCATGGTGGCGGTGAGCCAGGTGGTGGACGGCCAACTGGGCCGATCCGTCAGCCCCTGCGCCACTTCCGGCTCCCAGCACTGGTACCTGCCCGCCGGCCAGACCCGCATCAACGTTTCGGACACGGTTCTCCTGCTCAACCCCTTCCCGACCGACAGCATCGTGGACCTGTCATTCGTGACCGACCAGGGCAGCGAGAACCCCCAGGACTTCCAGAGCATCGACGTGCCGGGTAACTCCCTGGTGGCGCTACCCCTCGGCAGCCACCTCCGCCGCCGGACTTCCATCGCCACCACCGCTTCGGCCCGGACCGGCGACATCGTGGCGTGGGAGACCGAGTTGGTGACACCGCCGCCGTCCGACGCGCCCATCCTCGGGACCGCCGCGGCCGCCGCCCCCCTGGCCGACCCGGCGTCGCCCGACACCGGAGTGTCGGTCACCCTCGGAGCCCCCTCCACGGGCACCACCTGGGCTTTCCCCGATGGCCTGTCCGGTGACGGAATCGACGAGCAGTACCTGATCTACAACCCCGGCGCGCAGACCGCCGCGGTGCGCATCTCGGTGGGCCTCCAGCAGGGGAGCGCGGAGCCCTTCGCCATCACCGTCGGGCCCTACTCGGAGACCGCCATCGTCTCGGAGGGGACCGCCCGCATCCCGGCCGGGGTGGCTCACACCGCCACGGTGGTGTCCACCAACGGCGTCCCGGTGGTGGCGGCCCGCAGCGTGTCCGCGTCCTCGGTGACCAGTGGGGTGACACCCCGGCGCGGCATCGGCACCCTGATCGGCGAACGCCTGACTTCGAAGGCCTGGGTGATCCCGGTCACCGCCACCCATCCCGGCCTGCAGGGCCACATCGTGGTGTTCAACCCGGGGACCACGGCCCTGACCGCCACGGTGGCGGGTAGCGCCACGCCCCAGACGGTGACCGTGGCCCCGGCCGGGCAAGCCTCGGTGAACGTGCCCGACGGTCCCGACGCGGCCTTGGCCGTTACCGCGTCGGAGGCCGTCTATGTCGAGTACGACCTCCTCGGGGCGGGCACCCCGGCCGCCTTCAGCCTCTCCTCGGCGGTCCCGCAGCGCTGATCGTCGGCGGCGGCCCGCCGACGAAGGCCCCCGCGCCGACGAAGGCCCGCCGACGGAGAAGGCCCGCCGACGGCGAAGGCCCGCCGACGGCGAAGGCCCCCGCGACGACGGTGACGATCAGATGTCGCCGGGTTCGACCGTGATGGCCTCGGCGAAGCGGGGAACGGACGGGGCGTTCTCGTGGACGGGGCGACCGAAGGCCTCATCGACGAGTCGGCTCACCTCGGTGCCGTCGATGGTCTCCTTCTCGAGTAGGGCACCGGCCACGGCCGCCAGACCCCGCCGGTGCTCGTTGAGCAGCCGGGTGGCCCGAGCCTCCTGCTCGCGCAGGATGCGCTCCACCTCTTCGTCGATCACCCGGGACGTGACGTCGCTGTAGTCCCGGGCCGCGTGCATCAGGTCCTCGCCCAGGAAGACCTGTCCCTCCTGACCCCAGGCCATGGGTCCGATGCGGTCGCTCATGCCGAACTCCCGCACCATCTTGCGGGCCATCTCGGTGGCGCGCTGCAGGTCGTTGGAGGCGCCGGTGGACAAGCTGCCGAGGGTCAGCTGCTCGGCGCAACGCCCTCCCATCATCACGCACATGGCGTCTTCGATGTACTCCCGCCAGTAGGTGTGGCGTTCTTCGATGGGCAGCTGCTGGGTGACACCCAGCGCCATGCCGGTCGGGAGAATGGTCACTTTGTGCACCGGGTCGGCGTCGGGGAGCACGTAGGCCAGCACGGCGTGGCCGCCCTCGTGGTAGGCCGTAGCCTCCTTCTCCTTATCCGACAGCACGGTGGACTCGCGGCGCTGTCCCATCAGGACCCGGTCGCGTGCCGCTTCGAAATCCTGCATGGCGATGGCCGACGCGCCGCGGCGCACGGCGTGCAGCGCGGCCTCGTTGACGAGGTTGGCGAGGTCGGCGCCACTCATGCCCGGCGTGCCGCGGGCGACGACCGTCAGGTCCACGTCGGGATCCACCCGCTTGTCCTTGCAGTGCACCGCGAGGATGGGGAGACGTTCCTCGAGGTCGGGGAGCGGCACCACGATCTGGCGGTCGAACCGGCCGGGCCGGAGGAGCGCCGGGTCGAGGATGTCGGGCCGGTTGGTGGCCGCCATCATGACCACTCCCTCGGTGGTCTCGAAGCCGTCCATTTCGGCCAGCATCTGGTTCAGGGTCTGCTCACGCTCGTCGTGGCCCCCGCCGAGGCCGGCGCCCCGCTTGCGGCCGATCGAGTCGATCTCGTCGATGAAGATGATGGCGGGGGCCTGCTTGCGGGCGGTCTGGAACAGGTCCCGCACCCGCGACGCGCCGACCCCCACGAACATCTCCATGAAGTCCGAGCCCGTGACCGACAGGAACGGCACACCGGCTTCGCCGGCCACGGCCCGAGCCAGGAGCGTCTTGCCGGTCCCGGGGGGGCCGACCAGGAGCACGCCCTTGGGGATCTTGGCCCCGATCTCCTTGAAGCGGTTGGCCGACCGCAGAAAGTCCACGACCTCGCGGATCTCCAGCTTGACCCCCTCGTAGCCGGCCACGTCGCTGAAGGTCGTGCGGGGCCGCTCCGTGGTGTACACCTTGGCCTTGGACCGGCCGATGGACATGATCCCGCTCATCTGGCCCTGGGCTCGGCGGGTCACGAGGACCAGTAGCCCGATGAGCAACGCCCCGTAGATGATGTACGGCAGCCAGGTGGCCCAGGCGCTGGTGGTCGTGTTGGTGAGTTTGAGGTCCTTCACGTGGCTGCTGTAGAGCTGCACCAGGGTTCCGTCGAGGGGCGGTCCCTGCACCGAGAACTGCTGGCCCGCGGTGTTCGTGTAGGTCAGGCGCCCGGTGTCCTGATTGACCGTCGCCTGGGTCACCTGATTGGCCTGAAGGGCGCTGTAGAAGTTGGTGTAGTTCTGCGCCGGCGGGCTGCTCGACGAGCGCATCGAGGACAGGGCCAGGGCCAGGATGAGTATGGTGGCGGCGACGACGGCGATCCAGCGCCAGTTGCTGCTCGAAGTGGGGGAGTTGCCGCCGGGCCCGCCGGGCCCACCGCCCGGCCGCATGTCCCGCATGTCTCCTGGCTGCCTGCTCATGGCGTACATCGTACGTCTGGGTCTCCGATTTCGGGCTGCAAGGGCAGTAGCATTCGCGCCATGAGCCGCCGTGCCTTGTGCGCCCGCCCTGGCTGCCAGGGTGCCACGGTGGCATGGCTGACCTACGACTACGCCGGACAGCGGGTCTGGCTCGACGACTCTCCCTCCGACGCCGGCGACCAATGGGCCCTCTGCGGCGGCCACGCCGGCCGCCTGCGCCCGCCCCAGGGTTGGGCGCTGGTCGACCGGCGGGTGGTTCGCCCGGGCCGGTACGAGCCGCCGGCCAGCCTGGTTTCCTGAGCTCCCCGGCTCTACCGGAGCGGACCCTCGGCCGGATGGGGGTGGCCTTCGCCGTGGGCGGGTTCGCGGTCGGCATCGTCCTGGCCAGCCTCACGGCCGCCGTAGCCGGCCAACTGGTCGGCTACCGGAGCTCGGGATCGGGCCCGATGCCGGTGGCGGTGACCTGCGCCGATGTGGCCGGACTGTGGGTGGGCCTGGTCGGCGCCGCTCTGTGGTGGAGCCGCCGCCACGGCAGTGGCCGGCTCGGCACCGACTTCGGCTACCGACTGGGCGCCTGGTGGGATCTCCTGCTGGGTGCGGCCGTCGGCCTGGCCTGCCAGTACGGGCTGGTGGTGCTCTACCGACCGTTCGAGCACTTCGACCACAACGTCACCAAGCAGTTGGGGCAGCCGGCCCAGAAAGTGGTCGGCGCGGCCCACTCGAACCTGTCGCTGGTCGTGCTGCTCCTGTTCCTGGCCGTCGGCGCTCCCCTCGCCGAGGAACTGTTCTTCCGGGGGCTGCTCCTGCGGTCCCTGGTGGGCTGGACCAACCCGGCCGTCGGCGTGGTGGTATCGGGCCTGCTGTTCGGCCTGGCCCACTTCGAGCCGCTCCAGTTCCCCGGTCTGGCCGTGTTCGGCATCGTCCTCGGCGCCCTGGCCCACCGCCTGGGCCGACTGGGCCCGGGCATCGCCGCCCATGTGAGCTTCAACACGGTGGCCGTCCTGTCGACCGCCCATTTTCACTAGTTCGGATATCGCCTCGGTTCGGATATCGGGCCACTACCTGTCAAGGTGGGTCCCTGTTCGTCCGACAACGAGTGCATGAAGTGCCCGGCTTGCCGAACCCGCCAGCTCGTCGTCATCGAAATCCAGGTCGGGGGGGAGCCGGTGACCATGTTCTCCTGCTCGCACTGCGACCGGAGGTGGTGGCAGGGAATGGAGGGCACGCTGAGCCTGGATTCGGTGCTCGACATCGCGTCGGCCAGCGCCTGACCCACACCGGTCCCGGCTGACCCCGCCACGGGGCTGCGAGCGGGCAGGATAGGGGCCGCATGACGGCCACCCAGGAGACCGACGCCGACGCCGGCGAACAGCGCGACATCTGGCCCCCGCCGCGGGAGTGGCCGCGCTGGACCAGGCCATTGGAACGTCTCACCATGGACCGTCTCACCTTCGCCGGGCTGGTCACCTTCTTCGTGGTGGCGGCGTCGATGGTCATCACCTTCTGGGCTCTCGAGCCGTCCCAGATGTTCAAGAACACGACGCCGGCCGGGGGCGACATGGGCGCCCACGTGTGGCTGCCCGCCTACGTCAAGCGGGCCCTGCTCCCTCACTTCAACATCACCGGTTGGACCCCCGACTGGTACGACGGGTTCCCCGCCCTCACCTTCTACTTCCCGCTGCCCATCGTCCTCATAGCCCTGGTGTCGTACGTGATCCCCTACGACATCGCGTTCAAGCTGATCGCGTCGGCCGGTCTCATCACCCTCCCACTCGCCGCCTACGCCTTCGGGCGCCTGGCTCGCATGAGGTTCCCCATGCCGGCCATCCTGGCGGCCGCCACCCTCCCGTTCATCTTCTCCCGGGAGTTCACCATCTTCGGGGGCAACATCGCCTCGACCATGGCCGGGGAGTTCTGCTTCTCCATCTCGCTGTCGTTCGCCGTCCTCTTCCTCGGGTTGGTCGCCCGCGGTCTGCAGGACGGCCGCCACCGGGCGTCGGCGTCGGTCGTGCTGGCCTGCTGCGGGCTTTCGCACATCCTCCCCCTCTTCTTCGCCCTCGTCGGCGCCGGGGTGCTGGTGGCCATGGCCCTCGTCACCACACGCGACTGGCGCCGTCTCAGATGGGGCATACCGGTCTTCGTCACCGCCGGGATGCTCATCGCCTTCTGGGCCCTGCCGTTCGTCTGGCGCCTCCCGTATGCCACCAACATGGGTTACGGCAAGTACACCCAGTACGTCGCCTACCTGACCCACAAGGACGACGTCCTCATCGGGCTGGCCCTGGCCGGTTTCATCCTGGCCTGCATCCGCTTCAACCAGATCGGGGTGTGGCTCGGCATCATGGCCTCCCTGTCCGCACTGGGCTTCCGGCTGATGCCGGCGTCCCGGCTGTGGAACGCCCGGCTCCTGCCCTTCTGGTTCCTGTGCCTCTACCTGCTGGTCGGGGTCCTGGTCTTCGAGGGCGGCACGATGCTCGTGGAGATGATCCGGCCCCGCCGCGACGAGGCGCCCAACCAGTTCGTGGCGGTGGCCCTGCTCAGCATCGTCGGCTTCGGCTCGTTCGTGCTCTATCCCGTGGGCGGTCTCCAGTGGCTGGGGGAGCACACCACCGCTTCGGGTCAGTGGACCCTCCTCGGCCTGACGACCAAGACCACGTCCTTCGTGCGGGACTGGGTGTACTGGAACTACAGCGGCTACCAGAACATCGACAAGTCGAGGCGCGCCGAGTACTTCGCCCTCGTCGGGGAGATGGGCAAGGTCGGCCAGCAGTACGGGTGCGGCCAGGCCGAATGGCAGTACGAGGGGGAGCTCAACGACATGGGCACCCCCGACGCCCTCATGCTGCTGCCGTACTGGACGCAGGGGTGCATCGGCTCGGAGGAAGGCCTCTACTACGAGTCGTCGGCCACCACCCCCTACCACTTCCTGAACACCGCCGAGCTGTCGGAGTGCCCGTCGAACCCGGTGCGCGGCCTCGACTACCCGGCCACCGCCAACGTGGCCGAAGGGGTGCAGCACATGCAGATGATGGGGGACCGGTATTTCATGGCCGAGACCCCCGACATCGAGGCTGCCGCCGACGCCAACCCCAACCTGAGGCTGGTCGGTTCGGTCGGGCCGTTCCCGGTCAACTACTCCGACAAGCTCTGCAAGGACCTGACCGGCGTCAAGGAACGCACCTGGAAGATCTACGAGGTTCGAGGCTCTGAACTGGTGCAGCCCCTCACCAATCAGCCGGTGGTGATGCAGGGGGTGCAGTCACGCGACCCCCAGGTGTGGTTGACCGCCGCCGAGTCGTGGTACCTGGACCCGTCGCGCTGGAACGTCTACGAGGCGGCATCGGGGCCGGCCAACTGGGCCCGGGTGGCACCCACCGCCACGACGCTGCCGGTCAAGCCCGAGCCGTCGGTCACGGTGAGCAACGTCCGCAAGGGGACGCAGTCCATATCCTTCGACGTGAGCCGGACCGGTGTGCCCATCCTGGTCAAGGAGTCGTACTTCCCCAACTGGGAGGTGCACGGGGCCGAAGGCGTGTACCGGGTCGCCCCCAACCTGATGCTGGTGGTCCCCACCGCCGCACACGTCACCCTCGACTACGGGACCACCCCCGTCGACTGGCTGGGCATCGTGCTCACCATCCTCGGGCTCGGGGCGGTCGGCTTCATGACCACCGCCGCTCCGGTGCGCTTCGCGCCGGCCCGCGTCCGGCTGCGGCGGGCGAGACCGGCCGGGTGGCCGTCCCCGAGCGGCAACGGGTGGGACCGCTACGGCGGGGACGGTAAGGTTCCGGGTCTCATGGCACCTGCTGATCTCAGCTACCTGGACCGGATCTTCAAGGCCTACGACATCAGGGGCACCGTCCCCGACCAGATGAACGTCGATCTGGCCCGGGCCGTCGGCGCCGCGTTCGCGGCGTTCGCCGGGGCGCCCAGGGTGCTGGTGGCGAGGGACATGCGCCCGTCGGGGCCCGACCTCGTCACGGCCTTCGCCGAGGGGGCCACCGGGGTCGGGGTCGATGTCGTCGACCTCGGGTTGTGCTCGACCGACGAGATGTACTTCGCCTCCGGTTCCCTCGACGCCCCCGGGGCGATGTTCACCGCTTCGCACAACCCGGCCCAGTACAACGGGATAAAGCTGTGCCGGGCCGGGGCCCGCCCGATCGGCGCCGAGACCGGCCTGGAGCAGATCAAGGCGGTGGTGGCGGCCTCGCTGGCCGACGGCGGCCCTCGTCCCTCCGCCGCCGAGCCGGGCCGCATCACCAGGCAGGACGTGCTGGCCGATTACGCCGCCAAGGTGAGGTCGTTCGTCGACGAGTCGGCTCTGAGGCCTCTCGAGGTGGTCGCCGACACGGCCAACGGGATGGGCGGCCTGGTGGTGCCGGCGGTGTTCGCCGGCCTGCCGATACGGCTGGAGGTCCTCTTCGGCGAACTGGACGGCACGTTCCCCAACCACCCGGCCGACCCCATCCAGCCGGAGAACCTGAGGTCCCTGCAGGAGCGCATCCGGGCCCGCGGAGCCGACGTGGGACTGGCCTTCGACGGTGATGCCGACCGCTGCTTCTTGGTGGACGACCGAGGCGTGCCTCTGTCGGGTTCCACCACCACGGCCCTGGTGGCGGCGGCCATGCTGGAGAAGCGCCCGGGCTCGACCATCCTCTACAACCTGATCTGCTCGAAATCCGTCCCCGAGATAATCCGGGAGCGAGGCGGCGTACCGGTCCGGACCCGGGTCGGGCACTCCTACATCAAGGCCGTGATGGCTGACACGGGGGCGCTGTTCGGCGGTGAACACTCGGGGCACTACTACTTCCGGGAGAACTACCGGGCCGATTCGGGGTCCATCGCCGCCCTCGTGGTGCTGGAGGTGCTGAGCCGGGACGGGCGTCCGCTGTCGGAGATCCGCAAGGACTTCGAGCGTTTCGCCGCCTCCGGCGAGATCAACACCGAGGTGGCCGATCCGGCCGGGGTCATCGAGGCCGTGGCCGCCGCCTATCCCCGGGCTGAGCAGGACCGACTCGACGGACTCACCGTGGACTTCGGGGACTGGTGGTTCAACCTTCGCCCCTCCAACACCGAGCCGCTCCTGCGGCTCAACCTGGAGGCCGGGGACCGGCCGTCCTGCGAGGCCCGCACGGCCGAGGTCCTCGCCCTCGTCGAAAGGAACCGGAACACCTGATGGCCCTCGATCCCAAGCTGCTCGAGATTCTGGCCTGTCCGAAGGACAAGGGCCCGCTGATCTACTTCGCCGACGAGGGGGTGCTGTACAACCCGCGCTCGAGGCTGCGCTACCGGGTCGACGACGGCATCCCGGTGATGCTCGCCGACGAGGCCCAAGTCACTGACGACGCCGAGCACGCCCGGTTGATGGCCCGATCCGACAGTGAGCAGATCGGCTTCAACTGGACCGCCCCGGAGGCCTCCGAAGGGTCGGCCCCGTGACCATCGGGGAGTCGACCGGCCGCCTCGACACGGTGGGAATGTTCGCGCTCACCGCGGGGCTCCCCGAACAGGTCGAGACGGCCGCCGCGGCCGCCCGGGAGCTCGTCTCGCAGGTCGAGCCGGCCGAGGTGCAGAACATCGTGGTCCTCGGGATGGGCGGCAGCGGGATCAGCGGCGACGTGCTCGCCGCGGTGGCCGAGCCGCTCGTGCCGGTCCCGGTGGTGGTCTCGAAGTCCTACGAGTGCCCCGCTTTCGTGGGCCCCGAGAGCCTGGTCTTCGCGGTCTCGGCCTCGGGCAACACCGAAGAGACGGTGCAGGCCGCCACCGACGCCGAATCGGCCGGTGCCCAGCTCGTCGTCGTGACCAGCGGCGGGCAGCTCGCCGACCTGGCTTCGCACTGGGGGGCGCCGATCTTCCCGGTTCCCGCGACCATCCCCCAGCCGCGGGCCGCCCTGGGGGCCCTGTCCGTCCCGGCTCTCGTCGTGCTCGACCATCTCGGCTTGTACCGGGGCGGATCGTCGTGGATCTCCGCCGCGGTGGAACAGCTCAAGCGCCGCCGGGACGAGATCGAGGCCGCCGCGGAGGCCAGCGCCCCGGCCCGGGTGGCTCAACGCATCGGTCGCTCCATCGCCCTCGTCCACGGGGGCGGGGCGGTAGGGGCGACGGCGGCGCAGCGCTGGAAGACCCAGATCAACGAGAACGCCAAGGCCCCGGCTTTCTGGGCGACCCAGCCCGAGCTGTGCCACAACGAGGTCTGCGGCTGGGGGGTGAACGGCGACGTCACCCGGCAGGTGATCACCGCCGTGGCGTTACGCCACGACGGCGAGCACCCCCAGGTGGGCCGGCGGTTCGACCTGATCGGCGAGACCATGCGCGAGGTGGTGGCCGACATCGTTGAGGTGCGGGCCGACGGCGACGGCGATCTGGCCCAGCTGTTCGACCTCATCCTCTTCGGGGACTACGTATCCCTGTGGGTGGCCGTCCAGAGTGGGGTAGACCCCGGACCGGTGCCCATCCTGTCCGACCTGAAGCAGCAGCTGGCCGGTCCCTGACCGGCTCCTATCCCGTCGATGGCCCGCAGGTACTAGTCTGATCGGGTCCCTCAGCGGGTCTGTGGTTGAAAGTCGAAGCCAGTCGCAGGCGAAACGACCCACGTAAGGCGGTTCGGGTAGTACCGAGGCGCTGATCATGGTGCGGCTTAGAAGTAAGTCCTGGTCCGTGATGAGGCCACCGGGGCCTCGGGCGTTCCAGGCGGGTGTGGGGTCAAAGACCAGGTCAGCCGCTGAGGGACCCGGATGCGCTAGTCACTTTCGACTAGCTTCAGGTCCCGTGAACGGGTCGTCGGGTGATTCGGTGATCAGGGTCCTGATCGCCGACGACCAGGCGGTCTTCCGCCGGGGGCTGGAGGCGGTCCTCGCTTCCGAGGACGACATCGAGGTGGTGGCCGACGCCGAGGACGGCGAGGAGGCGGTCGAGCGGGCCGAGGAGCTGGCCCCCGACGTGGTCCTCATGGACGTGCGGATGCCCCGGCTCAACGGCATCGAGGCGGCCCGGCGTATACGCGCCGCGCTGCCCACGACGAGAATCTTGATGTTGACCGTGTCCGACGAGGAGGAGGACCTCTTCGACGCCATCAAGGCCGGGGCCAACGGCTATCTGCTCAAGGAGATATCCGTCGAGGAGGTGGGCTCGGCCATCCATTCGGCCGTGCAGGGCGAAAGCCGGATTTCACCGTCGATGGCAGCCAAGCTGCTGGGCGAGTTCAATGCCCTGGCCCGGGCCGCGGCCGAACGTGAGCAGCTGCCGGCCCCGGTCCTCACCGCCCGGGAGCTGGAGGTGCTGAAGCTGGTGGCCCGGGGCATGAGCAACAAGGACGTGGCCGAGGAGCTGTTCATCTCCGAGAACACCGTCAAGAACCACGTGCGCAACATCTTGGAGAAGCTGCACCTCCACAGTCGCATGGAGGCGGTCATGTACGCCGTTCGCAGGCGGTTGCTGGACCCCCACGACTGATCCGAGGGGGACCGGGCGCTCAGGGGATCGGGTGCTTCACGGAGACCGGGTGCTTTGCGGAGACCGGGTGCTTTGCGGAGACCGGGGGATCAGGTGGGTCTGGGGGCTCGGGGGGGCCGGGACGACCCGGTGGTAGACGCTGACCCCTCCGCCTTGGGCGACGAGGTGGAACTGGTCGGCGATCGCCGCGAACACGGCTGCGTCGGAGCTCGACAGCTGGGTGGGGATGACCAGGTACTGGACCTGGGCGGCCATCGGGAGGGTCTGGCCTTCCTGCTGGTAGAGGTACCAGTAGGTGGCCCGGAAGGGGGTGGGCCACTGGTAGACCTCGACGCGGTGGTCGAGGTGGGAGATGTAGGGGTAGGCGGCGCTGATGTCGGCGTGGGCCGGAACGGCTCGCAGCGCCAGGTTCTCGGCGGCCACCACGGGGCCGCCGGGTGGGTCGTGGGGGAAGGTCGGATAGCGGGAGAAGGGGGCCAGGCCCCACATCCAGCAGGCCAGGAAGGCCACGACCACCACGTAGGCGGTCAGCGCGTTGCGGGCGGACCGGCTCGACACGCGGGCGATGGCGTACACCGTGCCCATGGCCAGTACCGGGACCAGTGACAGCGAGTAGTGGTACTGGATCTGCTGCATGTAGGGAAAGTTGCTGACGACGTTCTCGGCCAGGGTGAGAACGGCGATGGCGGCCACTTCGGGACCGACCAGGAAGGCCCAGCCGAACGACACACCCATCTGCCACACGTAGAACGGCCGGTAGCCGTTCTTCAGGTAGGAGATGAACCTGCCGGTGTGCACGACCGGCGCGGCCAGCAGGCCGGTCAGCCCGCCGAAGGGGACCCGGTCGGCGTAGAACGACGACGTACCGAGCAGGAGGCGGATCACCACGAAGTGGGCGAAGGCGGCGTAAGCGAGGGCGGCCGCCGCGATCCAGCCGCCGAGGCGTCGGTCCCGGCGCCAGAAGACCCACAGGGCCAGGGGAACGACCAGCAGGGCCACGTCCTCTTTGACCAGGAGGCAGCCGACGGTGGCGACCACCAGCAGCCGTGGCCGCCACTCGATGGCGGCGTAGAGGGCCACGGCCAGGAACAGCACCAGGAACGACTCGGGGTGGAACGGGCCGGCCGCCTCCAGGCTGCCGCGCTGAAGGGCCGGGTTGAGCAGGTAGGCCACGGTCAGGCCGGTCGCCAGCCCGACTCGTTGCAGCCGGCGCAGGGCCAGCAGGTAGATGGGTACGGCGGCGGCCGCCAGGAGGAACGCCTGCAAGACGATCAGGGTCTGGGCCTCGGGCCAGACCCAGTAGAGGGGCACGGCCAGCAGCAGGACGAAGGAGGTGTGGTCGCCGAAGAGGTCCCGGCCCATCACGGTGACGTAGGGGGCGTGGAAGTGGCTGAGCAGCCACACTCCCTGATCAAAGATCCCCATGTCGAAGCCGGGCGCCCCGTAGGCATCCTGTACCTGGACCGACAGGAGAGCGAAGCGGATGAAGAAGAAGGCGATGGCGGCGGCCACCGGCACATGCACCGCGACGGAGCGCACCAGGGCGAGTCGGTGGCCCGAGCTCCGGGAGCCCCGAGTTGGGGAATCGAGGGTGCGGGTGAGCCTCACCATGCGGACCACGGCAGAGCCTACCCGGGTCCGCCCGGGGGCGAGCCGCCGGGGGCGTCGGTCAGAAGTAGCATTGACCCGCCATGCCCCACGACCCCACTGGCGCCCCGTCCGGCCCCAGAGACATCTCACAGTTCCTCCTGCCCCCCCGGCGGTCCGACCGAAGCGGTCGGCAGGAGGCAGGAACCGTCCGGGAGCCGTCATGAGTGTTTTCACCAAGATCCTGCGGGCCGGCGAAGGGCGCAAGATCCGGGCCCTGAAGGCCCTGGTGCCCGATATCAACGCCCTCGAACCGGAGATGGAGGCCCTCTCCGACGAGGACCTGGCAGCCCAGACCGTCCGGTTCCGGGAGCGCCTCGAGCGGGGCGAGACGCTCGACGACCTGCTCATCGAGGCGTTCGCCACCGTTCGCGAGGCGGCCCGGCGGACCATCGGCCAGCGCCATTTCGACGTGCAGCTGATGGGCGGCGCGGCGCTCCATCTCGGCGGTATCGCCGAGATGAAGACGGGCGAGGGCAAGACCCTCGTGTCCACCCTGCCGGTGTACCTGAACGCCCTGGCCGGCGAGGGTGTCCACGTGGTCACCGTCAACGACTACCTGGCCCGTCGCGACGCCGAGTCGATGGGCCAGATCCACCGCTTCCTCGGGTTGACCGTCGGGCGGGTGTCGCCCGAGCTCGAGGGTTGGGAGGCCAAGAAGGACGCCTACAACTGCGACATCACCTACGGCACCAACACCGAGTTCGGCTTCGACTACCTCCGGGACAACATGGCCCGGGCCCTCGAGCACATGGTGCAGAGGGGTCACAAGTACGCCATCGTCGACGAGGTCGACTCCATCCTCATCGACGAGGCCCGCACCCCGTTGATCATCTCCGGTCCGTCGTCTGAGTCGGCCCGCCTCTACTACCAGTTCGCCGGCGTGGCCCGATCGCTCAGCCGGGACCTCGACTACGAGGTCGACGAGGAGAAGAGGACGGTCGCGCCGACCGAAGCGGGTATCGAGAAGGTCGAGCGCGCCCTCGGCATAGACAATCTCTACGACCTGGTCTCGTCGAACTACGTCCACCAGCTGACCCAGGCCCTCAAGGCCAAGGACCTCTACCGGCGGGACAAGGACTACATCGTCGCCGACGGCGAGGTGAAGATCGTCGACGAGTTCACCGGGCGCATCCTCGAGGGTCGCCGCTGGTCGGACGGTCTGCACCAGGCGGTCGAAGCCAAGGAGCGGGTGACGATCAAGGAGGAGAACCACACCTGGGCGACGGTGACCCTCCAGAACTACTTCCGCCTCTACGAGAAGCTGGCCGGCATGACCGGCACAGCCGAGACCGAGGCCGCCGAGTTCGCCAACACCTACAACCTGCAGGTCGTGCCCATCCCGACCAACATGCCGATGGTCCGGCGCGACGAGCAGGACCTCATCTACAAAAGTGAAGCGGCCAAGTTCGACGCGGTGGTCAACGACATCATCGAGCGCCACGAACTGGGCCAGCCCGTGCTGGTGGGCACCGCGTCGGTGGAGAAGTCCGAGGTGCTGTCGCGACTGCTCGAGAAGCGGGGCATCCCCCACACCGTGCTCAACGCCAAGCAGCACGCCCGGGAGGCCCAGATCGTCGCTCAGGCGGGGCGTCTCCACGCGGTGACGGTGGCCACCAACATGGCCGGCCGCGGCGTGGACATTCTGCTCGGCGGCAACCCCGAGCTGCTCACCGATCAGGAGGTCCGGGCCCGCGGGCTCGATCCCGACACCGACGACGGCCAGGCTCTGCGCCAGGAACTGCTGCCCAAGTTCGAGGAGGAGTGCCAGGCCGAGGGGGCCAGGATCCTCGAGCTGGGCGGGCTCTACGTGCTCGGATCGGAGCGCCACGAGTCCCGGCGCATTGATAACCAGTTCCGGGGCCGGGCGGGCCGCCAGGGTGACCCCGGCGAGAGCCGGTTCTTCCTGTCCCTCGAGGACGAACTGATGCGCCTGTTCGCCACCGGGGCCATGCAGTGGGTGATGAGCCGCACCCTCCCCGACGACGTGCCCATCGACTCGAAGATGGTCAGCAAGGCCATCGAACGGGCCCAGAACACCGTGGAGGCCCGCAACGCGGAGATCCGCAAGGACGTGCTCAAGTACGACGAGGTGATGAACGAGCAGCGCAAGGTGATATACGCCCGGCGCCAGCAGATCCTCGAAGGAGAGGACCTGAGGACCCGCACCATCGACGTGCTGAGCTCGGCCATCGACAGCATCGTCACCGCCAACTGCCCTTCGGGGGAGGACTCCGAGGATTGGAACCTGGACGGGCTGCTGACCGAGACCCGCCAGTACTTCCCGGCTGCGGCGACCAAGGAGCGTCTGGCCGACATGCGCGACAGCAACGAAATCTACGAGCTGCTGGCGGCCGAGGCCATCGACTACTACGAGCAGCGCGAGCAGGGCATGCCGGCCCCCGCCGAAGGGTCCCCCGAGGACACCATGCGGGCCCTCGAACGCGAGGTCATGCTGCAGCTCATCGACCAGAAGTGGCGCGAGCACCTCTCGGAGATGGACTACCTCAGGGAGGGCATCAACCTGCGGGCCATGGGCCAGCAGGACCCGTTGGTGGCCTGGCAGAAGGACGGGTACGAGATGTTCGGCCAGATGATGGCCAGCATCGACGACGACTACGTCAAGATCGTCATGCACGCCCAGGTTCAGGTGCTGGAGCAGGTCCCGACCGACCAGCAGCCGCTGGCCGGCGCCCAGTACCAGGCGGCCGACGACCCCGTGCAGGGCACCTCGGGTATCGAGCGGGCCCTGGCCGCCGGCCCGGCTCCCGGCGAGGAGATCATCTTCGCTCCCGACCCGACCTCCACGGATAACTCCCGTTCGCCGGCCGCGGTCAACCAGATCGACGAGGCGCCGCGGCAACGGCCGATGGTCCTCGACTCGTCTTTCGACCGGGTGGGACGCAACGATCCCTGCCCGTGCGGGAGCGACAAGAAGTTCAAGTTCTGTCACGGCCGGTAGGGGTGCGTGACTACTCCGGTGACCTGGCCGCCCTCGGCCAGAGACTCACCGAGGCCGAGAAGTACCTGAACGCTGCCGATCTGCGGGTCCGCCTCCCCCGCCTCGAGTCCGAGCTGTCGCGCCCGGACCTGTGGGAGGACACCGAGCTGGGCCAGCGGGTCACCCGCGAGTACAACCAGGTCAAGGGCGACCTGGACGTGCTGGACGGCCTGGCGGCGGCCCTCTCCGACGCCGAGACCCTCCACCAGCTCGCCATCGAGGAGGACGACGAGTCGGTGGAGCCCGAGCTGCGCTCCGGCCTGGCCCGGGTGACGTCCGAACTGGACCGCCTGGAGATGCGCTCGCTGTTCACCGGCGAGCACGACGAGCACGACGCCGTGTGCGAGGTCCACGCCAAGGACGGGGGAACCGACGCCCAGGACTGGGCCCAGATGATGGTCCGCATGTACCAGCGGTGGGCCGAACGGCGGGGCTTCGAGTTCGAGGTGGAGGACGTGAGCGAAGGCCAGGAGGCCGGCATCCTCTCCGCCAGCTTCATCGTCCGGGGGCGCTACGCGTCGGGTCTGCTGGCCTCGGAGCGGGGGGTTCACCGGCTGGTGCGGATATCCCCGTTCGACTCCCAGGCCCGCCGCCAGACCAGCTTCGCCTCGATGACCGTCGTGCCGTTCTTCGAGGACCTCTCCGGCGAGGTGGAGATCGAGGAGAAAGACCTCCGCATCGACACCTACCGCTCGTCGGGAGCGGGGGGTCAGCACGTCAACGTGACCGACTCGGCGGTCAGGATCACCCACCTGCCCACCGGGACGGTCGTAGCCGTGCAGAACGAGCGGTCCCAGCACCAGAACAAGGCCAAGGCCATGCAGATCCTGGCGTCCAAGCTGGCCGAGCTGCAGCGCCAGGAGCGGGAGGCGGAGCTGTCGGCCATGGCCGGCAAGCAGGCTCTGGTCGGCTGGGGGTCTCAGATCCGCTCCTACGTGCTCGCCCCCTACCAGCAGGTCAAGGACCTGCGCACCGAGCACGAGACCGGCAACGTGTCGGCCGTGCTCGACGGTGACCTCGACCCGTTCATGGAGGCCTACCTGCGTTGGAGGAGGGCGGGTGCCGGAGGTGACCCCAGCTGAGCTCTCGCCGCGGCTAGCGTGAAATCCCGAACGTCGGCGAGGGGGAACGTGATCCGGTCCGTCAAATCGCCACAGGCTCAATCGTCGCCATGATCAAGTTCGACCACGTCACCAAGTCATACAAGGGTACGACTGTCGCTCTCCGGGACGTCTCGGTGGACATCCAAAAGGGCGAGTTCGTGTTCCTGGTGGGCCCTTCGGGCTCAGGTAAGTCCACCTTCCTGCGGCTCGTGACCAAGGAGGAGCAGACCGACGGTGGTCAGGTCTGGGTGGCCGGCAAGGAGGTCGGTTCGCTCTCGTCCTGGAAGGTCCCCTACCTGCGTCGCAACATCGGCTGCGTCTTCCAGGACTTCCGGCTGCTGCCCACCAAGACCGTCTACGAGAACGTGGCTTTCGCCCTCGAGGTCATCGGGCGGCCCCGCCAGGTGGTGCGCTCCCAGGTCCCGCAGATCCTCGACTTGGTGGGTCTGGGCAAGAAGCTGCAGAACCTGCCCCATGAGCTCTCCGGTGGAGAGCAGCAGCGGGTCGCCATCGCCCGGGCCTTCGTCAACCGCCCCTTGATCCTGCTCGCCGACGAGCCCACCGGGAACCTCGACCCGGCGACCACCGCGGGCATCATGCGCCTGTTGGACCGCATCAACCGGACCGGCACCACCGTCCTCATGGCCACCCACGACAATGCCATCGTCGACTCCATGCGGCGCCGGGTGATCGAGCTCGACCGCGGCACGGTGATCCGGGACCAAGCCCGGGGCGTGTACGGGATGGGGGCCTAGGGTTGGCCCTGTCCAGCAGTTACGTCTTCCGGGAGACCGGGGGCAATCTGCGCCGCAACGCCGGGATGACGGCCGCGGCCATCATCGCCATAGCCGTCTCGTTGACGGCCCTCGGCGGGGTGCTGATCATGCGCCAGGCCATCAACAAGGCGTCGGTGCAGTGGCGGGGCGGCGTCGAGATGGCCATCTTCCTCAGCCCGAACGTCTCACCCAACCAGACGGCGGCCATCCGCCAGGAGCTTTCGACCACACCCGGGGTCTCCAAGTTCCACTACGTGGACAAGGCGGCGGCCTACCGGGAGTTCCGCACCATCTTCGGCGGCAACAGCGACATCACCGGGGTTCTCACCGCCGCCGACATGCCGCCGTCGTTCCGGGTGGTGCCCAGCCGGGCCCAGAACATCAACGAGTTGGGCCACCAGTTCTCGGGTCAACCGGGCGTGCTCAAGGTCTCCTACGCGGCCCAGGAGATCCAAAGCCTCCTCGATCAGTTCCACCGATGGCGGATTCTCGGCGCGGCGCTGGCCATCGGCGTCCTGATCGCCGCCGTGGCCCTAATCGTGAACACCATCCAACTGGCCATCTTCGCCCGGCGCCGAGAGGTGGCGGTCATGAAGCTGGTGGGGGCGACCAACTGGTTCATCCGGGTGCCGTTCATGCTCGAGGGGTTCATCCACGGGATCACCGGGGCGCTCCTCGCCTTCGGCCTGACCTACGGGCTGCGCAACTGGATCGCCTCGTTCGCCTCCGACCCGACCATCCTCGGGCCCAACCGGCTCTACGTCTCCCCGGTCGAGGCCATACTCACCGGGGTGGTGCTGCTCGGTGTCGGCGTCGTGGTCGGAGCTCTCGGCTCGGCCTTCGCGGTGCGCCGCTACCTCGCCGTCTGATCGCCGACCCGGACCCCTCAGGCCCGCCCGGCCCTGGCCGCCACCGCCTCGATGGCGGCCGCCACCTCCTCGGGCCGGTCGTGGGGCAGCAGGTGACCCACCCGGGCGACCAGCTCGAGGGTGGCCCCCGGGATGGACCCGGCGAGATGTTCGGCGACCCCGGGGGGCACGACGTGGTCGGCCCGGCCGTGGACCACCGCCGTCGGGACCCCGATGGCGCCCAGCCCGCGGGCCAGCCCCGGGAGCTCGCCGATCAGGGCCCGCTGCTCTACGGCGAAGGACCGCCACATCCGCGTCCCGTCGCGGCTGAGGCGCACCAGCGCCGTCACCGCGTCCATGGGTCGGCCCCTCAACCGCCTGGTGGCCAGGCTCTGCACCCGCGGTCGGCGCAGCAGCCAGCCAGGGCCGCCGATGGTGAGCGCGGCGGCGGCCTCGCCGATCAGCGGTTGGGCCAGTAGGCGGTCGGCCCAGGTCGTCGGCTCGTCTGGCCCCACCGAGGAGACCAGCACCAGGCCCGAGACCCGTTCGGGGTGGTCGGCGGCGAGAGCCAGGGCCGCGCCTCCGGCCCAGCTGTAGCCGACCACCAGGACCTTGCCCACCTCGAGGCGGTCCAGCAGATCGACCAAAGCGGCGGCGTTACCGGCGAAACCGGTGGCCGCTTCGCCGCTGCGGCCGTAGCCCGGTCGGTCGGGCAGGATCAGCGTGTAGCGCTCGTCGAGCAGAGGCGTGACCCACTGCCAGTCCTCCGACGTGCCGGGCTGGCCGTGGAGCAGGACCACCGCCGTGGAGCCGCCGGGGCGCACCTCGCAGTACAGGCCGGACCGCTCAGCCAAGCCCGAACCACCCGAGCAGGGTCTGGACCACCAACGTGATGGCCATGAAAGCCACCGCCACCACCGAGATGGTGGGCACCACCTTGAACATTGGCCCGTTGGCGGCGGCGCCGAGCAGGCTGCGCCGGTTGGGCGGGTCGGCCTGATTGATGGCCGGAGTGCCGACCAGGCCGGCGAGGGAGATCAGGCTCTCGCGGACCGACCGTACGGCCAGCAGCCGCTTCTGGTGTTGCCGGCGCGCTGATCGTATCGGCCGGGCCGGTTGCGATGAGGCGGGGTCGCGCAGGCATGGTGGGATCATCGTCGGGTGGAGCCCCGGCGATCTCCTCGGGGCCGCGTCAAGCTACCAGCCGGGCGACCCGGGCCCGGATCCCTGGTGGAGCCGCGGTGGCCGGGCGGCTCAGGGATGGTTGACGAGGTGAGCGGCTGCCGTCGTCAGGTAGCTCAACATCTGCATCTCGTCCAACCGGGAGAGGCCCCCAGCCTTGACCGCGTCGCCCATGGCGGCGACCCATGCGTCCCGTTCGGCGGGGCCGATGGCGAACGGGGCGTGACGCATCCGCAGCCTCGGGTGCCCACGGGTCTGGTTGTAGTCGTCGGGGCCGCCCCAGTACTGCACCAGGAACAGCTCGAGGTGGCGGCGGGCCGCTTCGAGCTCCTCGGGGTCCGAGGGGTAGAGCCGGCTGAGTACCGGGTCGTCGGTCACGGTCTCGTAGAAACGTACGGTCAGCGCCTCGAAGAATGGGCGACCGCCGACGCGCTCGTACAGTGTGGGGCTATCAGTCATCGTTCCATCAGCCCTTCCCACACTACGGCCCGGGCACGAGCATGAGGACACCCGTGCTCGCCCCGGCGCTGGTCGCCGCTCTCCTCGCCGCCACGCTGGGGGCCTGTGGGGCGGGCGCGCCGGGGTCGAACCCGGCCACCGACCAGGCCTATCTCGCCGAGGTGATCGGCGTCGCCCCCGATATCAGCGCGCTGCGCAGCGACACCCAGCTGATCCGCCTGGGTCATGCCGTCTGCGACGACTTCCGGGCCCGCGCCTCCTACCAGGAGGTCGCCGACCGGCTGTCCATAGAAGCCGGTTCCGACACCTTGTCACCATCGGACCTGGGCGCGGTGATCACCTCGGCGGCGGACAACTACTGCCCCCAGTACAAGTCTCTCGTGTCCTGACCGCCCGCGGACAGGGCCCCGGCCGGTCAGCGCCCGTCGCCGCCCCCGGGGATGGTGACGGCCCAGGGGCTGACGAAGGTCAGCACCCTCTGACCCACGGCCACGTGGGTCCCCGGTACCAGCACCCGGGGCAGGTGCGGCGGAAGCAGATCCCAGGCGGTGGCACCGGGCGGGTACACGTGGGTCCCGGTCTCGGTCGATCTGTCGGTGACGACCACGTCCCAGTCGTGCAGACGTATCTCGGCATGGGTGGCGGCCACGTCCTCGCCCTCGAGTACCAGGGGGCGGGCCAGACGCCCCCGCACGGTCGGGTCCCGGGCCGGATCGGAGCCGATCAGGTAGGCGAAGTCGAGGCGGAGGACCAATCCCTCATCGGTTATGAGGCACCCTAACGCCGGCCGGGTCCCGCTGACCTGGTAGCTGCCGTCGACAGCCAGGGGCTCCCCGCAGCGGGCGCACCTGGTCATACCGGGCCGGTTGACGTGGCCCCTCCGACACGGCACCCCGGCGACCACCGGCGCGCCCGGGGTCGGTCCGGGCGCGTCCCCCCCCGGTGGGAGCGGGGGATAGGTGACCACCCGGGAGCGCACCGCCGGGTCCCGCAGGTTGAGCACCCCCGGGGGGGCCTGCTCCGCGGCGCGGTGATCGGGCTCCCCGGTCGCGGGGCCAGGTGTCGTCCCCGGGGCCCCCGCTGCTCCCGGGCCGGCCCGGTCTTCGGGGGCGCCAGAAACGTCGGGCACGGGGTCGGTCTGGCCCCTGCCCTCCGTCTGTGGCGCAGCGGTGCCGCCCTCGTCGGCTGCACCGGAGGCGTGGCCGGCCACCGGGCTGGCGGTGTCCTCGGGCGGGGCGCCGCTGTCTTCGGTGGGGCTGGCGGTGTTATCGCTGGAGCTGGCGGTGTCGTCGGTCGCCGTTCCGGCGTCGCGGGGTGGGGCCGCCTCCAGAGCGCCATCCTGGGGGGCAGCCGCAGCCGGCAACATGACGAACCCGCCCCCGGGCACCACCCCGGCCTCGAGGTCGAGCAGCGAGTCGGGTGACATGTTGGGGATGCGGGTCCCGGCCATGGAGACCGAGAGCCCCGGACGCGGCAGCAGGACCGTGTGCAGCCATCCCGGGCGGGGCTCGGCGGTGGTCCAGGCGGCCCCGTCCCACACCTGTACCGGTCCGTGCAGCAGGGCCGCCCACCCCTGCGACCCCGGCCCGACCGTGACGAAAGGCACATGAGGTTCGGGGTCGCGCTGGCCGAGGACCCCGGCCAGGTGCTGGGCCAGCTGGTCACCCCCGGCCGGGGAGGAAGCCAGGTTGCGGGCCGACTCGACGAGGAAGCTGACCAGCGAGGGCGACGCCGCCGGCGATACCCACGCCATGACATGCCCGAACCGGATGACCGTGCCGGGGCCGGGGGTTACTTCCAGGCGCTCGATCATCGGGCCGTCTCCGACCCTGACGAGTCGACCGCACCACTGAGGCGGTCGGCGACCTCGGCCGCCGTCTGAGGCCTCTCCGCCGGGTCGAAAGCGAGACAAGCGGCGATCACCTCGGCGGCACTCCCCGGGAGGGCAGGGTCGAGGTCGGGCCTGGTGAACATGATGCGTTGCACGGCGGTCACCGGCTCGTCACGGTCGATACCGGTGTAGAGGGGACGGTCGCTGAGAAGGGTGTGGAGCGTGGCGCCCAGAGCCCACACGTCCGAGCTGCGCGACGCCGTCTCGCCGGCAAAGAGCTCAGGGCTGACAGCCACCATCTCCGCCCACGGCCCGGTGCGGGTGATGGTGCCGGGCGGAGCGTCGAGGCGGGGCAGGTCGAGCCGCGTGGCGCGCTCGGCCCGCAGGATGCGTCCGGAGTGGATAGAGCCGTGGGTGAGGCCGGCTTCGTGCAGCGCATGGGCGCAGCGGGCCACCCCGGCCACCGCGGTCATCGCCGTGCCCAGGTTCCAGCCGGGGTTACTGCCGTCGGTGGCCGCAGCCGGCTCGGCGTACTCGGTCACGAGGAATACCCGCTTCGTCTCGGGATCGGGCCCCACCTCGAGGGCCTCGAGCAGGCCGGCCGGGTTGGCCGCCGCCAGGCGAACCAGGTGGTCGCAGAGTTGGGGCCACCCGTCGGCGTCGGTGTCCAACTCCGATACCAGCACCGGGCCGGGGCGCCCGAGGCGCGCCGGCGGCCGGCAGACGTAGCACCCTTCCCGAGCCCACGGCTCTGCCACCTCGTAGTCGGCGATCGAAACCCGCACGGCCGCGAGCGTACCGGGATCCCGCGGACCGTAAGATTGCGGTCGAGGTAACATGAAATATAATGAAAGTTATGAAGATGGCAGTAACTGGGGTCCTCACGTCGGTCCTCCCCGGGGCCGGCCTGATCCTGATGGTGCTGGCGGCCGTCAGGTCCCTGCCGGGGGTCACGTCGGCCGGGGGCGGAGACGATGCCGTCTCCGCGGTCGGTCCGGCCGCCTCCCTGGCATCGGTTCCGGCGGCCATGTTGAGGCTCTACTCGGCGGCGGCCGCCACCTGCCCGGGGCTGTCGTGGACGGTGCTGGCGGCCATTGGGGAGGTCGAATCCGATCACGGGCGGTCCGACCTGCCCGGGGTTCGTTCCGGAGCCAACGCGGCCGGTGCCGAAGGCCCCATGCAGTTCGAGCCGGCCACGTTCGCCGAGTACGACGAGCCGACCCCTCCCGGAGGGGCCGTGCCGCCGTCGCCCTACGACCCTGCCGACGCAGTGTTCGCGGCGGCCCGGATGCTGTGCGCCGATGGCGCCGGTGACCCGTCGCGGCTCGGTTCGGCCATATTCTCCTACAACCATTCGGGGGCCTACGTGGCCCGGGTCCTGGCCCTGGCCCAGGGCTTCGGCCTCTCGTGGGAGTCCGTGGCGGCCCCCGACCCGGGCTCAGTTGCGCTGCGCTTCGCCCTGTCGCAGGTGGGGATTCCCTACCGGTGGGGAGCCGAGGCTCCCGGGGTGGCCTTCGACTGCTCGGGCTTGACCCAGGCGGCCTGGCGGCAGGCCGGCGTCGACCTACCCCGGGTGGCCGAGGACCAGATGGTCGCCGGCCGTCCGGTCCCCTCCGGACAGACGCTGGTGCCGGGCGACCTGGTCTACTTCGGGGTGCCGGGGGGAATCGCCGACCACGTCGGGCTGGTGGTCGACCCACGCGGCGTGATGGTCGACGCACCCCATCCCGGGGCTGTAGTACGCGTCGAGTGGTTCCCCACGGTGCCGGGAGCCCCGTGGGGCGACGAGGTGTATCTCGGCGCCACCGCTCCGGGCGGGTGACCCCTCCTCCTCCCCTCCTGCTCCTCGCGGTGGGCCGGGATGGGGGCAGGGGCCCGCCCGGGGGCGGTTCAGGCCCGCAGGGACGACACGATGATCCCGGTTACCGACGGTGGCGCCTGGATCATCAGCCACAGCTCGACGGCGGCTTTGTAGTCGTAGGCGTTGACGACCGTCGCCTGGAAGCCGCCTGGCCGGGTCGCCGTGTAGACGAAGGCGGCGCTGGTCCCGGCTATGGCCACCGGCCGGCCGCCGGTCAGGTCGAAAGGCGTGGGTTGGGAGGCTCCGAGGGCCTCGAGGGCGACGGGCGGAGTGGCGCCGAGGACGGGAGCCGAGGCGCTGTAGGCAATGTGCTCACCGGCGAAACCGGTGGGTCCCGAGGTGTCGACGTCGCCGGCCTGGTCGGTGTTGGACGGGTTGTTCTTCCAGGCACGGGGGACGGCGTAGCTGAAGTAACCGTCGTTGATGGCCTGGTAGCCGACAGGGACGCTGATCTTGGGCCCGCTCGGCTCGTTGCTCACGAAGACCGCCGTGGCGATCAGGGCCAGCACGAGGATCACCACCGATGACACCACCATGAACAGCATCCAGCGGCGGTTGGAGCGCCGGGCCACCACCTCGGCCGGGCTGAGATCCAGCCCACGGCCCCGGTTGCGGTCCACGGCAGGCAGGCGGGAATCGCGGCGTCGGTCGGGAAGCCGGTCCAGGGAGGCCTCCTCGGGGAGGTGACCGGCGCGGTCCCACCGCTGTAACTCGCTCACCCTTCCATGGTCCCATGGCCGGGAGCGCAAAGCCATACGGGCGGTACCGCTTGGCCCTTGGCCCAGGCGGGGACGCGCAACCGGCACAGGACAGCTTCGCAGCCACTCCTGTGCCGGTTGAGTTTCGTCGGGACGACCTGGCTCTACCTTTTGGGACCGCCTCGTCCCGGATCACGCCGCAACGTCATCCGGCCATAGGGCCGGCCGATTCCGAGCGTGCAGCCGCCCGACGATCGCTGGCTGGGCGCCTGGCAGGGTTTCCCATGCTGCCGGCACCCCTCATCAGCGGGGTGGACCGTCCTCCTCGGACGAGCTCCATGTCGCCACGGTGCCCTCCTTTCCGTCCCCGAGGGACTTCGAACTTCTGTCGTTCACCCCTCATTCAACGCCCGGACACCTCTGGTGTCAAGGGTCACATCGGGCTTTTCGGGGTCCTTCGGCCGGCCACGGCCCGCCACACGAAGGCGATCACCGCCGTAGCCAACGCAACTTTGATCAGCAGCGCTGCCACATGGAACACCAATCCGAGGATCCATCCCAGGGCGGCCAGGGCCAGCAGCGCCGCCACGGCGAAGACGACCCAGGTGAGCAGGGTCCCCAGAGGACGTGACCGGCGGCCGCCCCGACCGCGTCCATAGGGGTCATGCTCCTCATATGTCTGGTACGACCGGGCCGACGGGTTCTCGTGCATCGTTCCTCCTTGGCACCGCTCAACCTAAGCCCGTCCCGCATCCGCCACATCGTCCCCGGGATTGATTGCTCCATCCACCCCTGGGCGGATCGTGGTCCCGATCCTGGGCTTCGCACCGGTCGGGTGGGGCGAGGCGGGGCCGACGACGTGGTCCTCAGGTGCTGCGGCCGCCACCGGGCTCGACCAGCCCGTGGTCGTAAGCGAGAACGACGGCCTGGATGCGGTCCCGCACGTTGAGCTTGGTGAGGATGTGGTTCATGTGGGTCTTGACCGTGGTCTCGCTGATGTAGAGCCGCTCGGCGATCTCGGCGTTGCTGGCCCCCCGGGCGACCTCGAGCAGGACATCGAGCTCCCGTTCGGTCAGATCGGCGAACAGATGGTCGGCATCGGGGGTGGCCGGCCGCCGGGCGAACTCCTCGAGCAGGCGCTTGGTCATGCGGGGCTCGACCAGGGCGTTGCCGGCCGCCGCGGCTCGGATGGCGACCACGAGGTCCTCGGGGCGGGAGGCCTTGAGCAGGAACCCGCTCGCACCGGCTCGCACCGCCGCGAAGAGATGCTCGTCGAGATCGAAGGTGGTGAGCACGACCACCTTGGTGGAGCTGTCGGCGACCAATCTCCGGCAGGCCTCGACGCCGTCCATGCGGGGCATGCGGACGTCCATCAGGACCACGTCGGGGTGCAGCCGCTGGGCTTCCTCCACCGCCTCGTACCCGTCGGCCGCCTCGCCCACGACCTGCAGATCGTCCTCGGCTTCGAGCACCATGCGCAGACCCCGGCGGACCATGGCCTCGTCGTCGGCGATCAGTAGGCGTATCACTCCTGTGAGTCTGACAGCCGCCGCGCCCCGGCGGGATGTGGGTCGGCCCCGATGGGCGGCGGCGAAGGGGATCCCCGGGATCGCGGCTCGGCCGGTCAGTCGGTGTGGAGGAGGATCAGGGGGATGGTGGCGTAGACCCGCCACCCCGGCCCCGGGTCCCGCCGACCGGCCTCCATCGTCCCCCCGATGGCGGCCAGCCGTTCCCGCATGCCGGTCAGGCCGTGACCCGGACCGGCCCCCTGGCGGGGCGGCCCGGTGCCGGGGCCCTGGTCGTCCACGAATACCGTCACTGCGGCCGGGGAGAAGATCACCTGGACGTCGATGGGCGCGTCGCCGGCGTAGCGGACGGCGTTGGTGAGAGCCTCCTGCACCAGCCGGTAGACGGTGGTCTCGACACTGGTCGGTAGGTTGGGCACGTCGCCGAGCACGTTGAAGCTCACCTCCCGGCCGGTCTGGCGTACGGTGTCCACGAGGGTCTCCAGGTCGGCGAGGCGGGGCAGCGGGGCCCGGGAGCTGGGGGCGGAGGCGCCGTACCCGCTGCGGGCGGCGGCGCCGATGGAGGCATCGGCGCCCCGCAGGGCGGTGAGCATGCCCTCGAGCTCCGAGAGGGTCTGGCGGCCGGTTTCCTCTGCCGCCTCGAGCGCCTCGGTGGCCGAGCCGGGATCCTTGGCCGAGACCCGACGGGCGGCGGCGATCTGGATGGTCATGAGCGACACCCCGTGGGCCACGATGTCGTGCAGCTCGCGGGCGATGCGCACCCGCTCCTCGGCCACCGCGAGCTGGGCGCTGCGGTCCTCCTCGACCATCAGCCGGCGGGCCCGGTGCAGCAGGAGCCCGGTGCCGAGGGAGATGACGAACAGCGGCCAGAAGATCCCAGTGGTCACGCGGAACGCACCGAGACTGTCGAGCAGGAAGGCCGTACCCATCAGCAGGAAGAACATGCCGAACGCCACCCGTGACGTGCGGTAGCGGTAGGAAAGCTGGGTCTCGCCGCGGTCAGGGGCGGCGATGGCGGGGGCGGCGGTCACTTCGATCAGCAGCTTTCGCTTCCGATGCGGACCTGCCCCAGTGACTGGTGCACGTCCACGGTGACCGGTCTGGAGGACACCGCGCTGCCCGGCGGCTGCCAAGTGACCGGCCCCGTGGAGGCCCCGATCCCGCTCGTGTAGGTACGGCCGTGGATGCAGACCTGACCGGCGAGGACCTTGGCGTCGACGGTCAGCGCCACCCCGTCCGGTACTTCTATGTCGGTCCGACCGGCGATGCTCTCGACGTGCACGGTGCCGCCCGGCCCGACACCTGTGGCGTCCACGGTGAGCTTCCCGAAGCCTCCGTACACCGTCGAGCCGGTCCGGGCGGTGGCGGTCATGTCCCCGAAGGACATGTGGGACAGAGCACCTGGGACCCCGAAGGTGCTCGAGGTAGCGAACAGCACCACGACCATGATGGCGCCGAGAAGGATGGGCCAGGCGTGGCGGCTGATGCTCCAGTCGGTTCGCCCGCCGACGACCATGGTGGCACCGAGCAGTATCATCCCGCAGGCCACCACCGACTCGACGGAGAGGTGCACCACGCCGGCTGCGGTGAGCAGCCACGCCAGCCCGAACCCCACGACCAACAGGCCGACCAGCACGGTGGCGTCCCACCTGCGGCGGACGGGGGGGAGGTCGCGGCGGCGCGGCGGGCGTCGGCGCCACGGCTCGCCGTCGGGCCACCACGGCCCGGGTCCGGGGCGCCCGACGACCGGTGGGTGGGTAGATGACGACCCGGCCCGGTCGCCACCGGGCCCTCCAGGCGGACCGCCGCCCGGCCCGGAGCCACCGGGAGGACCCCAGCTGGGAGGCGGGCCCCAGCCGCGATAGGCCTCCCAGCCCCGATACCGGCCCCGGCCGCGCCAGGGGGTGGGGCCTCGGTGGTGGCCGAAACCGGGACGGTAGCCGCCTACGCCCCTGCGGAGCTCCTGACGAGCCTCCCGGGCCGCGTCGCGCAGCCCGTCGCGAAAGGCCTCGGCCGTTGGCCGCCCGTCCTGGTGGGCGGCCCGCGCCGCGTCCTTCAGGTCCCGGGCCAAGGACCGGGCCAGGGCCCGGACATCCTCGGCGACCTTCCGGAACTCCTCGTCGCTCGGCACGCCGTCCAAGCTACGGCGGCCACCGCTGATCCGTCATCCTCCCCCGGTTGGAATCATCCTCCTTCGAGGGGCGGATGTTCCGTGGTGAGCTCCCCGCCAGCCGCCCGAGTGGAAGGCGCCGGCGGCGGAGGATGGGCGTTGTGGGGAGCGGACCGGTCCCGCTCCGGTCGGCCCTCCTCCCCGAGGGCCAACGCGGCGCGCACGGCGCCGTTGATCGTGGCCACCACCGGCACGGCGATGAAAGCTCCTACGAGCCCGAACAGGATGCCGGCGGCGGCGAGTGAAAGCACCACGGCGAGGGGGTGGATGCGCACATAGCGGCCGACGACGAAGGGCTGGAGCACGTGCGCTTCGATCTGATTGTCCAGGAGCAGGACCGCCACCACGACGATCGAGGCGACGAGACCTTTGGACAGCCCGGCCACGGCGACGGCCAGAACCCCGGTGACCACCGCCCCGACCAACGGGATGAAGCTGCCGAGGGCGACCAGCACGGCCAAGGGGAACGAGAGGGGAACCCCCAGGATGGTCAACGTGACGGCCACCACCAGCCCATGGAAGAGGGCCACGATGAGGGTGCCGCGTATGTAGTAGCTGATGGTGGTCCAGGCCGCCCGAGCCGCGGCGTCGAGACCGGGGCGGGCCCGGGCGGGTGTGCCCCTGAGCAGGAAGGCCCACACCCGGTCCCCGTCGTAGACCAAGAAGATGGTGGAGAAGACGGCCAGCAGCAGCCCGGTCAGGAGCGCCAGGACCGTCTTGCCGGTGGAAAGAGCCTTGGAGGCTATGGCCGAGCTGTTCTTGGTGATGTCGTTGCTGACCGTCTTGTTGAGGTTGTTGACGGTGTCGGGGTTGATCTTGAGCGGGCCATGGATGAGCCAGTGTTTGATGTGGGGGAGGAGGTTGTTGATCTCGTTGCCCAGCTGCGGTGCCTGCTGTGCAGCGCGGATGACCACGACGGTGATGAGGCCTCCGAGCAGCACCAGCGCGGTGAAGATGGTGACCACGGTGGCCAGGCCGCGACCCAGGCCGGCCCGCTTCAGTCTTTCGGCCAGCGGCTGCAGGACGGCGGTGATGAGGATCGAGACGATGAAGGGGATGACGACCTCGGACAGCCGGGACAGGAGCCTCACTCCGAAGTACACCACCGTGCCGATGGCGATCAGGCGCCACGAGTAGTCGGCGGCGATCCGGATGACCGCGCCCGGGTAGGTGGTCCTCCCGGCGGCCGCCGGATCCGCCGGTTCGCTGGAGCTCATGCCCCACAGCCTGCCCTACCGGCCGACCCCGACGGCGCGATGGCCGGCATCACCGCGGCCGGCCATCTGCGGCGGTGACCGGCGGCGGCCGCGGGCGGAGCGGTCGGTGGCGCCGGGCACAGGGCCCTTACGTCGGGTCGGAGAGGGTCCGGGGTTGCGGGAATAGGGCATACCTCGCCGGGGTTGGGCGGGGCATGGCCATCACCGACACCTCCATAGGCGCACTCGACGGCAGCCCCCTTGACTTCTCCGACTTCGCCGGCAAGGCCACGCTCGTCGTCAATGTGGCGTCCAAGTGCGGGCTCACCCCCCAATACGAAGGCCTCGAGCAGCTGCACGAGCGTTACAAGGCCCGGGGGTTCAGCGTCTTGGGAGTCCCTTGCAACCAGTTCGCCGGACAGGAGCCGGGTTCAGCCGAGGAGATCGCTACCTTCTGCAGCACCACCTACGGCGTGACGTTCCCCATGACCGAGAAAGTCGATGTCAATGGGCCCCACCGCCATCCTCTCTACTCCGAGCTGACCAAGACGGCTGACTCCAAGGGCGAGGCCGGAGATGTGCAGTGGAACTTCGAGAAGTTCCTGATCGCTCCTGACGGCTCGGTGGTGGGGCGGTTCCGCCCGACGATCGCGCCCGACGACCCCGGTCTGGTGTCTGCCATAGAGGCGGTCGTACCGGACTGAGCCAGGGCCGAGGGAGCCACCTGATCTCGCGGCTCCGGTGAGCGGCAGCCCAGAATTGGGTAGAACTCCCAGTGTGGCCCTCAGACGTTTCGCCCGCGACAGCCAGACACCGCCATCCCCCCTGACCGAAGAGCCTCATCCCACTCTGTTGGATCCGCACAGCTCCAGCGTCGACGCTTCGGTCGGCGCCGGCCCGGTTGCCGGAGGGACTGCTTCGTCCCTTCCCCCCGATCCGCCTGCCGGCCCGCAGGTCCCGGTCGTCGAGCCGGCCCGACGAGGGCCCGGCCGGAGCCGCATCTCGGCCGCGTGGGTGGCGCTGGCCGCCGGGATGGTGGCTCTGGTCATCGTGTTGGTCTTCATCCTCCAGAACCTGAAATCGGTGCGGGTGCACTTCTTCTGGGCCACCTGGTCGATTCCGCTGGCCATCGACCTACTTCTGGCGTCGGTGCTCGGAGGACTGGTCGTGTTCACAGTCGGGTCGGTGAGGATCATGCAGTTGCGGCGGGCGACCCGGCGGTCCACGACCGCCGAGGGCGCGCCGCGCTGATGCAACCCACCCCCTGACGGTCTAGTGCCCACGGCCGGCCAGCTGGTAGACCGGGCCCTAGGGGTCACCGTCGATCTGGCCCCCGTGCTCGATCTCGACGCCGAGCCGGCCGTCTCGCAGAGGGACCCGGACGGACCCCGCTCGTTCAGCGCCGAGCCGGCGACCGCCGGGCAGTACGGGTCGGCCTTCGTCGCCGGCCTGGCCCAGGCGGGGGTGCTGGCCGTG
This sequence comes from Actinomycetes bacterium, assembly GCA_021838445.1. GTDB lineage: Bacteria > Actinomycetota > Acidimicrobiia > Acidimicrobiales > Palsa-688 > JAKCDU01. Next base: position 15,068 of record JAKCDU010000003.1, on the reverse strand, counting down.
CTGAAGCACTTCCCCGGCCTGGGAGGGGCTAGCAGCTCCATTTCAACGGCCTGGTGCTCACCGACAGTCTCTCGGCCGGGGCCGTATCGGCCGCCGGCTTCGACCTGGCGACGGCCGCCGTGGCCGCGGTCGAGGCCGGCGCCGACATGGTGCTGTTCGGCTCCACGCTCACCGCGCTCGACACCGACCGGCTCGCCCCCGGCCCTCTCGCGACCGACGTCTCGGGGATAGTGGCGGCCATCGTCGGGGCCGTGGAGACCGCCCGACTCAGCCAGCCGCGGCTCGATCAGGCCGTGCTGCAGGTCATGCGAGCAAGAGGAGCGGAGCTGTGCCCGGGGTCGTGAGAGTCCTGATACTGGCCGACACCCATCTCCGGTCCGATCGCCCGGGATGGTTGCCCGACGCGCTCACCGAGGAGATGCGCGTCGCCGACGTGGTGCTCCATGCCGGGGACGTGCTGGACCGGGGGGTGCTGGAGCGCTTGGGTCGCCAGGCCGCCCCGGCCCCCTTGCACGCCGTGCTCGGCAACAACGACGGGGCCCTCGTCGGCATCCTCCCCGAGACCAAGGTGGTCGACGTCGCCGGGGTGAGGATCGGGATCATCCACGACAGCGGCCGCTCGGCCGGGCGGGCGTTACGCCTGAAGCGCCGATTCCCCGATTGCGACGCCGTCGTGTTCGGCCACAGCCATGAACCGATGGCGACGCGCGGGGAAGGGGACCAGCTCCTGTTCAACCCGGGATCGCCCACCCAGCGGCGGATGCAGCCCCGGCCGAGCTACGGGTGGCTGCTCGTGGAGGCCGGGCGGATCGTGGATCACCGCATCGAGACGATCTGAGGAGCCGTCGTGAGGACCCGCACGGGGGAGGCGATCGCTTGGGCTCCGGTCCCCACCGGAGTGCAGTAGAAACTCCGGTCGAAGGATCATGACCGACACGCCGAGGGTGCCTGCCCGTTCCGACGACGACCTGGCCGCCGTGTTGGCGGCGCGCGACTGGTCCGAGTCGCCGCTGGGCCCACCGGAGGAGTGGCCGTCGCTCCTGCGCACCATGGTGAACGTGGTGGTCTCGTCCCGCTTCTCCATGTGGATGGGGTGGGGACCGGATCTGCTCTTCTTCTACAACCACGCCTATGCCCGGGCCACGCTCGGAGTCAAGCACCCGTGGGCCCTCGGTCGACCCACCCGGGATGTCTGGCCCGAGATCCACGACGAGATCGGACCTCGGCTGCAGATGGTGATGGAGGGAGGCGAGGCGACCTGGGACGAGGCCCTGCTGCTGTTCCTCGAGCGGGGCGGGTACCGCGAGGAGACCTACCACACCTTCTCCTACAGTCCCATAGTCGACGTCGACGGGACCGTCGCCGGGATGCTGTGCGTGGTCACCGAGGAGACCCAGAGGGTGCTCGCCGAGCGGCGGATGGCTACCCTTCGCGATCTGGCGTCCGAGCTTTCGTCGGCGCGTACGGAGGCGGCGGTGTTCGAGGCCACCTCCACCGTGCTCGGCCAGAACCTGTGGGACCTGCCCTACACGGCCACCTACATCTTCGAAGGGGACGGAGCCGCCCGCCTGGTGGCCACCACCGGTGTGGGGCCCGGGGACCGGGTGGCTCCGCATCTGGTCGCCCGGGGCGACGACGGCCCCTGGCCGCTCGGCCGGGTCGCGGCGGACCGCTCGTCGCGTCTGTGGACCTCACCGGGCGGCCCCGACGGTCTCCCGACAGGAGCCTGGGCCGACCCATCGCGCCAGGCTCTCCTCGTCCCCCTCGTCGAAGGCGGCCAGAGCGCGCCGAGCGGGGTCTTCGTCGCCGGGTTGAACCCGTACCGGGAGATCGACGCCGACTACCGCGGCTTCGCCGAACTGGTCGCCGGCAGCGTCGCTTCAGGAGTGGCAGCCGCCCGCGCCTACGAGGCCGAGCGGCGGCGGGCCGAATCGCTGGCTGAGCTCGACCGGGCCAAGACCGAGTTCTTCAGCAACGTGAGCCACGAGTTCCGCACGCCGCTGACCCTGATACTGGCTCCTGCCGACGACGCCATGAAAGACGACCTGGCTCCCCTCGAAGGAGTGCAGCGCGCCCGGGTGGAGATAATCGCCCGCAACGCCCGGCGGCTACGGCGATTGGTCAACGACATGCTCGACTTCGCCCGGATCGAGGGGGGCCGGCTACCGGCCGAGACGGTCCCCACCGACCTGGTGGAGTTCACCCGTGATGTGGCCATGTCCTTTGCCCCGGTCATCGAGAGGGCCGGACTCCGCCTGAGTCTCGAACTGGAACCTCTCGGCGCGACGGTGCACGTGGACCGGGACATGTGGGAGAAGATCCTGTTGAACCTTCTCTCCAACGCCCTCAAGTTCACACTCGAGGGAGGCATAAACGTCTCGCTGCGCGGGCGCGACGACACCGTCGTCCTCGCCGTATCCGACACCGGCGTCGGTATCCCGGCGGACCACCAGGACCGCCTCTTCGAGCGCTTCTACCGGGTGCCGGGGGCGGGCGGGCGATCCCACGAGGGCACCGGTATCGGCCTGGCACTGGTCGCCGAGCTGGCCCGCCTGCACGGCGGCGACGTCTCGGTCGTCAGCTCCGAGGGGCAGGGATCGACCTTCGAGGTGGTCGTCCCCTACGGCACGTTCACCGGGTCCACTCCGGCCGGGTCTCGTGAGTCGTCCATCGCGGCCTACCTGGACGAGGCCCTTCTGTGGGTCGGGCCGGATCAGACCGAGCCGGTGGACGCCACCCTCGTGCGCAGCGCGGCCGGAACCACCGCCGCAGCCCGGGTGCTCGTCGTCGACGACAATCCCGATATGCGCGCCTACCTGGCCCGCATCCTGCGTCCCTACTGGAACGTGCAGGTGGCGTCGGATGGGGTCGAGGCGCTCGAGGTCATCACCCGCCATCGACCGGACCTCGTCCTCACCGATGTGATGATGCCCCGCCTGGACGGCTTCGGCCTGCTCAGTGCGGTGCGGTCCAACCCGGTCACGGCAACGGTCCCCATCGTGTTCCTCTCGGCCCGCGCCGGCGAGGAGTCTGCCATCGAGGGTCTCGAGGCGGGGGCCGACGACTACCTGGTGAAACCCTTCTCCGGGCTCGAGCTACTGGCCCGGGTGCGGTCCAACCTGGAGTTGGCCGCCCTGCGCAATCACGAGTCGGCCTGGCGGGGGGCGCTCATCGAATCGCTCTACGACGCGGTGGTCGTGCTCGACCGCAACGGGACGCTGATCGAGGCCAACGGGGCCTTCGAGGAGCTACTCGGCTACCCGCGTGCCGCCCTGCCCTACCCGCCTCCCTTCCCGTGGATCTACGACCCCGAGACCGATCCGGAGGCGGCCCGGGCGGCCATCGACGGCCACCAACGCCTGATCTCGGACGGGCGGCTGGTCGCCACTTTCCCCCTCCGTCACCGGGAGGGCCGTCGGGTGGAGGTGGCGGTGGCCGCCAACGCCGTGGGGGAAGGGGACGATCGCAGGTACGTCGTGGCCCTGCACGACGTGACCGTCGAAGTCGCCGCCGCCGAGCGCGACGCCGCTCTGGCCCGGCTCGGGATCGGCCTGGCCGAGGCCGGCGACGTGCGGCAGGTGTACGAAGCGGGCCTCACCGAGCTGACGCAGGTGTTCGACGCCTCGGCGGCGCTGATAGTCGAGGCCGGACAGGCGGGTCTGACCATCGTGGCCTCCAGCCGCGACGACGCCGATTTGGCGCCCGATCTGGGAGAAGTGATGCGGGAGGCCGGCCGGGACGTCACCGCGGTCATGGGATGGGAGAGTGATCGGAGATCGGTCCGGGGGCTGGCCGCCCAGCTCGATCCGGGCCGCGGCCGGCGGGCGGTCTGGCTCGATCTCGGCACGCCGCGCCCGCTCCGAGGCGACGAGCGGGCGCTGTTCGCCGTCCTCTGCGGGTACTTCGGGCAGGCCGTCGCCCGCGCCGAGCTGTACGAGGACCACCGCACCGTCGCCACCACGCTGCAGCGTTCCATCCTCGGCCCGACCGAGGTCCCCGCCTCCATGGCCGTGCGGTACCTGCCGGCCGTCCAGCCCCTCGAGGTCGGCGGCGACTGGTACGACGTCATCGACCTGGGAGGCGACCACCTGGCCGTCGTGGTCGGGGACTGCACCGGCCGCGGCTTGAACGCGGCGGCGACCATGGGCCAGATGCGCAGTGCCTGCCGGGCTCTGCTGCTCCAGTCGGAGAGCCCGGCCGAGGTGGTCGCCGGCCTGGACGCTTTCGCCGAGAGGCTGCCGAGCGCCATGTGCACGACGGTCTTCTGCGGGGTCATCCACCAACCGAGCGGAACCTTCCGCTACACGAGCGCCGGTCACCTGCCCGCGCTGGTCGTCAACCCCGACGGCAGCGGTCTGGAGTTGGGACGCGGGCAGGGGGTGCCGCTGGGCTTCTCCTCGGGAGCCGAGCGCCCCGAGGCGACCTGTTGCCTGGCACCGGGATCCACGCTGGTGATGTACACCGACGGCCTGGTCGAAAGGCGCAGCGAATCGCTCGACACGGGCATCGAGCGGTTGCGTACATCCCTGGTCCGGGCCATGGCCGAGGAGCCCGAACAGGTCGTGGACGATCTGTTGGCCGACATGGTTCCGGGACGCATGCAGGAGGACGACATCGCGGTGCTCCTGTACCGGCGGCCGGCGGCGGCGGAGTCGGGCGACCGGTTCTCGGTGGCGGTGCGATCCGATCCGGCCGAGCTGTCGGCGTTCCGTAGGGGTCTGCGCGACTGGCTCGAGTGCCGCGGGGTCGAAGAGTCCCAGGTCAACGAGGTCCTCATCGCGTGCGGCGAGGCCTGCGCCAACGCCATCGAGCACGCCTACAGCTTTCAGCCGGACCAGCTGGTGGAAGTGGACGCCTCGCTGGTCGAAACGACCTTGACATTGACCGTGGCCGACCACGGGAAGTGGAAGGAAGGGTCGGGCGGGGAGAACCGGGGGCGGGGCCTGGCCATAATGCGGGCGCTGGCCGACGAGGTGGCGGTGGAGCGGGGCGGAGGGGGAACCGTGGTGAGGATGGTCAAGCAGGTGGGTCCATGACGGCGTCGATGGAGGTGAGGGTGGAGCCGGGACCCGGCGAAGCCCCGACGGTGCTGGTGTCGGGTGAGATCGATCTGAGCAATATCGACCGGTTCCGCGCGGCTCTCGACGAGGACTCGCCGTCGCTGGTGGTCGACCTGAGCGGGGTCACCTACATCGACTCGGCTGGTGTGGCCGTGCTGTTCTCCCGGGCGGCGAGAGGACCCCTGGAGATCTGGTACGAGGAGGAGTCCGTGGTGCGGGCCCTGATCGAGGTGACCCGCCTGGGAGACGTCGCGGTTACCCGGAGGAAATGACAGATGTGTCGTAACATAACCACCCTGCGGGGGCTCGAGCCCGAGGCCACCGACGTCGAGATCGAAGCGGCCGCCCGGCAGTACGTGCGCAAGGTGAGCGGTGTGCAGAAACCCACCCCGCCGACCGAAGCAGCCTTCGAGCGGGCCGTCCAGGCGGTGGCGGCGGCCACGACGCAGCTGCTGAGCGAGCTGCCGCGCCGTCGCCAACCTCCGTCCACCGTCCCTCCGCTTCGGCGGCTCGCCCGCTGACCCGGGCCCGGCTCGGCCGCGACTCGAGTTTCTCGGCCGGCGAGGAAGGACGCTTCGGGTTGCGGAGCCGCTTCGGGTTGCGGAGCCGCTTGCGGAGCCTGGCTTCGTCGGTGGTGGCGGCGACCGTTGGCCTGGTCGGCGCCCCGGCCGTGCTGGCCGCCCCGGCCGTGCTGGCCGCCCCGGCGGCGACGGGACTGCAATTGTCGTCGGCCAGCTTCTCGTTGAAGTGGTCGGCCGGTCCCTTCGCCGATACGGGTGAGCCGATCGCCGAGGGCTCTCCGATGGTGGCCAACTTGGATACGTCGGGCCCTTCGGTCGTGGTGGGTGATCGGGCCGGCTACCTCTACGCCTTCCACATCGCCGACGGGACTCCAGTGGCCGGCTGGCCGGTCGATGCCGGCGCACCGGTGGACTCCACGCCGTCGGTCGCGGCCACCCCGTCGGGTACCGAGGTGTTCGTCGGCACCGGCAACGCCTACTTCCCGAACTCCGGCGGCTACCAGGCCTTCGCCGCCGACGGAGCCAGGCTCTGGAGCCAGAGGATCGCCGACCCGGTCACCGACTACGCCCCCTCGGCCGGGGTGCAGGCATCGCTCGCCGTGGCGACGCTGCAGGGACAGACCGCGGTGTTCGCCGGTGCCCTGGGGCAGATGAGCTCGGCCCTGTCGGCCACGACCGGCGTCCCTTTGAAGGGTTGGCCCTTCTTCAGCGCCGACAGCACCTTCTCCACCGCGGCGACCGCCGACCTTTACGGGACGGGCCGGACGGACCTGGTCGTCGGGGGCGCGTCCACGGCCGGGCGGGCCCTCGGCCAGATCTATCCGCAGGGGGGCCACCTGCGGATCCTCAACTCCGAGGGTGGATTGATCTGCCACTACGACACCGACCAGGAGGTCGACTCGTCGCCGGCGGTCGGCGCCTTCCTGGCCGGAGGGGCGACCGGTATCGTCACCGGAACGGGCCAGTACTGGCCGGGGGCCGCTGATACCGACACCGTCGAGGCCTTCGATACGCAGTGTCACCGGGTCTGGTCCACCCGACTGGACGGCGTGACGTCTTCCAGCCCGGCTCTCGCCGACGTCCTCGGCGATGGTGCCCTCCAGGTCGTCGAGGGCACCGACCTGGGGTCCGGAGGCGGTTCGGTGTGGGTCCTCGACGCGGCGAGCGGCCGCCCGCTCTGGCACACCGCGGTCTCGGGGCGGGTCATCGGTTCGGTGGTCACGGCTGACCTCACCGGTGGCGGCTACCAGGATCTGGTGGTGCCGACCACCTTCGGCACCGACATCGTCGACGGCCGCAGCGGTGCCGTCGTGGCGGTGCTCAGCCCGGCGGGCTTCCAGAACGCCCCGCTCGTCACCGACGACCCCGACGGAGCGGTCGGGCTCACCATCGCCGGCTACGACGGCAACAACGACGGTGTCGTCTACCACTACGAGATAGCCGGCTCCAACGGCGCCGAGGCCGTCGGTGCCGGCTCGTGGCCGATGTTCCACCACGATCCGCAGCTGTCGGGTGTGGCCGGGGCGCCGCCCCTGGCTCCGGTCCCCCCGTGCGAGGTGCCGGTGGCGGCCGGGCCCGGGTACCACCTGGTGGCCAGCGACGGGGGAGTGTTCAGCTTCGGGCCACCCTTCTGCGGATCGACCGGGGGGGTGAGGTTGAACCAGCCCGTGGTCGGTGGCGCGGTAGCGCCCTCGACCGGCGGCTACTGGATGGTGGCCCGTGACGGCGGCGTGTTCAGCTTCGGAGGGGCGTCGTTCCACGGGTCCACCGGTAACATCGCTCTGCGCCAACCGATGGTCGGCATGGCGGCCACCCCCGACGGTCAGGGCTACTGGTTGGTGGCCGCCGACGGGGGGGTGTTCGCGTTCGGTGACGCCGGGTTCGACGGGTCGGCGGGCTCCTACCCCCTGACCCGGCCGGCGGTGGGCATGGCGGCGACCGCCGACGGTCGGGGCTACTGGATCGCCACCGCCGACGGAGGCGTGTTCACCTTCGGCGACGCCGTGTTCCAGGGCTCGGCCGGCTCCGCCCATCTGAGTGCGCCCGTCGTCGCCTTGGCCGAGGACCCGGCGACGGGCGGGTACTGGCTCGCCGGCGCCGACGGCGGGGTGTTCGCCTTCGGGGCGCCGTTCTTCGGGTCGACCGGCGGTCTGACCCTGAGCTCACCGATCGTGGGGATCACCCCCACCGAGGATGGCGGCGGGTACTGGCTGGTCGCCGCCGACGGGGGAGTGTTCGCGTTCGGTGACGCCGGGTTCCACGGCTCCACCGGCGGTGTGGCGCTGAGCCGGCCGGTGGTGGCCCTCCTCGGCACCGAGGGCTGAGACCGGGCGGCCCGGTGTCAGTCGGAGAGGCTGCTCGGGTCGGCCGGGACGTCCACGGCGTGCTGGCGCAGGGCCTCCAGGGGGACGATCTCCAAGGCCCGCTCATGGGTGGACGCGAGCACCACCAGAGCGGCCTGGCCGTCGAGATGGGCCCGCAACCAGTTGGCTGCGGTGACACACCAGCGGTCCCCGGGTACCAGGCCGGGGAAGTGGTAGGCCGGAGCCGGAGTCACGAGGTCGTTGCCTATCCGACGCTGGTGCTCCAAGAAGTCGGCGGTGACCACGGCACATATCGTGTGGCTCCCCAGATCCTCGGGACCGGTGCGGCAGCAGCCGTCGCGGTAGAAGCCGGTGAGGGGCTCGGTTCCGCAGGGCTCCAGCTCGCCACCCAGGACGTTCCGCTCTGCCATCGGGCCAGTATCGCCGCCGCCGGCCGCTTTGGCCAGACGGCGCTCCTCACTGGTCCCGCAACCACTTCTCGGCCTCGTCTCCGAGGCCCGCCGCAGCCCTGCCGAAGGCCGCCCACAAGCGGCGCCGGTGCCGGGTCGCGAGCCAGATGGTGACAGTCGCCCAGGCCCCCACACCGGCGGTGATGAACAGGTAGTCGGCCGCCCGCGTCGAGGACCCGGTGAGGTCCTGCCGGGATACCGCCACATCGTTGGCGCTGGCCACCGCGACGGGATGCAGGGACGAGCTCGGGCGGGGGGCGGCCCCGGCGGGGCGCGACGCGCTGCCGAGAACCAACGCTCCGGCTACCACCACGATGATCAACCACCTAACGACCGGCATGGACAGATCATGCCCCCATCGCCGACCCCGAATCAGCGGATAGGGTCGGACCGGGCCGTAACGGGTCGGGTCGGCGGTCGAGCGCGCTGGCTGACCGGGCCAGCCGCACCGTAGCCTGGGGCGATGACTTCAGCGCTGGTTCTGGGCGGCGGTGGACCGGTCGGTATCGGCTGGGAGGCCGGTCTGGCGGCGGGGTTGCGCCTCGGCGGAGTGGACCTCGCCGACGCCGACACCATCATCGGGACCTCGGCCGGGTCGGTGGTCGGCTTCACCCTGGCCTCTGGGCGGGAGCCGAGCGAAGCCGTTGCTCTGCTGGGCGAGGCCCGCCGCGCGGCCGGCGCGGACACCGCGCCGGTGGCGGCATCAGCACTGGAGCAGCTCATCGCCGCGGTGGCAGAGGCGGCTTCCGACCCGGCGGGGGCGGACGCCGTGAGGGCCAGGCTCGGTCGGATCGCGGCTGGAGCCAGCACCATCAGCGAGGACGACTGGCTGTCGATGTTCGCCGAGCTGGCCGGGGCCGAATGGCCGGCGAGCTTTTGCTGCACCGCAGTTGACGTGGTCGAAGGGAAGTTCAAGGTCTGGACCGGGTCGGATCGGGTGGCCCTGCAGCGGGCAGTCGCCTCGAGCTGTGCGGTGCCGGGGGTCTACCCCCCGGTCGAGATCGATGGCGTCCGCTACATGGATGGGGGCGTCCGCGATCTTCTCAACGCCGACGTGGCGGCCGGCAGCGATGCTGTAGCGGTGGTCTCGTGCACCCTGCTGGAACTGCCGCCGGGTCTGGCCGAACCGGCGTTGCAGGCACTGTTCGACCAGACCCGCGGGTCGCTCGACGCGCTCCGAGAGGGCGGAGCGAGGGTCGAGGTAGTGGTGCCATCGGCCGAGATGCTGGAGATCAGCTCCTTCGGACTGGACCTGATGAACTTCGCCAAGGTGGAGGCCGCCTACCAGGCCGGTGTGCGCCAAGCGGCCGAGGAGCTCGGCCGCCTGGGCTCCCTGTGGGGAGCCGTGGCCGTCGCCGACGGCCCAGCGGGGAGCTGAGCCGGGGCCGGCCCGCCGGGGATCCGACCCGCGTCGCGGGGGTGGCCAACCGCTAGCCTGAGCGCCGATGCCCGGCCGGACTCCCCTCACAGGCCCGGGGGCGCCGAGGACCAGCCGGGCCCGTCGCAGCGACGGCGAGGTCACCCGCCGCCGAGTGCTCGACGCCGCCGTGGCGGCCATCCTCGAGCTCGGCTACTACGAGGCCAGCACCAACGAGATCGCCCGGCGCGCGGGCGTGACGTGGGGGGCCCTGCAGTACCAGTTCGGTACCCGCGAAGCGCTGCTGCTCGAGGTGGTCAACGATCGTTGGGACCGCCTTCAGGAACTGGTTTCAAACGCTCGCGTGGGTGGTGACAGCCTCGAGGACCGGCTCCAGAACCTCATGGCCGTCCTGGCCGAGCACTACGGTCGGGAGGAGGAACTGGCTCAGATCCAGATCCTCCTCGACCTGAGCCGCAACCCCAAGGTGTCCGGGGCCACCCGCCAGGCCGTTGGTGAGCACGGCCGCAAGCTGCTCCAGGCGTGGAAGCCGCTCTTCGAGCAGGCCCTCGGCGACGCCGCGGCGCAGGCCGATCTGGTCGGATACGCCTTCAACGCGCTCCGAGGCTTCCTCCTCGGCGGCCTCATATCCCGCGGGGTGGCCGGCCGTCGCCCGCCGCGGTCCAGTAGCCGTATGTTGGTCGACGGCGTAGCCGCGGTGATTCGCGCCGAGGCCGCGGCGCGCGACATACGACTGGACTGACCCCCGGGGCGGTAGGTCCTTGCGCCGCCCTCCCGGGTCGAAACGCGATACTGCTCCCGAGGAGGTTCAGGCCGAACCGACGACGCTGCCGGCCGAGGACCCGCCGTACTCGTCGCGCAGCCTGCGCTTGAGCAGCTTGCCGGTGGGCAGTCTCGGAAGTTCGGCGGCGAACCGATAACGGCGTGGACACTTGAAGCCGGCCAGGCGCTGTCGGCAGAAATCGTCGAGGACTTTGGCCAGCTGCTGCTCGTCGGCGTCGGGGTCGGCGGGCTGCACCACGGCCAGTACCGACTCGCCCATCTCGGGGTCGGGTACGCCGATCACCCCGACGTCGCTGACGCCAGGATGGGTCACCAGCAGATCCTCGATCTCCTGGGGATAGATGTTCACTCCCCCTGAGATGATCATGTGCGATACGCGGTCGGTCAGGTACATGAACCCGTCCTCGTCGAGATATCCGACGTCGCCGAGGGTGGCCCAGCCCCGGTCGTTGAACACGCTGGCCGTCTTCTCGGGATCGTTGTGGTACTCGAAGCGGCTCGGGGTCTCGAACCAGATCTGGCCGACGCTCCCGGTGGGCAGCTCGTGGCCCTCGCCGTCGGTGATGTGGGGCACGCCGATCAGGGACCGCCCCACCGTCCCGGGGTGGGCCAACCACTCCTCCGGCCCGACAGCGCAGAATCCCACCCCTTCGCTGCCCGAGTAGTACTCGTAGACGATGGGTCCGAGCCAGTCGAGCATCTTCCGTTTGGTCTCGACGGGACAGGGCGCGGCGGCGTGCACCACTTTCTCCAGGCTCGACAGGTCATACGATGCCCGGACCTCGGGGTCGAGCTTCAAGAGCCGGATGAAGTGGGTCGGTACGAACTGGGCGTGGGTGACGCGGTGGCGCTCGATGGCCTGGAGCACGGCCTCGGCATCGAAGCGTTGCATCACCACCACGGTGCCGCCGGCCCGCTGTGCCGCCATCGACCATCCGAGGGGGGCGGCGTGGTAGAGGGGGGCGGGGCACAGGTAGACCGCGCCGGGCCGGAAACCGTAGACGCCCCGGATCAGATGGTCGAAGGCGGTGAGAGTGTCGAAGGGGTCGTCGGTGAGGCGCGACTCGATTCCCTTGGGGCGCCCGGTGGTGCCCGAGGAGTAGAACATCACCGGCCCGTACCGCTCGTCCTCGATCGGCTCGCCGGACATTCGGCGCAGCGCCGTCTCGTAGTCCTCGAACCCTTCGAGCGGCCCGTCGAGGGCGAGGCGCAGACCCACCCCCGACAGTGAGGAGGTCAAAGCGCTGACCATCGACGAGAGGCGGGTGGTGGCGAGGAGCGCCGTAGCTCCGCAGTCCTCGATGATGTAGCCCGCCTCGTCAGGGCCGAGATGCCAGTTGATCGGCGTGGTGAACAGGCCGTAGCGGCGGGCGGCCCAGCAGATCTCCAGGTAGCGGGCGTGATTGTCGAGCAGCACGGCGATGTGGTCGCCGGGTGCGAGGCCTCTGTCGGCGAAGAGGCGTGAAAGCTGCAGGGACCGCGATTCCATCTCACCGAAGCTCACCTCGGCGCCCGTCTCGAAGATGACCACCGCCGGGTGATCAACACTCACCGAGTCGCAGATTCGTGCCATGGACGCCACGGTACCTTGGGCCGGCCGGGGGTCGAAGACCACGTCGTCGAGCGGAGAGGCGGACCGGTCAGTCCAGAAGGGAGCGGGTCTCGTCGAGCACGGCCCGGCACCCATTCCAGGTGTCAGCCACGATGGCGGCCACCGATTCGACGGCGTCGATACGACCGGCGACCTGACCGGTATTGGCCAGAGCGGCGTCCATGTCGCCTTCGAAGTAGAGGGTGCGGGCCGCTTCGAGGCCCGAGCCGGTCCGCCCTGCGGTGGCCGCTTCGATGGCGGCCGCGGTGCGGACCACCCGCATGGTCGGCGACCCCGGCAGGGACAGGAGAATGGTGCCCGTGTCGTCGGCGCCGACCACCGCCGCTTTGAAGTTGCGGTGCACCGGCGACTCCACCGACGCCAGCATCCGGGTCCCCATCTGCACCCCGCCGGCGCCGAGGGTGAGGGCGGCGGCCATCGAGCGACCGTCGCAGATGCCCCCGGCGGCGATCAGTGGCAAGTCGACATGGGTCGCGACCAGCGGCAGCAGCACCATCGTCGAGGAGCCGAGCGGGTTCTTGAATCCGCCGCCCTCCACTCCTTCGACCACCAGGCCGTCGACCCCCGCATCCACCGCCTTGCGGGCGTTCTGGAGGGTGCCGACGACGTGGAACACGGTGATGCCGGCATCGCGCAGGCGGGGGGTGAGCAGCCCCGGGTCGCCCGAGGAGGTCGTGACGAAGCCGATGCCGTGGGCGGCCAGGACGTCCACGATGCCGGGGTCCTTGCGCATGGCGAGAGCCACGTTGGCCCCGACCGGCTTGTCCGTGAGGTCCCTCACCACGGCCAGGTCGGCCCGTCCCTGGGGCGACGCCGTCTCGATGATGCCCAGCCCCCCGGCTTCGGACACGGCGGCCGCCAGACGGGCTCCGGCGATGTAGGTCATAGGCGCCTGCACTATGGGGATCGGCACTCCCAGCAGGCGGGCCACTTCTCGGGGGCCGGCCCGGTGGGTGCCGGCCGTCAACGGGTCACCACCGTGCGGCCGACGGTTCGTCGGGCTTCCATGTCCTCCAGCGCTCGGGGCAGGTCCTCGAACGGTACGGTGGCTCCGACCACCGGTCGTATCCGGCCCTGGTCGAGGAGCTCCAGCAGGCTGTCCTGGACCCGCCGGCCGATGGCGTCGGTGGGCGGGTTGAAGCGGGGAACCGGAACGGCCACGTGCTCGGTCAGGTGGGCGGCGATGGCCGAGTCCACGTAGGCGAGTATCACGCCGACCATGTCGAAGTTGCCGAAACACAGAGCCCGGCCCGATATCAACGACTGCTCCTCGGCTTCGATGCCCGCGGCGAAACCGACGCAGAGGTACCTCCCACCCCGCCCGAGGCAGCGGAGGGATCCCGCGGTGGTGGATCCCCCGACGCCGTCGAAGCACACATCGACGCCGCGGCCGGAGGTGGCTTCGAGGGCCACCTGGACGAAGTCGTCGGTGCGGTAGTTGACCGTCAGATCGGCGCCCAGCTCCTCGACGAGAGACCGCTTGTCGTCGCGGCCCACGGTGGCGATGACGCGGGCGCCCGCGGCCGCGGCCAGCTGGACGGCCGCCGAGCCGACCCCACCCGCACCGGCATGGATGAGGACCGTCTCCCCGGGGGCCAGCCGCCCCCTCTCGTGGAGGCCCAGGTAGGCCAGGTGGAAAGGATAGAAGAACGCGGCCGCCTGGCCGTCGTCGAGTTGGGCGGGGGCCTCGAACGACATGGCGGTCGACGCGGCCACCAACTCGGCGTGGGCGCCGACCGCCCCCCGGCTGCTGGCCGTGACCCGCTTGCCGACCCAGCTCTCGGCCCCGGCTCCGGCGGCGACCACCTCTCCCACGCATTCCATGCCCAAGGTGTAGGGCAACGGCGGGTCGATGGTCAGGTAGCGGCCGTGGCAGCCGTCGACCTCGTTGAAATTGAGCGCGCTGGCCGAAGCCCGGACCAGGATCTCGCCGGGCCCAGGCCTCTCATCGGGCACGGCGCGAAGCTCGAGGGCTACCGACGGAGGCCCGTGGCGCACAACCTGCCAAGCTCGCATCCCGGGCTACCGGTACCGGAACCGGTTGGGCTGTGCGGTCAAGTGACTTCCCCCTCGTGGTCGGCGTCGTGTCACGCTGCACAGTAAGGGGCCGCGAGGCTCGGTGTCGGATCCTTCCGTTATGCTCCAGCATCTGTCGGTCCCGAGGCGCGGGCCGGTGTTTCCACGCGAGGGGTTTGGATGCGGCTGGGGTCCAAGGGAACGGCCAGGTTGGTTGTGTCGTCGGTACTGGCTGCTTCTGGGGCCCTGACCGTGATGCCCGACGCCACCGTCGCGGCGGGCCAGGCCGCCCCCGGGGTGGCCGCCCAGGAGGTGGGTAGCCCTGTCGGAGCCAGGTCGGTGTCGCCGGGGAACGTGTTCGGCTACGGCATCGCGTCCCTCGGGTCCCTCAACGGGATCACCCTCAACGCCCGTACCGTCGGGATCACGGCCACGTCGGACCACAATGGGTACTGGCTCGTCGGATCGGACGGAGGCGTGTTCAGCTTCGGGGATGCGTCCTTCTACGGTTCCACCGGGGGGGTGCCCCTGGTTCAGCCGGTGGTGGGGATGGCCCCCGGTCCGGGCGGGGCGGGGTACTGGTTGGTGGCCAGTGACGGCGGGGTGTTCTCGTTCGGCTCGGCCCACTTCTACGGTTCCACCGGGGGGGTGCCCCTGGTTCAGCCGGTGGTGGGGATGGCTCCCGGTCCGGGCGGGGCGGGGTACTGGTTGGTGGCCAGTGACGGCGGGGGGTTCTCGTTCGGCTCGGCCCACTTCTACGGTTCCACCGGGGGGGTGCCTCTGGTTCAGCCGGTGGTGGGGATGGCGCCCGGTCCGGGCGGGGCGGGGTACTGGTTGGTGGCCAGTGACGGCGGGGTGTTCTCGTTCGGCTCGGCCCACTTCTACGGCTCCACCGGCGGGGTGCCCCTGGCCAGCCCCATAGTCG
>JAKCDU010000080.1 GCA_021838445.1 Actinomycetes bacterium | reverse complement strand
GGGATGGGCCCGGGGTCGCTGCCGTGGCTCCTCCTGCCGCTCGGGGGGATACGGCGGGGAACACCTCCATCCAAGCGGACCGGCCGCCCCTTCCGTGTCACGAGAAGATGAACATCCAACGAACACGAGAAACCGGCCCCTGGTGAGGGCGTGCTCTGGCTTCGAGGTCAGCGAGTCGCGGCACGGTACGCCCGAGGTACGTCCGTGGTACGCACCGTCCGTTATCGGACCGGTCATGCTGTCCAGCGGTTACGGCGTCCTACACACCACCGACAGTGGGGCCACCTGGTCGGCGCAGTCGGTCCCGGCCGCCTCCACCGGGTTCGGCGGCTCCATCGCGTGTGCCTCGGCGTCGGTCTGTGAATCCGTCGGCCAAAGCGCGGGAGGGTCGGGTTCGGGCGGCGCCGGGGGAATCATCGGGACCACGGACGGCCGTACCACCCGGAGCGTCCAGAGCATCCCCGCCACCACCACCGGGCTTGGTGACGTGTCGTGTCCCACCACGCAGGTCTGCGTAGCCGCTGGGTCGGATTTCGCGCTGCCCACCGCCGACGGGGTGGTGCTCACCACCAGCGACGGGGGTGCCATCTGGACGAACGGCACCCTGCCCGGCACCGGGAACGTGAACACCCTCTCGTGTCCGACCACGCTGGACTGCGTGGCGCTGGCCGGCAGCCAGGTGCTCGCCTCCACTGATGGCGCTGTCACCTGGGCCCACCAGAGCGTGCCCTCCTCCGCTCCCTACTACCCTGAGTCCCTGGCCTGCGCCAGTGCCACCATCTGCGAGATCGTCGGCTCCTCGGCCGGGTACACCACCAATGGCGGGACCACCTGGACCGAGGGCGCCCTCCCGGCGCCGGTGGCCCCGGCCACCGGGTACAACCTGGGCGTGGTGTCCTGCCCCAGCACCACCTCTGCTTGGCCTCGGAGTCGGGATCGACCAACGCCGCTGTCTACTCCTCAGCCGACGGGGGGACACCTGGTCGGCCACGGCCGCCACCGGCATGTCCACCGCCTACCTGCTCGGACTCGCGTGTCCGAGCACCACCGCCTGGGTGGGGGGCGGCTTCGCCACCGGTACCTATAACCCGACCATCGTGACCACCGGTGACGGGGGTGCCACCTGGACCACTCGGACTGTGCCGACCGGGGCAACCGGCCTGGGCGGGTCTCGTGCCCCCCTACGTCTGACTGCTTCGTGGCCGCCGGCCACACCAACCCGTCCCCCGAAGTGGAGGTGAGCACCGATGGCGGTGCCACCTGGGCCGCCAAGAGCGCCGGCCCGGCCGGATCGACCTTGGGCTCGATCTCGTGCGCCAACGCTCTGATCTGCACCGCGACCAGCCGGGCATCTCCTCGACCACCGACGGGGGGACCACCTGGACACCTGGTCGATCACCTCCGGATGGCTGCCGGTCCCCCTCAGCCTCGACGCCGCGACCGGGGCCATTTCCGGCACCCCGGCAGGGATCGGATCGACCCCGATCACCGTGACGGTGGCCGACGCCAATTCCCTCACCGCGCCCCAACCACTGACCCTGGTGGCCGACCCCGGCGGCATCTCTTGACGCCATCCACCTGGCCTCGGCCCGCCTCCTCGGCTCCGACCTTCGGGCGGTGGTGACCTACGACGAGAGGATGGTCGCTGCAGGGTCGGGACTCGGGATGCCGTGGAGATGCCGGGCGTGACCTGACCCCGACAGGGCCCATCGGCACCGGTCCCCGAGAGTCTGTCTCGCCACGCCAGCAGGTGCCCTCCCGTGCCGGGCCGAGGGCGTCGCTCACCTCGTCCGTTCCTCAGCCGTCAATGCCGGAGGTCCCGCCAGGCTCCCCGCCCCCGACCCCCGCATGGTCGGCACCCGGCCTGCCTGCGGCGGGTAGTTTCGGGGAAATGGCTAGCGAAGCGATGGACCAGATCAAGGCGGTCATGCGGGCCAGCCGCCAGAGCGCGGCTGACAACCCGGGGCTCTCGATCGAACAGCTCAGATCCGGGATGGACCAGACGCTGACGGGGCTGCCGCCGGTTGAGGGGGGCCGGGTCGAGCCGGTGGACGCCGGCGGGGTGCCCGCCGAGTGGACGTTTCCCGACGACGGTCGCCCTACCACCGGCACACTTTTGTACCTGCACGGGGGTGGATACTTCCAGGGATCGCCGGCGACCCACAGACGGCTGGTCACGGCCCTCTGCCTGGCCGCCGGGATGCGGGGCCTGAGCGTCGACTATCGGCTGGCGCCCGAGCACCCGTTTCCGGCCGCCGTCGCCGACGCCTTGGCCGCCTACCGGTGGCTGACCGGTCCGGGGGGCGAGGATCCCGGGCGGGTCGTCATCGCCGGCGACTCGGCGGGCGGCGGCCTGGCCGCGGCGCTGCTCGTCGCCCTGCGTGAAGCCAGTGGCAGCCTGCCCGCCGGCGCGTATCTGCTGTCGCCGTGGACGGATCTCGCCGGGACCGGAGGGTCCATGCGGACCCGGGCCGACGCCGACCCGATGATCGATCCGTCGGAGACCGGGGCGACAGCCCGTCGGTACGCCGGTGACAGCGATCTACGCAACCCGCTGATATCGCCGCTCTATGCCGACCTCGCCGGCCTACCCCCACTGCTGATCCACGTGGGAGACTCCGAGGTGCTGCTCGACGATGCCACCCGGATGGCCGACCGGGCCCGGGGCGCAGGCGTGGCGGTGGAGCTGGAGGTGTGGCCGGAGGCGTTCCACGTGTTCCAGATGATGGTGGAGCTCATACCCGAGGCCGACGAGGCGGTGGCCCGGGCCGGGGCGTGGATGGCCGAGAGGCTTGCCGCCGACTGACCCGCGGCCCCACCCCGGCCGCGCCGTGCCCGATCTCGTGGAGCTGCTCGTCGACGACGCCGAGGCCTGGCGCGCCTGGTTGGACGTACATCACGCCGATCATCCGGGCGTGTGGCTGGTCCTGCACAAGAAGGGCGGTCAGACGACGGCCCTGACCTACGCGCAAGCGCTCGACGAGGCTCTGTGCTTCGGCTGGATCGACGGGCAGGTCGCTCGGCGTGACGACGACAGCTATCGCCAGCGCTTCACCCCCCGCCGGCCGCGCAGCCCGTGGTCGGCCCGCAACGTCGAACACGTCGCCCGGCTCACCCAGGCCGGAAGGATGACGCCGCCCGGGATCGCCGCCGTCGACGCGGCAAAGGCGCAAGGGCGGTGGCAGGCGGCCTACCGCGGTCAGGCCGACAGGCAAATCCCGCCCGACCTGGCTCGGGCGCTGGCGGCCAATCCCGCCGCCGCCGAGACCTTCGAGCAGTTGGACGCCGCCAATCGCTACGCCATCGTCTACCGACTCGACTCCGTCAAGCGTGCGGCGACCCGGGAGCGAAAGCTCGTCGACTACGTCGACATGCTCGCCCGAGGCGAATCCATCCATCCCCGCAAGGACCGCCGGTGACTGGACCATGGCCGCCTGGCCGCGGGTGGTCAGGGGAGCCGTCGAAGCGGCCTATGTTGGTCGTTTCATGGCCGATCTCTCCGACTTCGCCGAGCTCATCCCGCTCGACCACGGGCTGGTCGTCGTGAGCACGCTGCGCTCGGACGGCAGCATCCAGTCGTCGGTGGTCAACGCCGGCGTCCTGGCCCACCCGGTCACCGGTGGGGAGGTGGTGGCCATGGTCGTGGCCGGTCGGCGCAAGCTGGACCACCTGCGGGCCGACCCCCGCACCACGGTCGTGGCCCGGGTCGGCTGGCGTTGGGTTGCGGTCGAGGGCGAAGCCGAGATCATCGGCCCCGACGATCCCCATCAGGCGGTCGGCGAGCAAGAACTGCGGCTCCTCCTGCGAAACATCTTCGAGGCCGCCGGGGGGACCCACGACGACTGGGACACCTACGACCGGGTGATGGCCGACGAGCGCCGGGCGGCCGTGCTCGTCGCCCCTCGGCGGGTCTACACCAACCCCACCTGAGGGCACCGGGGTCTCACCCGGGACGGCCGGTCCTCTCCCCGCCGCTGCGGCCTCGTCAGTCGGGTCGGTAGTCCCGCTCGCCCGGTCCTTTCGCGGTATCAGACTCGGGACCGCTGGCGTTCACCCCGCACACCCCTCACCCGGGCGGTCATGGCCGCTCTCACCTGATTGCGTGCGTACCCACCGTGTGCCCCTGGTCGCGGATGTCCAAATTGGTGGTATCCAATCTGATACCGGGGTAGGGTGGTGGTCATGGATGCGGCCAGCACGATCCGCCGAGCGCGACTCGGCGCCGGGATGTCCTTGCGGGCTCTGGCGCAGCGCGCTGGGACTTCGCATGCCACCCTGGCTGCGTACGAGGCTGGGCGGAGCATTCCCCGGGTCGACACCCTCGACCGAATCCTGCGAGCCGCCGGCTACGCCTCCGACATCACCATGTCGGCCAGACCCGATGGGACCGACGCCGAGCGCGACGCCAAGGGCCGAGAGCTCCTGCAGGTCCTCGATCTCGCCGCCCAGTTCCCGGCCCGCCACGATCCCGTGATCGGGTTTCCGCGCTTGCCAACCAATGCCGGCATGTGATGCTCGACCCAGCTGGCCTACCGTTCAAGATGGTCGCTATCCACGAGAGCCTGGCTGCGGCGCGCATCAGCCACGCCTTCGGTGGGGCGCTCGCCCTGGCTTGGTGCACACATCAGGCGAGGGGCACGATCGACCTCGACGTCAACGTGTTCGTCGCTCCAGAGCGCACCGCCGCCGCCCTCGCCGAACTTCCCGCCGAGGTCGTGGCCACCGACGAGGATCGGCTTCTTCTCGAACGCGACGGGCAGGCGCGGCTGTGGTGGGACCGAACTCCAGTCGACATCTTTCTGAACACGACCGAGTTCCACGACCAGGTCGCCGCCCGGGTCTGTTTGGAGCCGTTCGCCGGGGAGCGCCTGCCCTTCCTGGCCTGTCAGGACCTGGCCGTGTTCAAGGCGTTCTTCAACCGCACCAGGGACTGGGCCGATCTCGAAGCCATGGTGGCGGCCGGGTCGCTCGACGTACCGGCTGTGACTGGAGTACTCGCCGGCTTCCTGGGAGGCGACGACGACCGCATCGCACGCCTCCTATCGCTCCGCTGATGAGCGACGTCTTTGGAGAAGCGGTTCTCAGCAGTGGAGCGCTTCGCTGTCATGTATGCCCGATTTGGATCGGGCATGGTACACGCGCGCCCGACCGACCTCCTCCGGCGGAATGTCGATGGCCACCAATGCTCTTACGTCGAAGGCGAACCGGGCGGTGGTCACCCAAGAAACCGGCAGTTGCCATGAGCCGTCACAGTTATTAGCTTCTGGCCGACGCAACTCGGATCGGACTCTCAGAGGGGACACATGAGCGAGGCCACTGCACAGCGCGACGGGGCGAAGCGACTCGGAACCGTATGGGAGGGTCTAACGCCTGAGGTACAGGGGTACTTCGAGGAACTTTACGAGGCAATGCCAGATAAGGTGTCAGATGTTCTCTCCGGGGCGGTCCTGCTGCGCGACGATGACCATCCCACGCTGGCTTCGTGGGTCGACGTGGCGAGAGGCGAGGACGGATCGCTGGACAAGTCGGGGCTGATCATCCATCTGGAGGACGTCAAGCTCGAGCCGGAGAATCCCGGGTCCAGAGAATCGTTCAGTGTGACGTGGCGGGTCGGGGTAGACGGTCACTTTCCGGACCGAAGGGACAAGGTTTCGATCCTTACCAGCGATCTCTCGGTCGTTGCTGAGAAGACTATCGACGTAGCTGCGGTCGACGGTTCCGGTGGGGAGTCGCAGGTTGACTTCGATGGCCTCGCAGTGGGTGAATACCAGGGGCGTTTAGTCTTGAACATCGACGGCGGCGAGCAAGGCGCCAATGTCCACGGCCGTCAGGTCCATCAGTATTTTCCTTTCTTCGTCGGCCAGACGCGAGATTCCCAGATGGCTCACGACGCTCCCATCTGGGGCGAGGCCATGACTCGTATGAACGGCGCTGCGCTCCGCAACGCTGAATTCGAGATCACGCCGGCTCACGAGGACTCGGAGTCGGGCCTCTCGGTGCCGGCCGAGATGGGGCTGCAGGGGTCTGTCTATGGGGAGCTTGCTGAAGCCGCAGAGACACTCGCAACCATGGACGTGTTCGAAGACGGTTTCAAGGAGGCGCTGCGCAAAACGGCCGAGTGGCTCGAGGACCAGTCCGTCAACACCCTCGCTCCCGTCGCGACAGAGGAAGAGTGGGCGACCCTACGGGGCAAGCTGACAGCCATCGTCACAAGCGCGAACCTGGAGACAGCTGGGACCACGGCTCTGCAGTTCATCGAGGTCTTCGAAGACCGCGCGGAACGGTCGTTCATGCCGTAGGGCCCGGTCCGAACGACCGGCTCACGGAGTGGGCGTGGACCGTCGGGGTGGCGGCCGGCGTTGCCGCCGGAGCGGCCTGTGTCGGTCCACAGGGGCCGGGGCGGGGGTCCACGGCCAGGCTGCTCTAGTCGGGGCGGTAGTCCCGCTCCCCGGTCTTCTCGCTGTACCAGACCCGGGTCCGCTGGCCGGTGGCGGGGTCGACGAACACCTCGTCGGTGGGCTTGTAAGGGCCCGCCGTCGAGTCGCCCCGGTGGTAGCGGTCCCAGCCGAAGATGGCGATGATCACCCCGGCGACGACCACGGCCAAGATGACCACCAGCACGACGCTCAACGTCGTTCCTCCACCCGTCTCATGGTTCGGCTTCCCATTCGATGACCCGGGCCGTGCCGTAGGCCACGATCTCGCTCATGGTCTTGCCCATCTCGGTGGAGTCGAAACGCATCATGGTGACGGCGTTGGCTCCCATGGCCGCGGCGTTGGCGATCATGCGGTCGATGGCCTGGCGGCGGGCGTCCTCGTTGAGCTTGACGTAGGACCGAATCTCGCCGCCCACCAGGCTCTTCAGACCGGCCGCGATGTTTCCGCCGAGGCTGCGGGAGCGCACGGTGAGACCGAACACCTGGCCGATGGTCCTCACCACCTTGGCCCCGGGGATGTTCTCGGTGGTCGTCACGATGATCGGCCCGTCGACCGATGCTTCGGGGTATGGCTCCATCGGACTGCCTCCTGGCTATCGGTGTGAGGTTGTCACCCGCAGTATCCACCCTCCAGAGGCCACCCGACGCCCGACAGGGCCGAAGGTCCCGGATTCCGCCCGACGCCGAGACGGCCGGGCGCCCGCCCGGGGTGGCCGGCCGGGGACAGAGGCGGAGACGCCCCCGAACCAGGAGGTGGCACTTACACCATGATGACTACATCCCCGGCCGCGACCCGGCCAGGGGGAGCGGGGCCGACCGATCGCGCTCAGTGGTGGTGGAGGCGGTCCCTCACGCTATGGGCGGCGGCGGAGGCGACCCAGTCCACGACGATGCCGGCGAGGACCACGATGACCAGCGACAGGAACAGACCCCGTAGATCGAAGCTGACAGTCGTCAGACCCGACCACAGCTGGCCGGGGTGCAGGACGTCCCAACTGTTGAGCCGGGAGATTCGCCCGAGGGCCACACCCAGCGCGCACAGCCAGCCGACCACCGCCTCGGCGGCCACCCGGCGGCGCAGCGACCAGCCCCGGGCCCGCAGGGCCTTGCGCATGAGGTGCAGGGTGTAGGCGTAGCTGAGCACCCCGGTGGCCACCAGCAGGGTGAACAGGGGGACCACCCCGGCCCACACGTACACCCGACTCGGGGCCCACTCGATGGCGTGGGGCAGGTGGATGAGGTCGGTTACCACGTAGGGAGCGTTGGGGAGCAGGAGGCCAGTGGCTCCCAGCAGCGGCCAGCGAAGCACCGAGAGGCGTCGCCAGCCGAGGTAGAGGATCACTGCCCCGATGACCGGCAGCACAGCGAGGATCAGGTTGACCCGCATCCACGGCATCTGCCACACGGCTTCGTCGTGGAAGGCCTGCCACAGAGATCCGAGCCCGGCGCTCACCTCCGCATTCTTCCGCGCTCCCGGCCGGTAGCGGAAGTCGGTTGCCGTAGATTGATGGATGTGGTCGAGCGGATGGTGCTGTGGGACATCGACGGCACCCTGCTGCGGGCCGGGGACATCGGCGCCGCGGTGTTCGACCAGGCCATCGAGGCGGTGCTGGGCGCCCGACCCCCCGCACGCATCAGCATGAGTGGCAAGACCGACCCGTCGATCGTGCGGGAGTACCTGGCTCTCATGGCCGTGGAGGAGACCGGCGACCTGGTGGAGGCCATCCTCGGGATGCTGGCCGCCAACCTGGTGGCCGCCGCCGACGCCGGCATCCTCGCCGAGGAGGGTCGGGCCTGCCCAGGGGTGCCCGAAGTGCTCGACGGCCTGGCCCTCTCCGACGGAGTGGTCCAGACCCTCCTCACCGGCAACATCTACCCCAACGCGGTGGTCAAGGTCAGCGCCTACGGCCTGGACAAGTGGTTGGACCTCGACATCGGCGCCTACGGCAGCGACCACGACGACCGCAACCAGTTGGGTCCGGTCGCCCTCGACCGCCTGGCCGAACGCCACGGCGCCCGGCTCAACCCCTCCGAGGTGTGGGTGGTGGGCGACACCCCCCGGGACCTGGCCTGCGCCCGAGCCCTCGGGGCCCGCTGCCTGCTGGTGGCGACAGGCCGCTACGCCTTCGCCGAGCTGGCCGGCCTCGGTGCTGACTCCACCCTCACCGACCTGAGCGACCACGAGGCGGTCGTCGACCTCCTGGCCTGACGCCAGGACCGCTCTCGGGCTGCGCCCTCGGGCCGGGCATGCGGTGCCCGGCCGGCGGGACCGGCCGCTTCCTGGGCTCGATGTCGGATTCCTGCCAGCGGGTTGCCCTTTTTCCTGGTTGGCTGATGAGGTGCACGACGACCGGGAGCGGTGCCTGAGAGCGGTCCAGGCCAAAGACGCCCGGTTCGACGGCTGGTTCTTCACCGCCGTGACCAGCACCCGGATCTACTGCCGTCCGAGCTGCCCGGTCGTTGCGCCCCGACCGGAGCACATGGTGTTCTATCCGAGCTCCGCCGCCGCCCAGCAGGCCGGTTTCCGGGCCTGCAAACGGTGCCGGCCCGACGCCACCCCCGGCTCGCCGGAATGGAACGGGAGGGCCGACGCGGTGGCCCGGGCCATGCGGCTGATCAACGACGGGGTGATCGACCGGGAGGGAGTGGGCGGCCTGGCCGGTCGCCTCGGCTACAGCGTCCGCCAGGTCGAGCGGATCGTCACCGCCGAGCTCGGAGCCGGGCCTCTGGCCCTGGCCCGGGCCCAGCGGGGCCAGACCGCCCGGGTGCTCATCGAGACCACCGACCTGCCCATGGCCGACGTGGCCTTCGCCGCCGGGTTCGCCAGCGTACGGTCGTTCAACGCCACCGTCGCCGAGATCTTCGCCCTCAGCCCCACCGAACTGCGCCGCCGGGCCCGCCACCGGCCCACGACCGCCCCGGGGACCGTCGGGCTGCGGTTGGCCCTGCGCACCCCTTTCCTCACGGACAACCTCTTCGGTCATCTGGCCGCCACCGCCGTGCCCGGCGTCGAGGAGTGGCGCGACGGTTGGTTCCGGCGGACCCTCCGCCTGGCCGGCGGCCCGGCGGTCATGGCGCTGGCCCCCCGAACCGACCACGTGGCCTGCCAGCTGGCTCTCACCGACCTGGCCGACCTGCCCGTCGCCGTCAACCGGGCCCGCCGTCTGCTCGATCTCGACGCCGATCCGGTCGCCGTCGACGCCGCGCTCGGGGCCGACCCCCGCCTGGCCCCCCTGGTGGCCGCCGCCCCCGGCCGCCGGGTGCCCCACAGCGTCGACGGGGAGGAGATGGCGCTGCGGGCGGTCCTCGGCCAGCAGGTGTCCACCTCCGCCGCCCGCACCCACACCGCCCGTCTCGTGGCCGGCCATGGGACGCCTCTCGCCGCCCCCGACGGCACCCTGACCCACCTGTTCCCCACGGCCGCCGACCTGCTCGATGTGGACCCGGCGACGCTGGCCCTGCCCGACGCCCGCCGCCGGGCCGTGCTGGGCCTCCTGGCCGCCGTCGCCGCCGGCGGGGTGGACCTGTCGCCGGGAGCCGACTGGGATCGGGCCCGGGCCCAGCTCGCCGCCCTTCCCGGTATCGGCCCGTGGACCGTCGAGACCATCGCCATGCGGGCCCTGGCCGACCCCGACGCCTTCCCGGCCGGGGACCTGGGCGTGCGGCGCGCCGCCGCCGGTCTCGGCCTGGCCGGGCCCGGCGACAAAGCCCTGCAACAGCACGCCGCAGTGTGGCGGCCGTGGCGGTCCTACGCCGTCCAGCACCTGTGGGCCACCGGCACCCACGCCATCAACCGACTTCCGGGCCGAAGCCCGACAGTGGATCCGACAGTGGATCCGACAGAGGATCCGACAAAGGAGCTGTCATGACCAACCGCGTCACCCACACCGTGCTCGACAGCCCCATCGGCCCCCTCACGGTGGTCGCCGCCGAGGGGGCCCTGACCGGTCTGTACATGGACGTCCACCGGCACCGCCCCGACCCGGACCGCTTCGGGGAACGGCGCGACGAGGGCTTCGACGCCGTCGCCGCCCAGCTCGAGGAGTACTTCGCCGGCCGGCGCCGCCACTTCGATCTGCCCCTGGCCCCGGCCGGCACCCCGTTCCAGCTGGCCGTGTGGCGAGCCCTTGCGGCCATCCCCTACGGCACCACCGAGTCCTACGGCCAGCTGGCCGCCCGCATCGGCCGGCCCGGGGCGTCGCGGGCGGTCGGGCTGGCCAACGGGCGCAACCCCATCAGCGTCGTCGTGCCCTGCCACCGGGTGATCGGCGCCGACGGCAGCCTGACCGGCTACGGCGGCGGCCTGGAACGCAAACGGGTGCTGCTCGACCTCGAGGCCCGCTCGAGCTCGTCTCCTGGTGGATTGCCGATACGCTCTGGGTAGTGACCGGCACCGCCGCCCACACGGTGACGTGGGATGCCTTGCTGTCGCATCCCGACGTCGAAGAACACAGCCGGGAGGCCGGGGCGCTCGGGTTCATGGCGTTTCACGGCGGGTTGGAGGCGGGCACGGCCGAGATAGCCGAAGAGGCAGCTGCGGTGGCCGGCGCCTCGTTGTACGTGGTGCGCCAACCGTCGAAGCTGCGCTGGCACGTCCCGTCCCACTCGGTCGACCCGGCTGGCTCCTACCGCCTGCGCCGATGGCTGTCCCACGTACGGGTGGCGGTTGCGCTGCACGGGTACGGCCGCACCGACCAGCCGGGGCGGATACTGCTGGGCGGGCGTAACCGGGTGCTCGCGGCAGGCTTGGCTTATTCGTTGACCCTCCGCCTGCCCCACCTCCCAGCCGTGACCTACCTGGACGACATCCCAAGGGAGTTACGAGGGCTGCACCCGGCCAACCCGGTCAATCGGCCGGCACAGTCGGGGGTCCAGGTCGAGTTGCCGCCGAGGGCCCGGGACCGCCGCCTGGACCCGGCCGCGCCCGGTCTGGTGGTGGAGGCCCTGGTCGCGGCTGCCGAGGCATACGCCTTGCCTGATCGACTTCCCTAGGCGCAGTAACCGTCGTGACGCCGCGGCGGTGGCCCCCCTGGGACCTGCTCGACCTCGACGGCCAACCGGCGTTCCTGCGGCCACGCCGCTTCTTAACGCCGCCGTGCCCCACATGTGGCGCCGGCCGCCGCCCGCCTGAAACCCCATCCAACACCCTCCCCAGCAGCACCTGAATCTGCCGGTCGAGCCGAAGGGACCGGGAACTGTTGGCGTGCCGGTCAGGTCCTAAACACCCGACCGCCATCAGAAACTCTCGGCCTCCCGGGTGATTGATTTCGACCATCCCAGGGGTAAAGAGGCCACGTAGTTCCAATCCCATCAAAACAAGTTGGACAGAAAGGCTGGAGCGCCTCGACGAACAAGGCAGGGGGCGGATACTGCTGGGCCTGCGCGCCGGTGACCCCGAAGACGAGCTGCTGGCCGCCTGGTTGGCGAACGAGGGAATCCGTCAGGGACGTGTATATGACGGCCGATCCGACCCAGGCCGCGGTGCTGTTGGACAAGGCAATCATCGCCTGTCGGGCCGACCCCACTGATCTGGGAAGACCAAGATTCTTGCTGGCTGCTAATGACGAATTTACCGACAAAAAGGGGCACGAATGGCTGGCTGGTTGGTGCGCAACGGGAGGTTGGGCGTGTCATCGCTCCTGGTGGCGGGCTTGGCGTCTGCGGGGGCGTTGGGTCTCCCGAGCGCCCCGGCGAGCGCGGCGCCGGCGCCTGTCTGGTCCCAGATGACCGACGTAA
>JAKCDU010000079.1 GCA_021838445.1 Actinomycetes bacterium | reverse complement strand
GGCTCGTCGCAAGTGGCGGCGGCCAGAGCATCCTCGTAGGTGCCCCCGAACACGATGAGGGGAACCTCCACGCCGGCGGTACTGGGGAGGTGGTCGGGTTCGACGATGACCAGGCGCGATCCCGAGTTGGACACCACGTAGGCGACCTCGTCGGGGGCGAAGTGCCAGTTGACGGGGACCACGAACACGCCGCAGTGGGCGACTGCGCTGTACACCTCGAAGATCTCCCGCCGGTTGCCCGACAGCATCGCGATCCGCTCGCCAGGCGCCACGCCGTGGGCCCGCAGGACGTGGATCAGCCGGTTCACCCGGTCGTCGAGGTCCCGCCACGACGTGGCGCCCCGCTCGTCGATGAGAGCCGGCGCGTCGGTGCGGTCACGAAAGCCGGCAAGCAGCTGAGACACGGTTCCCATCCCCTCCTGGCGGCTCGCTACCGGCCGCCCGGCGGGCCTTCCCGCCGCCGGGATGATAGTTGGCGGGTGGCGGCAACCGCGTCACGTACGACGTGCTGGGCCCGGTAGCCGCGGTGGGCGGGCGCCCGCCGGCCCGAGCCCGGTCCATGCTCGCCGGGTGGGACAGCCCCTTCCGCCAGAATGGCGGGATGACCGACACCCAAGCCGTCGTGTTCGATTTCTACAACACTCTGGCCGCCCCCCACGCCGACGACTTCTGGTCCCGGCTGCCGGGACTGGTGGCCGCCGCGGGCGGCGAGATGGAGGGCCGGGCGCTCGAGGATTGGGAGCGCCTCCAGCCCGAAGAGCACCTCGAACACTCGACATCCGAAGCCGCTTACCGGGCGTGGCAGGCCCGGCGCCTGGAGGCGCTGCTCGAGCAGTGCGGCGTGCCCCGCGCCGCCCACGCCGGGATAGTGGCCGAGATCGAGGACGTTCGCTACACCCGGCTGTTCCAGGTCTTCCCCGACGTGGCTGATGTCCTGGCCGACCTGCGGGACCGGGGCCTGATGGTCGGGATCTGCTCCAACTGGGACTGGGACCTCGAGCGGCACCTGCGCCACAACCGCATACACGACCTGATCGACTTCTTCGTCTGCTCGGCCATCCACGGTCACCGCAAACCGCATCCCGCCATCTTCGCCACCGTGATCGACCAGGCCGGTGTGCCGGCGGAGCGGATCGTGTTCGTCGGGGACAGCCTCTCCGACGACATCGCCGGATCGATGCGAGCCGGGCTGCGACCGGTGCACATCGCCCGTCACCACGCCTGCCCGCCCGACGGCCACGACGGGGTGGCCTGCGTGCCCGACCTCCACGGCCTGGCCGCCCTCATCGCATAGTCGGGTTGGCCCGCCTCCTGTGGATCAGTCCCACGAGGCGCCGGGAGCCGGGTCGACCCCGGCTGTCGGATGGCCATTCCCACCCTGGGCCCCGTCTCCGCCGGTGGGAACCGGCGAGGCATCGCAATCCGGCTGGTATCTCGAAGGCCGGCCCCGAAAGGCCGCTCCATCGGCCAGAGTGGACGGGGTGCTGCTCGAAGTCGGTTGTGAGTTCTCCTACCTGGCCGAAGTGCCCACCCACAGCGTGTTCCAGGTCGAACCCCGCTTCGACCGCGGCGTGCTCGCCGTCGACGAGAGGTGGACGACCACCCCTGCGACTGGGCTGTCGCGCTACGTGGACGGGTTCGGAAACATGTGCCGACGGACGACCCTCCCGCCGGGCCTGTCATCGTGGCGTTACGGGGCCAGGATCGAGGTACCTGAAGGCCTCGACGCCGAGAGTCTCGACGCCCGTGAGGTGGCTGCCGAGCACCTCCCCGACACCGCCCTGGTGTTCACCTTGCCCAGCCGTTTCTGTCCGGTGCAGGAGCTGGCCGACCAGGCGTGGAGCCTGTTCGGCCAGCTCGAGCCGGGATGGCGCCGGGTCCAGGCGATCTGCGACTGGGTCCACGATGGGATCACCTTCGACTATCTCGGCACGGCTCCGCTGGCCACCGCGGCCGACGTGGTCGACACCGGGATCGGGGTGTGCCGGGACTTCGCCCATCTCGCGGTGACGTTCTGCCGGGCGTTCAACATCCCCGCCCGCTACGCCTTCGGCTACCTGCCCGACATCGGGGTGGAGCCGTCGACCGAGGAGACGGACTTCTGCGCCTGGATGGAGGTGTACCTCGAGGGCCGGTGGTGGACCTTCGACCCCCGCAACAACCGGCGCAGGACCGGGCGGACCCTCATCGCCGTCGGCCGCGACGCACTGGACGTGGCCATGGTGTCCACCTACGGAGGGCCCGAGCTGCTCGACATGACGGTGCACGCCGAGCTGGTCGGCTCCTCCGGAGCGGACTAGAAACCGCCGCTCGTACCCGGCGCCGCGCTCGGCGGTGCGTCGGGGCGGCAGTCGGTGCTGTGGTAGCGGATGGAGAGGCCCAGCGGAGCGCCGCCCGTGGCGGCGCGGTCACCGCGCTCGGGAACCCGGGAGTGATCCAGGTGCATGTACCAGGGGCGGTTGCCGTCGATGAAGAACGCTCGACATATGCGGTCGGCCTCGTACGATACGAGGCCCCGGTGCAGGTCACGATCGAGTTGAGCCAGGGGGGAGGTCTCCACTCCCGGCGGCTTCATGGTCGGCGAGGTCCAGTTCGACCGGAACTCGGTCGGCGTCTCCCCGGGGGCGTATCGGCAGATCACCGGCCCGGCATCGTCGAAGCCGATGGTCGTAGCCGGCAGGTAGGTGTAGCGCCCCGCCCTGGCCTGAGCCCCCTCCACGGCGGCGCCCGGCTCGCCGGCCGGGTGGGGTAGGCCGTCGGGAGGTGAGGCCGGCTCCGTGGCGTCGGGTTCGGGGGGGAAGGTCACCTGGAGCTCCACGCCTCCGTTCCCCTGATCGCGGGGGTCGATATTCGGTGAGTGGGCGGGGAAGACCCGACGGCCGTCGAAGCGGAACCACTCGCCGATCTCGTGCACCGCGTTGAGGATCAGGTTCTCGATCGCGTACCTGCCGACCACCTCGAGCAGTTGGTCGTCGTCGGCGCCGTCGTGGACGAGCGCCGCTATACCCGCACACGGGTCGCTGCTCTGCCAATCCCACGACCGGCTCTCTCCCGTGTCCGCCGGCCAGAGGTCCGAGTCGGCCCCGGTCATGGTCACTTCGAGCCAGACCGGCGGACCCCAGAAGCGCAGCCCGACGTCGGACCGGCGGAACTCGATCCGGTCGAGGATGCCCTCCCACCGGCTCTGGACCCACCAGCGTTCGGAATCAATTTCGCAGCTAGGCGTGTCCCCGCCCCGAGCTGCCGCGGGCGGGGAGTTCGTACTCGATGTGCGGGCTCCCACTGGAACCCCCGATCTGCCCCCGAGAAGGGAGTGCGTTGCTCGACCTGAGCGTCTCCAGGGTACCAGTCGGGTCGATATCGGCGGCAGCGCCGCGGGGGAATCCCCGGCTCGCCAGCCGGGGATTGACAATTCGTCAGTAATCTTTGCCGTTCCGTCACCAGTTCTTGACACATCGTCAAAAACTCCCTAAGCTGACTCCAGGCACAGTGGACGACTAGGGGAGGGCACGTGCACCGTTTCAGTTATAGGAGCAGGGCATCAAGGGTCACGAGCGTGCTGGCGACCGTTCTGGCCGGGGCCCTGGTCGCCGGCTGCTCCAGCGGCCAGGCCTCGTCCACCGCTACACCAACGTCAGCCGCTTCCGGTGCACCGGCATCACCCACCTCCGGCGCTCTCACCCCGGTGAAGATCGGCATATTCCCTGGAAACACGAGCAGCTCCATTTGGGTGATCGCCGACCAGAAGGGGTTCTTCGCTCAGCAGGGGATCAAGCCGGAATTCGTCGACTTCACCACTGGACCGTCCCTGGCCGCCGCCGTCGTGTCCGGAAGCGTGGATACCGCCTATGGGGCGTCGTCGGTCAGCTTCGACATAGCACGGCAATCGGCCAACCTGGTCGTGCTCGGGGACTTCGTTCAGTACATCGCCTACCCGGTGGTGGTGGCGAAGGCCAAAGCCAGCGGCTCCTTCACCGCTGGCTTCCCGGCCAA
Source organism: Actinomycetes bacterium (assembly GCA_021838445.1). Classification (GTDB taxonomy): domain Bacteria; phylum Actinomycetota; class Acidimicrobiia; order Acidimicrobiales; family Palsa-688; genus JAKCDU01. The sequence continues at coordinate 8,272 of JAKCDU010000079.1, read as the reverse complement.
CGTGAAATCCCTGAAAGGTCTCAAGATCGGCGTCACGGCCATAGGGGGTATCGTCAACAAATACATGGATGCGATCCTGCAGTCGGCGGGGGTATCACCCAGTGATGTCACCTACATTGCGACCGGGACTGTGGAGTCGGCCATTCTGGCTTTGAAGAACGGCCGTGTCGATGCCCTGGCGGCCAATCCTCCCCAGACCCTGCAACAGGCTGGAGTCGATGCCGTCGAGGTCGTCAATCCGTCGGTCAAGGGCAATGCTGGGCCGGCCGCCGAGAACGCCCTGGGCGAGTTGGACACCACCTCGAGATCGTTCATGCAGGACCACGCCGCCACCCTCCAGAAGTACTGCAAGGCCATGATCCAGTCCGTGTCGTGGACCGAGAACCCTGCCAACTTCGACTCCGCCGCCCAGATCGTGGCCGCCCAACTCGACATCTCCACGTCGGAGGCGCAGAGCGAGCTGAAAGACGCTCTACCCACATTTGCCAGCACCCTCCCGCAGTCGGTGTGGACCTCGCAGCCGGCGTGGCTGACCGGAGGAGCCACGCCGGCTTACAGCAGTACCGTGGATTCGTCCTGTGGCCACTGACACCACGGCTGTGGTGGCGGCTCCCGCCGAGGTGGGGGTGACTCGGCCGGGCCGGTCGGCGCGCCGCCGCAGGACCTTGCGTTCCAAGGCCACCCTGCGGGCCTGGCAGATCGTGGTCCTGGCCGCCCTGGTAGGGCTCTGGCAACTGGTGATCTCAATGCACTGGGTCGATCCCATCATCGCCAAGTCGCCGCGGCAGGTGTTCTCCTTCTTGGGGAAGTCCGCGTCCTCGGGCCAGCTGTGGCACAACACTGCCGCGACCATGGAGGCAGTGGTCGTGGCGTTCTCCCTGGCCTCGGTGGTCGGAGTGGCCATCGGTATCACACTCGGGCTCCTACCCGCAGCGGAGCGGGTCGTGACTCCCTTCTTCGATGCGGCCAACGCCATGCCCCGCATCGCTCTGGCCCCCGTCTTCATCGTCTGGCTGGGGATCGGAATCGGAGCGAAGGTCGCCCTGGCATTCAGCATCGTCGTCTTCATCGTGGTGGCCGCAGCCCAAGGAGGGGTCCGCAGCGCCGATCCCGAAGTGCTCCGGATGTCCGCGGTGTTCGGGGTGAGTAGACGTCACCTCTTCTACAAGGTCCTGCTCCCAGCCGCCATCCCGTCCATCTTCTCGGGGTTGCGATTGGGGCTGGTGTACGCCCTGCTCGGCGTCGTCGGCTCCGAGATCATCGCCTCCCAGAACGGTCTGGGTCAGCTGATCACCCTGTACTCGAACAACTACCGGATGGACGCCGTCTACGGCATCCTCCTGGTGCTCGCCGTGATCGCCAGCATCCTCAACATGATCATGGCCACTGCTGAGCGCTGGTTGCTCCGGTGGCGCCCCGACGATGTCTGATCAGATGAGCACCCATAGCTTCACGGCTGAGCCCGCGGCGGCCCCGGATCCGGCGATGGCGGCCGTGCCGGCGGTTTCGTTCCGGGGTCTGTCGGTGAGCTTCGAGCAGGCCGACCGAACCAGTCACCAGGTTCTGCGCCATCTGGACCTGGACGTGCCACGCGGCCAGTTCATCGCTTTGGTGGGCCGCTCCGGCGGGGGGAAGACCACCATCTTGAATGTGCTCGCGGGCCTGATCACCCCGGCCGCCGGTACGGTATCGGTGCTCGGACGCACGCCGGCCGAGGCCCGGACGTCGATCGGGTTCGTCCCGGCCCGAGACGCTCTGCTGCCGTGGCGATCGGCGTTGCGCAATGTCGAGTACGGAATGGAGGCGCGCGGTGTCGACCGCCACGAGCGCCGCCGGCGGGCCCGCCACTACCTTGATCTGGTCGGGTTGGAGCACGCCGCCGACCGGTGGCCCTGGCAGCTTTCACAAGGTATGCGTCAGCGGGTCGCGCTCGTGCGGGCCTGGGCGGTGCAGCCCGAGCTGCTCCTCATGGATGAACCTTTCGCCGCGCTCGACGCTGACACCCGCCAGAGCGTCAGGCTGAAGTTCCGTGAGCTGCTGGCTCGCGACCCATCGGTCAGCGTCATATTCGTCACCCATGACCTCGACGAGGCCGTCCTGCTCGCCGACCGGGTCATCGTCCTGAGCGGCGGTGAGTTCATCGCGGACTCGATGGTGCCTCCTCGCGACGGCCACGACGGGACCTCGGACGAGCTCACTGGTGCTCATCTGGCCCTGCTGCGGGACCTGCGCAACGCATTGCGCCACGGCCGGGACGACGGCCGGATTTGAGCGGATCGGAATGGACAGCATGGCAGCAGCCTGGACTGACATCGTGACGGTGCGCCCGGGGCGGAATGGGTCGCGGGGTGCCGGGTCGTGGGGTCTCGGGAGCGGCCGGTGACCGGAGATGGTCAAGAGTCGGTCCTGCTGCGATACCGGGGTGCGGTGGCGGAGGTGATTCTCAATCGACCGACCCGGCGTAACGCGCTCACCGTCGGCGTGATGGGAGCCCTACGGGAGGCGTTCACCGGCCTGGGTGCGAGCGAGGCCCGAGCCGTGGTCCTTCGGGGGGCCGACGGGTTCTTCTGCTCGGGGTTGGACACCGCCGAGATGGATCCCGGCGCCCCGGCGCTGGAGATGTGGAGCTCGGTCCACTACGCCCTCGCCGCTGTCGAGATCCCCGTTGTGGCCTGCCTGCAGGGCGGTGCCATAAACGCCGGGGCGGCGTTGGCCCTGGCCTGCGACCTGGTGATCGCAGGCGAGAGCTCCTACATACAGATGATGGAAGCGGCCATTGGAGTGAATCCCCCCATGAACGCCGCCTGGCTGGCCCTGCGTCATCCCGCCGGTGTCGGCATGCAGCTGGCGCTGTCGTGTCGCCCCTTCAGGGGCGACGATCTCCTGCGTCTCGGGATCGCCCTCGACGTGCTGCCCGACGACGACGTCCTGGCTCACACCCTGCAGCTGGCCTCCCGTATCGCCTCCTATCCCGCCTCGGGTGGTAGGTCCACCAAAGGCACCCTGCGCCGGGCCAGCGGGGAGGCCCACCGTTTCGCGGCAGCGGTGGATGCCGCGCTGGCCGCTCCGGACGGGGCCGTGATCGGTGACCGGCGGTGAGCGCGCCTCCGCTGGCAGGGCTGCGGGTAGTGGACTTCGGGCAGTTCATCGCGGGCCCAGCCGTGGGCCAGATCCTCGCTGACATGGGATCGACGGTCGTCAAGGTCGAGCCGCTGGTAGGCGAGGCGGCGCGCAGCGCCGGCGCCCTCGGAGACGCCATGGTCGCCGCCCACAACCGCGACAAACTCGGGATCGCCGTCGACTTGCGCCACCCGCGGGGCCTCGAGGTGGGCCAGCGCCTCGTGGCCGCCAGCGACGTGGTCATCCAGAATATGCGGCCGGGAGTCATGGACCGCCTCGGCCTCGGCCCCGGGCGGGCCGAGGTGCTCAACCCGCGGGTCGTCTATCTGTCCATAACGGCCTTCGGGGCCGACGCGGGACCGGCGCGGAGCGGTCTCGACATTGCCGCGCAGGCCGAGAGCGGGATGATGTCGGTCACCGGCGAGGCTGGTGGCGAGCCGCAACGTATCGGCTTCACCGTGGTGGATCAGGCCACCGCCTACACGGGGGCCATGGCCGTGTTGGCCGCGCTCTACCGTCGGGAACGCGACGGGGCTGACGCCGCGGCGGCGACCATAGATACCTCCCTACTCGAGGTGGCCCTACACATGCAGGGCTCGGCATGGGTCCAGATGTTCCAGACCGGTGTCGAGCCCGTCCGCAAGGGCAACGGGTACCCGAGCGCGGCACCCGCCGCCGAGGTGATCGCCGTCGGCGGTGGTCAGATCGTGCTCTCCGCCTACACCCCACTTCATTGGGGCCGGCTGTGCGAGGCGCTGGGCCGCCCCGACCTGGTAGATGACGAGCGCTTCGCGACCAACGACGCCCGGCTGGCCAATCGGGAGTCCATGCGGGCCTGTATTGGTGAGGCTCTGGGCCGGCGCAGTCCGGCCGAGGCGGTCGAGTTCCTGAGCGGCCACGGCATCGTCGCCGGTTCGATCCGCAGCTACGGGGAGGTCGCGTCCGGCCCTGACGCGGCCCGTCTGGACTCGTTCCCCAGCACCGTCGAGGGTCCGGTGGGCTCCTACCGGTATGCTGCCCCGCCCTGCCACTTCGGCGGAGACTCCCCGCGCGAGTCCCGACCGGCTCCCCAGATCGGCGAGCACACCGAGGTCGTACTCGCCGGGCTGGGCTATGCCCGGGCCGAGATCGACCTGCTTCTGGCTGACGACGTCGTCCGAGCATGGTCGACCCCTGACACTCCGTCAATGTAGGGTGAAGGGACCGGACCCGATGCACGGGAGGACCAGATCTGTACGTGTTGGAAGGCGGCTGAGTGACGACTGGGCGGCCGACCGGGCGTTCAGAGTCGCGAATGGCAGGGGAACCGACTGATCGGCTGATCGAGCGCGCTGCGCTGCGCCTGCTCACCGATGGTGGACTCCTGGCCGGGTTCACATTGCAGCAGGTCGGTGACGAGGCTGGAGTGGCCAAAGCTCTGGTGTACCACTACTTCGCCGATCGCCAGGCTCTGATGCGGTCCGCTCTGCGCCACGGGGCCATCGAGTTGCAGACCACCTTCAGGGCCATCCCGTACTCGCACTACCGCCGGCGACTCGGCGTCCTGGCCAAAGCCACTCTCGCTCATCCCGACGCGGTGCAGTTGATGACCCTGCTCCTCATCGATCGCGACCCGCGTCTGCGAACGATGCCCCTGCGGGAGCAGACCATGAGCGATTTCGAACGGGACGTCCGGGAAGGGACCCTGCCCGCCGCGACCGACATCGAGGCGCTCTTCGGGGTGCAGAACTGTCTTCTCTACGGGTACGTGCTGTTTCGCGACGGACTGGCCCGCCAGATGGGGGTCAGTCGCACCTCGCTCGATCAGCGCTTTCTGCGGGTGACCGGCGCCCTCGCCCGTTCAGTGGGCGAGGTGGACTGGTCCACCGCTCCAGCCGTGATCCCTGAGCCGCCGCCTCGGCGCCCCATCCTTCCCGATGGGTCCGCGGCTCGCCTCCTGGAGCAGGCGGCGGTGGACCTGATCGAGGAGCAGGGAATCCTCGCCGGGCTCAACCTCCGCAAGGTAGCGGAACGGGCCGGGGTCCATCGGGGCCTGGTGTACCACTACTTCGGTTCTCGCCGGGAACTGTTGCTGGCCTCCATACGCAACCGTCTGGCCGGTGGGGGAGACCCGACGAGCAACGGCGGGGTGCCGGGCGACCTCCTATTGGCGGCGGGGATACGGGATGACGAGCCGGCCCGCCTCATGGCCCTTCTGGCCCTCGACGGGGATGACTCCTACGAGCCGTTCGGGCAGGTCACCCCCCGCTTCCGGCCGACCAGCCGGCACATGGCCGGGGTGGCTCTGGCGCTCGGCCACACCATCTACCGGCGGTCCTTTGCCGGTGAGTTGCACATCGACCTGGACGAGTGGGACAGGCGGGTGTTCGCGGCGTGGGCCCGGCTCGCTCCCCGCTGAAGCCGATCGTCGAAGGCGGGGCGTTCTTCGAGGCGCCGCGCTGGCGCGACGGTCGTTGGTGGGTATCGGATTTCTTCCGGCGTCAGGTGTGGAGCTTTACCTGCGACGGTTCCGAACCCAGGGTGGAGGCGGTGGTGCCGGGCCAGCCGTCGGGGCTCGGCTGGGATGTCGACGGGAGGCTCCTGGTCGTGTCCATGCTCGATCACCGCCTCCTGCGCAGGTCGTCGGGTGCCGAGAAGTTGGAGGTGGTGGCCGACCTGAGCCGGGTCTCTGGAGGTCAATCCAACGACATGGTCGTAGACGCCACCGGGAGGGCCTGGGTAGGGAACTTCGGGTTCGACCTGCATGGCGGTGCGCCTCCGGTTCCCACCTCGCTGGCACGAGTGGATCCCGATGGGACGGTCGCGGTCGCGGCCCAGGATCTGCTGTTTCCCAACGGTGCAGTGGTGAGCGCCGACGGTGCGACCCTCATCGTGGGCGAAACCTTCGGGTCGAGATACACCGCTTTCACCATTCTTCCCGAGGGCACGCTGGGCAGACGCCGCACCTGGGCCGATCTACCCGGCGTCCGCCCCGACGGCTGCTGCTTGGATGCCGACGGCCGCATATGGTGTGCCGACGCCGGGGCCGGCCGGGCACTCCTGGTCGAGGAAGGGGGGCGAATCGTTCGGGAGATCACCGCCCCCGACGGTCTGGGCGTCTTCGCCTGCATGCTGGGGGGGCCGTCGGGCACGACCCTGCTTCTGTGTTGCTGCCCGAGGCGCGGAGCCGCCGTGACCGACGCCACCCGGTCCGCCGTCCTGCTCACTGTCGAGGTGGACCGGCCGCATGCCGGGCTGCCGTGAGCAGGGCAGCGTCCGACCCTCGGGCTGCCGGTCGGGGGCGCCCACAGGGTGCCGTGGCCGGCGGGAGCGCCCGGAAGTGTCCCTTGGCCCGGGGTGGGACCCGGGGGTGCCCCGATCGGGCGGTGCCGCCGTCCGGGACAGCGGGGACCGATCGGGCGCTGGCGCCGAGCCATCTGGGTTTAGATTTGGGTCGGATCATGGATAGGGAGGGAAGCGTGACCATCACCGACAGCGCCCGCTACGACATTTACGACCCCGATTTGTACGTCGACGGACCGATCCATGAGATATTCGCCGAGCTGCGCCGCACCCAGCCGGTCTACTGGCAGGAGATGCCCGGTGAGCCGGGCTACTGGGCGGTGATGAAGCACGCCGACCTGGCCCACGTGGCCAGGCATCCCGATCTCTTCTCGGCCGAGGTGGGCGGCGTGATCCTCGAGGATCAGCCCCCCGAGCGCCTGGAGCAGAGCCGCAACATGCTGCTCATGATGGACCCGCCCCGCCACACCGCCTACCGCCGGCCGCTCGTCGACAGCTTCAAGGCCCGGGTCATCGCCCGCATGGAGGACCAGATCCGGGCCATCTGCCGCGACATCTTCGACCAGGTGGGCCGGTCGGAGGTGGAGTTCGTCCACGACGTGGCCGGGCTGCTCCCCTCGAGGGTGGTCGGCGAGCTGGTCGGGATCCCCCGCGAGGACTGGTCCCAGATCCGCAAGTGGGCCGAGGAGTCCACCTCCAGCCAGGACCCCGATCTGGCCGCCTCCGACTCCTACGCCCAGACCGGCATGACCGACATGGCCATGTACGCCATGGCCTTCGCCGCCAAGCGCCGCGGCGAGGAGCCCCGCGAGGACCTGGCCAGTCTGATCCTCGCCGGCAACTTCGGGGACGGACCCATGTCCGACATCGAGTTCGCCAGCTTCTTCGTGCAGCTCGTCACGGCCGGCAACGACACCACCAAGACCATGCTGTCGTCGGGACTGCAGGCCCTCCTCGATCACCCCGACCAGATGGCCGAGCTGCGAGAGGACCGGCGCTTGTTGGCCTCCACGGTCGAGGAGATCCTCCGCTGGGCCAACCCCCTGCACTATTTCCGCCGGACGGCGACCGCCGACACCGAGCTGCGGGGGGTTCAGATCCGGGCCGGCGAGAAGGTCGCCATGTGGTACACCTCGGCCAACCGTGACGAGGATGTCTTCTCCGACCCGCAGGCCTTCGACATCCACCGCCACCCGAACCCCCACCTGAGCTTCGGGATCGCCCAGCACTTCTGCCTGGGCGTGCACCTGGCCCGCCTCGAGGGCCGCGCCTTCTTCGACGAGTTGCTCGGCCGCTACCCCGAGATCCGCCAGACCGGAGACGCGGTGCGCATCCGCTCCAACCTCAACAACGGCCTGAAGACCCTGCCCGTCCGACTCGGCTGACGGGGCCGGGCCCGACGGCCTGCCGATGCCGGCCCGGGCCGGTCAGTGCCGGGCCGGTCACGGCTGGTAGGCGCCTCGGCGCAGCAGTTCGCCGGGGTCCTCTCCCGGGCAGCCGCACGACGGCGACAGGCCGTGGTTGCGCCCCGCAGACAGCCAGCCGTTGTGATGGGTGCGGCACACCAGGGTGTAGACCGTCGTGCTCGTGCTCGTGCTCGTGCCCGTGCCCGTGCCCGTGCCCGTTAGGGCCCGGTCGGACCCGGCTTTCGCTGGGGCGGCGGCGGCCCGTGGAATCGTCTGCGGTCGGGAGGGTCGTGGCGGCGACCGTGGACTGTCGAGTACCGACGTGACCATCGGACGGCCCCCTTCGTAATGCGCGGATGCTGCTCTACCAATCCGACCCTACGGCGCGAAAGGCCCGCCCGGCAGGGTCATAAGTACCTTTGCGGCGGTAGCCGGTCAGTTGCTGCTCGAGCTACTCCACAAGT
>JAKCDU010000078.1 GCA_021838445.1 Actinomycetes bacterium | reverse complement strand
TCCAGCCATTCCTCGCCGGGGCGGCCGAGGCCCACCACGGGGGGATGGCCTTCGCCGCGGGCCACCCGACCGATGGCCCCGAGGGGACCCAACCCGTTGCAGGCCCGCAGGTCGACGACCACCACGTCCACGTCCAGGGCGTGGGCCACCGCCTCGTCGCCCGCCGCCACCTCCCATATGGTCCCGAAGCGCTCATCGGTCTGGAGCAGATCCCTGACCCGGGCCCGGATGGCCGGGTCGCTGTCGGCGATCAGTACATCGATGCCGGTCACGTCGTGGCACTGCGCGCCCTCCACGTAGCGGCTCCCGACGTGGCGGCCCTCGCCCGCGATGTCTGATCGGATGGTCTCGTAGCAGTCATGGCACTGGGACATTTCTTCCTCCGCGTCCATGGTGGTCCGCTCCTCCTCCGAGCGGGTAGGGCCGAAGGACCCGCCGAGGGTCCCGGGGGAACCCGACCCGGGCAGGCCTGGGAGATACCCGACAGGTGTTTGATCCAAACGTGCCATGACGACAGACATGGACACCTTGTCAGGGGTTAGGCTCGACGTCGACATTGCCGGGACCCACCACTCCTTCCGTCGGGGCTACCCATCCTCTTGCGCACCATTGCTGAGTTGACACTCGACGGGGAGCCCGACGCCGTGCCCCGGGCCCGGCGCCTGGTCAGAGCCGCCCTGGCCGGCGGGGGGGCGGACCTGGCCGCCGATGCCGAGCTGGTGGTGAGCGAGCTGGCGACCAACGCCGCTCTGCACGGCGAGCCCCCGATCACTGTCAGGGTCGTGCGTAACGGGACGCTGCGCGTCGAGGTGGAGGACTCGGGCCGCCAGGCCCCCATCGTGCTGCGCCAGGGTGTCGACGCCATGACCGGCCGGGGACTGTCGATGGTGTCCAGGGTCGTCTCCCGCTGGGGGGTCGATCCGCTTCCCTCGGGGGGAAAGGTGGTGTGGGCCGAGTTCGATTCCAGGGCCGCCGCCGCCCGACCCGGGGCCGGTCTCCCCTCGCCGAGCGACCTGTCCGCGGTGCTCGACGCCTGGTCCGAGGACCGCCCGGCCACGCCGACCTACACCATCCGTCTGGGCCCGGTCTCCACCAAGCTCCTACTCGCCGCCAAATCCCACATCGACAATGTCGTCCGGGAGCTGATGCTGATGCGGGAAGGGGAGGCGTCGAGCGGGGTGGCACTGCCCTCGGAGCTCTCCGAGCTGGTCCGGACCGTGACCGTGGACTTCGCCGAGGTCCGCAACGAGATAAAGCGGCAGGCGGCGGCCGCCGCTGAGGTGGGTCGGGTCCTCACCGACGTCGAGCTGCATCTCAGCGCGGCGGCGGCCGACTCCGGGGCGCGCTACCTCGAAGCGTTGGACCGGGCCGACCGCTTCGCCCGCTCGGCGCATTTTCTCACCCTCGCCTCCCCGCCGGTCCACCGGCTGTTCCGGAGGTGGTACGTAGGGGTGATCGTCGATCATTTGAGGGACCTGTCGGCCGGGCGGGTGCCGCCCGAGCCGGTCCCGTTCCAGGACGCGCTGGCCGACGAGGTGGCGGCGCTGGGGGACCTGGGTGCGGCGGTGACCCGCCTCGAGCTGACCGGCGGTATCGCCACCCGGCTGATTGCCGCGAGCTCCCCGGCGGAGATGGCCGCAGTGGTCGCCGAGCAGGCCGCCGACCTGGCCGGGGTGGAGTCCGTCGAGGTGACCCTGACCGGCCCCGACGGGCTGACCTCGGGGAAGGCCACACCGCTGGTGGTAGGGGGGCGGACGGTCGGGGCCCTGGCGCTCACCTACTCCGCCGGGGCCATCGCCGAGGTCGCCGAGGCGGAGTTCGGGCGCACCCTCGCCGAGATGCTGGAGGCAGGGCTGGCCCGGTCGGAACTGGAACGGCGGCTCGCCTTCAACGAGGAGATCGGGCGGCTGATGGACCGCCTGCCGTGGGCCATGGTCGCCCTGGACGCTTCGGGACGGGTCACCGCCTGCAATCCGGCCGCGGCCGAACTGCTCGGCCTCGAGGCGACCCAGCTGGTGGGCCGGTCGTTCACTTCGGTGGTCCCGGCCAGAGTGCGCGCCGCCCACCGGGCCGCACTCACCCATCTCCTCGGCAGCGGCGGCTCCGAACCAGCCCAGGCGGCGTCGTTCGTGGTGCCGGTCGGCCGCCCCGATGGGACAGAGGTCGACGTGGAGGTGAGCCTGGCCGCCATCGACAGCGTGTTCGGTCGGGCCACGGCCCTGGTGGCCGGTCTGCGGGCCGCCCCTGACGACCCAGGCGGCGGCCCCCACCCGCTGCTGGGCCGTTTCCTCGACGCCTCGGTGACCGCCCTGGCCGGCCAGAAGGCCGTGCTCGAGCGGATGGTCGCCGGTGACCCGCTCGAATCGGTCCTGACCGCGCTGGTGGCCGTGGTCGAGTCCGTCGGCGACCCCGGGACGCAGGCCGCGATCATGCTTCTCGACGACGACGGCCGCCATCTGCACGTCGCGGCCGCCCCGAGTCTGCCGGCGGCCTACACGGCGGCCGTAGAAGGGATGGAGATCGGGCCCCACGCCGGGTCGTGTGGAACGGCCGCCTACGGGCGGGTCCAGGTGGTAGTCGATGACATCGGGACCGACCGCCGCTGGGTCGAACTTCGCGACCTGGCGCTGGCCGCCGGCCTGCGGGCCTGCTGGTCGACGCCGATAATCGACGGCGCCGGTGACCTGCTCGGAACTTTTTCGGTGTACTACGCCGAGGCCCGACGGCCGAGCGAGGAGGAGCGCAACCTGGTCGGGCTGCTGGTGCAGACCACGGCGATCGCCGTGGCCCGAGCCCGGGCCGACCGGGCCCGAGCCGAGCTGCTGGCCCAGGAGCAGGCCGCCCGGGCGGAGCTGGAGGTGGCCCACCGCGACCTGCGCTTCGTGCTCGAGGCCACGACCCGGGTCACCTCCAGCCTGGACAGCGACGACACCCTGCGCACGCTGGCCCGGATCGCCGTTCCGGCCCTGGCCGACGTCTGCCTCATCGACCTCTTCGACGGCGTGGCCTTCCGGCGGGCGGCCATCGCCGCCGGCGACGACTTGGACCGCGACGCTGCGGCTCGTCTCGGGAGGTTCTCCCCCGACCCGGCCGGCGCCCACCCCGCGGCGCTCGCCGTGCGCACCCGGGTTCCGGTCTTCGCCACCGGTGCGCCCGAGGAGTTCGAGGCCGTGACGGCCAGCTCCTGTGTGGGCATCCCCCTCGTCGCGAGGGGCCGCACCATCGGCGCCATGACGCTGGTCAAGGTCCGCCCGGGCGGCTACTACGCCGACTCCGATGTGGCCGTGATCGAGGACCTGTCGCGGCGGGTCGCCCTGGCGGTCAGCAACTTCCAGCTCTACGAGGACGCCCGGGAGGCCCGGACCCGGCTCGCGCTGGTGGCGCGCGCCGGAGTGTCGCTCACCTCGTCGCTGAACCTCGACACGGTCGCGGCCCGCCTCTGCGAGCTGATCACCGGTGACATCGCCGACCGCTGCGAGGTCCATGTCCGGCGCGCTCCCGGCCAGTGGTGGAGCTACTCGTCACGTTCGGAGGTGGACCGCCTGGTCCGATCGTCGGGCCTGCCGCCCCTCGTGGAGTCGGCGGTGCTGACCGGCCAGACCCTCACCGTGGGGTCCGGCGGGGCCGAGGTGTTCTCCGCCGATCTCCAAGACGGCGGGGAGGCCACCGGATCGGTGATACCGCTGGTGGCCCACGGGGAGGTCGTCGGGGTCATCGCCCTGGCCTCGTTCGGTACCGCTGAGCCGGCCCGAGTCCCGGCTGACACCGTGGCGGTGATCGCCGGGCGGGCCGCCCTGGCCATCGACAATGCGCTGCTCTACGAGCAGGAGCGCACGGCGGCCGAGATCCTCCAGCGCAGCCTCCTACCCGACGTCCTTCCCGAGACCAGGGGCCTGCGGTCCGCGGCGCGCTACCTGCCGGGGGGGGCGCGCAACGAGGTCGGGGGGGACTGGTACGACCTGCTCCCCCTGGGTCAGGGCAAGGTGGCGGTGGTGATGGGCGACGTCATGGGCCGGGGTATCCCGGCGGCGTCGATCATGGGGCAGCTGCGCAACGGGTTGAGGATGCTGGCCCTTCAGGGCGTGGGGCCGGCCGAGGCTCTGGGCCTGCTCAACCGCCTGCTCGACGCCGACCTGGACTCGCCGTTGGCGACGGTCGCCTACGGGGTGATCGACCTCGACGGGCGCACCCTCAGCCTGGCCAACGCCGGCCATCTCCCTCCTGTGCTGCGCCGGGCGCCATCCTGCCGCTTCCTCGAGGGGCGGGGCGGCCCGCCGCTCGGGGCCGTGGCAGGGGCCCGGTATGGCACCTCCGAGTACCGGCTGGAGCCGGGTGACACGCTGATCCTCTACACCGACGGGCTGATCGAGGAGCGGGGACGGAACCTCGACGAGGGCCTGGCCCGGCTGCTCGAAGTGGCCGCCGGGCTGGGCTCGGGCCATCCCGACGAGGTCTGCGACGGCCTGATCGAGTCGTTCCGGAGGGTCAGCGACGAGGACGACACGGCCGTGCTGGTCCTCGTCGTGGACGACGAGCGGGAGGTCTAGGCGGGCTGGAGGTACTCCACCTCGGTGGTCACCTCGTCGAGGAACGCCGGGTCGGGGGCGACCCCCAGCCCCGGCCCGCGGGGGAGGTCGATGTAGCCGCCTCGCAGGACGAACGGCTCGGTCAGGTCCCGCCGCCAGTACCGATCCGACGCCGAAATGTCACCGGGCAGGACGAAGCCCGGTAGCGCGGCCAGGGCCAGGTTGGCGGCCCGCCCCAGCCCCGTCTCGAGCATGCCCCCGCACCAGGCGGCGGCGCCGAGCTGTTGGCAGACGTCGTGGACGCGGCGAGCTTCGAGGTAACCGCCCACCCGGCCGGCCTTGATGTTGACCACCGAGCAGGCCCCCCGGCGGATCGCGTCGGCGGCTGTGGTGGCCGAGGTGATCGACTCGTCGAGGCACACCGGGGTGGCGATCCGCCGGGCCAGTTCGGCGTGGCCGGCCAGGTCGTCCTCGGCCAGCGGCTGCTCGATCAGCAGGAGCCCGAAGGGGTCGAGCCGGGCCAGGTGCCCGGCGTCGTCGAGGGTGTAGGCGGCGTTGGCGTCGACCTGGAGGGCCAGGTCCGGCCCGAAGCGTTCACGGACGGCCCGCACCGCGTCGACGTCGAAGCCCGGCTCGATCTTCAACTTCACCCTCAGGTAGCCCGCCTCGATGCTCCCGGCCACTGCGTCGAGCAGCTCGTCCACCCGCCGGGTGGATGGCAGCCCGATCGACACCCCCGACGGCACCCGGTCGTGGACCGCGCCCAGGCGGGTCGCCAGGGACTGCCCGACGGCTCTCAGCTCGGCGTCGAGCACGGCCATCTCCAGGGCCGCCTTGGCCATCGGATGACCTTTCACCGCCGATAGGGCGCCGGCCACGTCGTCGGCTCGGACGTCTTTGCCGCTGAGCAGCCGGGGGGCGAGATGGGACCGGGTCACGGCGTGGGCTCCGTCCACGTACTCGGCGGTGTAGAGCGGCTCGTTCATGGCCACGCACTCCCCCCAACCCTGTGACTCCGGCCCGTGGACCGCCACGAGCAGCAGGTCGCGGTGGTGCTGGGTGCCGTAGGAGGTGCGGAACGGCGCGGCCAGGGGCAGCGAGACCCTTCGGAGCTCGACACATTCGACCTTCACGCCGGCGCGACGGTAGCGCAGCGCGCCCGGCCGGCCCGGGTGGCGCTCCAGGTGGGCTCGGGCGACCGCGCCACCCCCGGGAGGAGTGGCCCCGGGGGCGCCCCACCGTCCACAATCGTGGGGTGGCGGTCGCCGAGGTCGCGATCATCGGGGGCAGCGGCTTCTACGAGCTGCTCGCCGACCCCTACGAGGAGGAGGTGGAGACCCCTTACGGGCCGCCTTCGAGCCCCGTCGCGCGGGGACGCATCGGTGGGCGGGAGGTGGCCTTCCTGGCCCGTCACGGCCCGGGCCATGTGCTGCCCCCGCACCGGGTCCCGTACCGGGCCAACCTCTGGGCGCTGCGCCGCCTGGGGGTCACCCGGGTGCTGGCCCCCTGCGCCGTGGGCTCCCTGCGGGCGGACGTGCACCCCGGCGAGCTGGTCGTGTGCGACCAGTTCGTGGATCGCACCAACTCCCGTCCGGACACCTACTTCGACGGTCCCACGGTCCACCATGCGTCCCTCGCCGACCCCTACTGCCAGGAGCTGAGGTCGGCGGCGCTGGCCGGTCTGGGTGGGGGGACGCGCCGGGTCCACGACGGCGGCACGGTGGTGGTCATCCAGGGCCCCCGCTTCTCCAGCCGGGCCGAATCGGCCTGGTTCCGCGCCGCTGGCGGGGACCTGGTCAACATGACCCAGTACCCCGAGGTCGCCCTGGCCCGGGAGCTCGGCATGTGCTTCTGCGGCATCGCGCTGGTGACCGATTACGACACCGGAGTGGATGGCGTGGAGGGGATCGAGGCCGTGACCATGGACGCCGTGTTCGAGGTACTGGGCGCGCTCGTCGGCACCGTCCGGGAGTCCCTCGCCGCGGTCATCGAGCAGATACCCCGCGAGCGCCGGTGCGGCTGCGCCGTCTCGTCGGCTCCGGACTTCCCCGGGTGAGGAGCGCCGGTCGGGGTGCCCCCAGGGTGAAGCGGCGGTGAACGGGTAGTGAACGCATGATGGACCTGATGAAATCCCCAGGGAAGTCCCCAGCTTCTCCTCTTCCCCTCCGCTGCGCCGTGGTTCCAGACTTGGAGGCGGGGGATCGGAGACCACTGTGGAAGTCCTGAAGATGCCAGCGCAGCCGGGGGCTCCGGCGGTCCTCCAGCAGATAGACGAGTCGGTGGGAAACCTCTACGAGATGGTCCGTGAGGCCCTGGCCGGGGCCACCGAGACGTTCCTGGTGGCCGACCGCACCGCGGCCCGCAAGCTGGTCAGGCAGGACCAGGTGATCGACGAGCTGCACCGGCGGACCGAGCAGATGGTCATGGACGAGCTACTGCGCCCCGGTGCCTTCGACCGCTACCGACGCGAGGAGCGCCACCGCCTCCTGCTCGTGCTGCGCATCCTCCCCGAGCTCGAGCGCAGCGGCGACCTGGCCGAGCACATCGCCACCCACGCCGCCCAGGACCTGGCCCAGTGGCTGAGCCCCCGGGCCCGCAAGCTGGTGGCCGGTATGGGTGCGGTCGGAACCGAGATGTGGGTCATGGCGGCGGAGGCCTTCGAACGGGGGGACGGCTCGATGGCCGACGCCCTGCGCGACAAGGACGACGAGATCGACGACCTGCACGTGAGCCTCACCGCCGAGCTGGCCGCGGCCCGGGTCTCCATCCCGGTGGCCATCGAGATGGCCCTGGTGGCTCGTTACTTCGAACGCCTCGGGGACCACGCCGTAAACGTGACCCGTCGGGTGCAGGCCATGAACCTGGCTCTCGCCGGGGATCCCGAGGATCGGGCCGACTAGGAGGGATGGACATGGGTTGGGCTGTGGCTGTGGAGGGACGGGTCGACCCGGCGTCGATCGTGCTGCTCCTCGACGAGCGCGAGGAGGCCGAGAGCATCGCCCGGGAGATCTGCAGCCGGGGCACCCGGGTGGTGGTGCGCCCCTACCCACCTCGCAACGCGTCTGCCCACCCGACCGGCGGCTAGCGCCAGCGGCGGCCCCGGTGGCCCGACCACCCCTAACATGGCGAGGGTGCTGAAGCCGCAGCGGGCGCGCCTCGTGGTGGTGCGACACGGTATCGCCGAGTCCAAGAAGGGATGGAGCGGACCCGACGCCGAGCGGCCCCTCGTGGCGCGGGGCCGTCGTCAGGCGGCCAGGCTGCCCAAGATCGTGCCGCCGTCGTGGCCCGACCGGATCATCTCCAGCCCGGCTCTACGCTGCCGCCAGACGATCGAGCCTCTCGCCGGGCGCGCCGGGAAGCCGGTCGAGATCAGCGACGCCCTGGCCACCGACGCCGGGAAGGCCGCGGTGGAGCTGTGCCGGGAGCTGCTCGCCTCCAGCGCCCCGGGGTCGACGGTGGTGCTGTGCACCCACCGCGAGGTGATGGAGGTGCTCCTGCCGGGCCTGGTGGAGGATTTCGCCGGGCGGCACCCCCGCCGGTCGGGGGTCGGGGCCAAGGGGGGCGCGTGGGTGCTGCACTTCTCCAAAGGGCGTCTCAGGGACCTGGACTACCGGGGACCGGCGGCCTGACCTTCGCGGCTGGGCCGCGTTCAGCCCCGGCAGGCCACGCACAGCCCGGTGAGGGCGAAGTGCTCCTCGTCGAGAGTGAAGCCGTACCGGCCTTCGAGCTCGGAGACCAGCCCGGCGAAGAGGTCGGCGGGGGCCTCGATTATGGCCCCGCAGCCCCTGCAGACCAGGTGGCGGTGGCGCCGATCGGCCAGGTGGAAGGTGGCCGGCCCGTGGTCGAGGTGCATGTGGGTGATGACCCCGAGCTCCTCCAGGGTGCTCAGGGTGCGGTAGATGGTGGACTCGGCCACCTCGGCGTAGCGGGCCCGCACCGCGGCGACGATGTCGTCGGCGCTGATGTGACGGTCGGTGTTGGCCAGCAGCGTCTCGACGGTGGCCCGCCGGGTGGTGGTGATCCGACCTCCCGAGAGGCGCAGAGCGGCCAGGATCTCCTCGACGGTGGCCGGCGGGACGTGGCTCAAGCCGGCTTCAGGCCTCGACCGCGGCCCGGGCCGCTCGGGCCGCCTCGGCCTTCTCCTCCCAGCGGGCCTCGACCTGCCCGAAACGCCACACTGCGAGCGCCAGGACCCAGGTCACCACGAACACCACCACGATGAAGTAACCGGCGTGGTTGATGTTGAAGTTGCTGGAAAAGGTCCATATCCCACCGTGCAGTTTCAGCTGTCCCTGCAGCACCGAGAGGAGCTCGATGCTGCCGATCACGAAGGCTACTCCGACCGATAGTCCGGTGATCGTGATGTTGTAGTACACCTTGCGGACCGGGTTGAAGAAGGCCCAGCCGTAGGCGAAGTTCATGAACAGGCCGTCGATCCCGTCGAGCAACGACATCCCCGCGGCGAACAGGAACGGTAGGGAGAGCACCCCCCAGAAGGGCAGTCCGCCCACCACCGCCGAGCCGGCCAGGACCAGCAGGGCCACCTCGGTGGCGGTGTCGAAGCCGAGCCCGAAGAGGAAGCCGATGGGGTACATCTTCCAGGGGCGGTCGATGCGTCGGGCCAACGGTCCGAGGAACCGGTTCATCAGGCCGCGGGCGTTGAGCTGGCGCTCCATCTCCTCGTGGTCGTAGAGCCCCCGGCGCATGTCCAGGAACATGCGCACGACCGACACCAGGATCACCACGTTGAGGGCGGCGATGATGTAGAGGAAGGTCCCCGACACCAGGGTGCCGATCAGGCCGGTGTAGTGGTGCAGGCCGCTGCTGTCATTCTTGACTCCGGAGTTGAGGGCGCGGATGCCGAAGTTGAGCAGGACACTCAGGACGAAGACCACGCTCGAGTGCCCGAGCGAGAACCAGAAGCCGACCGACAGGGGGCGGCGGCCCCCGTCGGAGCCGGATTCGAGCTCGGAGAGCAACTTCCGGGTCGTATTGTCAATGGCCGAGATGTGGTCGGCGTCGAAGGCGTGGCGCATGCCCAGGGTGTAGGCCAGGGTGCCGGTGCCCACACCGAAGGTCGTCTTGGCGTCGAGGTGGTAGTGGCCGGCGGCGGCGGCGAGGAGGAGCACGAACCCGACCACGTGCAGGGCCACCACGAAGGCGAACATCCCGGTGGTGCGCACCCACTCCTCCCGGGTCAGAGCGGAGCGGACCGCGGACCAGGTCCAGCTGCGCCGGGCACTCGGGGCGACTTCCGGGATAACGGCCATGAGTCTGATCTAGCTCAGATGCGACTGTATTGCAAACAAGAACTGCACGCACTAAAAACGGTGGGGAGGGCGGTGCCGCGTCGTGCGGGTGGCCCCGAGGAGATGACGGCATGTTCGACCTGTCGGGCAGGACAGCCCTCGTCACCGGGGCCGGTCAGAACGTGGGAGCGGGGATCGCCACGGCGCTGGCCGCCCGGGGAGCCACCGTCGCGGTCAACGACATCGACGCGGCGCGGGCCCTCGAGACAGCCGAACGGATCACCTCCGACGGGGGATCGGCCGTGGCCCTGCCCTTCGACGTCACCGACGGGCCGGCGGTGGCCGCCGCGGTCGGGAGTCTCGGCCCGGTGGACATCCTGGTCAACAACGCCGGCAACGGCGGGGCTCAGCGCCTGACCGTGAAGCCTTTCCGGGACATGGCGGCCGGTGAGTGGGACCAGGCCATCGCCGTCAACCTCTACGGAGTCCTCCACTGCTGCCACGCCGTCGTCAACGGGATGTGCGAGCGGTCCTGGGGCAGGATCATCACCATCTCCTCGGGGGCGGGGACCGGTGGCGTCAACATCGGGGTGTCGCACTACAGCGCCGGTAAGGGGGGCGGTCTGGCCTTCACCCGCACCCTGGCGCTGGAGGTGGCCCGCCACGGCGTCACCGCCAACTCCCTGGCCCTTGGCCTGCTCGCCACACCCGACCCTCAGGTGACAGCCTCGATCGCCCGGGCCATACCGGTGGGCCGGACCGGCACCCCGCTCGACGTGGCGGCCGCCTGCGTGTGGCTCGCCTCACAGGAGGCGTCGTGGGTGACCGGTCAGACCATCCAGCTGAACGGGGGCTCCATCACGACCTGATCGGGCGGTGGTGGCCCGGCTCCGGGTCGGGGGCCACAGCCCGCCCGATGGCCACCAGGGCCTCCACCCGGGCCACCTCGGTATCGGTGAAACCGAGGTCGGCCGACCGGGTGAGGAAGATCACCGAGGTGTCGGTCGCCACGGCCAGCCCCGCGGTCGCGCTGTCCGCGTCGCGACTTCGGCCGTCACTGTCGCCAGGCTCGCCGTCGCTGTCGCCGCCGGTCCCGCGGGGGCCGGTCTTCCTGGTCGCGCCGTGGCCGGCCTTGCCGGGGGTGTCGCCGAAGCGGATCGGCTTGCCCTGCTCCAGGGCGGATCGCCCCGCCTCGGTGGTCGCCGCCTGCTCGAGGCTCTCCTCGTTGGCCGATGCGGCTCCGCACATGCTGGTCAGGGCGTCCGCCAGGCGGCCTCCCTCCATCAGCGCCCGCACCTCCCGCAGAGCCGCCTCGACCGGGTCGACGGCTTCGGCCGGGCAGCAGTCGAGGAGGGTGGCCGAGGCGTTCATGGCCAGGTCGGTGCGCATGGCCTCCACGTCGGGCGGGGTGGCGAAGTCGACCACCAGGTCGTCCACCGCGGCGTCGGCGGGAGCACGGTGGACGTCGATGGCGCGGATGTTGCCCCCGTGCAACCCGATGACCGTGGCGGCCTGAGCCAGGGCGCCCGAGCGGTCGGCCAGGGCGATTCGGAGTCGGACCATGGGACTCCCCTTTCCTCTCGTTACGAGCCGGCCCCGCCGGATATTCGGAGGCCAAGGGGACGGTACAAGGCCGACCCGGCTGCGGTACAGAAAGTACGACCGGGCGCAACGCAGCGTTCACATTGACCTAACCGGCGGGTAACGAGTGGTCCCTACGTTCCTGCGTCGTGTCGTCATACCAGGACCGGGTCGAGGCCGCCTCGAAGACCGCCGCCGTCGACCTGCTCGTGAGCGGGGCCGAGCTGGTGGCCACGGTGGACGACGATCGCCGGGAGATCAGCGGTGGCTGGGTCGCCGTCGACGCAGGTCTGATCACCGGCATCGGTGGACCAGGGGACCCGCCGCCCCCCGCCGCCGAAATCCTCGACGCCCACGGTTGCCTGGTGACCCCGGGTCTCATCAACACCCATCACCACCTCTACCAGAACCTCACCCGGAGCTATGCCCCGGCCGTCAACGGGTCCCTCTTCGACTGGCTCACCACCCTCTACCCGGTCTGGGCCGGCCTCGATGAGGAGGCGGCCTACCTGTCGGCCTGGGTCGGTCTCGCCGAGCTGGCCCTGGGCGGCTGCACCACGTCCACCGACCACTTGTACGTGCACCCCCGGGGGAGCGGGGACCTGATCGGCGCCGAGATCGCCGCCTCCTCCGAAGTGGGGTTGCGCTTCCACCCGACGCGGGGATCGATGAGCCTGTCCCGCAAGGACGGCGGTCTGCCCCCCGATTCGGTGGTCCAGGACGACGACGAGATACTCGCCGACAGCGCCCGGCTCGTCGAGCGCCACCACGACCGGTCGTGGGGGGCCATGGTGCGCATCGCCCTGGCGCCGTGCTCGCCGTTCTCGGTGACCCCGGAGCTCATGCGCCGCACCGCAGAGCTGGCCGAGGGCCTCGACGTGCGCCTGCACACCCACCTCGCCGAGGATCCCGACGAGTACTCCTTCGCCCAGGCGGCGTTCGGCAAGCGGACCATCGAGCACTTCGAGGACGTGGGCTGGTTGAGCAGCCGCTCGTGGGTGGCGCACTGCATCTATCCCGATCCCACCGAGGTGGCCCGGCTCGGCCGAGCCGGGGTGGGGGTCGCCCACTGCCCGTCGTCCAACATGATGATCGGCGGCGGGGGCCTGGCTCCCGTCGCCGAGATGAGGGCGGCG
>JAKCDU010000077.1:6312-12639 GCA_021838445.1 Actinomycetes bacterium | reverse complement strand
GACCCCGCCGAGGCCCCCTTGATCACCGCCCCGAACAGGGACGGGTCGCTGAAGGGGTAGGCCCCTACGGCTACCACGGTGCCGACACCTATGAGCAGGAGGCAGTAGCTGCGGTAGACCCAACGGGTGGCCAGCCCGAGGGCCACGCCGAGGGCCGGGAGGGTGAAGCTCACGGCGAGGAGCCACACCGACTGGGTGTAGGGGACGGCCTGCAGGGTCCAGGGCTGCACTTTGTCCCAACCGTAGAAGTACCAGTAGCCGAGACCCCGCAGGACCTCCGCGGCCGACGATGTCTTGGACACGGTCGGGACCGTCTCGGTGACCCTCAGGATGTTGATGCCATAGCGACCTTCGGCCCACAGGCCGGCCGCCCACCACAGCGACACCGCGGTGCTGAGCACGCCGAGGCGGGCCGAGGTCGCCATGGCCCGGCGGAGGGGGACCTCCCGGCTCACCCAGACGGAGTGGATCAGCCACGCCGCGGGGGCGGCGATCACCAGCAGGATGGACGTGGCGTTGACCCCCCCGACCACGGCCACGACGAGAGCGAACAGGGCCGGGTGGCGCCACCGGCCGCCCCGCGCCGCCTCGATGACCAGGCCGACCATCCAGCCCAGCGCGGCCCAGGGCATGAGAATGGCCGAGATACGGTCCAGGTAGTCCAGGATGTACGGGCTGAGCATGTAGGCCGACGCCGCGACGAAGCGCCCCGGGCCCTCCAGACCCAGCCGGCGGGCGCAGTACATCACCCCGGTGCCGGCGGCCAGGAGCAGCGTCCCCATCCAGAGGCGCTGCCCGACCCACATCGGAACCCCCAGCCAGGCCACCGCGCTGTAGTAGGGGCCCATGGGCAGGAGGTAGCCGATGTTCTGGTGGGTCACCGTGCCGAGCCCGGTGTTGGGGTCCCACATCGAGGCCGCGCCGGCGGTGAGCCGGGCCGGGTCCAGGTACAGATACTGCTTGGTATCCGCCGCGACCTGCCCTGTCCGGGTCAAGAACAGGGGGACATAGGAGATCGCCGCGAGCAGGCCGATCTGTATCAGGTCCGCTCGTCTGATCCGCATCCGGGCGGTCAGTGTAGGAGGCCCGGGTAAGTTCGACCCATCATGCCAGACCAAAGCGCCCGCCAGAACCTGTCGCTGGCCATCATCACCCTGGTCCTGTTCGTGACCTTCCTGGACAACACGGTGGTGGCCGTGGCGCTGTCCAACGTCCAGACCGACCTCCACGCCGGCATCCAGAGCCTGCAGTGGGTGGTCAGCGGTTACGCCCTCACCTTCGCCGGGCTCATGCTGGCCTTCGGCACCATCGGCGACCACCTCGGGCGCCGCCTGATCATGGTCGCCGGCCTGGCCGTGTTCTCGGTTGGCTCGCTCCTCGGCACCTTCGCGGTGTCGAGCGGGATGCTCATCGCCGCCCGCGTCGTCATGGGGATCGGTGCCGCGGCGTCCGAGCCGGGCACGTTGTCGATGATCCGCCAGCTCTACCCCGACGGGGCCGACCGGGCCCAGGCCCTCGGGGTGTGGTCGGCCATCTCGGGGCTGGCCCTCGCCGCCGGACCGGTCATCGGCGGGGTCCTGGTCGGGTTGTGGTCGTGGCGGGCCATCTTCCTGTTCAACGTGGTGGTCGGCGTGATCGCCCTCATCGGGGTCCGCGTCGTGCTGCCCGAGTCCCGCTCCGACAGCCGCCGGAGGCTCGACGAGCGGGGGTTCGCCGGCGCCCTGGTGGCGGTCACCGCCGCCGTCTTCGCCACCATCCTGGGCGAGACCGAAGGCTTCGCCACCTGGTGGATCGTGCTGCTGTACGCCCTCGCCGGAGGGGCCGTGCTGGCGTTCGTGCACATCGAGCGGCGAGCCGAGGAACCGGCCCTCGACCTGGCCTTCTTCGCCAACGGTCGGTTCACCTCGGGGATGCTGCTGGCCTTCACCGGGTTCTTCGCCACCTTCGCGGTGTTCTTCTTCATCCCCCTGTTCCTCGAGCTGCTCGGCTCGACCACCCCGTTCTACCTGGCCGTCGACTTCCTGCCCATGGCCGTCGCCATGATCGTGGCGTCGGCGCTGTCGGGACGCTGGATAGCCAGGGTCGGGCCCGGGATCCCGATGGCCGTGGGCGCCGTCCTGGCCGCCGGGGGCATCTACGCCACCGACGCCGTGATCACCCCGTCGTCGGGCGTCGGCCTGTTCGGTTGGAGCCTGTCGCTGGTCGGAGTCGGCCTCGGTATCGTCATGGTGGGTGCCACCGCCGCCGTCCTCAGCGCGGTGCCGGCCGAGCGCTCGGGCATGGCCGCCTCGGCGGTCAACACCAGCCGCGAGCTCGGTGCGGTGGCCGGAGTGACCATCCTCGGCGCCATCGTGAACGCCCAGCTCACCACCAACCTCCTGCACAAGCTGGATTCCATCCCCGGCCTGCCGGCGGCGTTTCGCGACCAGGTGATCGTGGCCGTGACCACCGGGACGGCCAACACCAGCGCCAGCACCCTGCCCAAGGATCCGGCCCTCCGGAAGATCGTCGACGAGGTGCTGGCCGCGGCCGAAGGCTCGTTCTCCTCGGGACTGGACATGGTGCTGCTGCTGGCCGCCTCGCTGATGGTGTTCTCGGGGGTCCTGGCCGTGCTCCTCGACCACCGCCGCAGCCGCCGGGCCGAGGGCGGGGAGGGACCCGGGGGGCCATTCGAGCACCGCTGGCGGAGCTCGATCTAAGCCGACGGGTCCTCGACGCGGGCCGGGCTGAGCGTCCCCACCCGGCCCTCGGCCCCAGCCCTCATCTGCTGCATCTCGTTGCGCAACAGGGCCACCTCCTCGGCGAGGAGGCGGGTGCGGTCCTGCAGGCGGCCCATCTCCCAGGAGAACTGCACGCACACCATCAGCAGGAACAGGCAGGCCATCACCGCCAGCAAATCCGGCGGGTTCTTCACCCCTATGGAGTGGGCCAGGTCGTTGAACAGGCCCGGGGAGATGGCGAACACCGCCATCACCGCGCCCGACGCCAACCAGATCAGAGCGTACTTCTCCCGTAGCTGGCGCCGCCGCGACAGCTCGACGATCACCGCGATGGTGGCCACGGCGGCCACGATGGCAATGATGTGGACGCCGCTCACGCCGCCTCCTCGGTGGAGCGCGGCGCCCGGTGGCGGAACAGGGCGATGAGCAGCATGAGCGACACCCGGGCCAGGTACATGGCCGCCCGCCCGGTGTTCTGGCTGGGCGCGCCACCGGTGCGGCTGCGCATGCTCACCGGCACCTGGGAGATCACCCCACCGTTCTCCACAGCGATGACCAGGGACTCGACCGTGTCGGCCAGGTAGTCAGCCGGGTAGGTCCGGGCGAACAGGTCGATGGCCGCCCGGTTGTGGGCCCGGAACCCCGACGTCACGTCGGTGAGCTTCACGTGGGCCACCCCCGACAGGTAGCGGGCCAGCAGGCGCATGGCCCAGCGGCGCATCACCGGCACCTCGTAGTCCCCCTCGCCGGCGAAGCGGGCCCCGATGACCACCTCGGGGTGCGGCTTGTCCTCGAGGGCGTCGACCAGGCGGGCCAGGTCGCGGGGGTCGTGCTGGCCGTCCCCGTCGACTTGGACCACGACACGGAAGTGGCGGGCCGCGGCGTAGCGGAAACCGACCCGCATGGCCCCGCCCACGCCCAGGTTGAAGACGTTGGTGACCACCTCGGCGCCGGCGTCGCGGGCCGCCGCCGCGGTGGCGTCGGTGGACCCGTCGTCGACGACGAGGATGTGGGCCCGGGGGGCGGCCTGCGCAACCTCCTTGACGACGCCGGCGACGGACATGGCCTCGTTGAAGGCCGGCACCACCACCAGGACGTCCTCGTTGGTCAGCATCTCGATCCAGCGGCGCCCCGGGCGCGGCCGGCCCCTCCGGTCATGACCCGCGGAGTCTAGGAGAGCGGGCGGTGGGGGCGCAGGCCTCCCGGTCGGTAACCTGCCGGCATGACCGATGTGGACACCGCCCAACGATGCAGTGCCTGGGCCCGTGAGATGGACCTCTCCCCCATCGGCACCGTCGGCACCTACCGGGGCTTCCTGCTGATCGAGACCCCGCTGCCCTGGCCGCGCGACGTGGCCGAGATCGCTGTCCTGCGGGGCGCCGCCGAGCGGGCCGCGGCGGTCGGTTACCGCCTGCAGGCTCTCGTTCCATCCGACCTCGGAGCCCCCCCGGAGGAACGCCGGGTCATCGCCCACTCCACTCCCGGCGGCGCCTTCTCCGGTTACACCCGGCGCGAAGCCCGCCACGGCGAGTCCCTGGCCGCCGCCCTCGACGCCCTCCTCGATCCGGCCGCCCCCGCCGAGGCCACGACCCAGGTCGACCTGCTCGTGTGCACCCACGGAAGACGCGACGTCTGCTGCGGCTCACAGGGCACCGACCTGGCCCTGCGCCTGGCCGCCGCCGGGACGTCGCCCGAGGTGGTCCTGTGGCGGACCAGCCACACCGGCGGCCACCGTTTCGCCCCGACGGTGCTGGTCCTGCCCCAGGGCACCGGCTGGGCCTTCATGGACCCCGCCACCGTGGAGCAGGTGTTGACCCGGGCCGTGCCCTTCGCCGAGGTCGCGGCCTCCTACCGCGGCTGCGCCGGCCTCGAGGGGCCCCAGGCTCAGGCCCTCGAGCGGGAGGTCCTCATCGAGGTCGGCTGGGAGCTGCTCGACCGCCCCCGCCGAGGGTTCCTGACCGGCGAGACCACCGCCGACGGTGGCATGGTCGTCCGCCTCGAGGCGGGGGCCGACCAGTGGGAGGCGGTCGTCCGGCCGGGACGGACCCTTCCCGTCCCCGACTGCATGAAGCCGCTATCGGAGTCGGTCAAGTCCGAGACCGAGTGGCTGGTCGGCGGGTCGCGACCGCTGTCTGGCGCGGCCAGCTCCTAGACTCGTCGCCGACGGTGAGTCGGTCGGGTGGTCGCGGCCGGGTTCGACCCGGTCGAGGAAGGTCGGGACTCCGCAGGGCAGGGTGCTGGCTAACGGCCAGTCGAGGTGACTCGAAGGACAGTGCAACAGAGAGCAGACCGCCGATGGGGAGCGATCCCACAGGCAAGGGTGCAACGGTGCGGTAAGAGCGCACCAGCGTCCGGGGCGACCCGGGCGGCTATGTAAACCCCACCCGGAGCAAGGTCAAGCGTGGGACGGCCGGCCCGGCCACACGTCCCCAGGTAGACCGCTCAGATGGATGGCCACCCGCTGGTCCCCCGGGACCGGCGACAGAATCCCGCCTACAGACCGGCTCACCGTCATTTAGCCGACTGACCAGGCCTTCTACCGCTTGGTAGAAATCTCCCGTGCGCGCTACGTGCGCGAACGACCCTCGGTTTGCGTCACCAACCGGAATCGCACGAAACATGGGGCGAGCCGCGTTGACCTCCGAGGGAAGCTTTCACAGTCACAAGCCGGCGAGCCGTCCCAACGCCACTGTGCGAGTCCAAGTCCACCGCTCAGCGCTGTCGCGGCATTACTTTCTTCCGACGCATCCGCGGGATCGACAGCCACGACTGTCGCCGCCAGTTGGACGACGAAGTTGGCCCAGGCGCGCCAACGGGTGATATCGAGGCCCTACCCGGTTGTGGAGGCGGAACAGTTCGAGAAATCCTGGCCGACTATGTCTCGGCCGGTTGCCCTCGCATGTAGCGACGTACAGACGTACGTGGTCAAGTACCTCGGCGTCCCCGGGGTGGACATGTCTCACGCCCTCGTCACCGAACACGTCGCGGGTCGGCTCGGGCCACTTCTCGGGTGCCCCATACCGCCCTGCGCGCTCGTGAATATTCCCGCCGCTCTGACCGCTTTGGAGCCACAGCTCGCCCACGTCGTCCCCGGGCCATCGCATGGGCTGCGTTACATGAGGGACTGCGGGGAACGGGAAGTAATCGGGGCGCCACGCACGGACCAAAATCGCGCATCATATGGACCCTTGGCGCTGCTCTACGGGTGGTTCCATGCCTCAGATCACCAGATCATCAGCTCCACAGCCGATCAGAGCGTCTACAGCGTGGACCACGGGTTGTTCCTGCCCGGGTCGTATAACTGGACATCCGCCGCTCTGGTCACGGCGGCGCCGCCGGTCCCAGAACCGCTCTTCGCTCAGCACTGCCAGACCGATCAGATTGCCGAGGCTTCCGCCAAGCTCGCCTCGATCTCGGATGAGACGATCGCTGAAGCGATGAGTAGTGTGCCCGTGGAGTGGGGTGTAGCCGACTCCGATCTAATCGCTCTTGGCGAATACCTGTCTCAACGCCGCGACATACTCACGTCGGCCATATCATCAACGAAGGGACCCTGAGCATGGCCAGTTATTACTCGGTCATTCAATACGTGCCCAACCCGATCGCG
>JAKCDU010000077.1:0-6212 GCA_021838445.1 Actinomycetes bacterium | reverse complement strand
TCTTTCCTTTCCCCGAGCGCGAAGTACCTACATCGATTACGAAGTCAGCGATACTGCATGGGCTGTCCAGGACCTCCGAAGTAGCGCAGGCCATCCACAGGTGACCGTTCTTATCGGTCCACCCGAAGACCCGGACCGCCCGGACTTTCAAAGGGCGAGGAAAGTTCTCGATGGCCTGAAGGCCGACGTGGTCGAACCCGGTCAGCTTGATGGCTGGGCGAGCAGCACCGTGATGAACTACCGCCGTGAACTCGAAGCCATGCTTCCGTCCGGAAGTTAGCGAGTTCGGCGGTCATTTTCTGAGGTCGTCAGCGACGACCCACAACTTAGCTACTGCACATCGGCGGCGGCATCGCCCTTTCTCCGACGAAAGAGCGACCACCCACCATCGGTGTCGCGCCGAGCTTGTTCAGCGAAGTCGCGCCGGGCGGCCTGCATTGCGTCCCTTGCCTCCCTCAGCTCGATTTGTCGACGCCGCTCTCGCAGGGCTGGCCGCACTGCCAGCCGGAGAAATGAGGTAGCGCTGTCGTATAGGTCCGTAGCCACCTTCTTCACTGCGGCGCTACCCACAATCTCAACATGTGCGGCGGCCTGCTGGACCTCCTCGTATGCCAACAGCACTTCGGTGTCGGACACCGACGGACCGGGGTCTACGCCGGGAGGAAGCCGGCTGATCAACATGCCGAGGTCATTGGCGTCGATCGGCTTCTTCTTCGGGGCTCGGGCCAAGGCGAGCACCATGGACGCGGTCAGGAACGGCTCTAGCGACTTGATCGTCTGTGCCAGGGTCGCCAGGCCCGTCCGGTCTCCGCGGGCGGTTACAGCCCTAAGAGCGAGACGTTCGGTGGCGGCAGATAGCCGCTGGTAGGCCGCCACGCGGGCCCGGCGACTCTCAGAAGCCTCGTCCAGCCTGCCCTTGACCACGACGCCGGTCAGGGCGGCGACGGCCGGAACGGCGCTGATCGCCACGGTCGTCCAGGCAACGCCATTCATGTCGATCATGATGCAAGGGCGGTGTGACCGTTATCCGGGATCCTGCGACTGACGTAGGTAGTCGGCTATACGCTGAGCCGCTCCAGCGGCGCCTTCGTGCTCCCACACACGGATCACGGTCCATCCTGACGCTTCGAGTCGCTGGTCGGTGTCGCGGTCCCGGCGCACGTTGCTGGCGATCTTCTCGCTCCAGTACCAGCCGTTGGTGAGGTGACGCTTTGGGCCGTGCTCGGGGCAGCCGTGCCAGTGGCACCCGTCCACAAACACGGCCACCCGGGCGCGAGGGAAGACGATGTCGGCTTGGCGGTTGAGCGATGGGACTGGTCGCCGGTGGATGAAATACCGGAGCCCCATCGCATGGAGCGCCCGCCGCAGCGCAATCTCCGGAGCGGTGTCGCGCCGACGTTGGGAACTCATGCGAGACCGGATGGCTGCGGAGGAGGCGAATGACCCTTTGGGGATCACAGGAGCCGCTATGCCGACGGGTTCGCTCTTGCCCGTCTTGGCCGTCACACCGGTTGTTTCTAATGCTTCACATGACTGTTCGGCGAACCCATAGAACCGGCGTCCAGCTGAGCCTTCTCGGAGCCGCCGGCATCCACGGCTCGTCGGCGGGAATCGGGCACACTGTGCGGGTGGACAGGGGCTCGGCCATCTCGCTGTTCTCGGGGGCGGGAGGGCTCGACCTCGGAGTGGAGGCGGCCGGGTTCCGTACGCTGGCCGCTGTCGAGTGGGACCAGGACGCCGCCGACACGATGGAGAAGAACGCCCCGGCGTACTTCCCCGCGCTGCGAGAGGTGCTGCGGGCCGATCTGTATCCGTTGGCCACCGGCCACGGCGGCGGAGCGACCACGAAGGACCTCCTGAGGGCGGCCGGACTGGGGCCCCGGGAGCGCCCTGACCTACTCATCGGCGGCCCCCCCTGCGTGGCCTTCTCGAAGTCGGGGTTTTGGCTGCAGTGGAAGCGAGACGGCGTCGACCCGGCGGCCAGCTTGCTGCAGGCCTACACCCGGGTTCTGGCCGAAGCGCGTCCTCGGTTCTTCTTGCTCGAGAACGTGTACGCCCTGACTTTCAACAACAAGGCGAGCCGTCCGGCCTTCGAGCGGCTGCTCCGAGAGATCTCCGACGCCGGGTACCGGCTCCGGTGGCGAGTCCTCAATGCTGCCGACTACGGCGTCCCTCAGCTTCGGCCGCGGCTGTTCATCCTCGGCTCGAGGGGCCGCGACCCCATACCGGAGCTGCCCGAGCCCACTCACCACGGCCTCTGGGAGCGCCGTAAGACCGCAGGCGGCCCTTTGGCTCACGTCACGGCCGGGGAAGCCCTCGAGGGGCTTGTGACCGAGCCTGAAGCCGAGGAGGTCGTCAGGGGCAGCTGGGGGCACCTGCTGCCCGAGATCCCGCCCGGCGGCAACTACCTCCACTTCACGGCCGAGCGGGGTCATCCCGAGCCAGTGTTCAAATGGCGCGAGCGCTACTGGTCGTTCCTGCTGAAGCTCGACCCCAACCGGCCCTCTCCCACCATCCAGGCGCAACCCGGGCCCAACGTCGGGCCCTTCCATTGGGAGAACCGACGGCTCAGGGTGCCCGAGCTACGACGCCTCTTCACCTTCCCCGACTCCTTCGGCTTCGTCGGCCGCCGAGCATCGGTGCAGGCTCAGATCGGCAACTCGGTGCCCCCACTCCTAGCCGAACGGGTAGCTGAAGCGCTCGCCGCTCGACTCTAGGGCGGTCCTGCAGCGACCAGCTCGCTCAGAGAGACCGCCCAGGAATCATCGACCCGCTGTATCGCCTTGATCCGGCTCGGGTCCTCGTCCCACGCCTCGAGGTCCCAAGCCCAGCGGAACCGGAACTCCCAGAACCCCGTGACGGGAAACAGACAGACCGCCAAGACGTCGAATTGGTCGAAGGTGTACTTCCGGCCGGCCCCGGAGTCCCTGGTCTTCTGGACCTCGACCTTCATGGTCCCGTCTGCGTACCGCTTCGGGCTGGCCGTCTTGCATTCCACCAGCACCGTCCGACCGTCGGCGGTGTCCACCTCGAAGTCGGGCTGGCCGTCGGCGTCGATCGCCGACGCCCGGACGACCTCGGGCGTCCGGTCGAGCTGCTCACCCAGGTGGTGCTGGGCCACACCTCCGCGAACGGCGACCCCGAGCCTGAAGTTAGCGTCCACGATGTCGAGGATCGTCGCCGCCTCCATCCCGAAGAACGTCTCAAGGCGATGCGGCTCCGAATCAGGTGTCCGGAACGACTCGGCCAGCTTGAACCGCAGACCAGGGTTCAACCCGAGAGCGCTGGCCTTGGCCTCGAACCGGGCGTAGTCGAGAAGGCGCTGAGGACGGAACCCGACCAGCGTCTCCAGTCCCACCCACGACGGTCGGCGCGTCCCTCCCGACTTGCGCCTTTCCCACACCGCCCAGCCATGGTCCGCTGCCAGATCGACGTGCTTGTCCCGGTAGTAGACCGATATCCCCATAGGCAAGTCCTCGTAGACGAGCGGATCCAGCCCCACGATGAACTCCTCCTCCGGGTCGACAGCCAAGACCAAAGTCACGTCTACGCCGGCCAGGTCACGACCGACCGGATTGTCCTCGTCTCGCTCTCGGGTCGGGTCGCCGAAGCGGATCTGCCCGCGACGCTCATCCGGCGGCCGGTTCTTCGTCTCCCGCCGGGTGACCGTGAATGGATAGGTCAGCAGCCCATAGCGCCGGCCGTCGATGTCCTCGGCGGCCAGGTACACCGGTGCGACACGGTGGTCCGGGAAAGAGCAGTAGACCACCCGCGCCCCACTGGCCTCGACGGCCCGGCGCAGAAGACCGACCACGGCCCCGCGCTCGGGATCGACCCGATACAACTTCGGTACATAGACCCGCCCGGCCAGCTCCGGCACGCCGGCCAGGATTGCACTCCAG
This sequence comes from Actinomycetes bacterium, assembly GCA_021838445.1. Taxonomy (GTDB): domain Bacteria; phylum Actinomycetota; class Acidimicrobiia; order Acidimicrobiales; family Palsa-688; genus JAKCDU01. Next base: position 2,310 of record JAKCDU010000077.1, on the reverse strand, counting down.
GGCTATGGCAGTCGCGGATGCTGGGACCGCTACCGAGGAGGACCTGACCCCTTCATGTATCTAGACCAGGAGGGTCGCCCTGAGTCGCCCCGGCGTGCGCGATCCGTGCGCGATGTGCGCGTCAGACGCCGTCAAGAGGTGGCAGATAAAAGAGCAGGTCAAATCAGGTATTCCGGATAACTGCAGGTCAGATAGGTGGCCGTCACAGAATCCCGCCTGCAGACCGGCTCACCGTCGACAACCTGCCGCAATGCCGCTAAAAGGGTGTTTGACCTGCGGTTTTGCCTTCTCTCCTGGTTACCGTTCGTGCCCGAATTGCACCTCTGTAGTCCTCAGATCCTGAGGACTGATTGAGGACCTGAGGACCTTTTGAGGACTGAAGCCGGGTCCGCGGACCGGGGTGGGGAGGCATCGTGGCGAGCATCGACAAGAGGCCGGACGTGCGATACCGGGCCCGCTGGCGGGAGTACCCGGGCGGCCCGCAGAAGACTCGCCACTTCGACCGCAAAGGAGACGCCGACCGGTTCCTCGACGCCGTGCGGGGCGACATCGCGCATGGCGTCTACATCGATCCGGCCGGCGGCAAGACGCCCTTCCGGGACTATGCCGAGGAGTGGCGCGTCGGCCAGGTGCACCGGCCATCGACGGTGACTCATGTGAGACGTACCTCCGGCTCCACGCATACCCGACTCTCGGGCGCCTGGCCGAGCACCTGGCCCGCCACAAGCCCGGACCGGCTGGGCTCGTCTTCACCAACACGGCCGGCAACCCGATCACCCGCAGCCTCTGCGGCGGGATGTGGCACCGGGCCGCGCCCAAAGCGGCCATCCCGGAGTGGGCAACATTCCATGACCTGCGGCACTTCTACGCCTCGCTCCTCATCGCCAAGGGCTGCTCGGTCAAGGCCATCCAGAAGAGGCTCGGCCAACAGCCCGCTATGGAGACGCTCGACACCTACGGCCACCTCTGGCCCGACAGTGACGACGAGACCCGCGACGCCGTGGACCTCGTGCTCGGCTCCATCTCTGTCGCTACAGGCTGAGTCGTAATCATCAACACCCGACTCCGATGGGCGAGCCGAGGAAGCCGTTGTCAAGGCCGGCCGCAGGCCGCCCGGAGGGCTTGGCCTTGACGTCGGCGCTCAGAGTGTTCGCCAGCCGACCATGGAGTGGGAGCCCCGCCAGGGGCTCCCAGCTGCCCTTCCAGGTGCTCACGGATGGAAGTGCGGCGGTCGAGCTGACCGAGGCCAACGACGAGGGCATGCGATTCTTCTGGGACAGGTCCGCCAGGGCCTTCGTCGGCTGCGTTTGCTACTCGAGCCAGGCAGCACAGGGTGCCATCAACCTCGGGGCGTAGGCGAGAGCCGGCTGCCTTCGGGTTATTGAGGCGCCCCCGCCGGACAAGACGAGGGCTGACACCTTGCCGCACCTCGGGGTCAGTGGGCCCTTCGGCCCTGTCGAACGCTCGCTCCACGACGCAGTATGGAACGAGAGGAGGTGTTCCGACGTGATCTTCCTCCCATTCATCGTCGTAGCCATCGTCCTGATGGTCGTCTCTTACCTGCGCCATCGCGAAGCCGAGAGTCGCGCCAGGTCACTCAGGCGCAGTGGATTCGGTTTCATGCTGGTCTACGTGGCTTTCGGCAGCCTGTTCATCATCGGCGAGACCTTTAGCGACCCCGGCGGGTGGGCGGCAGTTGGCTGGGTGGCCCTGTGGCTCGTCCCCATGGTGAGCATCAGTCTCTTCGCCTGGTTCCACAGCGACCGTGCTGAGCCGATCCTGATGGCGCTGACCGGCGTGATCGTCGCCTCGAGCGTCTGGTACGCGATCGACAGTCACGCCGGGCGGGCCTTCGAGAACAACCACGGCCCGGTACGCGGCATCGCCATCTTCGCCCTGAGCGCGGCACTCGCCGCATTCGGCTACCGACGGCCACGGCGCGGCGGAATGCTCCTGCTCGTCGCGGGTGCGATCCCCATCCTCGTGTCCACCCTGGCGAGCGGTGGGTTAGCTATGTCCTCGCTCGGTGCTCTCGCTGCGCCGGCGATCATCACGGGCGTTCTGTACTTGTGGTCGTCTCGTGTCGGGGGCGTCGGACCGAAGTCCCGGAATCTCCCCTTTAGGGCCCGTAACCGCCGATCCAAGTCGTTGCCGCTGAACTCGATCTGAAATTCAGGCCCATCTCGCCGCCCCGAATCGCGAGACTCGACTGTCTCGGAACGCCGGGAGTGGGCGCGACGTTGGGATGGCGTCAGGCGAAGTCAGGATCCGAGCGGCGGTCCGAGTCGACTGGACTCATCACGCCGACGG
>JAKCDU010000026.1:4222-52513 GCA_021838445.1 Actinomycetes bacterium | reverse complement strand
CGGCCGTCGGGCACCTCGCAGCGCTGACCGTTGCGGTAGGAGCCGTGGCCGGTCACCGCCGCCCACACCTCCTGGCGGGAAGGGTCCATGACCACCCCGACCACCGCCGAGCTGTCCATCTCGGCGGCGATCGACACCGAGAACTGCGGCAGGCCGAAGAGGAAGTTGGTGGTCCCGTCGAGCGGGTCGACGACCCACCTGACCCCGCTGGTCCCTCCCGTGGTGGTCCCCTCCTCCCCGAGCACGGCGTCGTCGGGGCGGCGGGAGCCGAGCACCTGGTTGACCTCCGCCTCGGACCGCCGGTCGACATCGGACACCATGTCGGTAGGGGAGATCTTGGTGTCCACCCCGGTTACCTCGGCGGTGGTCAGAACCGCCGTTGCCGCCCGGGCCGCCTCCAAGGCGGTGCTCGCCAGGTCGACCAGAACGGGATCGACCCGGGCCGGGTCGATTCCGAACGCCTCGTGGGTGGTCCAGTCGGCCAGTGGGCGCGGTGCGGCGGCGTCGCTCATGGGACCCTTGTTAGTAGGTTGGCGGGGTGCAGGTAGACCTCCGCTCGGACACCGTGACCCGTCCGACCGCTGATATGCGCCGGGCCATGGCCGCAGCCGACGTCGGCGACGACGAGTACGGCGAGGATCCCACGGTGCGCCTCCTGCAGGAGAGGTTCGCCGAACTGACCGGCAAGCAGGAGGCCATGTTCGTCCCCTCGGGCACCATGGCCAACCAGGTGGCCCTGCGTTGCCTGACCCGACCCGGTGACGCCGTGGTCACCGGCCGCCATCAGCACGTGCTGCTCTACGAGGAGGGTGCCGGCCCGATCAACTCCGGGATCTCCTTCCTGCCCGTGGCCGACCCGCTCGGGACCCTCGAACCCTCCGAGGTGCAACAGGTAATCGCCTCGGGGGCCCACCACCAACCCGCGGTGAGGCTCATCACCGTGGAGGACACCCACATGGCGGCCGGCGGCCGGGTCTGGCCGATGGACCAGATCGACTCGCTGGCCCGGCTGGCCCGGTCCGAGGGGGTACCCATTCACCTCGACGGGGCCCGGCTGTGGAACGCCTCGGTGGCGAGCGGGGTGACCCCGGCGGCCCGGGCCGCACACGCCACCACCGTGATGGCCTGCCTGTCCAAGGGTTTGGGGGCCCCGGTGGGGTCCCTGCTGGCAGGGCCGACCGAGTTGATGGATGAGGCCCGGCTGGCCCGCAAGCGGTTCGGGGGCACGATGCGCCAGTCGGGGGTGATCGCCGCCGCCGGGCTGGTGGCCCTCGGACGCATCGACCGCCTGGCCGAGGACCACGACAAGGCCCGACGCCTGGCCCTGGCCGTGGCCGAGCGCTGGCCGGAGTCGGGACTCGATCCGGCCTCGGTGGAGACCAACATCGTGATCTTCTCCTACCCCGACCCGGCCGGGTTGCTGCGTCACCTCGCCGACGGCGGCCTGGCCGCCGGGACGGTCGGACCCGGGCGGGTGCGGTTGGTGACCCACGCCGACGTCGACACCGCGGGGATCGACCTGGCCTGCGCCCTGATCGCCAAGGCCCCCTGAAATGGCCGAACTGGTCGCTTCCGTTCCGGCGAGGGTGCTGGCCATCTACGCCCACCCCGACGATCCCGAGGTGGCGGCCGGGGGAACCCTGGCCAGTTGGGCGTCGGCCGGCTCCGAGGTACACGTCTGCATCTGCGCCGACGGGGACAAAGGTTCGGTCGATCCGGCTACCGACCCCGCGGTGCTGACCCGACGGCGGCGGGAGGAGACGAGCGCGGCCGGCAGGATCCTCGGGGTGAGGGCCCACCACTGGCTGGGGTTTCCCGACGGCGACCTCGACAACGATCCGGCGCTGCGGGCCCCGCTGGTGCAGCTGATCAGGGAGCTACGCCCGGTGGCGGTCATGGCCCCCGACCCGACGGCGGTGTTCTTCGGGACCGGCTACGTCAACCACCGCGATCACCGCGCCGTGGGCTGGGCCGCGATCGATGCGGTGGCCCCGGCGGCCGCCAACCCCCACTACTTCCCCGACCAGGGGGCGGCCCACAAGGTCGAGTTGCTGTACCTGTCGGGAACGCTCGAGCCCGACGTCTGGGTCGACGTCTCGGGCTCCATCGACGTCAAAGCGGCGGCCATCGCCTGCCACGCCAGCCAGTTGGGTGACGCCGGGGAGTGGCTGCGCCACGCCGTGCGTCAGCGGGCCGAGGAGGCCGGCCGGGTGGCGTCGGTGCCCCACGCCGAGGGCTTCCGGCGCATCACGCTGCCCTGAGCCCCTCCGCCCCGTCGAGCCGGCCGGCCACCGCGGTCGTCGTCGCTGGGGTCTGGAAGAATCGGACCGTGCCTGCTCCCGCCCGCGGTGGCCCGCCGTCGGGTGTCTCCGCCGCCGCGGAGAGCCGACGCTGGATCCTCCACGTGGACATGGACGCCTTCTTCGCGTCGGTCGAGGCGCTCGACGACCCGAATCTGCGGGGCCGGCCTCTGATCGTCGGGGGGACGGGACGGCGGGGCGTGGTCGCTTCGTGCAGCTACGAGGCCCGGGCCTTCGGGGTGCGCTCGGCGATGCCGTCGGCCGTGGCCCGCCGGCTGTGCCCCGACGCCGTGTTCGTGGCCGGCCGCTACAGCCGCTACAGCGAGGTGAGCCGGCAGATGCACCAGATATTCGAGCGCTTCACCCCCGTAGTGGAGGGCATCTCGCTCGACGAGGCATTCCTCGACATAACCGGGTCGATCCGACTGCTCGGCCCGCCGCCGGCCATCGCCGCCGCCATCCGCAACACCGTTTCGGCCGAGATGGGACTGTCCTGCTCGGTCGGGGGGGCGACGGTGAAGTTCCTGGCCAAACTGGCGTCGGAGGCGGCCAAGCCGCCGGTCGGGGGGCGGGGACCGCAGACCAACGGGGTGCTCATCGTGGAGCCCGGCGACGAACTGAGGTTCTTGCACCCCCAGCCCATCGACGCCCTCTGGGGGGTCGGCCCGGCCACCGCCCGGCGCCTGAGACAGGTCGGGGTCGCCACCATCGGCGATCTGGCCGCCATGGACCCCGAGCTCCTCGAGTCGGTGGTCGGGCGATCCGCCGGCGCCCACCTCGCCAACCTGTCCCGGGGCGTCGACGGGCGGAGCGTGGAGGTGCAGCGCGAGACCAAGTCGGTGAGCCACGAGGAGACCTACCCGACCGACCGGCGCGACGCCCAAGGGCTGCGCACCGCCATTCTGGGCATGGCCGACTCGGTGGCCACCCGGCTGCGGCAGGCCCATCTCGCCGGGCGGACGGTGACCCTCAAGGTTCGCTTCGGGGATTTCTCGACCCACACCCGCTCGGTGACCTCACCGGTAGCCCTCGACGACGGGGCCCTGATCGCCCGTCACGGCGCCGCTCTGCTCGACAGCTTCGACGTCGGGCGCGGCGTCCGGCTGCTCGGGGTGGGGGTCACCAACCTGGTGGCGGCCGGCGCCGGGCCCGCCGAGCAGCTCCGTCTCGACCTGTCGGCGGGCGAGCCTTCCCGGGCCGTCCCGACCGGAGCGTCGGGCCGGGGCCGACCTTCGGAGCCAGTCCCCACCCGGCCGTCGGTCGCCGCCACCTCGGCCCGGGCCGCGGTGGATGCCGTGCGGGAGCGTTTCGGCCCGGCTGCGGTCGGGCCCGCCGCCCTGCTCGAGCGGCGGGGCCGGCGGGCCGGCCGCCGCGACGACGACCGCTGGGGGCCGTCCGAGCCGACCCCTGACCCTCGGCCCGGAGGGGATCGTTCGGCGGGGGGCGGCCGTTAACCAGGCGCGTTGATGTACTTTGCCTTCGGGCGCGATGATTGCCTCGGAGGGTCGGAAGTGCCGCTGAACGAAGAGGAAGAAAGAATCCTGGCGGAGATCGAGCGGCAGTTCCATGCGACCGATCCCGAATCGGCCCGCCGCATCAGCTCCACCACCCTCCAGCGCTACCTGGCCCGCAACTGCAAGTGGGCGGCTCTGGGCCTGGTGGCCGGTCTGGTGGTCCTCGTGGCCGGGTTCGCGTCGAGTTGGCTGATCGGCATCGTCGGGTTCCTGATGATGCTGGCCAGCGCCGTGGTCCTCATCCAGAACCTCCACAAGATGAGCCGTCTCGGGCTCGAACAGGTGACCCGCACCATGGCCAACCGCAACCGCAACCTCAACGAGGCGGTCGAGGACCTGGCCCGCCGGCTGCGCCGGCGCATGGGCCGCGACGACACCTGAGACGCTTTCAGCTGGCGGTCGGGCCCACCGGGCGGCCCCGTCCGAGCGGGTGCAGCCCGTCGGCGATGCGACGGCGGGTCGCCGGGCTGGGCCGCCACCATCGCGACAGCCGCTGAGCCGGCCCCGACAGGTCGGCCAAGTGGGAGGCCACCTCCGCCGCCGCCGACCGGGCCTGGCCGCCGAGATCGGCGGGGACGTCGGCGGCGAACGCGGCCCGGCGGGTCATGGCGGCCAGGGCCCCCATGCCCCCGTGCTGCCAGTTCCGGGGGGAGCCGTAGCGCAGCAGCGCCGACTCGACCCGTCGGGCGAACTCGTCGTGGGTCTCGTCCCGGCGCCGCTCGAGGCCGAACCAGGCCAGCTCGGAGCTGATCTCCTGCCAGGAGTTCAGCACCTCCGAGCGGGCCCCGCCCCGGGCCGCGACCCGGCGGCGCCGGCGCCGTAGGAGCCGGGGCAGAGCACCGTTGGCGGCCAACCAGGCGACCACCGCGGCGGGAACCGAGAGGAGCCACCCGCTCAGGCTCCCCGACCGGTGGGTCACGGCCACGCTCGGCGACGACGTCGGCAGGGACTTGGGTCCGAGGGAGTTGTGGGTCCGAGCGGCGTTGCTCGGCGTGGTGGGCGCCGGGCTCACCGGCGCGGTCGTGGTCGGGCTCGTCGAGCCGTTGGGCGACCCGCTCGGCGCCTTGTTGTACCCGGTAGTACCGGGGATGGTGAAGCCCTTGGTCGGCTCGAACGGCACCCAGCCGTACTGGGCCCCGAAATACACCTCGGGCCAGGTATGGGCGTCCCGGTCGTAGATCTGGAAGCTGCCGCCCCCCGCCGGGGTCCCCTGGGTGAAACCCACCGCCAGGCGGGTCGGCAGGCCGGCGGCCCGGGCCAGCACGGCGAAGGCCCCGGCGAACTGCTGGCAGTAGCCGGTGCGGGTCTCGAACAGGAAGTTGGCGACGGCCTGGACGCCGGTGCCGTCCGAGGGCGGGTCGAGGCTGTAGGTGAACGACGGGCCGAGCAGGTAGTTCTGGATGGCTTGGGCCTTTTGGTACTCGGTGGCGGCGTTGGCGGTGAGCGTCTCGGCCAACGCCGCGATCCGCGGGTCGATGGCCGACGGCAGCTCCAGGTTGGCGGTCACGGTCGGGTCGCGCGCCAGCGGGGGAGCCGAGTTGAGAGCCGCCGCACTCAAGGTGTCGAGGCGCTCGTAGGAGGTGACCGAGTACTGGAGGTGGGGGCTGGTGGCGGTGGCGGTCAGCAGGCTCTCGGTGTTCTGGTCGTAGGTGACGCCTTTGAGGCCCTGCACCGTGATCGGGTCGAACTGGGCGGGCAGCCAGTCCGAGTCGAGCTGCTGGATCTGAAAGGTGGCCCGCACGGTGCGGACCGCCGCTCCGGCAGGGGGACTTCCCGGCAGGCGGGCGCCGAAGCCTCCGTAGGAGCCCTGGGCCTGCCACAGGACGCCGTCGAACTGGTCGAGAGCGGTGAGGCGCCAGTAGGAGGGCGCGGTGCTCGACACCACGAACACCGGCACGTTGGCGTACTGGATGAGCCGGGTGCGCAGGTCGACCAGCGGGTTCTGCACTATGCGGGTGCCTCCCCCCTGGCCGAAGCCGTTGCGCCAGCCGAGGACGGCCACCCCGTCGCGGGGGGCCAGGGCCGGGCTGAGAGCGGCGGCGGCGACCACGGAGATGGCCACGGCGAGGGCGCCGAACCCCGCCGTCCAAGCGCCGACGCGGGCGTTCACCCCGGCGAACCAGACCCGGCCCTCGGTCGTGGCCCGCTCCACCACCAAGAACCCGCAAATGGCGGCTACCTCCACCTCGATGGTCAACGCCCGTCCCGGCCCGACGCCGGCCGCCGAGCTGAACACGAACACCGCCATCCCCGGCGTGACAGCCAGCAGCGGTGACCTCCAGCGGAACGCCGCCCAGTCGGCGAGGGCCGCGGCACCGGCCGCCCCCAGCACGGCCAGCAGCTCCAGGGCCCGTGTCGGCGGGACCGGCGGCTGGGTCGAGGCGAACTGCCCGGAGATCTGTCCGAAGGCGACCGTGACCTGGTGCCACACCCGGCCGGTCGGCACACCGAGGGTCGTGTAGCCACCGAAGAGGGTCCAGGTGACGAGCAGCGCCGTCGCGCCGGCCACGGCGGCCGCCGCCGCCACGTGGCCGGCCCGCACCCTTCGGAGACCCCAGCCCACGGCGTGGACGACCACCACCGTGATCCCCACCGGTCCCACCCACCTCTCGGAGGAGAACACCCGGAACAGGGCGCAGGCCGAGGCCACGGTCACCACGGCCAGGGCGGCGGTGGCGACCGGGCGGGCCGACCCGGCGGGGGAGGTAGGCCCCGGGGGCCGCCGGTCGCGGCGGGGGAGGGCCCAGCCGGAGGGGGGCGGCCCCGGCTGGCCGATGTCGGGGCGCTCGGGTGCGGCTACGGCGGTCACGACAGCGATGACCCGGCGAGGCGGCGGGACCAGGCCCGCCCGAACGGCTGCTCCGAGCCGACTCTCACGGTCAGCCGCCCCGGGGCGGCCAGTCGCTCGGCCCCCGGCCGGCGGCGTTCGAACACCACGACGGTGCTCTCCGCGGCGCCGGTCGACACGAGAGCGCGCTGGAGATCCGGCTCGGGGCAGTCGTCGGTGGTCACGAAGATGGCCGGCCCCGTGCGCCCCAGCTTGGCCAAGAGCGGAGCGGTGGCTGGCCGGTGGGCCGCGGCCGCGGCCAGAGCGTCGAGGATGGCCGGGCCGTGACGTCGTCCCCGGCCCATCCCCGAGTCGTAACCGCCGGTGGTCACGACCCGGGCCTGGCGACCCGCGGCCACGGCCGACAGGGCCAGTGAGGCGACCGCCGAGAGCACCCGCTCGAGCGAGTCGTCGTCGTGGACCGAGGCCCGCAGGTCGGCGATCACCGTCGTTCGGCCCTGGCGGAAGTGCTCGGGTTGGCGGATGACCAGATCGTCGAGGCGGGCCGTCGTCGGCCAGTGGACGTGGCGCAGGTCGTCGCCGGCGACGTACTCGCGCAGGGTGTGGAACTCACTGCCCCCCGAGCCCGACGTGGGGCGAGACACCCGCAGATCGTCCTCGGGGCGCGACGAGCGGGTGGCCATCGGCAGCAGCTCGTAGGCCGGGTGGACGGTCAGCGAGGTCACCGAGGCCGTCGTCTTGGTCCTCGACGCCAGGCCGAGCGGATCGGTGAGACGGACCTCGAGGGGGCCCAGTCGGTACAGACCGCGCCGCGCCGAGGGCAGGCGGTAGGAGCCCCCCCGGGTTTCGCCCGGCCCCAACGGGGCGACATCGAAACGGGCCCGTCGGCGGCCTCCGTCGAAGGGGTCCCGGGCCTCCACCGGGGGACTGGACCGGGTCGAGGCGTTGCGGATGGAAAGCTCCACCCGGGCCTCCTGGCCGGCGGCGACGCGGCCCGGGTGGACCACTCGGGTGACGTCGATCTGCCAGCGGCGGGTCGCCACCCAGACCAGCGTGGCGACTGTGACCACGACCATGGCCAGGGCCAGGGAGTAGAGCTCCTGCACCCCGAACATCCACGCCGCGGCGGCCATCACCGCGCTGGCCACGAGCACGACCCGGCCCCGTGACGTCAACGTCACGGACCGGACGGTCACGGCGCCCCGGAGCGACCCGACGGCACCGGCACCTGCCGGACGACCTCGTCGAGGACGTCGCGCACTCCCGCTCCTGAGATCGTGGCGTCGGGGGAGAGGACCAGGCGGTGCTCCACCACCGGCCCGAGGAGGTGCTTGACGTCGTCGGGTATCACGTAGTCGCGGCCCTCGGAGGCGGCGAGGGTCCTCACCGCCGCCTGCAAGGCGAGGGTGGCGCGAGGCGACATGCCGAGGGCCAGGGCCGGGTGCTGGCGGGTGGCGGCCGCCAGGTCCACCACGTAGCCGCGCACCGCGGCGGCGACATGGACTCGGCGGGCCGCGTCCACCATGGCCGGGACGGTGGCCGTGTCGGCCACCACGGGGAGCTCGTCGACCCTTTCGCCCGACCTCGCCGAGGAAGCTTCGAGCATGGTGATCTCGGCGGAGCGAGCCGGGTAACCCATACGGATGCGCAGCAAGAAGCGGTCCAGTTGGCTCTCGGGGAGGGGGTAGGTGCCTTCGTGCTCGACGGGGTTCTGGGTGCCGATGACGAGGAACGGCGCCGGCAGCCTGTGGGTCGTCGAGTCGACCGTCACCTGGCGCTCCTGCATGGCCTCGAGCAGCGCCGACTGGGTCTTCGGTGAGGCCCGGTTGATCTCGTCGCCGATGACCACGTTGGCGAAGACCGGACCTGGCCGGAACGAGAAGGTGCCCGCCGCCCGGTCGTAGACGCTGACCCCGGTGACATCGGAGGGCAGCAGATCGGGGGTGAACTGGATGCGCCGGCACTCGAGGTCGAACGAGCGGGCCAGGGCCTTGGCCAGGGTCGTCTTGCCCACGCCGGGGACGTCCTCGAGCAGGAGGTGCCCTTCGGTGAGCAGGCACACCAAGGCTAAGCGGATGGGCTCCTCCTTGCCGTGGAGGACCTCCGAGACGTTGGCGACTATCTCCTCGAAGATGGCGGAGAAGGTGCCCGGGCTCGACGCCTGTGCCGGTTGTCGCGCCATCGGTGTCCTTCCATCGGCCTGCGCCCGGTAGCGTAGCCTGCCCCCCGATGCAATCCTCAGGCGCCGTCAGCCGGCGCGGCGTGCTGGCCGTGGACATCGGTGGCACCAAGATCCGGGTGGCGGTCGTCGACGAGGACGGGACCGTGGAGTGGTCCGAGCAGCGCCCGACCCCGGCGACGACCGAGCCCTCCCACGACCAGGCCGAATCGGTGTGGTCCGTGGTCGCCGCCCTGGTCGATACCGGCCTGGGCCGGGGGGCGGTGGAGGCCGTGGGGGTGGGCTGCGGCGGGCCGACCGAAGGGGGGAACGAGACGGTTTCGCCGCTCAACATCCGGGCCTGGCGCCGGTTCCCGCTGCGGGAGCGCCTGAGCCGGCTCACCGGCCTGGCGGTGAAGGTGGATAACGACGCCAAGGCCCTGGCCCTGGCCGAGGGCCGGTGGGGCGGCGCCCGGGGGGTCGCCAACTACATGTCGATGGTGGTCTCCACCGGCGTCGGAGGAGGACTGGTGGTCGACGGGCGCCTGCTCGACGGGCGCACCGCCAACGCCGGTCACGTCGGCCACGTCGTGGTCCTCCCCGGAGGCCGGCGCTGCGCCTGCGGCGGCGCCGGATGCCTCGAAGCCGAGGCGTCGGGCACGGCCATCGCCGCCATCACCGGTCGCCCCGCCGCCCAGGCCCCGCCCGCGGTGGTGGAGCGAACCGGCCGGCTGGTGGGCCGGGCCGTGGGATCGGTGGCCAACCTCGTCGACTTCGATCTGACGACGGTGTCGGGCTCGGTGGCCCTGGGCTTCGGCGAGCCGTTCTTCGCGGCCGCCCAGAAGGAGCTGGCTGCCACGGCGCGGCTCGCTTTTTCCGTCGGCTGCCGCATAGAGCCCAGTCGGCTCGGCCCCGACGGGCCCATCCTCGGGGCCGCCGCGGTGGGGTTGTCGGCGTGAGTCGCGGCCCGGTCGACCGACCCTCCTCCCGGCTCGGCTGGATGCTGGTGGGGGTACTGGTCCGCCGCCCCGACCTCTGGCCCGTGGCCGTGTCGTTCGTTCCCCGGCACTGGTGGAGGCGCTGGCCACCGCTTCCCCTGCCCCCCGCCGACTACCTGCGGTTCCGGGCCGAGACCATGTACGGGGCGGCAGGCAGCCCTGAACGCGAGGAGCTGGTCCGCTACCTGGAATGGTGTCGCGCCATGCGGAGCCGGGCGAGCTAATCTCTGGTCCGTGCCATTGATATCGGTACGAGCGGGCCGGTAGGGCGGGGTGGCGGTGACACAGTCTCTTGTGCTCAACGCCACCTACGAGCCACTGTGTGTGGTGTCGTCGCGAAGGGCTTTGATGCTCCTCCTCGATGATAAGGCGGAGTTGCTGCACCGCACCGATGGGGTCTTCCGGTCGGAACGGGTGGCTCTGGCTGAGCCGTCGGTCGTGCGTCTCCGTCACTACGTCAAGGTCCCCTACCAGGCCCGGGTCGCCCTCAACCGCCGGGCCGTGTTCGCCAGGGACGGCCACCGCTGCCAGTACTGCGGGGCGGCCGCCGAGAACATAGATCATGTGATCCCCCGCAGCCGCGGCGGGGCCCACGCCTGGGACAATGTTGTGGCGTCCTGCCGTCCCTGCAATGCCCGCAAACGGGACCACATGCTCGAGGACAGCGGGATGAAGCTGCGGCGGCCGCCGAGCGTGCCGCGCCAACGCACCTTCATTCTGGTGGCCAGCGGACGCATCCGCTCCGAGTGGGAGGCCTACCTCGGGCAGTCCACCCTGTCGGCTTGAGCACCGATCTGGGCCCCGTCGGGGCGCTTCCGTGGGAGGTGACGGAGCGGCGCGGGCCGGCCGATCAGCTGCACTTCGCCGCGGCCGCCGCCCTTGACGAGGCGACCGTGGTTCGCCACGTCAACGTCCAGATCGCCGACCGCCCGGCTCTGATCCTCGGCAGCCACCAGTCGGAGGACCCCTTCGACTGGTGGGCGGTGTCCGCCGCCGGGCTGGAGGTGGCCCGCCGGAAGTCCGGGGGAAGCGCCGTCATCGTCGGCCCGGGACGGGTCCTTTGGGTCGATTTCGTGATCCCCGCCGGCGACCCCCTGTGGGATGACGACGTGGGCCGGGCCACCTGGTGGGTGGGGGAGTTGTGGTCGAGGGCCATCGGCGGGGGTGAGGTGTGGCGCGGTCCGATGCGCAGCTCGGCGTGGTCGAAGGTCGTGTGCTTCGCCGGCCTGGGGCCGGGGGAGGTCACCGTCGGGGGCCGCAAGATCGTCGGGGTGTCGCAGCGCCGTACCCGCCGGGCCGCGCTGTTCCAGACCGCCGCGCTGCTCGAGTGGCACCCCGAGGAATACCTGGGCTTGCTGGCCGGGGAGGTCGCCTCGCCGGCCGACTTGGACGCCGTGGCCGAGGGCCTCGGGTCGGGTCGCGGGCCGGAAGTGGCGGCGTCCCTGGTGAGCCTGCTGTCGTGAGAGGCGCTGGCCCCCCGGAGCTCGATCTTGGCGACCGGTACTGAAACCCCGGGAGGTTCGCCGCTACCAGGCCGGCCAGCCGGCGGATACGGAGCCGACCACCGTCGGCTGCACCAGGACCCCCGAGGGGGCTCCGAGCGAGGTCAGCAGCTGGTTGAAGTTCACGCCGTAGGCGCTCGGAAGTGACGCCGAGTCATCGGCGGGGGTCCACTGGCCCGACTGGGCGGCCACGGTGTCGCCCCACTGATCGGCGGCCCACCCGGTCTCCATGTAGGGGAAGGAGTCGTGGAGGATGCCCACGACGGTGCTCGCCGTCACGGTCTGGCCGATGCTGACGCTCGGGGTGACGTTCTCCGCCACGTAGACCGACTTCCCGGCGGCCGGCCCGTCGGTCAGGCGGTAGGTGATGAACGCCCCACCCGGCCAGGGCCCGGTGGTCGAGGTCACCACCCCGTCCCCGATGGCGTAGATCGACCCCGACCCGCCGAAATCGACCCCCTCGTCAACCCGCATCGGGGTGAGCCCGGTGACCCCCCTCAGGGGGTTCCCGTAGTTGCCGGGCAGGCCCGCGGCCATGCCGACGACGGTCTGGCCGAGACCGGCCGCCGAGCCGTAGAAGCGGGCGTCGCCGAAGTTGAAGATGCCCCCGTCGGAGGCCACCATCCAGTACCCCAGGCCCGTGGGGGAAGCGTCTATGGCGATGATGGGTCGGGCCAGGGCCACGTTGCCCGTCGAGCCGAAGAACCCGGCGTCACCGAAGGAGAACACGCCCCCGTCGGAGGCCACCAGCCAGTAACCGTTGCCGCTGGGGGTGCTGGCCATGCCCACCACCGGACGGTTGAGGGCCACGCCCCCGGTCGAGCCGAGGAACGGGGCGTCGCCGAAGGTGAAGATGCCCCCGTCGGAGGCCACCAGGCGGTAACCCCGGCCGTCGGGCATGGCCGACATGCCGACTATCGGCTTCACCAGCGGTAGGCCGCCGGTGGAGCCGTAGAAGGGGGCTCCGCCGAAGGAGAAGATGCCCCCGTCGGAGGCCACCAGCCAGTACCCACCCGTCGAGGGGTCGACGGCGATGCCGACGATGGGCTTGGCCAGGGCGACGCCGGCCATGGAACCCCGGTAGACGGCGTCGCCCACCGCTACCACGCCCCCGTTGGCCTCGGCGGCGTAGGCGCCGTGGCCGTCGGGGGTGGAGGCCACCGCCACGACCGGCGACGTCGGCGCCGGCACCGATCCGGAGAAGGCGCCTCCGTAGCCGATCAGCTGACCGCTCTGGGTGAGCACGGTGTAGGCCTCGGCCGTGCTCGATCCCGACGGGGAGGCCGTGGCCAGGGTGGCGTGGATGGACTGGGCCTGCGCCGGCGGTGCGGCGGCGGCTCCGACACCGGCCAGGGCGGCCACCGCCCCGACCGAGGCGGCCACGGCCAGCCCGACGGGCCGGGGGGATCGGAGGTGCAGGTGAGGCATCGAGAGGTTCGCTCCGCTCCGGTGGCCACCACCCGGCGGCACACCATCCATCCCGATTAATCGGCCGATGCCGGTGCGCTCCTGAGGCCCAAGTCGGTGAACCCGAAGGCGGTGGAAGCGCCGAAGGGACGAATGCGCCGTGGATCCGGTCCGGGCGCGACTTGACCGTCGTATGGGGGGAATCGTTGACACGGTGGAGGGTTGGACCATAAAGTGGGGCTCAGTGGCGCGAAGGGGAGGGGCCCTGAGGTCATTCGGGACGGAGTCTGTGGAAAGTGGCAACGAGGTTCGTAGGGAGGTACGAGCACTCCCTGGATGGGAAGGGACGAGTGATCCTTCCGGCGCGCTTTCGGGCCAGCTTCGACTCCCTCGCCGTGGTCTCGAAGTACAACGAGCGCTGCCTGGCCATCTGGACCCCCGAAGCTTTCGACCGCAAGGCCGACGAGATGGCGGCGCTCATGGACGGGACGCCCGAGGAGCGGGCCCGGGCCCGGGCCTGGTCGATGGGATCGGCCGAGGTGGACCTCGACCGGCAGGGCCGGGTCGCGCTGCCGCCCTACCTCCGCGAGTTCGCCGAGTTGCCCGAGAGCAGCACCGTGCTGGTGCACGGCGCTCTGACCCACATCGAGCTGTGGAACCCGCAGTTGTGGGAGGTCCACGGCGCGGCCGGGGATGCATCCCTGATAGGGGGATGACGGGCCATGTCATCTGTTTCACCGAGCAGCACCGGTTCACCGAGCAGCACCGGCTCATGCGCAGCCCTTCGACCAGCAGGGTGGAAGTCCCCTTCTCCGCCCGCTTCCACTTCGCCGACTCGGGGAGAAATCCCGACGGCACGCGGGTCGGAGGGCTGCGGATGGTCCGGTGCGGTGCAGGGGTGAGCTTCGACCATCGCCCCGTGATGGTGGCCGAAGTAGTGGAGTTCCTGGCCCCGACCCCCGAAGGCGTGTACCTCGACGCCACCCTGGGAGCGGCCGGCCACGCCGCCGCCGTGCTCGACGCCGCGCCTCAGCTACGACTCGTGGGCCTGGACCAGGACCCCGACGCGTTGGAAGCGGCCGCCGCCAACCTGGCCCGCTTCGGGGACCGGGCCACGGTGGTCCGCCGCCGGTTCGACGGCCTCGGTGAGGTCCTCTACTCGCTCGGCGTCGAGCGCCTGTCCGCCGTGCTGTTCGACCTGGGCGTGAGCTCACCCCAGCTCGACCGGCCCGAGCGAGGGTTCAGCTACCGGGCCGAGGGCTCCCTCGACATGCGCATGGACCCCGAGGCCGCGCTGCGGGCGTCCGACGTGGTCAACGGGTGGGACGAATCGGAGTTGTCCCGGCTCTTCCGGGCCAACGGGGAAGGGCGCTTCGCCACCCGGATCGCCCGTCGCATCGTGGCGGCCCGGCCGGTGTCGTCCACCACCGAACTGGCCGAGGTGGTCCGCAACGCCATACCCGCGGCCGCCCGCCGGCACGGAGGTCACCCGGCCCGACGGGTGTTCCAGGCCATCCGCATCGCGGTGAACGAGGAGTTGTCCATTCTTCCCGGAGCGCTCGACCAGGCTCTCGGGCGGCTGGCCCCCGGCGGGAGGATGGCCGTGCTGGCTTACCACTCCGGTGAGGACCGGATAGTGAAGGAGCGCTTCCGCTGGGCGGTCACCGGGGGCTGCGAGTGCCCTCCCGGGCTGCCCTGCGTGTGCGGGGCCCAGCCCTCGGTGCGGCTGGTGACCCGGGGATCAGTCGGGCCGACGGCGGAGGAGATAGCGGCGAACCATCGGGCCGAGAGCGCCCGCTTGCGGGTGGTGGAGGGATTGTTGTGAAGAGCGCAGAGGGAATCAGCGTGGTGCTCGAGCGGGCCCGGCCGAGTTGCGGCCGGGCGGCGGCCGCGGCGCGCCTGGCCGGCGCGCCCGCTACCGAGGAGGCGGTCACCGCTCGGATGCGTGAGGCGGGCCGCCGCTGGCGGGCCGTGGCCGGACCGACGGCGACGCCGGGACCGGGCCGGCCGCCCGCTCCCGCACCCGCACGGGCGGTGCCGGCGGGCGTCGCTCCCGGCCCCGGACAGGCGGCCCCCAGCGTCCTGCCCTCCGTGCCGCTCACTCCGTTGGCCCATCCCATGGCCGCCGGCTCGGTCGCCGCCGCCCTGGCCGTGGCCAACCCCGAGCCGGGGCGCCACGAGGAGCCGGCCCGGCGCCACCTCACGGTGGTCCCCGAGCCCGGCCTGAGCCCGGCTCAACGGCGTCGCCGGGCCCGGGCCGTGCTGTTCGCCACGATCGCCGGCGCCACCTTCGTCGCCCTCGCCCTGGTGTACCTGCACGTGGTGCTGGCCCAGCGCCAGTTCGCCCTCGACCGGGTCAACAAGCAGCTGCAACAGGCCCAGACGACCTATCAGCAGAACCGTCTGCGGGTGGCCGAGCTCGATTCGCCGCAGCACATCATCTCGATGGCCGAGGGCCAGCTCGGGATGGTGCAGCCGTCCAAGGTCGCCTACCTCGCGCCGGCCGCCTCGACGGCGGGCGGTTCCGCCGCAGGCGCGCCCGGCGCTAGCTCGGCGGCGCCCTCCGGTGACGCCAACTGGCCTCTGATCAAGTCCGAACTGGCAGGCCTGCCGTGAGCGGGCGGCCCCCGTCGGGGGGCCGGGGTCGTTACCGTCCGGTTCATCGTGCCGCCCGACCGGGGCTCGGGTCCCGTGGCCGGGCTCGGGCGTTCAAGATGCTGCTCATGACCGTGGTGGCCTTTCTCGTCATCGCCGTCAAACTGGTGTCGATCCAGGGGATCAACTCGCGGGTCTATCTGGCCAGCGGCGGCTCCGAGTGGGAGCAGACGGTGATCCTCCCCGGCGAGCGCGGTGCGATACTCGACCGCAACGGCTACGAGCTGGCCATGTCCATCCCTCAGACGACCATCTACGCCGATCCGCAGCAGGTCGCCGACCCGGCCGGGGAAGCGGCCAAGCTGGCGCCGGTCCTGGGCCTGTCCGAGGCCACTTTGCAGCAGGAAATGACCGGGCGGACGACGTTCGTCTACCTGGCCCGCACCATTCCCGACGCCGAGGCCAAGCGGGTGGCCGCCCTGCACCTGGCCGGCGTGTACAGCCTCTCGGAACCCAAGCGCTTCTACCCGGCCGGAGAGCTGGCCGCCCCCCTCCTTGGCACCGTGGGGGTGGACGACACCGGCCTGTCGGGGCTCGAGTACGAGTACAACACCGTGCTCACCGGGCGCAACGGCAAAGAGGTGGAACAGATCGACCCCCGCGGCCAGCTGGTGCCCGGCGGGGTCCAGGCCTACGAGGCGCCGGTACCCGGACAGGATCTGGTGCTCACCCTCGACGAGCCGCTGCAGTACCAAGCCGAGCAGGCCCTGGCCCAGGCCCTGGTGGCGGCCAACGCCAAGCGGGGCATCGCCCTGCTCATGGACACCAAGACCGGCGACATCCTGGCCGACGCCGAGCTGTCGATACCACAGACGGGCATACCGCAGACGCCGGCGTTGCCCATCTCCATACCTTCTCCGACGGGTGGCCCCCAGGTGCAGCCGGTGGAGTCACCCACCGCCACGTCGCTGACTGACGTCTACGAGCCCGGATCGGTGAACAAGCTGATCACCATCTCGGCGTCGTTGCAGCAGGGCGTCATCCAGCCGTCCGACGTGTTCACCATCCCCAACACCTACCAGGTGTCCAACGGGGTGTTCCACGACGCCGAATCCCACGCGACGGAGCACTGGACGGTCACCGACATCCTGGCCAACTCCTCCAACGTGGGGACCATCCAGATCGCCCAGCGGCTCGGTCGGACCCAGCTCATGCGCTATATCTCCTCCTACGGTCTCGGAACGGAGACGGCGCTGCGATTCCCGGGCGAGTCGGCCGGGCTGCTGCCGACCTACTGGTCAGGAACGTCCATCGCCACTGTTCCCATCGGCCAGGGCATCGCCGTCACGGCCATCCAGATGCTCGCCGCCTACAACACCATCGCCAACGGCGGCGTCTACGTTCCGCCCCGCCTGGTCAACGCCACCATCGACAGCCAGGGCCAGGAGCACGTCATCCCCTTCGGTCCGAGTCGCCGCGTGGTCTCCGAGACGGTGGCCCACGAGATGACCTCCATGCTGAACGAGGTGGTTCGGGTCGGAACCGGAACGGCGGCCAACCTCGACCCCTACACCGTCGCCGGCAAGACCGGCACGGCTCAGGTCCCGGCGCCCAATGGCGGATACTTCAACGGCCGTTTCGTGGCGAGCTTCGGGGGCTACGCCCCTTCCGAGAAGCCTCAGATCACCGGGATGGTCGTGGTCGACGACACCGCTGACTACGGGGCCGCGGCGTCGGCCCCGACGTTCGCCCGCATCGTGCGGGCGGCGCTGCAGGAGCTCGACATACCGCCCATGCCGAAAGAACCGCCGGCCCCGGGCGTACCGCTGGCCACGACCGCTTCGGCCACGGGGGCGGGCGAGGTGGCCGGCGCCCCGCTGCCCGGCCTGGACGCCCCCATCTCGGGCTCGTCGACGGCCGCGGCCGCACCCCCGGTGGCCACGTCCCCGACGACCGCGGCCGCGGCTTCGGGCGGCTCACCGGCTCCGGGCGGCTCACCGGCCCCGGGCCCGACGGTGCCGTCGACTCCCTACGCGACCCCGCCGACCAGTACCGGGGTCTACCCGTCCCCGTCGAGCTCCACGTCAGGCTGAAGCGGTGCGCCTCGACGGGTTGATTGCGGAGGCCAACCTGCGGGGCTCCGGGCTCCTGGTGCAGACGGTGGGGGACACGTCCGTAGACGTCGGCCCGGTGTCGATGGACTCCCGCAAGGTGGCCCCGGGAAGCCTCTTCGCCTGCGTGCCGGGGACCAGCGTCGACGGCCACGCCTACGCGGTGTCGGCGGTGGCCGAGGGCGCCGTCGCCCTGTTGTGCGAGCACCCCCTGGGCCTGCCCGTCCCGCAGGTGGTGGTCACCTCGGTGCGTCAGGCCATGGGGCCGGTCTGCGACGTGGCTTACGGGCACCCATCCCGGGACCTGCTGGTGGCGGGAGTGACCGGCACCAACGGCAAGACCACTACCTGCGCCTTCCTGGCCTCCATCTTCGAGGCGAGTGGCTGGAGGGCTCGTACCATCGGTACGCTGACCTCCCGCCGGACCACTCCCGAGGCCCCCGACCTGCACGCCCTTCTCGCCGAGTGGCGGGACCGGGGTGGCCGGGCGGTGGCCGTGGAGGTCTCCTCCCACGCGTTGGACCAGCACCGCACCGACGCCGTCACCTTCGCTGCGGGCGTTTTCACCAACCTGAGCCCCGAACACCTGGATTATCACCACACGATGGATGCCTACTTCGAAGCGAAGGCCCGCCTGTTCGCGCCCGGTAGGGTCGGCGTCGCGGTGGTCAACGGGGCCGACCCGTGGGGCCGCCGCCTGGCCGAGCGGGTTGCCTCGGGCGGGGACCGGCTGGTCACCTTCTCCCCCGCAGACGCCACCCAGCTGCAGATGGAGCCGGGCCGCTCGACGTTCGTGTGGCGGGGCCGGCCGGTCACGATCCGTTTGGGTGGCGCCTTCAACGTGACCAACGCGGTGGCGGCTGCGGTGTGCGCCGAGGCCATGGGCGCCGGGACCGATGCCATAGTCGAGGGCCTGGCCGCGCTGGAGTCGGTGGAGGGCCGGTTCCAGATGGTCGACCAGGGCCAACCCTTCGCAGTGATCGTCGACTACGCCCACACCCCCGACGGCCTGGCCCAGGTGCTCGAGGCGGCCCGCCAGATCTGCGCCGGCCGCCTGGTCGTGGTGTTCGGGGCGGGCGGCGACCGCGACCGTGAGAAGCGCCCCCTCATGGGGGCCGCCGCCGCGGCCCACGCCGACCTGGTGCTCGTGACCTCGGACAATCCCCGCAGCGAGGACCCCGACTCGATCATCGCCGAGGTCATCTCGGGGGCGGCGGGGGCCCCCAACGTGCGGTCCGAGACCGATAGGGCGTCGGCCATCGCCACCGCTCTGGCCACCGCCTCGTCGGGCGACGTCGTGGTCATCGCCGGCAAGGGCCATGAGAAAGGACAGGAGATCGGAGGACGGGTGCTGCCCTTCGACGACGTGGAGGTGGCTTCATCGGCCCTGCGTCGCATCATCGTGTCCCGCCAGGGCGGTGGCCGGTGAAGAACCTCCTCGTGGCCGGCGGGGTGGCCATGATCATCTCCCTTCTGTCCACCCCCGTGCTCATCAACTGGTTGCGCTCGCGCGGCATCGGCCAGCAGATCCGCGAGGACGGCCCCGAACGCCACCAGAGCAAGGCGGGCACACCGACCATGGGCGGGGTGGCCCTGATCGGCTCCGCAGTGGTCGGCTGGCTGGCCTCCCACATCGACGTGCCCTTCTCGACGCGCGGCCTGGTGGCGCTGCTGACGGTCTGCGCGGCGGCCACCATCGGCCTGGCTGACGACTGGATCAAAGTCCACCGCCAGCGCAGTCTCGGCCTCAACGCCCGGGCCAAGGCCGGCTCCCTGCTGCTCGTGTCGACCGCGTTCGCCATCGTGTCGGTCACCTGGCTGAAGGTGGACACCCACCTGTCGTTCACCCGTTTCGATTCCACCGGGGTGGACCTCGGCAAGGTCGGATGGGTGATCTTCGCGGTGATCGTGATCGTCGGGTGCAGCAACGCCGTCAACCTGACCGACGGTCTCGACGGTCTGGCCGCCGGCTCGTCGACGTTCGCCTTCGCGGCATTTGCCGTGATCGGCTACTACCAGGTCAAGCATCCCCACATCTACCGCAACCCGACCCCCCTCGACGAGGCCCTGCTGGCCACCGCGCTGATAGGCGGCTGCGCCGGTTTCCTGTGGTTCAACGCTGCGCCGGCGCGCATCTTCATGGGTGACACCGGCTCTCTGGGCATCGGCACGGCTATCGCCACCCTGGCCCTGCTCGAGAACGTCGACCTGCTCCTCCCGATCATCGGCGGGCTGTTCGTGCTCGAGGCGGTCTCGGTGATCCTGCAGGTCGCCAGCTTCCGGATGTTCCGCCGGCGCATCTTCCGCATGGCCCCCATCCACCACCATTTCGAGCTGCTCGGCTGGCCGGAGACGACGGTGATCATCCGGTTCTGGATCCTCGCCGGGCTGTTCACCGCCTTGGCGCTCGGCTCCTTCTACGCCGACTTCTTGTCGCGCGGGGGCGTCGGTTGACCGCCGCCGGCCGGGTCCTGGTGGTGGGCTACGGGCTCACCGGCCGGGCCGTGGCCCGCTACCTGATCGAGCGAGGCGACGACGTGCTGGTCGTCGACGACCGGGCCGACGCCTCGATGATCGCTGCCGGCCGCGACGACGGCGTCGAGGTGCTGGTCCCGCCGACCACCGCCGATGGCCTCGACGAGATCCTGGGCCGGGTCGGGGCGGTGGTCACCAGCCCCGGGGTGGCCATGGGCCACCCCGTCCTGGTCGCCGCGGCAGCGGCCGGGGTCCCGGTCCACTCGGAGATCGAGCTGGCCGGCCAGGTGTGCGCGGAGAGCGTCAACACCAGGTTGATCGCCATCACCGGGACCAACGGCAAGACGACGGTGACCACACTGGTGACGGCGGTCCTGCAGGCCGCCGGCTACCGGGCGGTGGCCGCCGGCAACATCGGGGTACCGCTGATCGAAGCCGTCCGCGGCGACCACCAGTTCGTGGTGGCCGAGGTCTCCTCCTTCCAGCTCCAGCACACCGCCCGCTTCCGTCCGTCGGTGAGCTGCTGGCTGAACCTGGCTCCCGACCATCTGGACTGGCATCCCGACATGGACCACTACGCCGCGGCCAAGGCCCGCATATGGGCCAATCAGCGGCTCGGCGACCGGGCCGTGTTCAACCTCGACGACCCGGTGGTCGCGGCCCGGGCCGCGACGATCCCCGACGGGGTGGCCCGGATCGGCTTCTCGGCGTCGGCCCCCGCCCTGTTCTGCGTCCGCGACGGCGAGCTCGTCGGGCCCGGCGGAGAGCCGTTCATGGCGCTGGCGGACCTGCCCCGCCGGCTGCCCCACGACGTGGCCAACTCGCTGGCTGCTGCGGCGGTGGCTCAGGCCGCCGGGGCGCCCCCCGAGGCCTGCCACTCGGCCCTGGCCGCGGTCGGCCCGCTACCGCACCGGGTGGCCAGGGTCGCCTCGGGGGACGGGGTCGACTGGTACGACGACTCCAAGGCCACCACCCCGGCGTCGGTGCTGGCCGCGGTGGCGGGTTTCGACTCGGTGGTCCTCATCGCCGGGGGCCGGAACAAGGGCCTGGACCTGACCGGTCTGGCCGCCGGGGTGCCCCCCATCCGTTCGGTGGTGGCCATAGGCGAAGCGGCTGGCGAGGTCGTGGGGGCCTTCGACGGACTGGTCCCGACCGTGGTCGCCACCTCGATGAGCCAGGCCGTGGACCTGGCCGCCGACGCGGCCCGACCCGGGGACTCTGTGCTTTTGTCACCGGGCTGCGCATCTTTCGACTGGTACCGCTCCTACGCGGCGCGCGGCGACGACTTCGCCCGCTTGGTCAACGCCCGAATCGAGCAAGGAGACCCGCATGCTGACCACTGACCAGCGCCCGGCCCCGCGTCGCCAGGCGGTCCGTAGCCGTCCGGGGGAGCGGGGCGCGGCGAAGCTGCGCCCCGTGGCCAGCCCTCGGCCGCCGGCCCCGGGGCGCCCCGCCCACCGCAGCGCCACCGCCAAAGGGGGCAGTTACTGGCTGCTCGTGGTTCTCGTGGTGGTGATGTGCCTGATCGGGGTGGTGATGGTGCTGTCGGCCTCGTCGATCACGAGTCTCACGTCCTACGGCACCCCTTGGCACTACTTCGTCCGGCAATGGATATGGCTGATCATCGGCACCGGCGGCTTCGTCGCCGCGCTGCGCGTCGACCACGACTCGTGGCGGAAACCGGCCCGGATGATCATGTACGTGACCCTCGCCGCTCTGGTGGCGGTGCTCGTTCCGCACCTCGGTATGAGCGCCTACGGGGCGTCGCGCTGGCTCGGAACGTCATCGGTGCAGATCCAGCCCTCGGAGCTGGCCAAGGTGGCTCTGGTGCTCTACGCCGCTGACGTGCTTGACCGGCGCGACGGGAATGGAAGCTGGCTCTACCAGGCGGGACCGGTGCTCGCCGTGCTGGGCATGCTGGTGCTCCTGGTCATGATGCAACCCGACATGGGCACCACCATGGTGCTGATCAGCATCGCCGTCGGGATGCTCTTCGCCGGCGGCCTCCCGGCCCAGAACCTGGCCGTCATGGGCGGGGTCGGCGTCCTTGGCCTGGTGGGCATGGCCAAGGCGTCGCCCTACCGGTGGCAGCGGATCATGTCGTTCACCCACCCTCTCAAGGACGCCCAGAACACCGGATACCAGTCGGCCCAGGGCCTCTACGCGCTGAGCCATGGGCACCTCTTCGGCGACGGTATCGGCTCGAGCATCGCCAGCTACGGCTACCTCCCCAACGCCCAGACCGACTTCATATTCGCCATCATCGGAGAGGAGACCGGCCTGGTCGGAGGGATGTTCGTCTGCGGTCTGTTCCTCACCCTGGCCCTCGTCGGGGTCAGGGTGGCCTGCCGGGCCCCGTCGCGCTACGCGGCGTTGATGGCGGCCGGCATCACCTCCTGGCTGGTCGGCCAGGCGGTGATCAACATCGGGGCCGTCGTGGGGGTCCTGCCGGTGACCGGGGTGCCCCTCCCGTTCATCTCCTTCGGGGGCTCGGCGCTGGTGATCTCCCTCTTCGGCGCTGGCCTGCTGGCCAACATCGCCAAACTGTCCTAGTGGGGGGCCGAGGCCCCGGACGGGGACAGACGTGGGCGGTCATCGCCGGCGGAGGGACCGGCGGTCACGTCGTGCCCGCCATCGCCATCGCCCGTGCCCTGGTCGAGCGCGGCCACGACCCGTCGTCCATCCACTTCGTCGGCTCGCGCCGGGGTATGGAGTCCACCATGGTCCCTGCCGCCGGGTTCACCCTCACCCTGCTGCCGGGGCGGGGGATCGCCCGCCGGCTCACCTGGGACAATGTGGCGGCCCTGGCCGGTCTGGTGCGGGCCGTCGCCCGAGCGGTGGTCCTGATCGGCCGCATGCGGCCGTCGGTGACCGTAGCGGTGGGCGGGTATGCCAGCCTCCCCGCGGTGCTGGCGTCGGTGTTGTGGCGGGTACCCATCGTCGTCGCCGAACAGAACGCGGTGCCGGGACTGGCCAACCGCCTGGCCGGCCGCTTCGCGGTGGCCTGTGCGGTGTCGTTCGAGTCGACCCCGCTGCCTAGAGCCGTGGTCACGGGTAACCCGGTCGGCCCGGAAGTGACCGCAGTCGAGGGCGGCCCCGACGGCCGCCTGCTCGCCCGGGCCGCGCTCGGCCTGCCCCCCGCCGGCTTCGTGGTCCTCGCCGCCGGGGGATCGCTCGGGGCCGCCCGCATCAACCAGGCCGTCGTCGAGCTGGCCCGCCGCTGGAGCGACCGAACCGGGGTGTGCATCTACCACGTGACCGGGCGTCGGGACTTCGGGGCGGTCACCGCCGCCCGGCCGCCCACCGCCGCCCTCGACTACCGCCAGGTCGAGTTCGAGGAGCGAATGCCGCTGGTGCTGGCCGCGGCTGACGTGTCGGTGCAGCGAGCGGGCGCCAGTACGGTGGCCGAGTTGGCCGTGGTGGGCCTGCCGTCCATCCTGGTCCCTCTGCCGGGCGCCCCCGGCGACCACCAGACGGCCAACGCCCGGCGGCTGGCCGACATCGGCGCCGCGGTGCTCGTGCCCGACGCCCAGCTCGACGCCGACCGCTTGGCGGCCGAGCTGGAGGCCCTGATGGCCGACCCTGTTCGCCGGGCCGACATGGCCGCGGCGGCCCGCCGGGTCGGACGGCCCGACGCCGCCAACCGGGTCGCCATCCTCGTCGAGTCGGCAGTGGGTACCCGTGCCCGCTGAACGTCGCCGCCTGCCCGACCTCGGCCACCCCCGACGGGTGCACGTCATCGGCGTAGGCGGTTCGGGCATGAGCGCCATCGCCACCGTGCTGGTCGCCATGGGCCACCGGGTGAGCGGGAGCGACGCCTCCGACTCGCCGGTGCTGCGCCGTCTCTCCGATCTGGGGGCCAGGGTGGTGGTCGGCAGCGATCCCGCGGGCCTCGCCGACGCCCAGGTGGTGGTGCGCTCCACGGCCGTCCCCGACACCGACGCCGAGGTGGTCGCGGCCCGCGGCCTGGGTCTCACGGTGTGGCGAAGAGCGGAGGTGCTGGCGGCGATCTGCGCCGAGCGGCGCACCATCGCCGTCTCCGGCACCCACGGCAAGACGACGACGTCGTCGATGCTGGCGGTGACCCTGCTGGAGCTCGGGTGGCACCCTTCGATGATCATCGGCGGCGAAATCTCCGGGCTCGGTCCCGGGGCCCGCTGGGACGGCGCCGGCGAGTGGTTCGTGGTCGAAGCCGACGAGAGCGACGGGACGTTCCTGGAGCTCGGCGCCGAAGCGGCGGTGGTCACCAGCGTCGAAGCCGACCACCTGGAGTTCTACGGGGGCATGGACGGGCTGGTCCGGGCCTTCGAGGAGTTCGTCGCCGGGCCCGCCGGGCCGGTGGTGGTCTGCGCCGACGACCCCGGTGCCGCCCGGCTGGCGTTGCGGCGGGGGGCCGGCCCGATCCTGACCTACGGCACCGACTCCGGCGCCGACGTGGTCATCGCCGACATCGGGCTGGACCGCCGAGGCGCCCGCTTCGAGGTGCGCGCCGGGTCCCGGATGGGGCCCTACCGGGGGCCGGTGGAGCTGTCGGTGCCGGGCCTGCACAACGTCCGCAACGCCACCGCCGCGCTGACCCTGGCCGTGGCCCTCGGGGCCGGGTGGGAGGACGCGGCGGCCGGGGTGGGCCGCTACCGGGGGGTGGGTCGCCGATTCGAGGGCCGAGGGGAGCGGTCGGGGGTGTCCTTCGTCGACGGGTACGACCACCTGCCGAGCGAGGTGTCGGCCGCTATCGCCACCGCCCGCAGCGGCGGCTGGCACCGGGTGGTGGCGGTGTTCCAGCCCCACCGCTACAGCCGCACCGAGGCGCTGTGGCGGGACTTCGCCGACAGCTTCGTGGGAGCCGACGAGGTGGTGATCACCGGGGTCTACTCCGCCGGGGAGCCGGCCCGGCCAGGGATCACGGGCCGTCTGATCGCCGACGCGGTGATCGCCGCCCATCCCGAGGCCCGGGTCAGCTACGCCGAGGACCTCACCGCCGCGGCCGACCTCCTGATGGCCACCCTCCGGGAGGGAGACGTGTGTCTCACCCTCGGCGCCGGCGACATCACCACGCTCCCGACGCGCCTCATCGAGCGCTTCGACTCCGGCCAGGCGGGGCGATGAGCGCCCCGGGCCCGGGCCGGGCGGGTCGACCCGAGGGGTGGGATGAGCGGGCCGAACGGGCCCGCACCATCCTCACCCGCCTCGGAGCGCGCCTATCCGTGGGGGGCGACCTCGGGGCCATGACCACCTACCGGGTGGGCGGAGCGGCGGCCCTGCGGGTGACCGTCGGGGGGATGGACGACCTGATGGTCGTGGCCGACGCAGCTCAGGCCTCCGACCTGGAGATCCTGGTGGTGGGGCGGGGATCCAACCTGCTGGTGTCCGACGCCGGCTTCGGAGGTATCGCCGTGCTGCTCGACGCCGACCGCTTCGGGTCCATCGACTTCGACGGGCCCGAGGTCCGGGCGGGAGCGGCCGTGGCCCTCCCGGCCCTGGCCCGCCGCAGTGTCGAGGCCGGACTGTCGGGCCTCGAGTGGGCGGTCGGCGTGCCCGGGTCGGTGGGGGGCGCGGTGCGGATGAACGCCGGCGGCCACGGCTCCGACACCGCGGCGTCTCTGCGCTCGGCGGGGCTGTTCGACCTGCGCCTCGGCCGGCCCGTCGAGGTGACCGTCGAGGGCCTCGACTACCGCTACCGCCACTCCGCGGTGGCCGCCCACCAGATCGTTACCGAGGCCCGCTTCGCTCTTAATCCGGGCCGGCGCGAACAGGGCCGGGACACCATCCGCGACATCGTGCGGTGGCGGCGCGAGCATCAGCCTGGCGGTCAGAACGCCGGCTCAGTGTTCACCAACCCTCCCGGCGACTCCGCCGGGAGGCTCATCGAGGCCGCCGGGCTGAAGGGTCGGCGGAAGGGGACGGCGATGGTTTCCACCAAGCACGCCAACTTCATCCAGGCCGATCCGGGCGGATCGGCCGATGACGTCTTCGACCTGATCGGCGTGGTTGGCCACAAGGTCGCGGACTGCTTCGGTGTCCACCTGGTCCCCGAGCTCCGACTCATCGGGTTCCCGGTCAAACCCTCGAGTAGAGGTTCAGGCTCTGGTCCGGAGGTCAAGGGTTGACCGATCTGCTCGACGCTCCGGAGGGGGCCGGGATGTCGCCCTCCATCCATCCCCGCATCGCCCGCCGCTGGGTCGATGCCCGCCGGGCCGAGGGCCGACGGCGGCTCCACATCCTGCTCGCCGTCGGCTCACTGCTGATGGCTGCGGCACTGGCCGTGGGCAGTCTCTACACGCCGCTGCTGCGGGTCCGCCATCTCCGGGTGACCGTGACCGGCGGGGGCATCCCGTCCGAGGTGACCCGCCTGGCCGGCGTCACCGGCCACACCCTCATGATCGACGTGAAGGCGCCGACCATCGCCGCCCGCCTCGACGCCGATCCGCTCCTCGGGGGGGCGCAGGTGGAGCGGGTCTGGCCGAGCACGGTGCGCATCTCGGTGGCCGCCCGCACCCCCTTGGCCGTGGTGGCCGTGGCCGGCAAGTGGGCCGAGATCGACGCCACCGGCCGGGTGATCGCGAACGCCGCGGTCCAGGCCGCCGGCCTGCCCATGCTCCAGTCGGTCGGCTCGGTTCCCGCTGTGGGCGCCTGGCTGGCTGGGACACCGGGACCGCGACCGTCACCTTCCACCCCCGCCAGCGGCCTGGTTGACATGTACGCGCCGGCCGACGGCCCCGACGTACCGGGCGGGGCGGGGGCGCTGCTCGCCCTGATCGATGCCTTGCCGGCGCCGCTTCGATCAGCGGTGCTCACCGCCGACGCGGCGTCGCCGACCGGTCTGGTCCTGACCGTGGCGCCTCCCCGGTCGGCGGTGGGAATCGTGACCGTGCTCCTCGGCGATGGTTCGCTGCTCGCCGCCAAGGCGTCGGCGCTAGCCACCATGCTCGACTCGGCGGACCTGAGCGGGGTGACCGGCATAGACCTGTCGGTGCCGTCCCGGCCGGCCGCCGAGACGACCAGCCCGCCCTTCGGGCCCCCGCCGAACGCCGCCGCGGCGTCCACCTCCGGCTCGTCTACCTCCGGCTCGTCTACCTCCGGTTCGTCTACCTCCGGCTCGGCCAGCCCGGGGTCGTCCATCTCCGGTTCGTCTCAGGCGGGGACGGCCTCAGCGGGGGGAGCGGGGACCGGCAGCGCGCCCGGCGCTGGGTCGGCCGGGTCTACGCCTTCGGGGGGTGTGGCGGCCTCGGGCGGAGGCTCCTCAGGGGGCTGAGCAGCGGGGCGCCCTTGACGGCGCGCCAGGCCGGCGGGTACTGTCTCAACCCACGCAGTAGGTTGACATAACTCTTTATCTCTAGTCAAGGGTTGCCTTGTCGAGGCGTACCAGGGCCGGGGGTGGTGAGCGGTCCGACGAATGCCCCGGCACCCTGTGCCTGCGGGCATCCGCGCTTTTCCGGGCAGGGCGTGGCACGCTCTGACCTGTTTATCCTGACATTCAATGGACGCCGTATCCGCCAAGGAGAGGGCGTCGGTACGCCCCGGAGGGTTTCGATGGCTGGTGCCGCCCAGAACTACATCGCCGTGATCAAAGTGGTCGGCATTGGCGGCGGTGGTGTCAACGCGGTCAACCGGATGATCGACGCCGGCTTGAAGGGGGTCGAGTTCATCGCGGTCAACACCGACGCCCAGGCGTTGCTGATGAGCGACGCCGACGTCAAGCTCGACATCGGTCGGCAGCTGACCCGGGGCCTGGGAGCGGGTAGCGATCCCGAGGTCGGCCGGGCTGCCGCCGAGGAGCACCGCGAGGAGATCGAGGAGGTGCTCAAGGGTGCCGACATGGTGTTCATCACCGCCGGCAAGGGCGGCGGCACCGGCACTGGTGGGGCGCCGGTGGTGGCGGAGATCGCCAAGTCCCTCGGCGCGCTGACCATCGGGGTGGTCACCCGGCCGTTCGGCTTCGAGGGCCGGCGCCGGTCGGTGCAGGCCGAGGCCGGGATTCAGCGGTTGAAGGAGAAGGTGGACACCCTCATCGTCATCCCCAACGACCGCCTTCTCACCGTCTCCAACGACAAGACGTCGATGGTCAACGCCTTCAAGATGGCCGACGAGGTCCTCCTGCAGGGCGTGCAGGGCATCACCGATCTGATCACCACGCCGGGCCTCATCAACACCGACTTCGCCGACGTCAAGATGATCATGAGCAACGCCGGTACCGCCATCATGGGTATCGGCACTGCGTCGGGGGACAATCGAGCCGTCACCGCGGCCAAGCTGGCCATCACCTCGCCGCTCCTGGAGGCCTCCATCGAAGGGGCGAGAGGCATCCTGCTCAACATCGCCGGCGGGAGCGACCTGGGCCTGTTCGAGGTCAACGAAGCGGCCGAGATCATCCACGGGGTGGCCCATCCCGACGCCAACATCATCTTCGGCCAGGTCATCGACGATTCCATGGGCGACGAGGTTCGGGTGACGGTCATCGCCGCCGGCTTCGAGCGCTGGGACGAGCAGACCCCCGAGCGGGAGCGCCCGGCGGGTAACGGGGGCGGCATCGGCCTGCTCGAGACCGAGCGGGAGCTGCGGGACGACGACGACCTCGGCTTGGTCGGCGACGAGTTCGACGTCCCCGACTTCCTCAAGTAGGTGCCCCTCGGTTCGCTCGGCGTCGGCCGGGCAGCAGTCCTTCTATGAGCGCGGCTGTCAGCGCCCCCCCTTTCGTGGCCGAGTGGCACCTGGCCGGTGACGTGAGGGTGGTTTCCACGGGCTGGGCCCACGGTGACATGGCCGGCTCCTCGCCGGCGGTCGAGGGCCGCCGCCGGCGCGTCGTGGAGCTGCCCTGGACGGTGCTGCAACAGGTCCACGGTTCCCGGGTGGTCACCGTCGAGCGACCCGGCGACGGGTCGGGCGAGGCCGCTGACGCAGCTGTGACCTCCAGTGCCCAGGCGGCCCTGGCGGTGCTCACCGCCGACTGCGCCCCCGTGGCCATGGCCAGCCCCGAGGGCATCGTCGGGGTGGCCCACGCCGGCTGGAAGGGCCTGCGGGCGGGTGTGGTGGAGGCCACCGTGCAGAGCATGCGCCGGCTCGGCGCCACGCGGGTGGAGGCCGTGCTCGGGCCGTGCATCCATCCCTGCTGCTACACCTTCGGCGACGAGGACCTGATGGAGTTGGAGGCCCGCCTGGGCCGCCACGTCCGCTCCAGCGATCGTGAGGGACGCCCGGCGCTCGACCTTCCCGCCGGGGTGGGCACGGCCGTCCACAACGCCGGAGCAGTTCTCGTCGGCCAATCCGGTCTCTGCACCGGCTGCGGGGGAGGCCTGTGGTCGTGGCGCGCGGCGCGCACGGCCCGCCGCCAGGCGACCGTGGCCTGGCGGGCGTGACGGACCCGGCGGCGGTGGCCGTGCGACTGGCCGACGTCCGCAGGAGGGTGGAGCAAGCCGGAGGGGACCCCGACGGCATCCGGATCGTGGCCGTGACCAAAGGTTTCGATGCCGAGGCGGTGCGGGCCGTCCGGGCCGCAGGGATCCGCGACGTGGGGGAGAACTACGCCCAGGAACTGCTGGCCAAGGCGCCGGCCGCTCCAGAAGGCACCAAGTGGCACTTTCTCGGACACATCCAACGGAACAAAGTGGGCCGGATAGCCGGGACGGTTTCTGTCTGGCACGGGGTGGACCGTCCCGAGGCGGCCGAGCGCGTCGCCGCGGCGGCGCCCGGGGCCGAGGTCATGGTCCAGGTCAACGTGCTCGGTGACCCGAAGAGATCGGGCTGTGCGGCCTCCGAAGTGGACGACCTGGTGAGCTACGTGCGGGCCCTCCCCCTCGACCTGAGCGGTTTGATGGCGGTGGGACCGGCGTCGCCGGGGGACGCCAGCCGGGACTGTTTCCGCTGGTTGGCCCGCCGGGCCGGTCAACTCGGACTGAGGGAGCTGTCCATGGGCATGAGTGACGACTTCGAGATGGCGGTCGCCGAGGGGGCGACGACCATCCGGTTGGGCCGGGTCCTGTTCGGGCCGCGGCCCGAACCTGGGGGGCAAGGGGAGATAGGCTTGGAGACGGGAGGCATCTGATGGCTTCGGGAATGCTGCGCAAAGCGATGGTCTACCTGGGACTGACCGACGACGAGTTCGAGGACTACGACTATGACGAGCCGGCACCGGCTTCCCAGCAACGCCGCTACGCCGAGCAGGAACCGGTCGTCTCGGCGGTCAGGCCGGTGGCCCGGGACATGCCCACCGAGGCGTCCAACGGGGTGACGGTGACTCCGCGCCCGCAGGTGGTGCGCCCGATCACCCCGATGATGCACGGGGCCAAGGTGCACGTGGTTGCCCCGTCGCGCTTCGCCGACGCCCAGGAGATCGGCGACCGGTTCCGGAACGGACAGCCCGTCATCGTCAACCTGCAGTCCAACGACCGGGAGCTGGCCCGGCGGATGATCGACTTCTGCAGCGGCGTGACCTACGCCCTGTCGGGGAGCATGGATAAGGTCGCCGATCAGGTGTTCCTGCTGACTCCATCGAACGTGGAGGTCTCGGCCGAGGAGAAGCGCCGACTGCAGGAGCGGGGCTACCGCTCCTAGGACCGGCAGCCCTTCTGGATATCCATGTTCGCCCCCTCGTCAAACTTCCTGGTCATCATCGGGGAGCTCTATGTGGTCGTCCTGTTCATCCGGGCCGTCCTGAGCTGGTTCCCCTACGACCCTTCCTCACCGCTCAACCCGGTGAGGAAGGTGGTCTTCACCCTGACCGAGCCGGTGCTCGCCCCTTTCCGGCGGATCATCCCTCCCATCGGCATGATCGACATCTCGTTCCTGGTGGCCATCATCGTGGTCGAGATGTTCGTCCGCCTGGTCTTGGCGCGCATCCCCGTCTGAGTCTCACCCCGGGCGCCTGATCGGACCGCCTTGCCGCTCCCGGTCGGGCCCTCGGGATTCGCCCGCAACCCCCGGTTGGGCCTTCGGGAGACGGTGCCGGTGCCGCCCTGAAGGCCGGGGAGGGGGTCGCCGGGTGCGCCATCCGCAGCGGGCCGTCGGTGTGGAACTAGCATTAGGCCATGGAGGTCTCCCCGAAGACGCTGCGAGAGGTCGAATTCCGCGAGAAGATGCGCGGCTACCACCCCGAGGATGTGGACCAGTTCCTCGAGCAGGTGGCCGCTGGTATCGAGGTGCTCCAGGACCGCCTGCGTCAAGCGGTGGACCGGGCACAGCGCGCCGAGGCCGCGGCCTCGGAGTCCGGCGGGACCGATGAGACCCTGCGCAAGACGCTGGTGCTGGCTCAGCGCACCGCCGACATGGTGGTGCAGGAGGCCCGCGAGCAGGCGTCGCGCATCCTGGGTTCGGCCGAGCAGCAGGCCCAGTCGATCATCGCTGACGCCGAGGAGCGGGGCCGCCGTACCCTCGAGGAGACCATCGCCGAGTGCAAGGCCGAGCTGAGCCGCCTGGAGTCGAGCCGCTCGCAGGCCCAGCAGGATGTCGAGACCCTGCACCGCTGGCTCGACGAGCACAAGGAGCACCTGCGCTCGGCTCTGACCGACGCCCTGTCCGCGGTGGACCGCACCGGCATCCTCTGGCCCGCCCCGGCCGCCCGCTCGGGCGACGGCGGGGTCCGGCGCAGCCTGGCGCCCGCCGCCGCGCCGCCTCCGTCCCCCTCTCCCGTCGCGGCCGCGCCGGAGGTTCGCCTCGCCGAACCGGCCGCCGATTCGGGACCCGAGACGGTCCTGTGGCTGCCCCCCGACGCCGAGGGAAGTGGGCACCCGGGGTCGGGGATGGGCGGGGTCACGGGGCCTGGACCGGAGACCTCCCCGTCGGCTTCGATGGGGTCCGGCGGGGGCCTGGTCCAGGGCGGCTCGGGTGGGGGTGCGGCAGTGATCCAGGCCCCGGAGGCCAAGGAGATCAGCACCGAGCAGGCCCTCGACGACTTCTTCGACGATAACGGTGACATGGACGGCGACGCCCGCTTCGGGAGTCGCCTACGCCGTCGGCGTTAGCCGCCCCGCCTGCTGGCCGGGACTCCCTGGGAGGCTCCTCGGCATTGACATTGCGAAAGCCCCGAAAGGGTATAGGTCGGTTATAAACCGCCAGCGAGGTTTCGGGACGTAGATCGTCCCGAAAGGGTGGTGCCGTGCTCCTCCTCGCGACCTTGGCGCTTTCGAGCGGCGCAAGGGGCCCCGGTGGAACCGGCGGCCCGGGTGGGCCGGCCTGCCCCCGGCCGGGTTGGGCCGCCGGCCCGGCTCAGCCGGCTCGCTCGATGCGGAACTTCACCGCCGTCTCGTCGGCCAGCTCCGTCGCCGTCCAAGACGGGCCGTCCCCCGCCGCGTCGGTGCCACCGAGATAGGTCAGGGTAACTGCCAGCACCTGCTCTTCGATGAGTGGGCCGTGAGCCCGGAGCATCTCCGACACCCGCTCCCCGCCGGTCACGTCCACGGTGATGCGGTCGGTCACGTCCAGGGACAGGTCGCGCCGGGCCTTCTGCACCTCCCGCACGAAGTCCCTGGCCCGACCTTCGACTTCGAGCTCGTGGGGGACCTCGATGTCGAGCACGACGACTCCGGCGTGGCCGGGCAGTGGTCGGGTCGTGCGTTCGTCGACGGGCACGACCTTCATCTCGAACTCGCCCGGTTCGAGCACCGTCGATCCGCAGCGGGCCCGTCCCTCGTCGGCGCCCGACAAGAGAGCCCAGTCTCCGCTCTTGGCCGCCCGAGCTGCCTCCTGGGTCGCCGGACCGAGCCGGGGGGCGGCGACCTTGAAGGCCACGGTGAGGTTGGCCGAGGCGTACTCGGAGGCGTCGGCCCTGAAGTGGACGGCCCGCACGTTGACCTCGTCGGCGATCAGCTCGGCGAACTCGGCGAGCTCCTCGAGGCCGGGACCGGCCACCACCAGCGAGGCGAGGGGCAGCCGGGCCCTCAGCCCGTTGGCCTTGCGCACCGAGTGGGCCGCCGAGCAGACCTCGCGGACCAGGTCCATGTTGGCGACCAGACGGTCGTCGTCGGGCAGATCGGTGGCATCCGGCCACTCCTGGAGATGCACCGATCCGGCACCGGTGGAGGGTGCCTGGCCCTCCGGCCCGCTCCCGCCGGCGACCAGGCCGGTCCAAACCGCTTCGGTGGTCAGGGGCAGCAGCGGTGCGGCCAGGCGGCAGAGCACCTCGAGCACCGTGCCCAGGGTGTCGAAGGCATCCTGAGTGTCAGCTTCGCCCCCGCCCGAGCCCGACGTGCCCCAGAAGCGGTCCCGGCTGCGGCGGATGTACCAGTTGGTCAGCTTGTCGAGGAAGGCCTCGATGGCCGAGCAGGCCCCCGACAGGTCGTATTCATCGAGGGCGGCGGTGACCGCGTTCACCGCCCCCGACAGCGAAGCCAGGATGTAGCGGTCCAGCACGTTGGGCGAGTCGGTCCTACCGAGCCTGGCCGTCCGCCCGTCGGCATTGGCGTAGAGGGAGAAGAAGTACCAGGCGTTCCACAGGGGGAGCAGGGCCGAGCGCACGGCCTCCCTGATCCCCTTCTCGTCGACGACCATGTCACCGCCGCGCATGATCGGCGAGGCCATGAGGAACCAGCGCATGGCGTCGGAGCCGTGCTGGTCGAACATGGCTTCGGGGTCGGGATAGTTGCGCAGCCGCTTGGACATCTTCTGGCCGTCGTCGCCGAGGAGGACGCCGTGAGCCAGGCAGTTGGAGAAGGCCGGACGGTCGAAGAGGGCCACGGCCAGGACGTGCAGCGTGTAGAACCAGCCGCGGGTCTGGCCGATGTACTCGACGATGAAGTCGCCGGGGAAGTGGCTTTCGAACCACTCCTCGTTCTCGAAGGGGTAGTGGACCTGGGCGAAGGGCATGGACCCGCTCTCGAACCAGCAGTCGAGGACGTCGGTCACCCGGCGCATGGTGGACCGCCCGGTGGGGTCGTCGGGGTTGGGGCGGGTCAGCTCGTCGATGCTCGGCCGGTGCAGATCGGTCGGCCGCACCCCGAAGTCGCGCTCGAGCTCGTCGAGGCTGCCGTAGACGTCCAGGCGGGGGTACTCGGGGTCGTCGCTCTTCCACATCGGGATGGGCGATCCCCAGTAGCGGTTGCGGGAGATGGACCAGTCGCGGGCGTTCTCGAGCCACTTGCCGAACGACCCGTCGCGGACGTGGTCGGGAACCCAGCGGATGCGCTGGTTGTGCTCGAGCAGCCGGTCCTTCAGGGCCGTCACCTTGACGAACCACGACGACACGGCCCGGTAGACGAGGGGGGTGTCGGTGCGCCAGCAGTGGGGATAGGCGTGGACGTAGGAGTCGGCCCGTACCAGCGAACCGGCCGAGCGCAGCATCCGGATGACCGGCTGGTTGGCCTCGAAGACCTGCATGCCCTCGAAGTCGGGTACCTCGGAGGTGAACCGGGTCCGCGAGTCGACCGGGCACAGCACCGGAATACCGGCCCGGGCGCAGACGATCTGGTCATCCTCGCCGAACCCGGGCGCCAGGTGCACGATCCCGGTGCCCTCCTCGGTGGAGACGAACTCGGCCTCGAGCACCACGAAGGCGTTCTCGGTGGTGGAGAAGTAGGGAAAGAGGGGTCGGTAGTGCCGCCCCACCAGCTCCCGTCCGGTCAGGGTGGCGACCCGCTCGGCCCCCTCCAGCTGCCGTTCGTTGGCCCCCGTCAGGGCCGCGGCGAGGGCCATCCGCTTCCCGTCGCGCTCGAATACGGCGTACTCGATATCGGGGCCCACGGCGAGGGCCAGATTGGAGGGAAGGGTCCACGGCGTGGTGGTCCACACCCACAGTTGGAGGCCGTCGTCGAGCTCGAAGGCGACGGTGACCGCGGGGTCCTGCCGGTCCCGGTAGGCGTTGTCCTGGCGGGTCTCGGAGTTCGACAGCGGCGTCTCGCACTCCCAGCAGTAGGGCAACACCCGGTAGTCCTCGTAGAGGAGACCCTTCTCCCACAGCTGCTTGAGGGCCCACATGACGCTCTCCATGTAGGAGAGGTCCATGGTCTTGTAGTCGTTCTCGAAGTCCACCCACCGGGCCTGGCGGGTGACGTAGCGCTCCCACTCCTTGGTGTAGCGCAGCACCGACGACCGGCAGTAGTCGTTGAACCGGCCGATCCCGTACTGCTCGATCGGCCCCCGCCCCGACACGCCGAGCTCCTTCTCGGCTTCGGTCTCGGCTGGTAGCCCGTGACAGTCCCAGCCGAAGCGCCGGTCCACCACCTGACCCCGCATGGTCCGGTAGCGGGGGACCACGTCCTTCACGAACCCGGTGAGGAGATGGCCGTAGTGGGGCAGGCCGTTGGCGAAAGGTGGGCCGTCGTAGAAGACGAACTCCGGGGCGTCGGCGTCGCGACCGGCGGCCACCGAGCGGGCGAAGGTCGAGTCAGCCTCCCAGGCGGCCAGAACCTCCTCCTCGATGGAGGGGAATCGAGGCGAAGCCGGTACGTTGGGATAGGGATGGCTGGGGCCGGGGGGCATCCCACCAAGATACGGGGAACAAGACCGCGTCCTCAGGCGTTTGGGGCTAGCGTTTCCACCCGCCCGGCACGCCCGGCCTACACCTCAGGTGAGGACCACATGCAGAAGAAGGCTTCAACGGCAACCACTGCGAAGTCCGCCACCAAGCCGGCCAAGGCTGCGGCGTCGGCCAAGGCTGCGGCGCCGGCCAAGGCTGCGGCGCTCGAGGGAGAGCCGAAGGTCAAGGTAGAGCCGCCGGCCAAGGCTCCGGCCGTCAAGAACGAGCCGCCGGCCAAGGCTCCGGGGCGGACCCGCGACGTGCCCGACGCGCCGGTCGAGACCCCCGAATCCGTGGCCCCGCGGCAGGCCGAGGGCCGGACCAAAAGAGTCGCAGCTCCGGTCGCCGAAGGGGCTGCACGTGGGAAGGGCCCTACCGGCGGTACCCTTTCCGATCCGCCGGCTGGCCAGCCGGCCAAGGAGGAAACCGTAACTGTGGCAGTGAAGAAGGCGGAAGCAACGGCGACCAAGAGGACCGGTGGGGCCAAGCCAAAGGCCGTGAAAGACGACCGAGCCGCTTTCTTCGCTGAGCAGCGCCAGCTCCTCCTCGAGGAGCGCCAGACCTACATCAGCTCGGCGGAGGTCCTCAAGGCCCAGGCTGATTCCCTGGCTCTCGAGCACGAGCCGGGCGACGTGCAGTTCGACGAGGAAGGCGGGGAGGGGGGCACGGCCAATGTGGACCGCGAGATCGACTTGTACCTGTCGGCCCAGGCCCGCGCCACCGTGGTCGAGATCGACCGCGCCCTGCAGAAGATCGAGGACGGCACCTACGGGATCTGTGAGCGCTGCGCCGAGGCCATACCCGACGCCCGCCTCCAGGCGCTTCCCTACGCGGCCCTGTGCGTGACCTGCAAGAGCGGCGGGCTGTCGTCGCGGCGCTAGCCGGCCGGCGGGGGTGGCTCATCCCCGCGGTGGCCGTCGTCGTCGCGGCCGTGGACCAGATCACCAAGACCCTGGCTCTCGATCACCTGCAGGCCTACCGGGCTCAGCCCGTGATCGGGCCACTCCACTGGTACCTGACCTTCAACACCGGCGCCGCCTTCAGCCTGGGAACCGGGGTGACCCCCATCCTCGAAGCCGCGGTCATCGTGTTGGTGGTCGGCCTGGTCGTGTTCAGCCGCCGGGTCGGCAGCTCGGCCTCCGTCCCCGTCGCCGTCGCCCTCGGGATGATCCTGGGCGGGGCCCTCTCCAACCTCGGCGACCGCCTCTTCCGCCACGTCCCGGTCCACGGAGGGGTCGTCGACTTCATCCGGGCCGTCACGTGGTGGCCGGTGTTCAACGTGGCCGACGCCTGTGTGGTCGTCGGTGTGATACTGCTGGCTCTCACCTGGCGGAGCCGTGCCTGAGGACCAGACACTGGATCTACTGGTGCCCGCCGCCCTCGAGGGGGAGCGGGTGGACCGGGCTCTGGCCCTGATCACCGGACTGTCCCGGCGGGAGGTCGACGAGCTGCTCGGCGCTGGTCGGGTGGATATCGGGCGGCGGCCCCTCACCTCCCGGTCGAGGCGGGTCCACGCCGGTGAGCGGCTGTTGGTGCACGGCTCGATCGAGCCGGTCGGTCCGCAGGCCCCCGAGGCCGACCCGACTGTGACCGTACCGGTCGTATACGAGGACCCGACGGTGATCGTGGTGGACAAGCCGGCGGGGCTGGTCGTGCATCCCGGCCACGGCAACCGCCACGCCACGCTGGTCCACGGGCTTCTGGCCCGCTTCCCTGACCTGGCATCCATGGCCGAGGGGGACCAGATCGACCGCCCGGGGATCGTCCACCGACTGGACAAGGGGACCTCCGGGCTGCTCGTGGTGGCCCGCACCGAGGCCGGGCGCGCCGACCTGGCCGCCCAGCTACAGGCCCGGACCGTCGGCCGGGAGTACCTGACGCTGGTATTCGGCCACGTCGAGTCCGACGAGGGCCTCATTGACGCCCCCGTCGGGAGGTCCGACATCGATCCCAACCGGATGAGGGTCCAGTCGAGCGGCCGCCCCGCCCGGACCCGCTACGAACTGGTGGCCCGCTACGCCGACCCGGTGCCGGTTTCCTTGCTCCGCTGCCGTCTGGAGACCGGGCGAACCCATCAGATAAGGGTGCACCTGGCCTCCATCGGGCACGCCGTGGTGGGGGACGACCGCTATGGTGGTCGGGCCCGTGGCGGGTGGCCTCAGCTCCCCTCCGGGCGGCCCTTCCTGCACGCCGGGGGCCTCGGCTTCGACCACCCCGAGAGCCGTCAGCCGATGTACTTTCGGTCCCCGCTCCCCGCCGATCTCTCCGCCCTGCTCGACGATCTGAGCCCGATGAGGCCGCCGCCCACTGACCACTGACCGCTGACCTCGGTCCGGGGCTGTCAGGCCAGGGCGACCGCCGCCGGCAGGGTCCCGTTGGCCCGTTCGACCATGTCGGCCAAAGTGAAGGAGTCGAGATGGCGGCGCATGTGCTGACCCACCTCCGACCACACCGAGAGGAGCACGCACTGCCCTTCGTGGTCGCATGCCCCGTTCTGGTGGGGCTCGCCGAAATCGCCGGCCTGGATGGGGCCGTCCACCGCGCTCACGATCTGTCCGAGGGTGATCTCCGCCGGGGGCCGGGCCAGGATGTAGCCGCCCCCCACTCCGCGCTTGGAGCGGACCAGGCCGGCGCCTTTGAGCGCCAGGAGGATCTGCTCGAGGTAGGGCTGGGGTAGCCCGGTGCGCTCGGCGATGTCCCGGACCGAGGTGGGTACCTGCTGGCCGGCGTGCAGCGCCAGCGACAGGAGGGCCCGACTGGCGTAGTCACCCCGGGTGGAAACTTTCACCGCGCCATTCTACCTCTAGGGTGGTCCTGTGAACTGGAGCGGAGCCGTCCTGCCCGATTACTCCGCAGCCAATCTGGCCGGTCTGGTGCCCGCCCTGATGGCCGAGGCGGGCACGAGGCCGGATTGGATTCCGGCCGCGGCGGCGCAGGCCGACCAGGTGGTCCTTCTCGTGATCGACGGTCTCGGCTGGTCCCAGCTCACCGAGCGCCGCCACCTGGCCCCGGAGCTGTCGGCCATGGAGGGCTCGGCGATCACGTCGGTGGTGCCCACCACCACGGCCTGCGCCCTGACCTCGCTCACGGTGGGGGCGCCCCCGGCGGTCCATGGCATCGTCGGCTACCGGGTCGCGGTGGACGGCCCCTCGGGCCCGGAGGTGATGAACGTCCTCAAGTGGAGGACTCCCTCGGGCGACGCCCGCCCCTTCGTGGACCCCATCACCTTCCAGGTCGTTGAGCCTTTCGCCGGCCGGCCCGTCCCGGTGGTGAGCAAGGCGGTCTTTGCCGGTACGGGCTTCACGGTGGCCCACCAGCGGGGCGCCCGCCAGGTCGGCTGGTACGAGACGTCGGGCCTGGTGGTGGACACCCTGGCCCAGGTCGCCGCCGGTGAGCGTTTCGTCTACGCCTACTACGACGGTGTCGACCGGACGGCCCACGTCTACGGCTTCGACGCCCACTACGAGGCGGAGCTGGTCGCGGTGGACCGCATGGTGGCCGACCTGCTCGCCCACCTGGGCCCCGACGTGGCCCTGGTGGTGACCGCCGATCATGGTCAGGTAGACGTCGGGGCCAACCTGGTGGAGCTCGACCGCGAGGTCCTGGAGCGCCTGTCCATGGTGAGCGGCGAGCCCCGCTTCCGTTGGCTGCACGCCGCCGGGGATGACCAGCAGGCGGTGGACGAGCTGGCCGATCTGTGCCGCCAGCGCTACGGCGACCGGGCGTGGGTCGTCACCTTCGAGGAGATGCAGGCCGGGGGATGGATGGGCGGAGCCGTACCTTCCGGCTTCCGCAGCCGCCTCGGGGACGTGGCGCTGGTACCTTTCGCGCCGATCGCGTTCATGGAGCCGGGGGAGGGGGCCGAACACCGGCTGGTGTGCCGCCACGGGTCGCTCACGTCCGACGAGATGTTCGTTCCTCTGCTGGCGTCGCAGGGCAGACTGGAGGGGTGATGCCAGGAACCGAACGCCCATCCCAGATGCCCGACCAGGTGCTCATCGTGCCGTCCAGTTCCGCCGAGGGCGAAGACGCCGAACAGGCCCAGGCTCCCGACCGCGAGGCGGTCGAGCAGCCGGCCAAGGTGATGCGCATAGGGTCGATGATCAAGCAGCTTCTCGAGGAGGTCCGCCAGGCCCCCCTCGATGACGCCTCGCGCAGTCGCCTGCGGGAGATCTACGACACCTCGGTGAAGGAGCTGGCCGACGGCTTGTCCAGCGACCTGCAGGAGGAGTTGGCCCGCCTGGCCTCGCCGTTCAGCTCCGATGCCGTGCCGAGCGACGCCGAGCTGCGCATCGCCCAGGCGCAGCTGGTCGGGTGGCTCGAAGGGCTGTTCCACGGCATCCAGGCCACCCTGTTTGCTCAGCAGATGGCTGCCCGGGCCCAGCTCGAGCAGATGCGCCAGCGCAGCCTTCCGGCGGGCACCGAGGACCAGGTCCGGTCCGGTACCTATCTCTAGGCCGCCGGCGCTGTCGCAGCTCTGCGCTAGCCTCCAGGCTGGAGTAATCACACCGGTGTAGTTAGTCCACAGGTTCTGCACAGGGTCCTGTGGATGGCCGTCGGTGGAGCCGATTCAGCGGACCAGCCAGCAGGAGGACAGGACCGAGTGGGGGCGTCGTTCACCCATCTCCATCAGCACACCGAGTTCTCGATGCTCGATGGCGCGGCCCGGGTGCCCGATGTCATCGCCCGGGCGGTGGCCGACGGCCAGCCGGCCATCGGTATCACCGATCACGGGAACATGTACGGGGTCCTGGACTTCTACAAGGCGGCGCGCCAGGCCGGCATCAAGCCCATCATCGGCACCGAGGCTTACATGGCCGGGGAGTCCCGCTTCGAGCGACCCGTGCGGCGGGGCCGGGTGGACGACACCGGTGGGGAGGGCGAGGCCGGCGAGAAGCTGTACTACCACCTGACCCTCCTCGCCGAGAGCGACCAGGGCTACAAGAACCTCCTCAAGCTGTCCTCGGAGGCGTTCCTCGAGGGTTACTTCTACAAGCCCCGCTGTGACTGGGAGCTGCTCGAGCGCCACCACGAGGGCCTGATCGCCACGACCGGCTGCCTCGGCGGAGTGGTGCTCCAGGCCCTGCTGCGGGGTGACTTCGAGCGGGCCACCGTTCTCGCCGCCCGCCTGCAGGACATCTTCGGCCAGCAGTCGCTGTTCGTCGAGCTGCAGGACCACGGCCTACCGGAGCAGCACAAGACCAACCCCGAGCTGATCCGGCTGGCCCAGCGCATCGGTGCCCCGCTGCTCGCCACCAACGACAGCCACTACGTGTCGCGCGCCGACGCCGAGGCCCACGACGCCCTCCTGTGCGTGCAGACCGGATCGGCCAAGGACGACCCCAACCGGTTCAAGTTCCACGGCGACGAGCACTACCTGAAGACCGCGGCCGAGATGCGGTCGCTGTTTCGTGACTACCCCGAGGCGTGCGACAACACGCTGTGGATCGCCGAGCGGGCCGACGTCACCATCGAGTTCGGCAAACCCAAGCTCCCCGAGTTCCCCCGCCCGCCCGGCTTCGACACCGCCGACGCCTACCTGCGCCACCTGGCCTACGAGGGGGCCGCCTCGCGCTACGGGACCCCCCTGCCTCAGAATGTGGTCGAGCGGCTCGACTTCGAGCTCGGGGTCATCTCCGACATGGGTTTCCCGGACTATTTTCTCGTGGTCTGGGACCTGATCCGCCACGCCCGCGACCACCACATCCGGGTCGGTCCCGGCCGCGGCAGCGCGGCCGGCTGCTGCGTCGCCTACTGCCTGCGCATCGTGGACCTGGAC
Organism: Actinomycetes bacterium; assembly: GCA_021838445.1. Taxonomy (GTDB): domain Bacteria; phylum Actinomycetota; class Acidimicrobiia; order Acidimicrobiales; family Palsa-688; genus JAKCDU01. The sequence continues at coordinate 11,444 of JAKCDU010000026.1, read as the reverse complement.
CCGATCGCCTACGACCTGCTCTTCGAACGCTTCTTGAACCCGGGCCGCAAGCAGATGCCCGACATCGACATGGACTTCGACGAGCGCTACCGCTCGGAGATGATCCGCTACGCGGCCGAGCGGTGGGGCTGGGACCGGGTGGCGCAGATCATCACCTTCTCCACCATCAAGGCCCGGGCCGCGGTGCGCGACGCGGCGCGGGTGCTCGGCTACCCCTACGGTCTCGGTGACCGCATCGCCAAGCTGATGCCGCCGCTGGTGATGGGTCGCGACACCCCCCTGTGGGCGTGCCTGGAGGAGCACCCCAAGTACCTCGACGGCTACAAGCAGGCGGCCGAGCTCCGGGAGCTGATCGCCACCGACCCCGACGCCAAGAAGGTGGTGGAGGTGGCCCGGGGGCTCGAGGGGATGCGCCGCCAGGACGGGATTCACGCCGCCGCGGTGGTGATCTCGGGCCAACCGCTCACCGACAACCTCCCCATTCAGCGCAAACCGTCCCCGGGAGGACGTCCCGAGGACGCCCCGATCGTCACCCAGTACGAGATGCACGGGGTCGAGGAGCTGGGCCTGCTCAAGATGGACTTCCTCGGCCTGCGCAACCTGTCGGTGATCGAGCGGGCCCTCGACCTCATCCGGTTGAGCACCGGCGACGAGGTGGACATCGACGCCGTCCCCCTCGACGACCCGCTCGTCTACCAGATGCTCCAGCGGGGGGAGTCCATTGGTATCTTCCAGCTCGAGGGCAGCGCCATGCGGGCTCTCATGCGGTCCCTGGTCCCCGACAGCTTCGAGGACATCGCCGCCCTGAACGCCCTCTACCGGCCAGGTCCGATGGCGGCCAACATGCACTACGACTACGCCGATCGCAAGAACGGCCGTAAGCCCATCACCTACCTGCACCCCGACCTCGAGGAGGTGCTGGCCGACACCCAGGGTCTCATGGTCTTCCAGGAGTCGATGATGCGAGTCGCCCAGCGCATCGCCGGCTACACCCTCGAAGAGGCCGACAATCTGCGCAAGGCGGCCGGCAAGAAGATCCGCGAGGTGATGGCCAAGGAGCGGGAGAAGTTCATCGCCGGCTGCGAGCGCACCGGATACGGGGCCAAGCTCGGCGAGCAGCTGTTCGACATCATCGAGCCTTTCGCGGACTACGCGTTCAACAAGTCCCACGCCTACGGCTACGCCCTGGTCGGGTACCAGACGGCCTGGCTCAAGGCCCACTACCCGGCGCAGTACCTGGCGGCGCTGCTCACCAGCGTCAAGGATGACAAGGACAAGACAGCGGTCTACCTGGCCGAGTGCCGGGCCCAGAACATCGAGGTGCTGGTCCCCGACGTCAACGTCGCCGACTCCGATTTCACCGCCGTGGTCGTCGAGGACGGCGAGCGCCAGCGCTGGGTCGTCCCCTTCGGCCTGTCGGCCATCCGCAACGTGGGCGAGGGGCTGGTCGAGAAGGTCATCGCCGAGCGCGAAGCCAACGGACCCTTCTCCGACTTCTACGATTTCTGCGCCCGGGTCGACCCCATGGTGCTCAACAAGCGGACCGTCGAGTCTCTGATCAAGGCCGGCGCCTTCGACCACCTGGGGCATCCCCGCCAGGGCCTGTGCCTGGTCTTCGAGCAGATCGTCGATCGGACCCTGGCCCGACGACGCGAAGCCGACCAGGGGGTGATGAGCCTCTTCGGTGAGCTCGGAGGCGACGAGGCGGTCTTCGACGACGCCCGGGTGGCCATACCGGACCAGGAGTTCGACAAGGCCACCAAGCTGGCCTTCGAGAAGGAGATGCTCGGCCTCTACCTCTCCGACCACCCCCTCAAGGGTCTGGAGGCGGCCCTGGCCCGCCACACCGACACCACCCTCGCCGAGCTGCGCGACCAGGCGGCGCGCGAGCTCTCCGGGGTGGCCCCCGAAGCCGCCGTGCCGTCCGGGAGAGGGCGCGACGGCGAGATGCGCTGCGTGGGCGGGGTCATCACCGGTCTGGTCCGCAAGTACACCAAGCGGGGCGACCTGATGGCCACCTTCACCCTCGAGGATCTCGAGTCGGCGATGGAGGTGTGGGTGTTCCCCCGCACCATGACCGAGGTCGGCTATCTGCTCGCCGACGACGCGGTGGTGTGCATCAAGGGTCGATTGGACACCCGCGACGAGCAACCCAAGTTCATCTGCATGGAGGTCAAGAAGCCGGAGTTGTCGGCTGGTGGGGCCGAGCCGCTCCACGTCTACCTGCCGTTGCACGCCCTCACCGACGAGCGGGTCGACCGGCTGAAGCAGTTGTTCGTCGAGCATCCCGGTGGCTCGCCGGTGTTCCTCCACGTCGGGGCCAAGTGCATCCGCCTGGCCGCCGACCTCCACGTCGAGGTGGGCCGGGGCCTGCCCGCCGAGCTGCGGGAGCTGCTCGGACCCGACTGCCTCAACCCACCCGGCGCCTGAAGCGGGACCCATCCGTCCCGCCGGGCGGCCCGGGGAGGGCCCCCGGGGACGCCCGGTGGCTGATGAGGGGCGTAACGGCGTAAACTGTTCGGGGTCGGACCACGTGGGTGAGGAGTGATACCGCGGTATGACGCTGGAAGTCGAAACGAAGGATTGCACCGCCTTGTCGGACGCCGAGTTGGCCGAGATGGCGGACATCGTGACCGACGGGCCGGCCGGGTTCGATATCGGGCTCCTGTCCAAGCAACCGGAGGCGTGGGTCCTGATCACTCAGGTGAGGGATGCCTCGAAGCTGGCCGGCTTCTCTTTCTGCACCCTCGAACGCATCGGTGGGACCCCCTGCCTGCTGTGGGGCCTGGCCTCTGTCAAGAGGGGGGCCAAGCGCGACCAGGTCCTCAAGGCCCTGGTTTCGGCCCAGTTCCGGCGGGCCGTACTGGCCTTCCCCGACGAGGACGTGCTCATCGGCACCCGCTTCGCCGACGCCGGGGCCTTCGTCGCGTTCAAGGGCCTCGAGGACATCTGCCCCCGCCCGGGCCACAAGCCGACCGGCGAGGAGCGGGCGTGGAGCCGGCGCCTGGCCAAGCGCTTCGGAGCCGAGGGCCGCATCGACGACCGCAGCTTCGTGGTCACCGGTGACGGTGCCCCCTGCGGGGTGTTCGACTTCTCCCCGGCCAAGCCCGAGGTCGTCGACCCCGAGGTGGCCGCCCTCTTCGAGACCCTCGACGTCGAGCGCCACGACGTCCTCATCGGGTTCGGCTGGGCCATGGCCGAGGAGTTGGCCGCCAAGCACGCGCCCTGAGCGCCCTCCGCGCCAAGCCGATACCGTCTCGCCCCTTTGAGGGGCCGACCAGCGCCGCCAGGTCACCACTACTGGGCCGCCGTTACCCCTATACCCTGCCGAACGCCTGGCCCGGTTCACCTGATGGGGTTGATGAAGCGCCGGCCGGGGGCGCTAGCGGCGCCGCAGGACCGTCTCTACGACCTTGTGGCAGCGCCCGTCGATGGGTGCGGTGAGGGAGATGACCAGGCGGTCACCTCTACCGACGGCCATGCGGGTCAGACCGTTGCGGTCCATGTGGCCGGCCAGGGCCCGGTCCAGGCACGGCAACTCCCGCTCGTGATCCTGCCATTCGAAGCGGCAGCCCAGGTAGCTGCCCTCCCGCACCATCAGAATGGACCCGGCCGGCTCGACCAGGGCGATCGACGGATGGTCGCCGCTGCGCTGCCAGAACGGCACCGCGGTGGCGCTGATCCCGAGCAGCGGCTGGTTGCGGGGGTGCAGCAGAGGACGGATCAGGCGCTCGCAGCGGCGTCCGGTCATCCGGTCCACCACCTGAGGGGGAGCGGCCAGCGAGATGGCCTCGGGCTGGGCCGGGTCGGGGACGATCTCGGGGTTGGCGTCGCTCGTGACCTGCACCACGTCGAAGGGTCTTATGCGGGTCTCGGGGGCCAACGGGGCCCAGGTGCGGACCAGAGCCCCGGTGTTCAGGTCGATACCGGCGCAGTGCACGTCGTCGGCGGCGACGACGAGAATCTCGAGGGTCGCCCCCTCGGCTACCGGTGCCCTGGGCTGGTCCCGCAGGACCCGCAGATCAGAAACGGTGCTCGTCACGGAATGTCATGATTATCGGTCGTACCAGGTCAAGGGTGGATGGTCCCGAGTTGGGCCGCCAGTTCGCCCGGTTCGCGGGCCGGCCACTGACAAGCGTAGTTCCGGCAGACATAGGCCTGCTGGTCGGACCGGCCCTCCCACAGGGGGGAGTCGTAGCGCTCGCCCCAGGCCACCACGGCGTCGGGGAGATACCGGCTGGTGACCACCGAGACCAGGTCGGGTCGCTCCCCGACGATCACCACCTCCGTGAACCCGGAGCTGAGCAGGTGGGCCGCGCCGACCAGGCCGGTGAAGGCCACCGGCGCCGCGCCGAGGGCCGGGCCCATGGCCTCCAGCAGCGTCTCGACCGGCTGGCGGTAGGCGGTGCGGCCGGTGAGCGCCGACAGCCGGGCCAGTCCCACCGCAGCCACCGAGTTGGTCGAGGGGAGCGCCCCGTCGTGGGTGTCGACCGGCGAGGCGATCAGCGCCTCCCCGTCCCGCCCCGCCGTCTTGAAGGCGGCCACCCGGTCATCCCAGAACAGATCCACCAGCCCGTCGGCGGCCACCACCGCCTGGTCCATCCACCGTCGCCGGCCGGTGGCCTCGGCCAGGCGGGTGAAGGCCTCCACCAGCCACGCGTAGTCCGAGCCGTAGGCCAGATGGCGGGCCCGGCCGGCCTGCCAGCTGCGCAGCCACCGTCCGTCAGCCCGGCGCAGCGAGGAGCTCAGGAACTCCGCCACCTCCTCGGCGGCGGCCAGAAGGTCGGACCGGCCGAGGGCCGCCCCGCTTTCGGCCAGGGCGGCCACGGCCATGGCGTTCCACTCGGTCAGGACCTTGTCGTCGAGGCCGGGCCGGACCCGCCGCCCGCGCTGGGCGAGCAGGGCCCGCCGGCCGGCCTCCACCTCCGGCGGGCGTTCCAGGGGCCCCCGCCCGGGTCGGGTCAGGATGTTGGTCCCCTCCCAGTTGCCGTCGTCGCTCACCCCGTACCAGTCGGCGGTCACGGCTCCCGCCACTTCGACCACCTCGGAACGGCCCCACACGTAGAACTTGCCTTCGACGCCCTCGCTGTCGGCGTCCTCGGCCGAGCAGAATCCGGCACCGGGTACCCGCATCGGCGCGGCCATGAGGTAGCCGAGGGTCTCCTCGACGACCTGACGCCAGCGGACCAGACCGGTGGCCTGGTAGGCGTGCAGGTAGACCCGCGCCAACAGCGCGTTGTCGTAGAGCATCTTCTCGAAGTGCGGCACCAGCCAGCGTCGATCGGTGGAGTAGCGGGCGAAACCCCCGGCCAGGTGGTCGTAGATGCCGCCGCTGGCCATGGCATCGAGGGTGGTGGTCAACGCCGCCATGAGGTCCGGCCGCCCGGTGGACACGGCCGCGTGCAGAAGGGTCTCCAGCATCGGGGGCTGCGGGAACTTGGGCGCCCGCCCGAATCCCCCCCAGTCGGGGTCGAAGCGGCTGAGCAGGGCGTCGCCGGTGGCGGCCAGCAGATCCGGGGAGAGGTGCGCCGCCGGGTCCCCCTTGGACGCCCAGCCCTGGCTCGGCAGGGCGCCGCCGGTGCGCACCGCCGCCGCGAGCTGGTCGGCGGCGGTCTCGAGATCGGCGCGGCGCTCGTGCCACATGGTCCCAATCCGGTCCAGCAGATCCAGGAACTGCGGGCGGGGGAAGTAGGTCCCCCCGTGAAAGGGTCTTCCGTCGGGCATGAGGAGCACCGTCATGGGCCAGCCCCCCGATCCGGTCGCCGCCTGGACCGCCTCCATGTAGACGCTGTCGACGTCGGGGCGCTCCTCGCGGTCCACCTTGACGTTCACGAAGCCCCGGTTCATGACCTCCGCCACCTCGGCGGCCTCGAAGCACTCGTGGGCCATCACGTGGCACCAGTGGCAGGCGGAGTAGCCGACCGAGAGCAGGACCGGGACGTCCCGGCTCTTGGCCGCCTCGAACGCCTCGTCGCCCCAGGGGTACCAGTCGACCGGGTTGCCGGCGTGTTGGCGCAGGTAGGGGCTGGTCTCCTGGGCTAGGCGGTTGGTGGGTGTCACCATCCCAAGCTAACCATCACGCTTGACGCCGCGATCCCGGCCGGACGAGAGGGCCGGCAGCCGGGATCGGTTGGGAGCAAGCTGCATCGGTGGGAGGTCGAGGGTGGCGAAGCTGGGATCTTCGAGTCCGAGCAGTTATCCTCGGGTCCCTGGGGAACTGCCGAGGAGCGGCGGAGGAGGTCGCAACATCATGGGATCACGGTCGAACGCCATCACTCGTAGCCGGCGTTGGGTGTTCCGGGCCACCGCGGCGACGAGCGTGTCGCTCGGGGTTCTCGCCGCCGTCCAGGCGCCGGCCGACGCCGCCAGTGACCCTTACGCCGGAGGCGGGTACGGCTACGACGTCTCCTCCCCGCAGTGTTCGGGCACGTTCAGCCCGATCGGTGGGGGATACTCGTTCGCCATAATCGGCGTCGGGGGCGGTCGGCCCTTTACCGCCAACAGCTGCGCCGCCGCCGAGGTGTCAGCGGCTCAGAAGGCCGGTGTCACGAACATTGCTCTCTATTTCAACACTGGCTACGCCGGAGCGTACGCGCGAAACATACTTGGCGCCTGCACCACCGCCGTGGTCAACGATCCCGTGTTCGGCGGTCTCAAAGGTCACTCCCTGGCCCAAGCCCAGCAGGCTTGGGAGATCGGCTGCTCCGAGGCTCTCTACGCCAAGAACCTCGACGTCTCGAGCAAACCGACCATGTGGTGGGCCGATATCGAGACCGGAAACAGCTGGTCCACCAACATCACCCTCAATGATTTCACCATCGAGGGAATCAGCTACCAGATGCAGGTAGAAGGAGCATCCGGGGGTGGGGGCTTCTACTCCTACGCGTCGGCGTGGAACAAGATCGCCGGCCCCGGTCATGTCCCACCCACGCCGGAGACCGGCAACTGGGACGCCTCAACCGGGTCTTCGTTCAACAGCGTCGTCAACGAGGTCGTCCAGGACGGCACCGTCAACGGGGTGGATTACGACCTCGGCTACTGAGGGATGCCTTTGACCACCACCCCTGTGACGAGGGCTGGAGGGACCCGGTAGCTGCCACGCCCTAGTTCCGACGATTTGATCACGGCTTCTACCTCGGCGCGTCGCCGCCGAGACCGGCGACCGGGTTGGATCACCGGCTCGTAGCCGGATTTGAGGTCCTAGGTCCCAGGGCAGAACAGA
>JAKCDU010000026.1:0-4122 GCA_021838445.1 Actinomycetes bacterium | reverse complement strand
GCCACGCCCTAGTTCCGACGATTTGATCACGGCTTCTACCTCGGCGCGTCGCCGCCGAGACCGGCGACCGGGTTGGATCACCGGCTCGTAGCCGGATTTGAGGTCCTAGGTCCCAGGGCAGAACAGACGATCGCCTCTGCCGGTGAGCTGCTGGCCGCGCCACAGTCGGAATATCCGACCGTGTGGCCCCTCCAGAGAGGAGTGCGGCGAGCCGGAGAACGTGAGTCTTCGGACCCGAAAGGAGCAGATCATGCGCAAACTGCTGTTGACCCTGACGGGGACGGCGGCTCTCGTGCTCATGTCGTTGGCGCCGGCTGCCACCGCCGCCGGGAACGGCTACGGCTACGGGAGCGGGGCCAGCGCGGGCGGGGGAGGGAGCGGGGGCGAGGAGGTCACGGAGGTGGGCAACAACCTGTCGGTGGCCGCCGAGTTCGTGCCGTCGTCCACGACGCAGGGCGCCCCCGCCCTCAACGTCGCCTGCTCGGCCAGTCCCCAGGCGCCTCGAGGCCCCATGGCCGGCGGATACTGGGAAGTCGCCGCCGACGGCGGGGTCTTCGCCTTTGGTAACGCCACCTATTATGGCGGTCTAGGTGCCACCAAGCTGGCCCAGCCGGTCGTCGGTATGGCCGCCGCGCCCGGGGGTACGGGCTACTGGCTGGTCGCCCGGGACGGCGGTGTCTTCGCTTTCGGTTCGGCCGGGTTCGCCGGCTCGACCGGCAACGTCAAGCTGGCGCAGCCCATTGTGGGCATGGCCTCCGATCCAGCCACCGGTGGCTACTGGTTGGTGGCCTCGGACGGCGGGGTGTTCAGCTTCAACGCCCCGTTCTACGGCTCGACCGGCGACGTCGCGCTGGCGCAGCCCATTGTGGGCATGGCGTCCGATCCAGCCACCGGTGGCTACTGGTTGGTGGCCTCTGACGGCGGGGTGTTCAGCTTCAACGCCCCGTTCTACGGCTCGACCGGCGACGTCAAGCTGGCGCAGCCCATCGTGGGTATGACCGCATCGCCCACCGGCAAGGGCTACCGCCTGGTGGCGGCCGACGGCGGGGTCTTCACCTTCGGCGACGCCGGCTTCTTCGGCGCAGCCAGTGGAGTGCCCTCGAACCGGCCCATCGTGGCCATGGACGACAGTGTCAGCGGTCAGGGATACGAGATGGTGGCCACTGACGGTGGCGTGTTCAACTTCGGTGACTCGGTGTTCTACGGCTCGTTGGGTGGAACCCAGCTGGCCCAACCGATCGTCGGGGTGGCCCACTATCCGGGCTACTGGCTCCAGGGAACGACGGCCACTTGGAGCGCCTACTGCGCCGACGTCCCGGCCGCAACGGTGAACGTCACGGCCCAGTGGGGTTCCAACCTCAAGGACTCGACGGCTCTGCACGCTGGCTCGCCGATCCGCGTCGAGGTCTCCCTGCTCGACATGGCGGCCACCGGCAGCCCCTGGCAGGGCTACAACGTCACCAACCTGACGCCCAACCTGGATGACCGCTACGCCACCTACGGCACTGATGGCACGACCTTCCTGAGCGACGGGGTGAACCTGGCCAACCAGACCCGGGTCTGGACTACCGGCACCACTCTCACCATCACCGCCGCCGGGAGCGCCACCCCTCTCGTGGAAACCCCGATGGCCGCTGAGATCAACTCGGGCGGCGCCATCGTCTACGGGTTCAACTGGGGTGGTGGTAGTACCGGGACGAGCACCCCGGCCGGCACCTACACGCTGACGTTCGGCCTGAGCGGCAGCGCGGTGAACATCACCGGCGTGGTCCCCGGATCGGCCGTCACGCCGACCAGCACCGCTACCAGCACCTCGATCACGGTGGTCGTCAAGTGATCGGGTAACCACCGCAACTGCCGCCCGCCGATCAGCCGCCGCCCCCTTACCGGGGCGGCGGCCCGCTGTTGTCGTCGCTGCGCTGGGCCACATGATGGTCCCCGGCCGGGGGCGGGTGGAGGCCCGGGATGGGCGGCGGCCCGGGCCCGGCCGATCGCCGCCGCTCCGGTGGGGAGCCTCAGACGGGAGGCGGCGAGATGGCCGCGAAGGCCTCGTGGATGTGGCGGGGCTGGGTCAGCCAGGTCGACTGCGGGTCCCGGGCGACGTGGCGGAGCGCCCGGGTGAGGGCCCGGAGCCGGAAGGGAACCCCCGATATGAACGAGTGGACCACGATGCTCATGACGATGGGGTGCTCGTCCGATCGCTCCGCCAGCTCGTCGAGCTCGTCGACGATCATGTCGGCGAACTCGCCGGCCCCGGCCTGGCGTCCTATGACGGTGGTCGAGTCGTTGAGCTCGAGCGCGTAGGGGATCGAGAGGAGCGGCCCGGAAGGCGAGAGGAGCCACAGCGGCTGGTCGTCGGGTCGCAGGTCCAGCAGGTACCTGTAACCGGTGGCGGCCAGGGAGTCGATGGTGGTGGGGGTGTGGGCCAGCCAGGGGCTCGACCAGCCGCCCGGCCTCTTCCCTTCGTGGGCTTCGATGCTCGTCGCTACCGAGCTCATGTACTCGCGCTCGCCGGCCGGGCCCAGGCCGGTGAGGGAGTCCGAGTTGCTGATCCCGTGCCCGACGATCTCGGCGCCCCCCGCCCGGGCCGCGTCGACCACCTCGGGTGCGGTGTCGTAGACCATGGTGTTGAGCAGGACGGTGGCGGGCAGCCCGAGAGCGGCGAAGCGGTCGAGCAGTTGGAATATCCCGACCCGGTTGCCGTAGTCGCGCCAGGCGGTGTTCACCCGGTCGGGGGCGGCGACGCCGGGCAGGAGGTCCTCGGTCCGCCCCCCATCGGGTCGGTAGGCCTCCACCCCGACCGCCACGTAGACGGCCAGCCGGCGGCCACCGGGCCAGGTGCCCACGGGGCGGGGGCCCGTCGATGGGCGCGCCGACGCGGATGTCACCGGCCTCGGGCCCAGCGGTCGAGGCCGACGTCGATGGCCGCCGACCGTCTCACGACCTCGGCGTAGACAGGCAGCAACCGGTCGGCGCCGCGGCGGGCGGCGTCTCGCTCGGCAGCTCTGTAGGAAAACACTTCCCGGGCCTCGTCGAAGAGGGCGGCCTCGTCGACGGCGGTGAGGTGGCCGTCCCGGGCCACCACGGCTCCGTCGACCATGGTGAGCACCACGCTCGAGCCCGACTCGCAGTACACGAGTTGGCCGAAGACGTCGTTGAGGGGCGTGAAGGCGGGGCTGTGCAGGTCGAGCAACGCCAGATCGGCCAGGGCCCCCACCTGGATGCGGCCGAGGTCGTGGCTGCGCAGCATGGCCGCCGCCCCGCCCGACCACAGCGACTCGAGGACCTCACCGGCCGAGGGCCACTCGTCGTCGGGCCCGGTGATGTTGTGGATGAGCCCGGCCATCCTGACGACGTTCCACATGTCGGCGCGGTCGTTGCAGATGGCCTCGTCGACGCCCAGCGCGACGGGGATACCGCGGCGGCGGGCCGCCCGGAACGGCATTATGCCGCTGCCCAACCGGAGGTTGCTGACCGGGTTGTGCACCACCACCGCCCCCGCCTCGGCGATGAGGTCGAGGTCGAGATCGTCGACCCAAACGGCGTGGATGACGTTGGTGCGCTCGTTGAGCAAGCCGAGGTCGGCGCTGTAGCGCACCAGGGACCGGCCGGCGAAGCGCGCCTGCTCGGATGACAGGACCCTCTGCACCTTCGTCTCCAGCATGTGGGCGTACAGCGGTACCTGGTGGGTCCGGCTCAACTCGTCGAGGGCGGCGAAGTACTCGGGGCTCACCCGCTGGGGCGCCGATATCGACACCGCCGCGCTCAGCCGTCCGTCGGCGGCGCCGTGCCACTTGCTGAATAGGTAGTCGTAGCGCTCCAGCAGGACCTTCGCCCCCATGGGCGCCGGTTGGCGCAGGGCGGGGTCGAGGCGGCCGTCGAGGAATGGCAGCTTGTCGGTCTCGGCCAGCTCGGGCTGGTCGAGCGCCACGGTCGCCCGTATGCCGCAGTCCCGGTAGGCGAGCATGACGGCGTCGATGATGTCGGGCTCGGGCGAGGGCATGAGGAAGGCGTCGTCTTGGACCGACGTCGTCCCGTTGCGCAGCATCTCGGTGGCCGCGAGCATGGTGCGCAGATAGGCCTCTCTGGGGGAGGGCCGCAGGCTCTCGTCGGCGGGGCTCT
>JAKCDU010000076.1 GCA_021838445.1 Actinomycetes bacterium | reverse complement strand
TGATGGCCATGCTGGCCGAGATCCTCGCCTCCCGGGGCGTCACGGCCAGCACCCCGGACGCCCTCGTGTTCGTATCCCCCGACGGGGCACCTCTCCACTACTCCAACTGGCGCCGGCGGGTCTGGCTGCCTGCCCGGGCCGCAGCCGGTTTCCCGGAGCTCAACTTCCACGACCTCAAGCACACCGCTGGTACCGCCCTGCTCGACGAGGGGATCAACATCAAGGTCGCCCAAGCCCGACTTGGTCACGCCAACCCCCGGACGACGCTGGCTGTGTACGCCCAGGCGACTGCCGAGGCTGACCGGGAGGCAGCGAACCGGCTCGGTGAGCGCTTCCGTCCAAAGGCCACAAGATCCTCGCGGTCCAGCAACAGGTAGCTCCGTCGCTAACCAGCGGAGACGGTTGCCTTTCACGTTTCGGATATTTCGTTAAGGTGTTGCGTTTATTGCGTTGACGGGTATAGTGAGATTCGAAATCGTCATGAAGGGAGTCTGAGATGCCTAGCTCATCGTTGATCGAGCGACCTGTCGCGCCTGCTCCCGAAGAGACCAGTCTTTTGCGGGACTTGGATCAGTACAAGCCGAAGAATGGATCTGCCAAGAATCAGGCCATGGCAAAACTGATCGCACCAGACGGCCACGAGCTGCCGTTGCCGGCGTCGATGTACGAGGTCCTGCGCCGAGCAGCACACCAGCTTGCTGCCGGTCTCGCTGTGTCCATTGTCCCGATCGGAACGAAGCTGAGCACCCAGCAGACCGCTGACTTGCTCGGTGTCTCCCGACCCCACGTGGTAAAGCTGCTCGACTCCGGAGAGATCCCGCACACCAAGACCGGGAAGCATCGCAGAGTTCTGCTCACCGACGTACTCACTTACCGGGACCGCCTCACCGCCCGTCGGGCCGATGCGCTCGACGAACTCGCCGAGCTATCGAAAGACCTACCGCTCGTCTGATCCTTCAACCTTCAGGCCTGCCTGAATAGCATCGCCGCGGTGGCATTTTCCGCATTGCTCGACGCGTGCGTCCTATACCCAGTCGGAGTCCGCGACTTGTTGCTGTCCGTGGCCGAGCGCGGGGTCTACATGCCGTACTGGACAGATCAGATCCTCGAAGAAATGGAACGAAACGTCATAGGTGACGGACGTGCCACGCCAAAGGCAATGGCCAGAATGCGAGAACTGATGAACGCTGCCTTCCCTGCTGCAACCATCAAGGGATACGAGTCGCTGATCTCGTCGATGACGAATGACCAGAAGGACCGGCACGTACTGGCAGCTGCGGTGAGAGGGAATATCGGGCTGATAGTAACCAACAACACAAAGGACTTCCCTGCAGCTGCTTGCGAACCGTACGACGTAGAAGTCCAGACGCCAGACGAGTTCCTGTCATACGCTCTCGATCACGACCCTCCAGCGGTGATAGGCGCAGTGTCGTCAATGTCGGTTAAGCGGACGCATCCACGGCTCTCCCCTCAGGAACTAGTGGTGGTCCTCTCGCCAGTTCTGCCCACCTTCTGTGCTGAGGCGACCCCACTACTCGACACGATCACACCTGACAGTGACCCGTGACCAACCTCGGGCCAGCGACGATCTTCGTTCCGGGGAAGCCGCTTACTGACATCTGGGCACCGCCCGGATTGGAGTGGCAGAGAAAGCTCCGTTCGGCTGCCGCGGGTCCACTCCGGAATCCGTACCTGCGTTTCGTTCGGAACGACAGGAACCATTTCGACGTCGACAACCTCGCCTATCCGGTGTTAGCCGTTGCCGGATGTGCAGCCTGTGAATCCGTCTGGGTATCCGTGGAACGCGGCGGCGCCGAGGGCGTCTGGATCAAGGAGCAGCCGCCACCTCCCCCGCCCGCCGAAGCGATGTCAGTCAGAATCGAGAAGCCCAACACGTCATCCGTACCCGGTCGAGAACCGCCGCCAGAGATCACAGAGGCGAGTGTCGTTGCACCGGGAATGCTCCTGGGCCTATCCCTCGAGTTCGACTCCGACAAGGTTCAGGTGGGCGAGCTCAGCTTTGAGGGACCGACGAAAAGCCTGATCGATGATCTAGGGCCCCTTCTCGGGTTCCGCCCTTACATGGGAAGGACCGTCTCCGACGACGAGAGGGTGAAGGAGCTGAGGATCACCCGGGGCCACTTCCCCGGTCGCACAGGGGTCCGCATCGTCATTTGGCCGCTCGACGCTGGCCAGCACCGACGGCCTTGATAGACGGTCCGCGGGGTGGACGCGGGATGATTCGCCGATCACCGCCCCGCCGCCGCCCTGCACCCCCTATGACCAGGACTTTTCCAGTGGGGCTAGGTGGAATCGAACCACCGACCTCAGCATTATCAGTGCTGCGCTCTAACCGGCTGAGCTATAGCCCCGCATACTGCAGGAGACGTAGAGGGTACACGATCGGCACGGCGGTCCACCCGGGGAGGCGTAGCTTGCAGGGCATGGAGCAGAAGCTGTCGGTGCACGTCCTGCGAGTCACGCTCCTCGACGTGTCGCCGCCGGTCTGGCGGCTGGTGCGGGTGCCCAGCGCGGTGCCGCTGTCGGTGCTGCACGCCATCGTCCAGGTGGCCATGGGCTGGGAGGACCGCCACCTGCACGAGTGGCGGGTCGGGGACTCCTACTACGGGCCCGACGAGGAGACCGACGTCCCCGACGCCGGGGTGACCCTGGCCGAGGTGGCTCCGGCCGACTCGGTGCTGCACTACACCTACGACCTGGGCGACGCCTGGGAGCACCTGGTGGAGGTGGTGGCGGTCGAGCCCTACGACGGGGCCGTCCCCCCGCTGGCCGTGCTCGACGGCGCCCGGGCCGCGCCCCCCGAGGACTGCGGGGGCCCCCACGGCTACGAAAGCCTCCTGGCGGCCCTCGACAACCCCTCGGATCTCGACCACGACGACGCCGTCCGCGCCTTCGGGGACCTGCTCGACCCCGAGGCCTTCGACCGGGGCCTGATCAACCGTCGCCTCGAGGGTTTCTGGCGCCCCGACGACATCTGACCCCGACCCCCGGTTCCGGGTGCCCCAACCCCCAGGGGAGGCGGGATGGGCCGGCCGGGGGGCCGCCGGCGTGCTCAGACCCGGCGCGAGCAGCTCCCGGGGGGCGTCTCTAGGCCACCAGGGTGCTCGAGGGCCGTCGGTGCACGATGCCGGCCGAGCGCACGATGGGCGAGAGACTGAAGACGAAGGCCAGGAGGCGGGCCACGGCGAGGAACAATTCGGGCGGAATGGCGTCGTCTAGGTCGCAGGCGTCGTAGACCGCCCGGGCGAGGGGCGGGTCAGCCACGATCGGGACCTTGTGCTTCAGGCCCTCCTCGCGGATGCGCAGGGCCACCTCGTCCGCTCCCTTGGCCACCACGACGGGCGCCATCCCCCGGCTCGGGTCGTAGCGCAGCGCCACCGAATAGTGGGTGGGGTTGACCACGATGACATCGGCCCCGGCGATTGCGGCCATCATGCGGGCCCGCGACATCCCGATCATCTTCTTGCGGATCTCGCCCTTGACGTGGGGGTTTCCCTCAGACTGCTTGTTCTCCTCCTTGACCTCGTGCTTGGTCATCTTGAGGCTCTGGTTGATCTTGCGCTTCTGCCAGGCCCAGTCGGCGATGCCGAGCAGCAGGCCCACCGCCGACACGTCGCGCACCAGGCGCAGGATGCTGGTGCCGGCGAAGGCGACCGTCGCGCCGAGGTCCACCGACTGGGTGCCGGCGAGGGTGTGGTAGATGGCCGAGACGGCGCTGTAGGCCAGCCCTACCAGCACCAGCAGCTTGACCACCTGCTTGACCAGCTGCCAGAGGGTCTGGGTGGACAGAAGGTTCTTGACGCCCGTCGCCGGGTTGAGACGGTTCCACTTGGGGGCGGCGGCGTGCAGGGAGAACAGCCCGCCGGTCTGGATCAGGTTGGCCACCAGCCCCACCGCGGCGAACACCCCCACCAGCGGCAGGACGATGTCGAGCACGTCCCGCAGGCCGGTCTGGAGCACCGACATGGCCGACGCCGGGGTGGCGTCGGCGATGGACCGGGTGGACAGGCCCATAAGGCCGGTCAGGCGCTTCTGGGCCGAGCGGAAGCTGCTGGGCACTACCAGCGAGCCGACCAGCAGGACCAGCCAGCTGGAGATATCCGGTGACTTGGCGATCTGACCCCGCTTGCGGGCGTCCTTGCGCCGCTTCGGGGTTGGCTTTTCGGTCTTGTCGTCCTTGGCCATGGGTCGGGGCGGCGGTCAGAGGTGACCGTTGACGAGGGCGGCCCAGTCGGAGCCGACCCGGCCGATCAGGTTGGCGAGGGGCCCCGGCAGCACCTGCACCCCGATGGCCACGAGGATGAGGGACATCATGATCTGGACCGGGAAGCCGAGGAGCCACACGTTCATCTGGGGGGCGGCCTTGGCCAGCAGGGCCAGCCCGATCTGGGTGGCGAACAGGACGGCGACGAGGGGGGCGGCGATCTCCAGGGTGGCGGTGAAATAGGTCGCCAGGTCGGCGGTGAGCACGTTGGCCCCGAAGCCGTTGGACGTGAGCATGATGTCGCCCTTGCCGAGCGACAAGGTGAACCCTTTGACCAGGAGCATCTCGCCATTGGTGATGAACAAAAGGACGATGGCCACCTGCTCGTAGAGCTGACCGAGGATGGGGGTCTGGTTGACCGACAGCGGGTCGATGGCCGGGGGCAGGTTGAGGCCGCCGAACATGTCGATCATGCCCCCCGCCGAGCCGATGGCGCTGAGCAGGATTTGCACCGGCAGACCCAGCATCACCCCGCTGAACACCTGCTCCACGAGGGCGCCGATGAGGCCGGCGGTGTCGGTCGGGATGGCCGACGCCGGCACGTGGCCGGCCGACAGCAGGGCCAGGCCGGCGGCCAGGCCGATCAGCACCGGGCGCGGCACCACGCTGGCGTTGGAGAAGGGGGGGACGACGACCAGCCAGGCCACCGCCCGGGCCAGGACCAGCAGGAAGGCCAGCAGCCAGATCGGGTCGAGCTGGAAGCTCAACTCAGCCGCCCAGCATGCTGCTGATCCCGTTGAACAGCTGCGTCGTGTAGCCCTCCATCTGGGTGAGCATCCAGTGGCCCGAGACCAGCAGGATCAGGGCGATGGCCCCCAGCTTGGGGACGAAGGTGAGGGTGACCTCCTGGATCTGCGTCACCGACTGGAACAGCGACACCAGCAACCCGATGGCCAGGCTAGCCAAGAGGAACGGCAGAGCCAGCTTGGCGGTCATGAGCATGGCGCTCGACGCCAGGGTCATGAGCTGACTCTCGGTCATGGGTGGAAACTCACCACCAGCGAGTGGGTCACCAGGATCCAGCCGTTCACCATCACGAAGAGGAGGAGCTTGAACGGCAGGGACACAAGGGTTGGTGGGAGCATGACCACCCCCATCGACATGAGCACCGACGCCACGACCAGGTCGATGATGAGGAACGGGATGAAGATGATGAAGCCGATCAGGAAGCCGCTCTTCAGCTGGGAGAGCATGAAGGCGGGGATGACGGCGGCCATCGACGCGTCGGTCGGGGTGGCCGGGTGCTCGCCGTCGACACTGGTGGTGAGGGCCAGCTCCTGGTTACCGGTCTGTTTGAGCATCCACGTCTTGAGCGGGACCTCGCCCACCCGGTAGGCCTGGGTGGCGTTCATCTTGCCGTGCAGGTAGGGCTGGACAGCGATCTTGTTCACCTGGTTGATGGTCGGCGCCATGATGAACAGGCTGATGATCAGGGCCAGCCCGCTCAGCACCTGGTTGGGGGGCGTGGTGGACAGGCCGAGGGCTTGGCGCAGCAGGCTGAACACGATGATGATCCGGGTGAAGCCGGTCATCAGGATCAGTAGTGACGGAGCCAGTGACAGCAGCGCCAGCGAGATGATGACGAGGATGCTGTCGGACGGCTTGCTCAGCGTGTTGCCGAGGTTGATGTTGATCGACGAGCCGCCGGCCCCGGAGGGCAGGGTCGTCGAAGTCGTGGTCAGGAGAAGGTGGAACATGGCGATCCGAGATGGTCGACGTCAGGGCTTCCGCAGGGTCTTTTCCTGCAGCTGGCGGATGGTGGAGTTGAGCCGGAAGGGGGTCGGCGCGCCCGACAGGTCGGGCAGGCCGCCGGGCGGCAGGTCGTCGGACGACCCCGACGAGAGGATGACCGGTCCGGGCGACGCGCCCGGGTCGAACAGGTGAGCCTGGTCGGGCCCGAATCGGGCCAGGCGGGTGACCTGGTGGGCCGTGACGCCGAGCAGGTACATCTCCCGCCCCGCCTTGACCACCGCCACCTGCACCCCCTTGCCGAGGGGCTGGCGGCTGACCACGGCCAGCGTCGCGCCCCGACGGCGGACGCCCGGCTTGGCCATGCGACCCCGGGCGACGCGCGACGCCACCCAGATGAGGGCCAGCACCACGGCCAGACCGATGAGCAACTGGAGCAGCAGCGATGTGGCCGAAACCGGTTTGGCGGTGGTCACCGGGTGCGACGCGGCGACCAGGACGGAGAGCATCTCGGTCAGCCCGCGGCCCGCTCGGCCGGCGAGCCGGCTATCTCGGTGACCCGCACCCCGAGCTCCTCGTCGACGACGACGACCTCACCGTGGGCGAGCAGCGTGTTGTTCACGTAGATATCCACCGGGGAACGAGCCGAGCGGTCCAACTCGATCACCTTGCCGGGGCGCAGAGCCAGCAGCTCGCGCATCGGCATGCGGGTACGGCCGAGCTCCACGGTCACGGCCATGTCGACGGTGTAGAGCATCTCTATGGGTCGGCCGTCGGTGGCGCCCAGCGCGGCTGGGCTCACCCCGCCGCCTCTGTTGGCGTCGGCGGTGCCGTCACCGGTCGGGACAGCATCACCGGGTACCTGGTTGCTCATCAATCCTCCTTGACTTTCGATTCGACGACCATGCAGGCCAGGCGCTTGCCCTTGGTGGTGGGCACGACGTCGCAGAAATGGTTGCCGTCGACGTTGAGCCGGAGGGGCAGGCCCTCGGGCTGTTGCAGCGCGATCACGTCACCGACGCTCAGGCTGAGCAGTTCGTCGGTGGACAGCACGACCTCGGGGAACGAGACGCTCACCTCGACGGGCGCGTCGAGCAGCCGGGCCCGGACCTCCTCGCCCACCGAGTCGGGCTCGCGCAACTCCGAGATGTCGATGCGTTCGAGCGCGTCGAGCAGGGCCAGAAGCACCGACAGCGGCACTGTCATCACCGTCTCGAACTCGGATTCCTCCTCGAGGGTGATCTTGAGGTGGACCAGCATGCAGATCTCCGAGGGGTTGGGCATCTGCAGTAGGACGGCGCTGCTCGAGGTGGCGAGCGGGCTGATACCGAGAGGCATCACCACCTTGAGCGCCTCGATCATCTCGCCGAGAATGGCCTCGGCGGCCTCACCGAAGAGGCGCAGTTCGATCTCCGACAGGGAGCGCTCGGGCACCACCTTGCTGGGGTTGCCGCCGAGGCGCAGCTCCACGATGGCGTGGACGAAGGGGAGCGGCACGTGGAGGGTCAGCCGGCCGCCGACGGGCGCCACCACCGTGGTGGCCAGGAAGGTCGGCTCGGGCAGGGCGTTGGCCCAGACCTCCCAGCGCATCTGTTCGAGCTCGCCGACCTCCACCCGCACGCCGGCGCGCACGATGGAGCTCAGCGTCTGGTTCATCCGGTGGGCGCCGACCTCCAGTACCGGGGCCAGCCGACGCAGGCGGCTGCGGTCCATGGCCTCATGACGCTGGAAGTCGTACGGTCGCACGACGCGCGTGGTCTCTTCGGTCGCAATGGACTCTGGCATTCGAGAGGGTCTCCGTGGGCCGTTCCTCGGCCTTCGGATCGTGTGCCGTCCTGGCGATCGTTACCCTCTGATTCTCGGTGTGCCGGCCAGCCGACTTGAGTGGCGGCGCGGCGGCGGCCGCATCCGGGTGGTGACCCGGACACGGCCCGCCAGCTACATCTTTTGCTTCACGGGGGGCGGGACGGACCCGCCACCGCCTACGCCATCTGGGTGAGAGCGGTCAGGTTGGCGGCGGTGGTCGACACGACCTTGGTGTTGGCCTGGTAGGCCTCCTGGGCCACGATCAGGTCGGTGAGCTGGGTGGACAGGTCCACGTTGGAGCCCTCAAGGGCGCCCCCGACGAGGGTGCCACGACCGCCGGTGCTCGGCGTGCCGATCAGCGGGGCGCCCGAGTTGGCCGACTGGCCGTACATGAGGTTGCCCTGGTCGGCGAGGCCGCTCGGGTTGGCGAAGGTCGCCATGGCCAGCTGCCCGATGGCCAGGGTCTGGCCGTTGGAGAAGGCGCCGGTGATCACCCCGTCGGAGCCGATGGAGTAGCTCGCCAAGGTGCCCGACGAATAGCCGTCCTGGCCCGACAGGGCGATGGTCTGCTGGCCCGAGTACTGCGTAACCGCGCCGGACGTACCGGGGGCGGCGAAGTTGAATTTCCAGGTGTCACCGGCGGGGAAGGCATAGCCGGCGGGCATGGACCCGACGGGCAGGGACAGGCTGCCGTTGGCATTGGTCGTCGCCCCGGTGACCGAGGAGATCTGGCCCGACGTCGGATCGAACGTGATGGTGGGGGCCGTAGCCCACAGGGTGGAGACCACCCCGGTCGGGCTGGTGACCGATCCCTGCACCGTCCACTGGTTGGCCGTGCCCGAAACCGGCGTGTAGGTCATGGTGACCGGGACGGCATCGCCGAGGGAGTCGTAGGCGTTGAGGGTGGTGCTGATCGGAGTGGCCGTGCCCGATCCCTTCCACGCCGGCAGGTTGCCCGACACGGTGAAGGCGGTGGTGGGGTTGGCGGCCATGGTGCTTCCGGATGGAATGTTGACCGAGCCGGTCGGGGCGTTGGTGTTCACCACGCCCTGGGCGTTGGCCTGCCAGCCCTGGATGAGACCGCCGCCCTGGGTAGCCAGGTTGCCATTGCCGTCGAGGGTCAAGTTGCCGTCCCGGGTGAACAGCGTCTGGCCGTACTGGGAGGCCACCAGGTAGCCGGTGCCCTGGATGGCCACGTCGGTCGGGACGTTGGTCTGCTGCAGGGCGCCCTGCGACAGGTTCTCGGTCACGGCGCCGATACGGACGCCCGAACCGACGGCGATGGCGTTGACGCCGGCGCTCTGGTTGGGGCTGATCGGCGCCGAGGCACCGGCGATCTGCTCGGCCAGAAGGTCGGTGAACTGGGCGCTCTGCGACTTGTAGCCGGTGGTGTTGGAGTTGGCGACGTTGCTGCCGACGACATCGAGGTAGATCTGGTTGGCCTGGATGCCAGAGACGGCGGCGATGAGGGACTGCTCCATGGGGGAGTATTCCTTTCTGGTTGGGCTGGCCTTCAGGCCTTGGTAGACGTGGTGCTGGTGGATGTGGGGGCGTTGGCCGCGTTGTAGACCTGGGTGATCTGAGCGAGGGACATGGTCCCGGTCTGGCCGGCGAGCACCAGCTGCGGGCCCCCGGTCGGGGGCAGGATGACGCTGGTGACTGTACCGGTGACAGATTTGCCGCCCGAGTTGAGTCCGGTCACCGATTGGCCGAGCATCGAGTCAGCGGCGACGGTCTGCTCCTCGGCGGCCAGGTTGGTGTTGGACTGCACCGAGGTGAGCTGGGCGATCTCGGTCATGAAGGCGGTGGGATCGCTCGGGTTATCCGGGTTCTGGTTCTTGAGCTGAGCGACCAGCAGGTTGAGGAAGGTCTGCGAGTTATCCAGCTGGTTGAGGCCGGAGGCGGCCTGGGAGCCGGCCGCGGCCTGGGAGCCGGCGGTGGCGGATGTCGTGTTGCCCACGAAGGTCATGGCGTATTGCTCCTTAGAGGCGCAGGTCGATGGACGAGAGTCGGGAAGGTGCGCCGGCCGGCAGCTCCATTGGCGCGAGCTCGGTGGTGGTGAGGCCGGCGGGGCCGGCCGGGGCGCCCTGGCCGCCGTGGCGGCCGTGGGAGTCCCCGTGGGAGAGCAGGACGGTGGCGCCCTGACCTCCCCCACCGCTCAGCTCCTGGCGGAGTTGGGGCAGGGCGGCGTCGAGAGCCTGGTGACCGGTGGCGCTCTCGGCCCGCAGTTCCACGGTGATGTGGCCGGCCTGGACGGTGACGGTGGCGTCCACCACGCCGAGCCCCTCGGGGTGGAGCTGCAGGCTGATCTGGTGGCTTCCCTGGGCGCCGGCGAGCATCGGCGTCAGCACCGACACCACCTGGCTGCCGGCGCTCGGGGCCTGGGGCGACGCCGAGGCCACGAGGGCCGACGCCGCGACCGGTGCCGGGGGCGGAGCTGCAGGGGCTACCGCGGCAGCCTGCGACGCGGCGACCACGTGGGCGTAGGTGCCGGCGGCCTGGGCCGGGGTGAGGGGACCGGCGGCGGCCACCCCGGCGGGCGCACCTGACGGGGCGGCCCCGCCGTGGGCGGCGGAAGGGCCCGACGGGACGTTGGTCCCGGGGCCGGCCAGGCCGGCGCGTTGGGTCTCGGAGTGGGGGCCGGCTAGGGCCGTGAGGACCGGGCCGGTGGGGGCCGGGCCAGCCGGGCCGGCCCCCACCGTGGGGGCGGCAGCGCCGAGCGGGGCGGAGGAGGAGCCGGCGCCGCTGGCGCCGGGACCGGAGCCCGAGCCCGGGGGGGCGGCGGATGCGGATGTGGGGGCGGTGGGCGATCCGGCGAGGGTCGTGGCGGCGGCGCTGACGGCCCGGCCGGCGGCCGCTGATGACCCGCCCGGGGCGGGCCGGCCGGCCGAGCCGGCTACCGCGGCGGAGGGCGACGGGCCGAGCCCGCCGGAGGCCGCGGCGGGCGACAGCGGGCCGCTCGACGGGGCCGGGCCCGAGGCGGGGGCGAAGGCGGGGGGGACGGCGGGGCCCGAGGAGCCAGGCGGCGGGGAGCCGACCGCGGCGGCCGACCCGGCGGCGATTGCCGATCCGGCCGAGCTCCCGGAGCCGGGCGTCGCTGTGGTCGCGGCGGGTGTCGTGGCGGCTGTCGTGGCGGCGGCCCCAGTCGGCGCCCCACCCGCCGATCCTCCTGCCGGGGGAACCGCGGCGGGGACCGGGTGCGAGGGGTTGGCCGCCGGGACGGCGCCGGCGGGGGCGGTCGAACCGGGGGCGGTCGAACCAAGGGCGGCGCCCAGCGACGCTCCGGGGAGGGACAGCAGCGAGGCGGTCGGGCCGGGGCTGGCCCCACTCTGGTTGGCCGCACCGCTGCCGTCGGTGGGTCCGGCGCCCCCCGTCGGGGTGGACCCGGGAACGGAGGCGGACGACGCGGTGGACCCGGGCGACCCAGACGACCCAGACGACGAAGCGGGGCCGGCCGCCGCCGAGGACGCCGAGACCGGGCCGGCGGCCCCGACCGAACCCACCGACGCCGAACCCGAACCCGGGCCCGAAGCCGGGGCCGAGGCGGGGGGCGGAGCGGCGGCCGCGGCCCCGTTGAGCGCGGCGGCGGTGAGGGTGGCGGGATCGGTCGTCGACGACGGGCCGGTGGAGCCCGACGGGTCAGGCGTTGCGGCCGCCGCTTTGTCCCGGCGATCCTTGGTCGCGGCTGCCGTCAGCGAGTCGAGGTGGGCGGCGAAGCCACCGGGGTTGGCGTCGTTGACCGGCGCCGGCGGGGTCTGGGGGGCGGTGATGGCCGCCATCAGGGCCGACGCCTCGCTCACCACCGCGCTCACAGGGTCACCGCCGAGGCCGACGCCAGCATCGAGGTGATGTTGGACACGTAGTTCTGGGTCTCGGCATAGGGGGGTATGCCCCCGTACTGCGACACCGCTCCGGGTCCGGCGTTGTAGGCCGCCAGGGCCAGGGGGACCGAACCCCCGTAGCTCTGCAGGTACCCCGACAGCAGCTGGGCGGCGCCGTCGATGGCCTGGGCCGGGTCGAAGGCCGAGACGCCGAGGCCGGCGGCCGTTCCCGGCATCAACTGCATGACGCCCTGGGCGCCGGCACCGCTCACTGCGCCGGTCTGGAACCCGGACTCCTGCTTGGCCACCGAGGCCAGCAGCAGCGGGTCGACGTTGTAGCGGGCGCCAGCCGAGGCGAACAGCGGCTGCAGGTTGGCCGGCACCCCGAGAGAATCCATGGCGGCGCTGGTGGTGCCTGCCGGGGCGTAGCTCGAGGTGAGGGTGGCTCCGACACCGTTCAGCGGGTAGGCCGACGACGCCGGGACGGCCGAGGTGGCGGGCAGGATGCGCCGGATGGCCACCGGGTTGGCGACGGGGTCGATCTGGACCGCGGTCCCCGAGCGGGGGGCGTCGATCATCATGCCGTTGCCGATGTAGATGCCGACATGGCCGGGGCTCGACGGGGTCCCGTCGTAGCCGTTGCCGCCGAAGAAGACCAGATCTCCGGGCTGGGCCTGGGCCAGGCTGGACACCGGGGTGCCGACGGTGGCCTGCTCCTCGCTGGTGCGGGGCAGAGACAGCCCCAGGTCGGAGTAGACCCGCTGCACCAGGCCGGAGCAGTCCAGGCCGGTGGAGGGATCGTTGCTGCCCCACTGGTAAGGGACGCCGAGATACTGCTGGGCGTCGGCGACCACCGCCTGGCCGGCCGAGCCGCCGGAGGAGACCGGCGCCGCGTACGGGCTGGACCCGGCCGAGACGACCTGGCCGCCGGCGTACCCGCTGGCGTAGGCCCCGGCGCCGAGCGACGCCGTGGTGGTGGCCGCGGCGGCGGCCGGGGCGCGTCCCTCGAGGGCGTTCATCTGCGAGCTGATCTGGGACAGGACGGCGCCGAAGTTGCCCGACGGGGCGGCCGACGACAGGGCCGGGCCGAGCGACGCCAGCTGATCGGCGAGGGACCGCACCCCGCTCACGGAGGCCATCATGTCGCTCATGACCGTTCTCCAGAGCGGGACCGCACTGACCAGCGGCTGGCCACCACGTCGTCCACGGCGAGGGCCTCGTCGCGGCGGGCCTCGACCTCCCATTCGGCGCGTCGGCGGTCGTCGAGGCGTTCGAGGGAACGCACCCGCTTGGCCGCCTCCACCCAGACCGAGTAGCGCGACTCGGCTTCCACCTCGATCTCCCGGATGGCCCGCTCGGCCCGCTCCACGGCGTCGGCCA
>JAKCDU010000075.1 GCA_021838445.1 Actinomycetes bacterium | reverse complement strand
AGGCCCGCATCCGGGCCTGGATGCTCACCGTGCACGAGCAGTCCCGCCGCTACCCGTCGGTGTTCCAGCTGGCGGCGTCGGGGGAGTCCCCGGCCTGGGTCACCGAGACGGTGTTCCTGGCCGCCATTCTGCGTGAGGCCGGCCTGTCCGACGAACAGCACCTAGCCGACGCCATCTACCTGATCGCCACCACCAGCCTGAGCCAGGCCATGCTGCGCGCCGCTCACCACGACTCGCCGACCCCCTCGCTTTATTCGGTCGTGGCCCAGCTCTCGCCCGAGGAGGCCACCGAGGCCGCCGCCCTGGTGCCCTATTTCGCCGCCATGGGTGAACGGGCTACGGAGCTGGTCATCTCGTCGGTGCTGGCCACCGTCGAGGCCATGGTGGCCGGACGGACCGCCGCCCCGAAGTCAACATAAGCCATCTAACCTCTGGTTTGTAACAAATCACTCAATCGTGAAGAGTGGAGCACGTCGGATCGAAGGGGTACCGTCACGGGCGGTCAGCTGACACGACGGGTGAGCAAGAGGGGCTTCGCATGAGTATTCGATCCGACCGTGGTCGGCCCACCACCACTGGGGGAGTGGCGGGAGCGGCCGGGGCGTTGCTCCTCGTCGGTGGCGCGGTGTTGATCGTCACCGGGGGGCGGGCCGAGGCCGTTGCCGGGCTGCCCGCCAACTGCAGCCAGCCCCAGGCCGGCGGCACGGTTACCTGCACCTTCTCCTACACCGGAGCGGAGCAGACCTTCGCCGTTCCGGCCGGCGTCACGTCCCTCTCGGTGGAAGCGGTCGGCGCGTCGGGCGCGGCGGTGCCGCCGCCATCCCCGATCTCCGCCGCTGCCCGGCCCCTGGTGGGAACCCAGGTGAGGGGGGGACTGGGTGCCGACGTCACCGGCACCATCACGGTGACGGGGGGATCGACCCTCTATGTGGAGGTCGGCGGCCAGGGTCAGGGAGCTACGGGCGGCTTCAACGGTGGTGGCAACGGCGGGACGGCCTACACCACGAATGACGGTGGTGCGGGCGGGGGTGGTGGGGCCAGCGACATCCGGACCGTCAGCAGCGCCAGCGGCTCGTCGAGCCTGGCCTCCCGGCTGATCGTGGGGGCCGGCGGGGGTGGGGGCGGGGCCTACGGTTATGGTGGGGACCTGGGCCCGTCGCCGGGAGGTTCAGGCGGTAGCGCCGGAGCCCCGGGCAACGAGGGCGGCGCCGCCTTGGAGTCGGGCGGTTCGGGCGGCCAGGCCGGCGGTCTCGGCGGCGGCGGGACGGGCGGGTCCGGCGGCGCGTCCAACGTCAACTTCTACCAGTCGACGGCCGGTCTGCCCGGATCGAACGGGACCTCCGGGGTCGGTGGGGCCGGCTCCTCCCAGTCCGACGGCGGTGGTGGCGGCGGCGGCCTCTACGGCGGCGGCGGGGGTGGCGGCGGCGCGTCCGACACCGGGAACTGGGGCGGTGGGGGCGGCGGCGGCGGCGGGTCCTCCTACCTGGCCGGAGCGGTCGCCGGGGCGTCGGCGGCCACTCCCCTGCTGCACAGCGCCGGGATCACCACCGCCGCGGCGGCCGGCAACGGGTCGGTCGTCGTCTCCTACGCGCCACCGGTGGTGGTGGCCACCACCACGACGGTGGCTCCGACCACGACGGTGGCTCCGACCACGACGGTGGCTCCGACCACGACGGTGGCCCCGGCCCACGTGGTCGCGGCATCGGCCACGTCGAACCCGGCCCCGTCGGGCCTGGCCTTCACCGGCGCCGGGGACACCACCCCGCTCACCGTCGGTGGGCTGGCCGCGGTGGGGAGCGGTGGCCTGATGGTCGCCGCGTCCCGTCGTAGGCGCCGGGAGCCGGGCCGCCACTTCCGCCCCTAGCGGTCGGCCCACCGACTGCGGCCTCCCGCTCCTCTGAGCGGGCCCGACGGAGGCTCGGGCGCCGGCCCAGGATGCTTTCAGGGCCTTCGGCCCTGTCGGAGGAGGCCGTGGCCGACAGATGCTGATGGACACGGCCGCCCGGCTGGGTGGACCATCCCGCCGGCGGCTCCCGAACCCGATCGGTGTAACCCGACGGTTCGAAGTCCCAGCCGGTATCCCAGGAGGATCACGCCATGCCCGATTTGACCGTCGAAGTCTTCGAAGCGGCCCTGGCCCGTCACGCCTCGGCCGATGGGGAGGTCTTCCCGAGCGCCCTCGGGTTGATCGAAGCCGAACAGGCCCGGGAGGGGCGCCTGTGGGCCGTGGCCAAGGTGGTCATGGCCGATCAGGAGCGGATGCGCTACCTCGCCGGCGGCAACCGTCTGGCCGAGGTCGTGGCGTGTGTGGCGCAGTGGTACGAGTCCGAGCTCGACGTGGCTGACCTGGAGCTCGTCGTGTCCGCCGGTGGATACGACCCCGAGCCCTTCGAGGCGCTGCAGCGGGCTGGCCTGTTGCACGAGGCGCTGCGCGAGGGTGAAGACGGCACCCGCTGCATCGACGGCGAGCGGGCGGGGGCGTGGATCAGCGACCAGATGGCCGAGACCACCGACTCCGAGACCGTCTCTCGGGTGAGGGCCAAGCTCGGGGCATCGGCATCGGCATCGGCATCGGCATCGGCATCGGCGGCGGCTGCCGGGGCCGGCGTCGCCCCTGGAGCTGGGGGCGGGTCAGAGGGGACAAGGGCGAAAGATCGGGACGATCGCGTCGCTGGCCGGTGAAAGCGCCCCGGCGGGGCGGGCTACGGTTGACCTGCCTGTTGGGATGACAGGGACGGACGTCTAATGGAGCCGAGCAACGATGCGCTCCAGCGTGGACTGGAGGCCCTCAGATCGGAGATCTCGGCGGCGCGCGCCGAAGCCGAGCGACGGGCCGAGACGGTCGAGCGGGCCGATGAGGAGGCTTCGGCAGTGGCCCGCCGGCGCGCCGCAATGGCGGCTGTCGGCGTGGTGGCAGTAGGGGCCGCCGTCGGGGGCGGCTTGGCCGTGCGGGCCGCCGGGCGGGCCCATCCC
The DNA here is from genome assembly GCA_021838445.1 of Actinomycetes bacterium. Classification (GTDB taxonomy): domain Bacteria; phylum Actinomycetota; class Acidimicrobiia; order Acidimicrobiales; family Palsa-688; genus JAKCDU01. The sequence continues at coordinate 10,235 of JAKCDU010000075.1, read as the reverse complement.
CAGTCGGTCGCGGTGCCGGCCACCGCGGCGTCGAGCGGCGCTTCACTCCATCAGGCTCTTGGAGGGACTGTGGTGCCGGCTGCCACTACCACTTCGGGAGCGGCCGGGTCGGCGGCTCGAGGGGGGACGGCGGTGGCGGCTGCGGTCAGTTCACCCGACGCCCACCTCGTCGCTCGCGGCGAGAGCTTCTGGACGGTCGCCCAGACGGTGCTGGCTCGGCGGCTCGGATCGACACCGAGCGACGCTCAGACTGCGTCGTACTGGGTGAAGCTCCTCGCCGCTAACCGGTCGGTGGTGGGTGCCACGGGCAACATCAACATCATCTACCCCGGTATGGTGCTGACCTTGCCGGGCTCCGGGTAACCGGATTTGGGACTCGGCACGGCTGTGGGACTCGGCACGGCTGTGGGACTCGGACCGTTAGGCTGGTGGCACCCGATCGAAAGGCGGGCGTGGCCGTGATCCGGCGGTTCAAGCGCAATCAGCTCCAAGCGGCCCGCCAGCTGGTTTCGCGCGCCGAACGGGACGCCCTGGAGCGGGCCGAGCGTCTCTGCCAGCAGGCCGAGGAAGCCCTCCAGTCGGCCCTGCGCCGCCGCCACGACGCCCAGCGGGCCGGGCTGGTGGTGGCCGAGGAACTGGAGGCACTGCGCGCCGACCTCGACTCGGCGCGCCAGCGGGCGGCGGCAGCCGAACTGGAGCTCGAACTCCTCCAGGTATCTGTGTCGGGCCCTTCCAACGAGACCTCCGGCGGGAGTCGCCGGCTGGGCCTGCTGGCATGGCGGCAGTCCGGTGAGCCGCCCGTACCGCCCGCTCTGGCGGAGCCGTCGAGCCCCCCTGAGGTATCGGACGCGTCGGACAGGCCGGAGGCCTCGGGGCTACTCGCCGAGACCGAGGAGCCCGCCGAGACCAAGGTCGCGGAGGTATCCGAGCTGCCTGAGGTATCCGAGCTTCTGGCCGTACACGACGAGCCGCACGATACCGAGGTCCTGGACGTCTACGACCAATCGGAGGTCGGGGCGCCGTCCGAGGTATCCGGTGTGCCGGCCGCAATGGGGGAGGCCGCGCCGGCAGGGTCGGTGGCTCGAGGCGGCGGCGAGGCGGCCGATCCACTGCGGCTCGTGGCCGAAGCCACCCGCGACGTCGTCGCGGTGCTCGACCGGACCGTCAGCATGGTCGGCGAAGGGGAACACCCGGGTCGCCGCGATCTGAGCAGCCGGCCCGCCGCGGCCGAAACCCCCGATGGCGGGGCAACCCCGACGGCCCTGCTCGAGGTGGAGTTGAGCGCCGAGCTGGACCGCATGGGCCAGGTGCTGGAGCGCATCCGGGACGACCTCGAGGACCTGCTGGCCGACCGCCTGCGGTCCGGATCCGATCCCGATGCCACCCAGGCGGCTGTATCAGTCGATCTGCGGGTCCCCGTGACCGCGCCGGAAGAGACCGGCCGCGTCGAGTCGGCGGCCGGCCAGGGGGAGCATCGACGGGGCGACCCTGCGGGCGGGCCGGACCCTCTGGCCACAGGCGGGCCGGACCCCACCGCTGGTAGCACTGACCCCGCCGGTGCCGACCTCGGAGCGTCGGGAGCCGGTGTTGGGCGACGCTGACGGTCGGGTGAGCCATGAGCGGCCCGCCCCGGAGGGAGGTCCGGGGCCGCCGGCTCGCACCCCCGAGGAAACGACAGTCGCAAGCGCTGATGGCCGCCGCAGACACCGGGGTGGCGGCCGCGATCACAACCACGATCACCACCACGCGTCAGCCGACCGCGACGAGCGTTACGTAATGGTGGCGCTCGGTCTGATCGTGGCCTTCATGGCTGGGGAGATCGTGGCCGCCGTCGCCGGGCACTCGGTCGTGCTCCTCGCCGATGCCGGCCACATGCTGACCGACGCCGGGGCGCTCGGGATGTCGGTGTGGGCCGGCCGCCTGGCCCGCCGACCGGCCGCCGGTTCGATGACCTACGGGTTCAAGCGGGCCGAGATCCTCTCCGCCGCGGCCAACGGGATGACCCTCGCCGTGGTGGCCGCAGCGGTGGCCGTGGGGGCAGTGGGCCGCCTGGTCCACCCGGTGCGCGTCGACGGGGCCACCATCACCGTGGTGGCGGCGATCGGCCTGGTGGTCAACGTGCTGGCCACCTCCGCCCTGGCCCGGGCCGACCGTCAGAGTCTCAACATCGCCGGTGCCTTCGCCCATTTGGTGACCGATCTCTGGGCTTTCGCGGGCACCCTCGTGGCGGGTGTGGTCATCCTCACCACCGGCTTCCGCCGGGCCGATCCCATCGCCTCCCTCGTGGTAGTGGTCCTGATGGCCCGGGCCGCGTGGTACCTGCTGCGGGCTTCGGGGCGGGTGCTGCTCGAAGGCGCACCGGAACACGTGGACCTGGGCCTGTTGCGCGAGCACATCCTGGAGCTGGACGAGGTCAGGGCCGTCCACGACCTGCACGCCTGGGTGGTCACCTCGGACCTGCCGGCGGTGTCGGCCCACGTGGTGCTTCGCGACGAGTGCTTCGCCAACGGGTCGGCCCCCCAGGTGCTCGACCGGCTGCAGGAGTGCCTGGCCGGTCACTTCGACGTGGCCCATTCCACCTTCCAGCTGGAGCCCGCCAGCCACTCCAGCCACGAGGAGTTCCAGCACCACTGACGGGCCCGCCCGGCCCGACGGCCGCTGGCTCTCAGGCCGCCAGCTCTCAGGCTGCCAGCTCGACGCCGGCGGCGGCGAGGTCGGCCAGAGCCAGAGGGGTCACGGCCGGGTCGACATCGGCGGTGAGCGCGGTCAGGACGCGGGCCCGCAGCCCCGAGGCTACGGCGTCGAGGGCGGTGGCCCGCACGCAGAAGCTCGTCGCGATACCCACGACGTCGACGGTGTCAACCCCCTCCGCCTGCAGTATCTCGGCGAGCGTCGCCCCGCTTGGGTCGCGGCCCTCGAAGCCGCTGAAGGCCGCCGCTTCCTCCCCCTTCGACACGATCACGGCGTCTGGGGGGAGGCGCAGTTGGGGATGCCACAGGGCCCCCTCGGTCCCCGCCACGCAGTGCACCGGCCAGGTCTCGGCATAGTCCGGTGACTCCTCCCGGGGGGCGAAGTGTCGGCCCGGCGAGACATGCCAGTCGCGGGTCGCGACTATTACCGCGTAGTCGGAGCGGTGGCCGTCGAGGTAAGCGCTGACAGCCGCGGCGGTGGCCGCTCCGCCCGTCACCGCCAGGCTGCCCCCCTCGCAGAAATCCCGCTGGACGTCCACGACGATGAGGGCAGCGGCCACCCCTGGCACGGTATCGCCGGGGAGGGCGTAATTTCGATGTTCATGCAACAGGTTGCCGATGTTCTGGAAGAGGCGGCCGCGGCCGGCCGACGCACGCTCATGGGCCGGGTCATCGACCTGAAGGGCTTCTCGACCCTGCCGGTGGACGAGATGGTGGTCATAGACGACGGCGGGTCTTTCCACGGTGACCTCCTCGGGCGCCCCGGAGCCGAGAGGCTCGGGGCGGCCGCCCGCCGGCTGTTCGGCGGCGGTCCGCGCCTCGAGACCGTCGGGGTGAGCATCCACGGACCCGACGTCGTGGAGCTGGGCCTGTCCTGCGGCGGCCGAGCCGATGTGCTCCTCCAGCCCACCTCCTCCATACCGGCTGAGTTCTGGGCGGCCCTGGCCCGGCGGGCGCCGGTGGCTCTGGTCACCATCCTGGAAGGTCCGGCCGGCGGTCCTGACGCCATGACTGTGGACCGGGACGGGAACCGGTGGGGAGACCTCGACGCCGCGGCCGGCGAAATCGTCACTGACGACCTGGCGGCGGCGGCCCGGTTACTGGTGCGCGAGGGACGCACGACGAGCCGGCGGGTCGAGACCGAGGTAGGGATGGCCCTGGTGGAAGCCTGGGTGCCCTACCCCCGCTTGGTCGTGATCGGGGGTGGCGACATCCTCAACGCTCTCGAGGCCCAGGCCGCGCTGCTCGGATGGGAGGCCAGGGGAGTGGACGGCCCCACCGCCCTGGAGGCCATCGACGAGCTGCTCGACTGGGCCGGGGCGACCGGAGCGCTGGTGGTGTGCAGTCACGATCCCCACGTGGACAGCCCGGCCCTGGCCGCCGGCCTTTACCGCGACGTCCCCTACGTCGGCGCCATGGGCTCACGCGGCACCCAGTCACGGCGGATCGAGCGTCTACGCGCCGAGGGGGTGAGCGAGGAGCTGATCGACCGTATTCACCGACCCATCGGCCTCAACCTGGGAGGGCGACGGGCGCCCGAGGTGGCGTTGGCCATCGTGGCCGAGATCCTGGCCTGCCACTGCGGGCGAGACGGTCGCCCGCTCAAAGACACCGACGGTCCCATCCACGGCTGAGCGGAGCGGATCAGCGCAGAGCCGGCCGGGGATGACCGGACCGTGAGAATCCTCCGCCCCCCGGGGTGGCGCCACCCGCTGGGCCTGCGGGCCCCGCACCCACCGGATCGGGAGCAACAGGGCCTGGCCGGGTTGGACCTCTACGGCGAGTTGGGGGATCTCGGGGGTCGCTCTCAGGGGCGCCGGGCCCGACCCGGTCGCCGCCTGGCGGTGGCGGCGCTGCCCTTGGTCGCCTTCCTGCTGTTCGCCGCAGGGGTCGCCGCCGACAGCCTGCTGCTCCACCTCGGGGCCCAGCCCCGCTCGGCGAGCCTGGTCATCGGCGTGATCCACGACAAGAGCTCGTCGAGCACCGTCGCTCCCTCGCCGGCCGCCGCCCAGCCCTCAGCCCTGTCGTGGGGTCGGCCCGTGCCCGTCGACCCGACGGTGCGTCTCACCTCGCTGAGTTGTCCCGTCGAGGGCTTCTGCGCGGCGGTCGACGCCGAAGGCCGAGCGGTCCTGAACCTGGGCGCAAGCTGGACCGCCGCCTACCCTGTCGACCCCGGCCGCCAGATCAACTCGGTGTCGTGCGCCAACTCGACTTTCTGTATGGCCGTCGACCAGCAAGGAGACGTCATCCGCTACGACGGGTCCTCCTGGTCGGTCCCCCAGCCTGTCGACCACACCCCCTTCCCCGAGCTCACCTCGGTCTCGTGCGTCACGCCGTCGTTCTGCGCGGCGGTGGACGGGGACGGCAACGGCCTCACCTTCGACGGCCAGCACTGGTCGGCCCCCCACCAGGTCGACCCCTCGGGCTGGAGTGCCACGTCCCACGACGCGGCTTCCCTGACCTGCCCCGACGTCGGCTTCTGCGTGGGGGCCGACACCAGCAACGAGGTGTTCTTCTACGCCTCCGGGTCGTGGCAGCAGGCGACCAGCGTCGCCTCATCGGCCCCCTCGACCGGCTTCGGCCTGCGCTACAGCAACGCCGTGGCGTGCGCCTCGAGCGGTTTCTGCGTGGCCAGCCAGAACCTCGGGGAGGTGATCGCCTACAACGGCCAGCAGTGGTCCCTCCCCGTCGAGGCCGACCCCTCGAGCTTCCTGGTGTCGCTGTCGTGTCCCTCCACCACGTTCTGCGCCGCCCTCGACAGCCTTCTGCCCCAGGGTTTCAACAATGAAAGCAGTGACGCCAACGGTCGGGTGGTGCTCTTCAACGGCACGACCTGGTCGCCGCCGCAGGAGGCGGACAGCGCCGGGATAGCCACCGCCATCTCCTGCCCGAACCCGACGTCGTGCATCATGACCGACGCCTCGGGGAACGTGGTGCTGGGTGTGCCCCGCCCGACTGGGGTCACCGCCGGGCGCTGAGCGCGCCATGACCGACCGGCGGCCCCGAAAGCGACGGGCCGCCGAAACGAGTGTCGTTGGACGAAAGTGGTAAAGCACCGCTGAGGCGGATCCGACAGAAGGGTGTGCGTGTCCTCTCGCGTGTGCCCTTGCGCAGAAGCACCATCAGGTTCACCGGACGCGCCGAGGCGGACCCACGCGACGACGGCTTCACGCTCATCGAGATGGTCATGGCCATCGCCCTGCTGGCCATCGTCCTCGTCCCTTTCACCCAGACCTTCATCGACTCGACCAACACCTCGGCCGACGCCCGGTTGAAGGAGGTAGCCGTAACCCTCGCCGACTCCGCCCTCGACACGGCCCGCGGTTCGACGCCGGCCTCGTCGCTGCTCAGCGGGACGGCCGTCGGTACGGCCCCGTCGGGGGTGGACCTCAGCGCCACCTCCAACCCGGTGCAGCAGTCGACCAAGACCACCACTCTCGACGGGCGGGTGTTCACCACCACCGTCTTGGCCGGCAACTGCTACCTGCAGTCGAGCGGGCAGTGCACCAAGACAGCGTCGAGTACGCCGATGATCCGAGTCATCTCCGATGTGACGTGGTCGGCGCCGACCGCCTGCCCCCAGAACACCTGCTCCTACGTGGCCTCGACGCTCATCTCCAACGCCGCCGACCCCATCCTCGAGACCAACCCCAACGCCCTTCCGTCGTCGCCCTACGGCGTGACCGCCCAGGGCTACACCGCTTCGATGAGCGCCACGATCAGCTGGTCGGCCCCCTACTCGCCCCTCACCATCTCGGGCTACAAGGTAACGGCCAACACCGGCGAGTCGTGCAGTACCACGGGGGCCCTGTCGTGCAGCATCACCTTCGCGGCGCACGGGACCCACACCTTCACTGTGATCGCAACCTCCTTGGCGGGCAACTCGCTGCCCTCGTCGCCGCCCGTGTCGGCCACCGTCTGATGGGCGCCATCACCGAGGAGAGCGGAACGAGGCTCACCGCTGGCCCCATGGCCCGCCTCCGGGCCGCCGTTGGGAGGCACCGTGGCCTCCGCTCCGTCACCGTCCGCTCCGTCACCGTCCGCTCCGTCGTCGGCCGCCGGCCCGGGAGCGACGCCGCGTGCGACGCCATATCCGGCCGCGAGGCCGGCTTCACCCTGGCCGAGTTGCTGGTGGCCATGGCTATCTTCACCATCGTCATGACCATCGTGTCGGCCGCCCTGGTGTCGGCCTACGGGTCGGAGTCGCGGGTCAAGTTCCTGTCCGAGGGCAGCCAGCAGGTGACCAATGCCTTCCAGCAGCTCGATGGGGAGGTCCGCTACGCGGCCGACATCGAGACGCCCTACGCCTCCGGGGGCAACTACTTCGTCGAGTTCCAGTCGGACTGGACGATCAGCACCAAGGGCAAGTCCCAGTGCACCGCCCTCGAGTACGACAACACCAACGGCAACCTGCAGCAGCACACCTGGCTGCTCGGCAACAGCGTCCCGTCCCAATGGCAGATCCTGGCCTCCGGGCTGGCCAAGTCGGTGACGACCGACCCCTTCACCCTGACCGCCACCAAGCAGGCCCCCTGGCAGCTCGCCGTCGTCATCACGGCCCAACAGGGGGCCAACGAGAAGGTCCCGCCGGCCCAGTCATCGTTCTCCCTGACCGCCGTCAACACTTCCAAAGGGTCGCTCAGTAGCGGAGTTTGTGGAGGCCCCTGATGAGCTCGTCGTCAACCCCGCGGTTCCACCCCCGTTCCCTCGGCGTCCGCCGCCGCCTCTCGGGCCTGCCGGGCAGGCCGAGGCGGGGCCGGGCCGGCGATGAGCAGGGCTCGATCATCCTCGTGCTGCTGCTGATCATGGTCTTCTCCATCGTGGCCGTGACGGCCATGACCGGCTCCATCTCGCAGCTCAACCAGAGCACCAACACCAGCTCCCGTAACGGGGACCTGCAGGCCGCGCTCGCCGGCGTCCAGGTCACGGTGGGCCGCATCCGGGCCCAGAACATCAACGGTTACGTCGTGCCGTCGCAGCTGCCCTGCGGAACGGCGAGCGGGTGGACCAACGCCGCCTCGGGCAGCGGTAGCGCCTCGTTCACCACCTCGGTGCAGTACTACGATGAAACCCCTCTCGGTGCGTTCATGGCCGTGAGTTGCACCGCCGGATATGGCCCCGCCGCCCCGAGCAGCGGCAACTATCTCTCCCGGGCCGTGGTCACCGCCTGCTCGCCGTCGACGGCCTGTCCCAACCCCACCGCTGCCAGCACGGCCAAAGGCAACTGGCGTCGGGTCGTCAGCACGTACAACTTCAACACCAGCAACGCCAACATCCCCGGTGGGATCATCTACAGCTACTCCAACAAGGAGTGCCTGGTCGCGGTGTACAACAACGGGTCCAACACCTCGAGCGGGGTGACCCTCGAGGCGACGACCAAGTGCTCGACGAACAACACCCTCGAGCAGTTCCAGTACACCCCCACCTGGAACCTGGACATCCAGATAGCCGGCATCGACTACTGCGCCCAGGACCCCGAGGACACCGGTGGCGGCTCTTCCACGGTCCCCATCACCCAGAACTGCGGGGCGACCGCTGCGGCCCAGTGGGGGGTGAACGACAACGGGGACATCCAGGGGGTGTCGACGGGCACCAGCCCGGCCGGGGCGCCCAACAGCTACTGCCTGCAGAACCCCCTGTACAGCGACCCGACGGGCACCCAGACCTCGAAGGTGACGCTGGGCGGCTGCAGCGGCGGGTTCAACAACACCACCACCTGGCAGATCTCCCCCAGCGCCGGGGCCGGCGGCTCCCAACCGCCGTCCGGCCAGGCCTTCGGCCCGACCAGCCAACTGGTCAACTACCAGGAGTTCGGGGCCTGCCTGGACGTGACCAACCAGAACGTGGGATCCAGCTTCCTCATCGACTACATGTGCAAGCAGTTTCCCGACACCAACGACTACCCGTCGTGGAACCAGCGCTTCTGCTTCAAGCAGACATCCACCGATGCCCATGGCAACCCGGTCGGCATGCTCTTCACCCCCCAGTACCAGACCACCTGCACCAACCCGACGAGCCCCTACTGCCTCCACTCGCCCTTGGCCACCCCCGGCAGCCTCCCGAGCCAGGTGTGGGTCACCGTCACGGCCTGCGACGTGACCGAGAGCAACCCGGCGTCGAACATCACCTGGACCGAGTGGGGGAGCAACGGGGGGTCGGTGCACGACTACACCTGGACCGACGGCGACGGCTACTGTCTGGAGTCCAACACGGCCAATCAGTGGGCGCCGCCGGGTAACACCGACAAGTTCTCCACCATCCAGGTCGACACCTGCAACGGCAGCTACCAGCAGAAGTGGAACGCCCCGCCGAGCCTGGGCGTGTCGCAGATCGCCAACACCCACGAGGGAACCGGAACCGGGGCGGTCACCGGACCCTGATGGGCCCGGCGGCCGGTTGGACCCTGATGGGTCCCGGCCGGTTGGATCCGGTTGCCAGCGGGTAGGAACGCGACGTCGGGGGACGCCGTCCTCCGGCTTCTCATTCATCCGTCCGAGCGGGCCTGGCGGGCCGTTCGGGCCTGATCCCCGATTGAGATCCATCCGAGTGCCGCAGCGCGTCCATATGGAATGCCTCCCCAGAGCAGAAGCGGTAAGGCTGGCCCGGTCGTTCGTGTTGGCCACCCTGCGTGAGTGGCGCCTCGAGAGCCTCGGCGATTCGGCCGCGGTGTGCACCAGTGAACTGGTCACCAACGCCGTCGTCCACGCCCGCTGCCCGTTCCGCCTGGCCGTCGAGCGCCGCCCAGCGGAGCTGGTGATCAGCGTGGAGGACACGTCGACGACGGGGGTGCCCGCCGCCCGCCGCCCCGGGGCTTTCAGCGAGGGCGGCCGGGGGCTGCTCCTCGTCGATGCCTTGTCGTCGCGCTGGGGATACCGCGTCGGGGGCCGGGGCAAGGTCGTCTGGTGCTCGTTCGCCACCCGCCGCGGGCCTAGCTCGGCCGGCCCGGACTCGGGCGGGGCGTCCCAGTAGGCGAGCCGTCGTCGCCGCGACCGGGTGAGTCGGCTTATCATTGCCATGACAGGCCGACCGGGTCGATTCGTAGGGGCCCCAGGTCGTCGGTGCCGGTTCCCTTGCAGTCCCCCCACATGAGCAAGGGATGATGTTGATGAGCGACCGTTCGAGAGACCATCTACCTCCGGACTACCCGGGTGATCTGTCGCGCAACCTGGGCATGGGCGCGGCCTTCTGGGACCAGGAGACCGGCGTGGCCGACGCCACCATCCGCTGCACCCCCGAGCAGCTGGAGTCCGACGGCTCGGTGCCCTTCGGCTACCTGGCCGGCATCGCCGACAACAACAACGCCATGGCCAACATCAACTCGGCCCAATGGAACGCCAACTCCATCCTCATCGAGGTCTCCTACCAGACGACCCGCCCGGCCCGCGGCACGGTCGAGGTCCGCAGCGGGAACTCGGCGTTCAACGAACTGATGAGCGTCTCGCAGGGCCTGATGCTCGACGATGACGGCCCCTTCGGCCAGTCGCAGTGCACCAGCGTGACCGTGCCGAACCGCCCCATGGTCGACGACCGCGGCGAGCTGCCCCA
>JAKCDU010000074.1 GCA_021838445.1 Actinomycetes bacterium | reverse complement strand
CCGCTCACGTTTATCCGCTCCCCGAGCGGCTCGCCGCCGTGCTGGCGGGTCAGGTCGGCGTCGCCGGGACCGACCGCGCCGTCGCCGAAGACCGGCCCGGCGGTGTCGATGGTCCCGGGGGGAAGCAGCAGCAAAGGCTCCCTGGGGGCCCGGGCCCCCGTCGACCCGTACCCGGGCGAGTCGTAGTCCGGGTCGACCCTGAGAGACGGGTGCTGCGACACGCTGGTCATCGGCTTCTCTTCTCCCTCCTGGCCCCAAGGGCATCCGGACCGTTTCTACCGCAGGTGCTGCAGGTCTAACGTCGCACCATGTCCTGGCGCAACAGACCACCGTTCAGAGCCGACCACGTGGGCAGCCTGCTGAGGCCGCCGGAGGTGCTCGCGGCGCGTGAGCGGTACGCCGACGGGAGTCTCTCCGGGGCCGGACTGGCCGAGATCGAGGACGCCGCCATCCGCCAGGTGGTCCGGATGCAGGAGGAGGTGGGCCTGCAGACGGCGACCGACGGGGAGTTCCGGCGGGCCTCGTGGCACATGGATTTCATCTACCAGCTCGGGGGTGTCAGCCGGGCCTCGGACAGCTTGAAAGTGGAGTTCCACAACGAGCAGGGGACCATCGAGTTCACCCCGGCGGCGCTGCACGTAGACGGGAGCATCCGGCTGGAGAAACCCATCTTCGCCGAGGCCTTCACCTTCCTGCGCGACACCGTGGCCGCTTCGGGGGCATCGCTCACCCCCAAGCTCACCATCCCCTCGCCGAGCATGGTCCACTACCGGGGCGGGCGGGCCGCCGTCGATCCCGGCGTCTACCCCGACCTCGAGGAGTTCTGGACCGATCTGTCGGCGGCCTACGCCGCCGAGGTGGCGGCGCTCGCCGAGCTGGGCTGCACCTACCTCCAGCTCGACGACACCAGCCTGGCCTACCTGAACGACCCCCGCCAGCGGGAGATGCTCTCCGGTCAGGGCGCCGACGCCGAGCACCAGCACCTGCGGTACATAAAGCAGATCAATGCGGCCCTGGCCGGCCGACCCGACTCGATGGCCGTCACCACCCACTCGTGCCGGGGCAACTTCCGCTCGTCGTGGGTCGCCGAGGGCGGTTACGACTTCGTCGCCGAGGCCCTGTTCAACGAGTTGGATGTAGACGGCTTCTTCCTCGAGTACGACGACTCCCGCTCGGGCGGCTTCGAACCGCTGCGGTTCGTCCCCAAGGGCAAGATGGTCGTCCTCGGCCTGGTCACCACCAAACGCCCGACGCTCGAGTCCAAGGACGACCTGAAGCGGCGCATCGAGGAGGCGTCGAGGTACGTCCCTCTCGACCAGCTGTGCCTGTCACCGCAGTGCGGGTTCTCCTCGACGCTCGAGGGCAACCTTCTCACTTTCGACGATCAGGTCGCCAAGCTCCGCCTCGTCGCCGAGACGGCCCGGGAGGTCTGGGGCTGACCGCCGGCGCTCAGACCTGCCCGGTGGCGTCGTAGATCCACGACATGTCGGCGCCGGCCAGGGACTCCTGCCATCCCTGCGGCGCCCCGTCGAGCAGGGTGCGGTAGTCCCAGTAGTCGGCCCACAGGCTCACCTTGGCGCCGTCCACCCGGTGCACGCTCACGAAGGGCAGCACGACGGTCTCACCCGTCGGCCACTCCCACCGTTCGGAGTGCTCGTACATCACCGTGTCGCCCTCGCCGACCATGCGACCGTCGTAGTTGGTGTACGACGCCAGCGGCTCGAGCGCCAGGCGCAGGCGGGCGACGACATGGGCCGGACCGCGCGCCGCGGCGACCGGTCCGATGGGCGCGTCGTAGTAGATGCCATCTTCGGCGATCAGGTCGCCGACCGCGGCCCAGTCCCGGGCGGCCAGGGCGTTCCACAGCGACGAGACGACATCTTTGGGGGAGTTGGTCACGGACCTAGAAGCTAATGCCCGGCGGCCCGGCCAACACCGCCCGCACCGTCGGGGGCTAGTACTCCACCTCGTAGGCCAGCTCGGTGACGCCGCCCGGCCAGTCCCGGATACCGATGAGGGACAGCACCGCGTCGGTGCCGATATCCGGGGTCAGCTGGCGCCCCGCCCCGGTGAGCACGGGGAGCACCATGAGGCGCAGTTCGTCGAGCACACCGAGCCGGCGGTAGGTCTCGACGGTGAGCGGGCCGCCCACCAGGTGCACATCGGCGTCCTGGCAGTCGTCGAGCAGGCGCTCGTACAGCCGGACCGGGTCACTGTCTACGACCACCTCGGCGGGCAGGTCGGACCGAAGCTGCGAGCCGAGGACGTACACGGGGAGGTCACCCCACGGCCAGAACGGGGCGTAGAGGGCCGGCTCGAAGGTGGTCCGGCCCATGAGCACGGCGCCACAGAGGGACTGCAGCTCGTAGAAGCCCAGCTCCTCGGGGTCCCACGCCGGGTAGTCCACCTGCACCGGGCGGCCGTCGGGGGTGGTCACGAAGCCGTCGAGGCTGGTGCACATCCGGGTCAGTATCCTCACGCCTCGGACCTCCGTCTCGATGTCATACGGCCATGGCCCCGAGCCCGCCGCTCAGATGCGTTCCAGCCCGGCCCCGTCGAACAAGGGCTGTATCCCCAGCTCGGCCGCGTCGCGCTCCATCTCTTCATCCGACGGCGCCGCTACCCCAGGCCCTGCCCCGGCGGCGGCCTCCAGGGTCGGCCGCAGCAGGCGCAGATCGCTCGACGAGTTGAGGAACACCCTCCGGTCGGCCATCACGTAGCGCACGGCCCGCTCCAGGGCCGGCCCCGGCCGGAGAGGCTCGTACCAGCTGAAGCGCGGCCCCTCGCTCCCGTCGGACCAGCGGCGGCGGGCCAGCGATTTGATGGTCTGGACCGCCACCTGACGTGATTGGCAGACCTCGAGGAGCGCCTCCACGTCCCGGCGGTAGTCCGGGTCGGCGAGCAGCGCGAAGTTGTAGGGAAGCAGGACCGAATCGAAGTCGAAGCGTTCGAGGCTGCGCAGGTGCATCCCGGCGATGCGGGTGCCGTGCCCGGTGACCCCGACGAATCGGGTGAGCCCCTCGTCCCGGGCCCGGGCCAGGGCCGCCACCGCCCCTCCCGGGCGGTGGGCCTCCTCCCACTCGTCGGGTTCCACCAGGTTGTGCAGCTGGATGAGGTCCACGTGGTGGACCCCCATTCGGCTGAGGGAACGCTCGAGGCTGGCCCGGGCCGCGTCCCCGTCGCGCTCGCCGGTCTTGGTGGCCAGGAAGAAACGGTCGCGGTGCTCAGCCAGCCAAGGGGCCAGGCGCAGCTCGGAGTCGCCGTAGGACGAGGCCGTGTCGAGGTGGTTGACCCCGAACTCCAACAGGAGCGGCAGCACTTGGTCAGCGCGGTCGGGGGAAAGCCGGGCGAGGGCCGCAGCACCGAAGACGACCCGGCTGCTGCGGTGGCCGGTCCGACCGAACGACTGCAGTTCCAGCATTTCCAGAGGTTAGCTGCCGACCCGCCGGCGCCCCGCCATCTTTGGTATCGTAGACGCGATGCCCTGGGGCCCTCGCCCCGGAGGCCGCCGGCGTCAGCGTTGGCGAGGCCCACGAGAACTTCATCGAGTCGGCCATCTTCCCCCCCTGACCGACCGGAGTCCCGTGTCTCTACCTGTTGAACCCCTCGCGCCCGACACTTTCTCGGCTCTCGGCGTGCCGCCGCAACTGGCGGCGGTCCTGACCCGAGCCGGGATCACCACACCCTTCCCCATCCAGTCCGCCACCCTGCCCGACTGCCTGGCCGGGCGCGACGTGTGCGGCAAGGCGCCGACCGGCTCGGGCAAGACCCTGGCCTTCGGCCTCGGGATCCTCACCCGTCTCGCCAGCGCCGCCGGCAGCCACGGCTCGACCCGGCGCGCCGGCCGCGGCCGCCCCGCGGCTTTGATCCTCGTACCCACCCGGGAGCTGGCCTCCCAGGTCGAGGAGGTCCTCGATCCTCTGGCCCGCGCTATCGGCAAGACCGTGGCGTCGGTGTTCGGGGGGGTGGGCTACCCCAAGCAGGTCTCGGCCCTCCGCCGGGGCGTGGACGTCCTGATCGCCTGCCCCGGCCGGCTCGAGGATCTGCTGGAGAGAGGTGCGGTCGACCTGGCCTTCGTGGACATGGTGGTGATCGACGAGGCCGACCGCATGGCCGATATGGGGTTCCTCCCGGCGGTCCGCCGCCTGGTCAACCAGACGAGCCCCCAGCGCCAGACACTGCTCTTCTCGGCCACCCTCGACGGTCCCGTGGACAAGCTGGTGCGCGAGTACCAGCACTCGCCGGTCCGCCATGACATCACCGTGGAGGAGACCGACCGGGGGGAGATCCACCACCACTTCTGGTCGGTGCGCCACGAGGACCGGGTTTCGGTGACGGCCCAGACCATCACCGCCAACGGACCGGCCCTGGTCTTCTGCCGGACCAAGCGGGGCGCCGACCGGCTGGCCCTGCGGCTCGGGCGTGAGGGCCTGGCCAGCGACGCCATCCACGGCGATCGCAGCCAGAGCCAGCGCGAGCGGGCCCTGGCCGCTTTCCGGGCCGGGAGGCTCGACGTGCTGGTGGCCACGGATGTGGCGGCGCGGGGCATCCACGTCGACGACGTCCCGCTGGTGATCCACTACGACCCGCCGGCCGACACCGCCGACTACGTGCACCGCTCGGGACGGACCGGCCGGGCCGGAGCCGACGGCATCGTCATCAGCCTCCTCGGGCAGGACCATCTCGACGGCGCCCGTCGCCTGCAGCGCCACCTCGGCTTCGATACGGCCATCTCGGCGCCGGACGTGACCGCACTGCCGGCCCGACCCGAGGTCCGCCTCGTGGGGCGCCGCCCCGAGCCCACCACCCGGCGCGAGCGGCCCGCCGACACCGCCGGAGCGGGACGGCGCCAGCGGCCGCCGCGCCGCCAGACCGGCCACTCCCGCCAGCGCTGACCAACGGCCGCCGGGCGGCGGCGGCCCGGGGGGCCGCCGGGCGGGGCGCGCCGGTCGGGGTCGGCCCGAGGCTCTAGCCTGGTCCCCCTGTGTTGTCCGCCCAGAACGTGACGGTGACCCGGGTCAACCGGACAGTCCTCGACTCGGTGTCCCTGTCGGTCGACCGCGGTTGGCGTTTGGGGGTGGTGGGATCCAACGGGGTGGGCAAGAGCACCCTGCTGAGGGTGCTGGCCGGTTTGCAGACCCCCGACGAGGGTCGGGTCGAACGGGTGCCGGCCACCCTGCGCGTCGCCCTCTTCGCCCAGGAGACCGACGCCCAGCCGGGTGAAGGGCTGATGCAGTACCTCGCCCGGCGCACCGGCGTGGCCCACGCCGAAGCCGAGCTGGACCGCCTCACCGAACTGCTCCAGAGCGACCCGGGGGTGGTCGACGACTACAGCGAAGCTCTCGACACCTTCCTCGCCATCGGTGGCGACGACTTCGCGGTGCGGGCCGCGGTCACGGCCCGGGAGCTGGGCCTGCCCCCCGAGAGCTGGGCCGTGCCGGTCAGGGACATGTCCGGGGGGCAAGCGGCGCGGGTGCGGCTGGCGGCCGTGCTGCTCACCAGGTCCGATGTGCTCCTCCTCGACGAGCCCACCAACGACCTCGACTTCGCCGGCCTGGAGCTGCTCGAGCGGGCCGTCGAGCATTTCGACGGGGCGGTGATCGCGGTATCCCACGACCGGGCCTTCCTCGACGCCGTCGCCACCCGCATCCTCGAGCTGGAGGAGCACTCCCACCGCGGCGCCGAGTACGCCGGCGGGTGGAGCGAGTTCGTGGAGCGAAGGGCCCTGGCCCGGTCCCATGCCGGGGCCGCCTTCGCCGAATGGAAGGCCGAGCGGGACCGGTTGCGCTCGCGTATACGCACCCAGCGGGCCTGGTCCGAGGAGGGGGCCCGCCGGGCCGCCCGCCGACCCAAGGACCCCGACCGGGCCCAGCGCGGGTTTGCGGTCAACCGCACGGAGAAGCAGGCCGCCAAGGTCCGGGTGTCGGAGCGGGCCCTGGATCGCCTCGGTGAGGTGGAGAAGCCATGGGAGGGGTGGCAGCTCCACCTCGACCTGGCCCCTACCCAGCGCAGCGGTGACCGGGTCGCCAACCTCACCGGCGCCGTGGTGCGTCGCGGTGACTGGCGGTTGGGACCGGTCGACCTGGAGATCGGCTGGGCCGAGCGGGTCGTGATCACCGGTCCCAACGGCGGGGGCAAGTCGACTCTCCTGTCAGCTCTTACCGGGCGGGCCGCCTTGGAGGCGGGGCAGCGGTGGATCGGGCCCTCGGTCCGCTTCGGTGAGCTCGATCAGCACCGCCGCCCGGCCGCCCCGTCGGCTTCGCTGCTCGACGCCTTCGTGGCCTCCACCTCGGTGACCGTCCAGGAGGCCCGGTCGACGCTGGCCAAGTTCGGCCTGAGCGCCCCCCAGGTGGGGCGGGCGCTCGGGGGGTTGTCCCCCGGTGAGCGCACCCGGGCCCAGCTGGCCGAGCTGATGGTGCTCGGCACCAACTGCCTGGTCCTCGACGAGCCCACCAACCACCTGGATCTGCCGGCCATCGAGCAGATCGAGGAGGCCCTCGACTCCTATGAGGGCACCCTGCTGGTCGTGACCCACGACCGGTGGCTCCTCGACCGCCTGGCCTATGACCGCCTGGTCGAGGTCTGCGACGGGGCGGTCGTCGCCGACGGGGCGCAGGGGGCCTGAGCCGCCGAACCCGGCATCGACATCGTGGTTGACCCAGACAATCTCGTCGCCGCCGGGAGTCGATGCGACCGCCCGGGCCGGGCGAGGGTAGTGAAGGCCTCTCAACCTCCCCTGGCGACTGACGCTATGCCCCGGATCGCCACATCTATCGTCGCTTCGAAGAGCTCGTCCACATCGATGTCAGACGATTGCTGAAGCGAGGAAGGCTGGCGCATGATCAGGTCGAGTGTGGCCGCCGACAGCACGACCGTTCGGCGGCCACGGCCGCCTGGTCGGCCGTCTCGCTGAACCGACCGGTTGGCGAGAATCTCCTCCTGGGCCACGAAACCAGCGAGAGTCCACAGCAGCACCCGACTGTAGAGGGTGACAATGGTGGGGTTCGAAATCCCCGCTCGACCAAGAATCTCAGTGAGAATCTGACCGAGTTGCCACATGCCGGGAGAGATACTGCTCGTCCTCTGCAGCAGCACCATGGCACCGGGATGGGCCTGCAACTCGTCTCGATAGTGGTGCATCACCCGCTTGAGCACCACCTGCCAGTCGCCATCGTCGATGGGCTCGGTGTTGATGGCGTCGAGGACGGCGTCCCTCACAGCGTCGAGTAGGCCGTCACGGTCCTCGAAGTACAGATAGAGGTTGCCGGCCGACATTCCCAGGCGGGTAGCCAACTTCCTCATGGAGAAGTCCTCCAGGCCGGCCTCGTCGAGTATCTCCAGGGCGGCGCGGATGATGACGGCCCGTTGCGATTGGCGGGCCGACTCGGCTTCGGGCACGCCGCGCCCAGCCATCGCCACCACAGAAGGCGCTCGGCGCTTGGTGGAACCGTTGGATCCCATTTGCTGTCCCTCCTGGATGGCGACCAATCAATGGTATTTGCTGGAGCAACCTTGACACTAACTCGCTGGCACTCCTATAATGAACAGCGTTCAGAGCGGTGTTCAGCAGCGCCGCCTCAACTATGCGATCCAGGGGGAAAGATGTCCGACGCACTGCGGGCTCGGCCGCTCACCAGTTCCATTGGGGCGGTCGTGGAGGGCTTCGAACCCGGCCGCGGGGTGAGCCCAGCCCAGGCCGAGCAACTTCGTAAGTTGCTCTACGAGCACCTGGTGATCTTCCTGCCCAGCGTCACAGAGGATCCCGACGTGCACATGGAGATAGCCCGGGTGTTCGGCGAACCCATTCCCCATCCGGTGCAAGCCGGCACAGGAGCGCCAGCCGATCTTCTGTCACATATCAAGTCAGATGCCTACGGGCCCGACGCCGACAGTGAATTCCACACCGACTATACCTTCCACCCTGAAACTCCCGATGCCGCCGCACTGCGGGCCATCACCATCCCGTCCCGGGGCGGCGACACCATCTGGGGCAATATGTGCCAGGCCTTCGACGCCCTGTCGGTGGAAATCCAGCAACTGGTCAGCGGACTCGAAGCTTTCCACAGTCAGGGCGAACGGTTCAACGAATTGATCGTGCAGTGGTACGGCGAGACCGAGGGACGCCGTATAGCCAAGGAGTTCCCCGGGGCGACGCATCCCATGGTCATCCGCCACCCGGTGACGGGACGGCGCGTCCTGTTCGTGAACCCTGGCTACACGCGCTCGGTGGTCGGCCTGAAGGCCACCGAGAGCAAAGCCCTTCTCGACTTCCTCTTCAACCACATGCGCGATCCCCGGTTCCACTGCCGGTACCACTGGTCGGTCGGGGACATCGCGATCTGGGACGAACGGGCCACGGTTCACATGGGCGAGGGCAACTACTGGCCAGAAAAGCGCGAGTTGGTTCGCATCACCCTCGGAAGCGCACTACCCGAACGGACCGTCGACCAAGCCGCTCTGGCCCCAGCGTGACTGCTCCCAGCCGGGACCACCTGCTCCCTCCCCGCTCCGTGTCGGATATGGGGACCACAGCGGACGCCGGCGGGGACACCGGTTTCGATCATCTGGTCCGACCCCCGGCCAAGGCACACAAGAGCCACAGCCGCCGGCGCACCCTCTCCACGCGGAGCCTGCTCCCCGGGTCGATCTTGGGGCTGTGGTGCCTCCTCACCTACGGCGGGGTGATCAGCGCCCAACTCCTACCGTCGCCTTCGGTCGTAGTCAGCACCTTGAGCAACCTCTGGGATCATCAGCAGCTCGCCTACCAGCTGCGGGTATCGCTCGGGCGTTCGTTGCTGGGCTTCGCGATAGGCGCAGGCGCCGGCCTGATACTGGGTGCGGCTTCCGGTCTGACCCTTATCGGAGAGGAGTTGGTAGATGCCCCGATGCAGATGCTGCGAATGGTGCCATTCCTGGCATTGGTGCCGCTCTTCATCCTGTGGATGGGCATTGATGAAACGCCCAAGGTCGCTCTGATCGCTCTGGCGACGGTGTACCCGGTCTACCTCAACACCTCGACCGGGGTCCGCCACGTCGACAAGAAGGTCGTGGAAGCGGCCCGCATCTTCGGCCTCTCGCGTGGCCGGCTGTCCAAGGAGGTCATCCTCCCGATGGCCCTCCCCCAGATCCTCACAGGGATCCGTTTCTCGCTCGGCATATCCATACTGGCCCTCGTTGCGGCCGAGCAGATCAATGCCAAGGCCGGCATCGGCTACATCATGCTCAACGCCCAGAACTACGACGAACTGAATGTCATCTTCGTCTGCGTGCTGCTGTACGTGGTGTTCGGCATCATCGCGGACGTGCTGGTCCGTTTGGTCGAACATCTGACTATGCCCTGGCGGGCCGGAGTGTCGGTACGTTGACCGACCACAAGACGGCCCTCGTCCTGGAAGGGGTCGGGAAGTCGTTCGGAGATCGCACCATCCTTGACGACGTCAACCTGCGCGTCGGCACCGGAGAGATAGTGGCGCTCCTGGGAGCCAGCGGCAGCGGCAAGACCACTATCTTGCGTATGGTGTCGGGACTCGAAAGCCCGGACACCGGGGATGTCCTGGTGGTGAGGACGCGCTCGGTAGTGTTCCAGGAGCCCCGATTGGTCCACTCCAAGCGGGTCTGGCAGAACGTTCTGCTCGGCCTCGGGAAGGAGCGCCCCAAGCGCACCCTGGCCTTGGATGCCCTGCGAGAGGTGAGCCTCGAGTCGCGAGCCAACGACTGGCCGGCCACCCTGTCGGGTGGGGAGGCCCAGCGCGTGGCTCTGGCCCGGGCCTTGGTCCGCAAGCCCGACCTGCTGCTCCTCGACGAACCCTTTGCCGCTCTCGACGCCCTGACCAGGGTTCGCATGCAGCAACTGCTCCTCGACCTCCTTCAGAGCCATCGCATCGCGGCGCTCATGGTCACCCACGACGTCAACGAGGCCGTAGCCCTGGCCGACCGCATCCTCGTGCTCAAGGACGCCCGCATATCGCTCGAGGTGGTCATCGACGAGGTTCGGCCGAGAACCATCGCTGACAGCGACCTGGCCGCCCTGGCCGTCGATCTCCTCGCCGAGCTCGGGGTGGTCGACCGCTCAGTGAGGTCACGCCCAGACCTCACCCGGACCAGTCCACCAGCGCCCACACCGCTGGCCGGTTGACGGCGAAATCGACACTTTCCACTTCTCGGGGGGATATAGATATGAGAAATGAAGACACACGCAGCCGGCATGTTGGTCAACGATTCGCCGCCGCCGTGGTCGGTCTCGGCCTCGCGGCCACCGCAGTCTCCAGCTGCGGTTCAACCAGCAAGGCCGCCTCTGCTGAAACTTCCACTACAGCGGCAGGCGCGCATCTGTCAGGGGTGACCTTGCAGATGGGCGATCAGGCCACGAGCGTCCAAACTCTCCTCCAGACGTCGGGCGAGCTGCAGAACCTGCCGTACCGCATCACATGGAGCGAGTTTCCGAGCGGGGCGGCGGGGATCGCCGCCCTCACCGGTGGGTCGGTGGATGTCGTGCCGACCGCCGACGCACCGGCCATCTTCGCTTTCGCCGCCCACGATCCGGTCAAGGTGATCTCTGCGTCCCTTCCGAGCACGCCGAGCCAGTCGATCTACGGCCTCCTCGTTCCTGGCAACTCGACCATAGGCAACCTGGCAGCTCTCGCGGGCAAGAAGGTCGGGTGGCAGACCGGTAGCGTGGCGCAGTACTTCGCCCTCCAGGCCCTGAAGCAGGCCGGAGTGGCCTCCTCCTCGGTCACCTTCGTGAACCTCACCGCCGGCAGCGCCCTGTCCGCCCTCAACGGCGGCAAGGTCGACGCCCTCTTCTCATCGGATCCCTTCATGAGCATCGGCGTCGCCGACTTCCATGACAAGGTGGTGGTCAGCGGCGCTCCCTATGTGAAAGGCGAGACGTTCTGGGTCGCCAGCAAGTCGGCTCTCGACGACCCGGCTATCAGCGCAGCCATCGGCGACCTAGTCGGACGCTACGCCAAGGCGCAACTGTGGGCGGCGGCCCACCGCTCGCAGTGGGCCGCCACCTTCTCCCACATAACCGGTCTGCCTATCGCGGTGTCCGATCTGTACGTGAACCGCAGCCAATACGTCACCGTTCCGATCACCTCATCCAACATCATCACGCCGTTGCAGAACGAGGCCGACTTCTTCTACCAGCAGAAAGTGCTCACCGCTCCGTTACACCTGACCTCCCTCTTCGACACGCGGTTCAACAATCAGGCCTGACCCCGGTCGGCTGCACAAGGCCAGGGCCCTGACGCCGGTAATCCGGTGCGGGATCTTGACAAGATAGTGAGTCACCACTAACTTCGAGCTGTGCGAATGACGGCCGACGAGCGACGTCAGGAGATCCTGAAGGCCGCCGTAGCCGAATTCGCCCTCGGCGGCCTGGAGGGGACCTCGACCGAGGACATCGCCCGCCGGGCGGGGATTTCGCAGCCCTACCTGTTCCGCCTCTACCCCACCAAGAAGGCCCTGTTCATCGCCTCCATGGAAGCGGCATTCGGCCGCATCACCACGGCCTTGGAGGATTCCGCCCGGGGACTCGACGACGAGCGCGCCCTGGAGGCCATGGCGGACACCTACACCGCGCTCCTCCAGGACCGGGAGCTGCTCCTGGTCCAGCTCCACTCCTACGCCGCCTGCGGCGACCCCGACATCCGGGTGGCGGCGCGGCGCTGCTTCCGCAAGCTGTGGTCCACCATCTCGGGTGTGGCCGGGATCGGCGGGGAGCGCCTGACCATGTTCGTGGCAGTGGGGATGCTGCTCAACGTGGCCGCCGCCCTCGAGCTCGACGAGGTCGACCAGGAGTGGGCCCAGCTGTGCTCGAAGGTCCCTCCCTCATGGCTGGAGAACGGCGATGGCCCCGATTGACGGCCCGGCCCGCAGGTCCGGCCACCTTTTTTTTCCTGCCCATTAGTTAGTGACTACTCAATACTAAGGAGTGCCGCTGTGCCGCCCACCCAATCCACCTCCAAGTTCCCGG
Organism: Actinomycetes bacterium; assembly: GCA_021838445.1. GTDB lineage: Bacteria > Actinomycetota > Acidimicrobiia > Acidimicrobiales > Palsa-688 > JAKCDU01. The sequence goes on along the minus strand of JAKCDU010000074.1, from coordinate 1,247 downwards.
TCGGTTGGACCTACGCCTTGGCCGCCGTGGCCTCGTTCATGGTCAGCCTGGACAACCTGGTCGTGACCACGGCCCTGCCCCAGATCCGCCTCCATCTGCACTCGGGGGTGCAGGGACTGGAGTGGATCGTCAACGCCTACACCCTCACCTTCGCCGTCCTGCTGCTCACCGGTGCCGCCCTCGGCGACCGTTTCGGGCGGCGGCGGATACTGACCATCGGGCTGGCCGTGTTCACGGTGTCGTCGATGGCGGCGGCCCTGGCTCCTTCCATCGGCTTCCTCGTGGCCGCCCGCACCCTGCAAGGTGTCGGCGGGGCCATGATCCTGCCCCTGACGCTGACCATAGTGGCCAACGCCGCTCCGGTCGAGCGGCGAGGCGCCATCCTCGGCGTGTACGGGGCGGTCGGGGGTCTGGCCGTGGCTTTCGGGCCGCTGGTCGGGGGTCTGGTGACCGAGTTGGCCTCGTGGCAGTGGATCTTCTGGATCAATGTCCCCATCGGTGTCGTCACCCTCGCCCTGATCGGCCGCATCGCCGAATCGTGGGGTCCGGCCCAGCGCCTCGACCTGCCCGGGCTGGGCTTGGTCTCGTCGGGCCTGTTCGCCACGGTTTACGCCCTGGTGCGGACCGACACCTACTCATGGGGCTCTCCCCAGGTCGTGGTCCCGCTCGGGGCGGGGGCGGCCCTGCTCGCCGCCTTCGTGGCCCACGAGCGACGGACCCCCCAACCCATGCTGCCCCTGCGGCTGTTCGCCAACCGCAGCTTCAGCGCCTCCAACATCGCCTCCCTGCTGTTCAGCTTCGGGATGTTCGGCTCCATCTTCCTTCTGGCCCAGTTCCTCCAGACCGTCCAGCACTTCTCCCCTCTCGGGGCCGGCCTGCGCACCCTGCCCTGGACGGCCATGCCCATGTTCGTGGCGCCCATCGCCGGCCCCCTGTCCGACCGCATCGGCGGCCGCCCATTGATGGTCACCGGGCTGGCCATGCAGGCGGCCGGTTTGGCTTGGCTGGCCACCCTCCTCCGGCCGACGGCGACCTTCGCCGACCTGGTCGCCCCCTTCGTACTGTGCGGCATAGGCATGTCACTGTTCTTCGTGCCGGTGAGCCAGATGGTCCTCGGCTCGGTCGGCCCGCTCGAGCAGGGAGTGGCGTCAGGCGCCAACAACGCGGTCCGGGAGTTCGGCGGTGTCCTCGGCATCGCCGTGCTCGCCTCGGTGTTCGCCAGCCGCGGTAGCTACGCCACGGGGGCG
>JAKCDU010000073.1 GCA_021838445.1 Actinomycetes bacterium | reverse complement strand
GAAGCATGCGTTACTCCACCGCGCTCGCAAAGCGTCTGGCGCCGGCCGTGTTGTTGGCCCTGGCCCTGGTCCTCGTGCTCGTCCCGGTGGTCGGGCGATTCCCCTCCCGGGGAGATTCCGGGCCGTCGCCGGCCCCACCTGCGGTCCGCGTCTCGGCGACATCGGCGCCCGGGTACTGGTTGGTCGGGGCCAACGGGTCGGTGTTCCAGCGGGGGACGACCAACTACGGCGACATGTCCGCTTACCAGTTGGCGCAGCCGGTGGTGGGCGGGGCGGCCACCCCCGACGGGTTCGGATATTGGCTGGTGGCCTCCGACGGCGGCATCTTCTCCTTCGGCGACGCCTCCTTCCACGGCTCCACCGGGGGCGTCGCTCTGGCCCAGCCGATCGTGGGCATGGCCGCCGACCCTTCGGGATCGGGCTACTGGATGGTGGCCTCCGACGGGGGTGTCTTCTCCTTCGGGACGAAGTTCTACGGCTCCACCGGGGGCATAGCCCTGAACCGGCCGGTGGTGGGTATGGCTGCCACCCCGTCGGGTCACGGCTACTGGCTGGTGGCCTCCGACGGTGGGGTGTTCGCCTTCGGCGACGCCGGCTTCTACGGCTCGACAGGGGGCGTCGCCCTGGCCCAACCGATCGTGGGTATGGCCGCCACCCCGTCGGGTCACGGCTACTGGCTGGTGGCCTCCGACGGTGGGGTGTTCGCCTTCGGCGACGCCCGCTTCTACGGCTCCACCGGTTCGGTCCACCTGAACGCCCCGGTCGTCGGCATGTCGGCGTCGATCGACGGTGGCGGATACTGGCTGGCCGCCCAGGACGGGGGCGTGTTCTCCTTCGGGGACGCCCCCTACTTCGGGTCGGCCGGGACCAACGGGGCGCCCCCCGTGGTGGCCATGATGGTCACCGGCGACGGCTTCGTCCTGCCTCCCGGGGCCACCGGCTACGACGTGTCGCAGTACCAGTGCCCCTACTACAGCGCCGGAGGTTCGCTGCCCACCGATCACCCGGCGGTGGCGGTGGTGCAGGTGAGCGGCGGCGCCATCAACCAGGCACAGCCCTCCCAGTGCTACCCCCTCGAGGCCCAGTGGGCCGGTCCCAACCTGTCGGCCTACATCTTCATGAACCCGCTGCCCAGCCCCGTCCCGCCGGAGGCCATGACCGGGCCGGCCGGGAACTGCGCGACCAGCGACGTGAACTGCCAGAGCTTCAACTTCGGTTACTTCTGGGCGCGGCACTGGGTCACCTACGCCCGCTCGGTGGGTACCAACCCGGCTCTTTGGTGGCTCGACGTGGAGAGCAGCGGAGGGTGGAACCTGGCGCTGTCGGCCCGGGCGGCCAACGGCCAGGTCGTAGCCGGTGCGGTGGCTGCGCTGCAGTCCGAGGGGGTCACCCCCGGCATCTACTCCACCAACCTCCAGTGGGGGGAGATCACCGGCTACTCCGTCAACTTCCCGCACATATACCTGTGGGTCCCGGGCGCCTACGAGATCAGCACCGGCTCCTACAACGCCAACTCTTTCTGTACTTCCCCGCTTCCCGACTACGCCCCCTTCGCCGGGGGGATCACCGTCATGGTGCAGTACGGCTACGACACGCCCAGCCTGTTCGACCGGGACTACGTCTGCCCCTAGCGCCTGGCCCGTATACTCCCGTTTCGGTGTGGTCGCCCCCTCTGTCCCCGCTCGGGCGCCTGCGCTGGGCGCTGGTGTGTGAGGAGTTGGGGAGGGTCGGCCCGGCCACCGTGCTCGAGGTCGGCTGCGGTCAGGGCGCCCTTGGGGCGCGCCTGGCCGGCCGTTACGGCTATGTCGGAGTGGAGCCCGACGGAAAGTCGTTCGAGGTGGCCCGCCGGCGGATAGAGCCGGCTGGCGGTCGGGTGTACCGGGGCAGCGTCGCCGACGTGCCCGACGGCCGCTTCGACGTGGTGTGCGCCTTCGAGGTGCTCGAGCACCTCGACGATGACGCCGCCGCCCTGCAGGAGTGGAGCCGGAGGGTGGCGCCTGGGGGAACGATGATCCTGTCGGTGCCGGCCGGCCCGGAGCGCTTCGGCGTATCGGACCGCGCCGTCGGCCACTACCGCCGCTACACCCGCGACGGGATCGTGGCTCTGATGGCTGAGGTGGGGATGGGCGACGTCACGGCCGTCCACTACGGCTGGCCGCTCGGATTGATGACCGAGGCGGTGCGCAACCGGCTGGTCACTCTGAGAGGCGGGCCGGACGCCGCCGTCGGGATGGCCTCACGCAGCTCGGCGAGCGGCCGGAGCCTCCAGCCCGGAGCCCTGGCGGGGCTGCTGGTCGAAGTGGTGTCGCGGCCTTTCGTGGCGTTACAGCGCCGCTGTCCCGATCGGGGTGTCGGTCTGGTGGTCACCGGCCGGCCGGAGGCCGCTTGAACGAGCCCGGAGGCCGACCCGCCCAGTTCGGGGGCCGACCCGCCCAGTTCGGGGGCCGGCCCGGCCAGTTCGGGGGCCGACCGGGCCGGGTGGTGGTGTTCGGCACCTACGACCTCGATGCCCATCCCCGCGCCCGGGTGCTCATCGAGGGGATGCGCGCCCACGGCGTCGTCGTCGAGGAATGCAACGCGGCGCTCGGATTGGACACCGCCGGGCGCGTCGGCGTGCTGGCCCGGCCCGCCCTCCTGCCGGTGCTCGTCGGGCGCCTCCTGTGGCGCTGGACCGAGCTGCTGTGGCGGTCGCGGGCCGTCGGGCGTCCCGACGCGGTGTTGGTCCCCTACCTCGGTCACTTCGACGTCCACCTGGCTCGGCTGCGTTTCGCCGCCACACCCCGGGTCCTCGATCACCTGGTGAGCGGCCTCGACACGGCCCGCGACCGCCGCCTCGGCGGGGGCTGGCGGGAGCGGGTTCTCGGGTGGGTGGACCGGGCCGCGCTCAGAGCGGCGACGGTGGTGGTCGTCGACACCGACGAACACCTCGAGCGTCTCGAACCGGCCGCCCGCCGTCGGGCCGTGGTGGTGCCGGTCGGCGCCCCCGATTCCTGGGCCGTGGCGCCGGGCCCGCTCTACACCGGGGACCGCCCGCTCCGGGTCGTGTTCTTCGGGCGCTACACGCCCCTGCAGGGGGCGGTCACCATCGGCCGCGCCCTGTCCCTGCTGGCCGCCGATCCGTCCGTGCGGGTCACCATGATCGGCGACGGCCAGGACCGCGCCGAGGCCCGCCGGGCGGCCGGGGCCAACCCCAGCGTGACCTGGCACGGCCCCGTCCCACCCTCGCAGTTGCCGGCCGTCGTGGCCGCCCACGACGTCTGCCTCGGGGTGTTCGGAACGGGGCCCAAAGCCCTCAGGGTGGTGCCCAACAAGGTCTTCCAGGGGGTGCGGGCGGGATGCGCCATCGTTACCTCCGACACCGTCCCCCAGCGCCGGGTGCTGGGCGACCTGCCCGTGTACGTCCCGCCGGGCGACGCCGAGGAGCTGGCCGCGCAGCTGTCGTCCCTGGCTGGCCAGCCCGAGCGGGTGCGTGCCGCCCAGCAGCGATCCCGCCGCTCGGCGTCGCAGATGACCCCCTCGGCGGTGACCGCGCCCCTGATGCAGACGATGGGCTGGTCGACCGACCGGTAGGCTCGCGGCGAGTGACCGGCGACGTATCCGACGCCTCACCGGGCGGGGAAGGGGAGGGCGGCCCCGCGGCCGTGGGGCCGCCGGCCGTGGGGCGCTGGCGGGCGCTGGGCGGGGCCGTCATCGTGTTGGTCGCCGCTTCGGCGGCGGTCCTGGCCGTCTACCACCAGCGCCACTCGGTCGGCTCGGCGTTCGAGCGCATGGGGGTCGGCGCCCTGGCCCTGGCGCTGCTGTTCGGGCTGATCGGCGTCGGTGCGACCTACCCGGTGTGGTGGCAGGTGCTGTCCGGGCTCGGGGTGCGCCTCCCCGTGGCCGACGGCGCCGGGCTCTTCTTCACCACCCAGCTCGGCAAGTACGTGCCGGGCGCGGTCTGGCCCGTGCTGATGCAGATGGAGGCGGGTCGCCGGCGCGGCGCGCCGCGCCGGGAGATGCTGGCGGCCAACCTCTTGACGGCCTTGGTGTCGTGCACGTCGGGCCTTCTGCTGGGGGCGACCATCCTGCCCTTCTACGCCCCCGGGGCACTCTCGCGCTACTGGTGGGGCCTGCTGGCCGTGCCGCCGCTGGTGGCCCTGCTGCACCCGAGAGCCCTGATCGGCCTTCTCGACGTGGCGGCCCGCCTGCTGGGACGGCCGGTGCGGGGTGGACGCCTCGAGGGGGCATCCGAGCGGCGGGCCTTCGGGTGGGCCTTCATGTCGTGGGCGGCACTCGGCCTGCAGGTCGCGGTGCTGGTGTCGTCGCTTCGGGGATGGAGCGGGTCGGTCCTGCTGCTCTCGGTCGGCGCCATGGGCCTGTCGGTGGCCCTCGGCGTGCTGTTCGTGCCGGCGCCGGCCGGTGCGGGGGTCCGCGACGTGGTCCTGGCCCTGGCCCTCGGCTCGGTGCTGACCACCGGCCAGGCCATCGCCGTGGTGCTCGTCACCCGGTCGGTGACGGTGGTCTCGGACCTGCTGATGGCCGGGATAGGGGCCGCCGCCCGGGGGGCCTGGAGCAGTGCGGGCGAGAGGACTCGAACCTCCACCCCTTTCGGGACCAGGACCTAAACCTGGCGCGTATGCCAATTTCGCCACGCCCGCGTGCCGGCTCATCCTAGGGTCGCCGGACCCAACCCGGCGCTACCGGGTACCCTCCATAGCTATGTCCCAGTTCCACGTGCCCCCGGTCTCGGCCACCATGGCCGGCCTCGACCGCTCCGGCGACGTCTACCAGCGCCTCCTCAAGGAGCGCATCGTGTTCCTTGGCACCGAAGTCGACGACACCAGCGCCAACCTGATCTGCGCCCAGCTCCTCCTCCTCGCCGCCGAGGACCGCGAGCGCGACATAAGCCTCTACATCAACTCTCCCGGCGGGTCGGTGACGGCCGGCCTGGCCATCTACGACACCATGCAGTTCGTACCCTGCGACGTATCCACCGTGTGCATGGGCCTGGCCGCGTCGATGGGCCAGTTCCTGCTGTGCGCCGGTACCCCGGGCAAGCGGTTCTCCCTGCCCCACTCGCGCATCCTCATGCACCAGCCGTCGGGTCAGGCCCGGGGTCAGGCCGCCGATATCGCCATCCAGGCCGAGCAGATCGTCTACCTGAAGCGGATGATGGCCGAGCGCATCTCCTTCCACACCGGTCAGCCGGTGGAGCGCATCGAGGCCGACTCGGATCGCGACCGGTGGTTCACCGCCCAGGAAGCCTTGGACTACGGCTTCATCGACCAGGTGATCGAGCGGGCCGCCGACGTCAGCGAGCCGGCACCGGCCTGAGCCGGCGCTCGAGGTTCGATACGTCCGGCTGTGGCCCCGGCAGCGGCACGGGCCGGTGCCCGGCGAGGGGTGGTGGCGCGGATGGGGGCATGGACCTCCGGCGAGCGTCGGCCGGTCTAGAATCTACTGGACCGACATGACTGTTTCGTCCCGACCGTGAGTGCCGGCCCCGTCGTCGTGGAGGCGATCAACGTCTCCAAGAAGTTCCGGCTGGTCCACGAACGCAACCAGTCGCTGAAGGCGACCATCTTGCGGGGTCGGCGGGTGGTGGCCGACGAGTTCTGGGCTCTGCGCGACGTCAGCTTCGATGTGCGCGAGGGAGAGACCTTCGGGCTGATCGGCCCCAACGGGTCGGGCAAGAGCACCATGCTCAAGTGCCTCACCCGTATCCTCGCCCCCAACGAGGGCCGGGTGGAGGTCCACGGCAAGGTGTCGGCGCTGCTCGAGCTGGGAGCTGGGTTCCATCCGGAGCTGTCCGGGCGGGAGAACGTCTACCTGAACGGGGCCATCCTCGGGCTGCCCCAGAGCGAGCTGCGCAAGCGCTTCGACGCCATCGTGGACTTCGCCGGGGTGGGCGCCTTCATCGACGAACCGGTGAAGAACTACTCGTCGGGCATGTACGTCCGCCTCGGCTTCTCGGTCGCCATCAACGTCGACCCCGACGTCCTGTTCGTCGACGAGGTGCTGGCGGTCGGCGACGAGGAGTTCCAACGCAAGTGCAACGACAAGTTCAACGAGTTGCGCCGGGCCGGCAAGACCATCGTGCTGGTGAGCCACAGCATGGGATCGGTGGTGAACCTCTGCGACCGGGTGGCGTGGTTCTCCAAGGGGCGGCTCATGGAGCTCGGCGCGCCCCGCGACGTCATCGAGTCCTACGCCTCGACGACCCGGGTCGGGTTGAGGATCGACGAGTACGGCAAGGAGCGCTGGGGGAGTGGCGAGGGGCGCATAGAGGGGGTCTTCTGGCTCGGCGACACCGGCGAGCACGTGGGCCGGCTGGAGGGCGGCCGGCCGGCCCGTCTGCGCCTGCTCTACGAGATCGACGAGCCCATAGTCCAGCCGGTGTTCAACGTGTCGGTGCTGGCCGACGGTGGGACGGAGGTGACTCTCACCTCCACACGCGACGCCGACCGCGTACCCGAGAAGCTGCAGGGTCGGGGGCACGTGGACCTGACCTTCCCCTCGCTTCCGCTCCTCGCCAACGTCTACCACCTCACCGTTTCGCTCACCGACTACTCGCGCATGCACGAGTACGACGTCCGCAAGGAGCTCATCTCCTTCGCCGTGGACCCCGGTGAGCACCGCGAGGCCGGTGGCCTGGTGGCGCTGGGCGGTGAGTGGGAGATCCACGAGGACCCATGAAGCTCGTCGTGCAGATCCCCTGCCTCAACGAGGAGCGGACCCTACCCCTGGTGTTCGCCGGGATGCCCGCCGAGATACCCGGAGTCGACGAGATCGAGTTCCTCGTGATCGACGACGGCTGCACCGACGCCACCGTGGAGGTGGCCCGCCGGCTCGGCGTCCGCCATTTCGTGCACCACAACCGCAACATGGGTCTCGGCCAGTCCTTCCGCGACGGCGCGACCCGGGCGTTGGCGATGGGCGCCGACATCCTGGTCAACACCGACGGGGACAATCAGTACCCGAGTGAGCGCATCGCCGACCTGGTGGCCCCCATAGTCGCCGGCTGGGCCGACATGGTCGTCGCCGACCGCCAGACCCACCGCATCGCCGAGTTCTCCTGGTCCAAGCGGAAGCTGCAGACCATAGGTAGCCGGGTGGTGAGCCTGGCCGCCGGCACCGAGCTCCCCGACGCAGCGAGCGGCTTCCGGGCCTACTCGAGAGAGTCGCTGGTGCGGCTGAACCTGGTGACCAGGTTCAGCTACTGCACCGAGACGCTGATCCAGGCGGGGAACAAGCGCCTGAAGATCGCCAGCGTGCCTGTCGACACCAACCCCAAGACCCGCGAGTCGAGGTTGTTCCGAAGTACCACCGAGCACGTGGTGCGCTCGGCGATCACCATCCTGCGGGCCTTCGTCATGTACCGGCCGTTGGTGATGTTCCTGTCCCTCGGCAGCGTGCTGATGGGTCTGGGCCTGGTTCCCTACGTACGCTTCCTGGTACTGACCGCCTCCGGCCACGAGCACGGGGCCAGCCGCCACGTGCAGTCGCTGGTCGCCGGTGCGGTCCTGATCATCGGCGCCCTGGTCACCTACGCGCTCGGGGTGATCGCCGACCTCATCCGCATCAACCGGGTGCTCATCGAGGACGGCCTGGTCCTGCAGAAGCGGGCCGGGTTGGCCGCCCGCTCAGAGGCTGGCCATGTCGGTGATCGGCCGGGCCAGCGGCACGCCGCCGGTGGAGCCCATGAACGGGGCGTTCCCGAAGGCGAAGATGCCGCCGTCTGACGCGACCAGCCAGTAGCCGCCACCGTCGGGAGCCGGGGCCAGCCCGACGATGGGTTGGGCCAGGTGGATGCCGCCGGTGGAGCCGTAGAAGTGGGCGTCGCCGAAGGCGAAGATGCCGCCGTCTGACGCGACCAGCCAGTAGCCCCCGCCGTCGGGGGTCGAAGCGGCGCCGACGATGGGTTGGGCCAGGTGGATGCCGCCGGTGGAGCCGTAGAAGTGGGCGTCGCCGAAGGCGAAGATGCCGCCGTCGGAGGCGACCAGCCAGTAGCCCCCGCCGTCGGGGGTGGCCACGATGGCCACGATGGGTTGGGTCAGGTGGATGCCGCCGGTGGAGCCGTAGAAGTGGGCGTCGCCGAAGGCGAAGATGCCGCCGTCGGAGGCGACCAGCCAGTAGCCCCCGCCGTCAGGAGTGGCGGCCATGCCCACCACCGGGCGGACCAGCGGCACCCCACCGGTGGAGCCGTAGAAGCGGGCGTCGCCGAAGTCGAAGATGCCGCCGTCGGAGGCGACCAGCCAGTAGCCGCCCCCGCTCGGGGTGTCGGCCATGCCCACCACCGGCTGGGCGAGGGTTATGCCACCGGTCGATCCGCAGAAGGGCAGGTTCCCGAAGTTGAAGATGCCGCCGTCGGAGGCCGCCATGCGGTACCCGTGGGGGACGGCGGGGGCGGTGCAGTTGGTGCGGATGTTCACCGGCTTGGCCGGCGGGGTGCCGGCGTCACCGCTGAGCTGGGGATCGTGGTGGAACATGGGCCACGACCCCGCCTCGGCCACCCGGCTGCCCGGGTCGCCCACCACCTCGAAGTGGTAGACGGCGCTGCCCGATCCGTTGTAGCCGGCGACGGTGATGCCCACCGTGCCGTTGGGGTCGGCGGTGACCAGCGGAGTGTTCTGGAACGCCAGCGTGCCGTTGAGGGCGGTCCAGACCACGGCACCGCTGTGGCCGTCGAGGATCTCGAGGCCGCCCGAGGTGGCGGCGACTATGTCCTGGTAGCCGTTGCCGAGATCGACCGAGGCCAGGCTCCCCTCGATGCCGCCGAGCAGCGGGGTCTGCCAGATGACCTGGCCGTTGGTTCCGTTGAGCAGGTAGACCGAGCCCTGGAGGTCGTTGTTGAAGTTGGTGCCCTGAGCGACCTGCAGGGTGCCGTTGCCGAGGGCGTCGGTGAGGATGGGGCTGGAGTTGGTGTCACCATCGAGGACCGGGCTGGCCCACACCAGGTTGCAGTGGCCGTCCAGGCCGAGCACCTGGTCGGTGCCGCTGTAGGGGGCGTTCGGGTAGTAGCTGCCGGTGCCGGCGGCGATGCCGACCCCGCCCCCGGCGAGGAACTGGCCGACCACGGGCGAGCCTTGGACCACCTGACGCACGTTGTACTCGCACACCGGCGCCCCGTTGGCGGCGATGACCCTGACATGGCCGCCGTTGAGGTAGGGCTGGCCGAACTGGTCGTTGAAGATGGGGGTGGGCTGGGTGGAGTCGCCGCCTTCGATGACCTCCTGGCTGCCGTTGCTGTACAGGTCGGCCACCGCCGGGGTGGTGAAATCCGAGTCGGCGTTGAGGAACGGCCACCCGGCGAGCGACGCCCCGTTGGCCGCGTTGTAGGCCCCGGAGTACTGCGACAGCGAACCGGAGACGACGTCGGTCTGTCCCTGGAGGTTGGCGACGGTCATGCCGGCCACGTCGCCGACCGAGCCACCCCCGGGGGGCTGGCGGAACCATATCCGGGCTCCGGACGAGTTGTAGGCGGCGTAACCCCCCGTCAGGGGTGTGCCCACGAAACCCTCGCCCACGAAGACGTCGCCGCCCGAGGTCGAGGGGGCCGACTCCACCGCTGTGCCGTCACCGCTGGGCCAGCCGGCCACCTCGCTCCCATCGCTCAGGTGCAGGGCGTAGATGTGCCCCGCTCCGTCGCCGACCACCGCCGCGGGGCCGCCACCGTCGAGGGTGGCCACCACCGGAGAGGAGCCGGCGATGACCGCCGAGCCGTCCGGTATGGGCACCGACCAGGTCTGGACGATGCCCGAACTGGCCGCCGCCGGCGAGGCGGTGATGGCGCTGAGGGCGCTGAAACTGGTGGCGCCGGCCGCGGCGGAAGCGGCCGCGACCAAGCTGATGATCCGTCGCATCGTAGGGGCTATCGACCAGTAGGGCGCAGAACTTGAGTTGCGGCTGGGAGGGGCGGGCCACGACGATAGGTGCGACCACCATCCCACCCCCGGGTGGGGCGACCGGGGATGCGAGAGGAACCGGAAGTTGCCGCGTATAGACCAGTTCGTCCCCAGCCTGTCACTGCACGACGCCATCGGCAGCCACGTGCTGCAGCTGCACAAGCTGATCCGCGACGCGGGGTTCGACTCCGACATCTTCTACGAACACCTCGACCCGCGCCTCGACGAGGACGTCCACCCCTTCTCCGACGCCGACCGTCGGGCCGACCCCGAGCGCACCATCCTCTACCATGCGTCGACCGACACCGAGATGAACGACTGGCTGATCACCGCGGGACGGGCCGGTCAGCGGATCGTCGTCGACTACCACAACATGACCCCCGACCGGTACTTCTCGGCCTGGGAGCCGAGGGCGGCCCGGTCCATGCAGCGGGGTCGTCGCCAGCTGGCAGAGCTGGCCCCCTACGTGAGCGGTGCGGTAGCCGATTCGGCCTACAATTGCCGTGAATTGTCTGAGTTCGGCATAGAAGGCGCGGTGACCTGCCCGATCCTGCTGGACCTCGAGGATTACCACCGCTCGCCCGACCCGGCTGCCCTGGACCGCCTATCCGAGGGGCCGCCGATGTGGCTCTTCGTGGGCCGCCTGGCCCCCAACAAGTGCCAACACGACGTTCTGGCCGCTTTCGCGGTCTACCGGGCCCTGTACCAGCCCGATGCCCGCCTGGCCCTCATCGGCGGGGCCACATCGCTGCGCTACCAGAGCGAGCTGAGGTTCATGGCCGCCGACCTGGGCGTCGCCGATGCCGTGGACGTGGGACGCTCGGCGTCTTTCACCGAGCTGCTCGCCCACTTCCGGACGGCCGAGGTGTTCGTGTGCCTGTCCGAGCACGAGGGCTTCTGCGTGCCCGTCATCGAGGCCATGGAGCTCGGCCTGCCGGTGGTGGCCTACGCCGCCGCCGCGGTCACCGAGACCGTCGGGGACGCCGGCATCCTGCTCGACGACAAGGATCCGCTGTCGGTGGCCATGGCCGTCCATGGGTTGGTCAGCGACGCCGGCCGGCGCGCCGAGCTGGTGCACCGGGGTCGGACCCGGGCGTCGCAGTTCGCCCGGGAGGTGACCGCAGCCAAGTGGCTGGCCGAACTGGGCCGCCTGGCCGGCCGGCCCCTCACGACGGCTACCGCTTAGGCTGTCGCAGAATGCGGACGTTGGTGGTTCTGCCGACCTACAACGAGGCAGAGTCGATCGAGCAGGTCCTGCGCCGGACCCGCGTCGCCGTGCCCGACGGGTCGATCCTGGTAGTGGACGACGGAAGCCCCGACGGCACCGCCGACCTGGCCGAGAAGGTGGGGGAGGAGCTCGGCTCCATCGAGGTGATGCGCCGCACTTCCCCGAGCGGGCTCGGTGACGCCTACAAGGCCGGCTTCGCCTGGGGCCTGGCCGCCGGGGCCGAGGTACTGGTGGAGATGGACTCCGACCTGTCGCACGACCCCGGCGCGCTGCCCTCCCTGCTCGGGGCCATGGTCGACCACGACCTGGTCATCGGTTCGCGCTACGTGGAGGGAGGCTCCATCCCCCAGTGGGCCATCCACCGCCGGCTGCTGTCTCGGGGCGGGAACGTCTACTCGGCGCTGATGCTGGGCCTGCGGGTGAGGGACATGACCTCGGGGTTCCGGGCCTACCGCGCCGAACTGCTCCAGACCATGGACCTCAACGCCATCCGGGCCGACGGCTACGCCTTTCAGATCGAGATGACCTACCGCGCCGCGCAGCAGGGGGCCCGCATCGTGGAGGTACCCATCCGCTTCGTGGATCGCGAGGCGGGCACCTCGAAGATGTCATCGGCCATCGTGGTCGAAGCCCTCGCCCTGGTGACGTGGTGGGGACTGGGTCGGGCCCTGCGCCGGGTCGCGCCCGGCCTGCCCGGGGCCCGCCGCAAGGTGGCCGGTCAGACGGCCGGGCCGTCGGCCTGAACCCGCACCCCTGATCCTTCCCCGGCCTCAGGTCGGGCGAAGCCGGGCGAGCTCCCCCGAGACCGATCGGGCGATCCGCTCGACCAGAGCCGGCTCGTCGGGGACGTCGCCGGCGGAGAAGACGAAGAACGACAGGCGGGCCGGGCTGGAGGCCCGCAGGTAGTCGTCGTAGACGTGGTGGAGGGCCGCCTCGATCCGTCGTCTGCGCACGAATCCCTCACCCTCGAACTGTGCCGTCCACCAGTTGGCGTCAGCCCAGATGAGGTGGCCGTGCATCGGGTAACCCCACTCGTCCACGTGGAGTTGATGGAAGGGACGGTGGTGGGCGGCGTCGTCGTCCCAGCTCGGCAGGTAGGGCGCGAAGACCTCCCCGAACACCTCGTCGCGCCCGAACGCCGGGATGTTGGCGAAGAGCATGCCGCCGGGCACCAGGCACGCTTTGAGCCGGCGGATGTAGAGGGCCAACCGGTTGGGGTTGAGGTGCTCGAAGATGTCGAGCCCGAACGCCGTGTCGAAGTCCGACCCGAGCTCCAACTCGAGCAGGTCCCCCAGGCGGATGCGGTCCTTGACCGCGGGGATGGCGTGCTCGAGGGCCAGGGTGGAGATGTCGACCCCCACGAAGTCGAGGCCCCGGCGGTGCAGGCCGTCGAGCACGGCGCCGCTGGAGCAGCCCAACTCGAGCACCCGCCGCCGGGCCAGCAGGGCGACGGTCTCGGCCATCACCCGCTTGTCGAGGTCCACCTCGAAGTTCCACACGCCGGGCCGTTCGTAGTAGCTGTCGGCGAGGAGGGTGCGCTCGATCCAGTCGAAGTCGTCGGGTCCCTCCAGGTCGAGGGTGAGGATTCCGGGCCCGGGGTGGTACGAGTAGCGCTGGGGGTGGCGTTGCAGCGGTCCCTCCCGGCGCGGCTGCGGGCACAACCGGGAGCGGTACTCCGCCGATCCGGCTACCCGCATCACCACCTCGGCCCGGGTGGCTCCCTCGGACAGGAGGAGCAGGTAGCCCTCCAGGCCATCGGGGTCAGCCGCCCGGCCCAGCATCTGCTCAAAGAGCTGCTCGACGAACCGGCGATCGTCGTCGTCCTCGGCCGGTGACGGGGCGATGTCGGACCACAGATCCGGGTGGGCCCGGGCCAGCCACGCCCCGCCGCGCCGGGCCAGCCACGCCCCGCCGCGCCGGGCCAGCCGTGCCGCGCCGCGCCGGGCCAGCCGTGCCGCGCCTCGTCCGGCCCGTCGCGCCGCCGCCCCCGGTGCCGCTCTCCCCGCTACCGGTCCGGGGGTCGTCACCGTGTCCCTCCGGGCCCTCGGCGGTCGTAGTCCGCAGCGCCGGGCGAGGCCGAGTGGAGCGATCTCGGCTGCAGCGGCTCCTCCACGAGGA
>JAKCDU010000117.1 GCA_021838445.1 Actinomycetes bacterium | reverse complement strand
CTCGATGTGATGCGTCGGCTCATGTGTCCCCCTCGTCCATCTCGCCCAGGTCGCCGGGCGGGGCGACACTAGCCGCCGCCCGCCGAAGCGTTGCGGCGAGGCAGTGACGGTCATCTGTGCCTCCGCCGATGATTCCCGGGACGGGCGGGCACCTACAATCACGGCGGGATGGTGAAGCGGGCGACATCCACTCGGGCGGTCCGGGGCCCCCAGATGGAGGTCCTTGCCGGATGACCCGCCCGGTGGACGTATCGGTGATCGTCGTGAGCCACAGGCCCGGGTCGTGGCTGGCCCCGTGCCTGGAATCGGTGGGCGCTCACGACGTGATCCTGGTGGACAACGGTTCCCCGGATCAGACGGCGTCTGCCATCGCCCGAAGCTGTGGCGCCCGCGTCGTCCGGCTCAGCCGCAATGCGGGCTTCCCTGCCGGGGTCAACGCCGGCTTGGCACTGGCCGACCGGGAGCTCGTGGCGCTGCTCAACGACGACGCGGTCGCCGAGCCGGGGTGGATCGAATCCGCTCTGCCCGTCCTCGCCGACCCCTCAGTGGCCTCGGTGGCTCCGAAGCTGCTCCTGCACCCGACCTTCGCACGGATCGAGCCGGCGGCCAGCCCCGACCGACCCGCCGACGAACCGGGGATGGTGATCAGGTCGGTCACGGTGGCCGGGCGAGAGGTCCTCGAAGCGGTGGTGGGCGGTATCGGCCCGATCGAGCAGGGACCATCGGGCGAGCGGTGCCGCCGGATCCGGGGAGTCGACCCTTTCCACGTGCCCCTCCCCGATGGCGTCGACCTGGATGGCGTGCGGGTCAACGGCATGCCGCTCGCCGAGTTCGCGGCCGAGGGGACGGTGACGGTCGGCGACGTCATAAACAACGCCGGTTCCTACCTGAGCCGGCGGGGCTACGGGGGCGACTACGGCTACGAGACCGCCGACGTCGGCCAGTTCGACCGGCCCGCCGAGCGCTTCGGCTCCTCGGGCGCCGCCCTGGTGGCCCGCCGGGACACCTTCCGACGGGTCGGGCCGCTCGCCGGGGGCTTCTTCGCCTACTACGAGGACCTGGACTGGAACTGGCGGGCCCGGCTGTGCGGCTTCGGGCACCGGGTCGAGCCGTCCGGGGTGGTGCGCCACGTGCGCTCCGCCACATCGGCCGCCACCGACCGCTATCTGGTCGACCTCCTCGGGGAGCGCAACCGGCTCCTCTGCTTGGCCCGCAACGCCCCGATCCAGGTCGCGGTGGAGGAGACCAGGCTGGCCCTGCGCAACCCGTCCCACCCTGCCACCCCCCGTTCCTGGATGGCTCATGTCGGCCCCGAGGTACTCAGCCGGCTCCGCTGGTCACGGTCCTGGAAGCGCTCACCCGACGAGGTGTGGAGAGAGTGGGCAGGTAGGGACGAGTCGTGGGGCCTGTCCAGCCAGGGGCCCCAGGCTTGACCCGGCGGAGTCGGTCTGCGGCGGAGCGGGCTCGGGTGGTTCCTGGTACGGCTATTAGTTAAGGGCCGTTGAGATGTAAACGCTCAGGTCTTAGCGGGCTCAGTTCGTTCGAGTGCTGTGGGCGGGCATAGAACGTGGCCTGATTTGAAGCGTTCGACGGGTGTGTCAAGGCAGACGACGACGCGGTCGTGGTCGATCTGATGGACTTCGCCGTGCCGGCCATGGAGGTATTGGGGGGACACGTCGTGGCCGATGCGGACTCGGTCACCGACGCGAAGCTTGGCCATGGCAGCGGCGGTGCGCTGGTCTTGGATGATCTTCCATCGGCGGTTGATGGCCTCGATGAGAGCGGGCGGCTGGGTGTCGAGTTGTCCTGATAAGACCCGTCCGATGAGGTCCTCGTGGGTCGGCCCGATGGCAGGGTCGGCTCCGGAGGGACGAGAGGGATTGTGGTTGGCGTGCTGTCCGCGGGATCTCTTGCCCATCGGCTGCCAGTCTGCTCGCTGCGGCCAGCGGGCAGGTGGTTATGGTCCGCTGGCGAAACCAGGTGGCAGCCATGGCCGGTCGGCGAAGAGCATGGTCAGCACACCCAGCAGGTTCTCACCGTGATTGGCGGACGTCTGAAGGTAGGACCGGACCGCGGCGAACGCTTCTGCTCCGGCAAGGCTGTGGAGGGTGCCGGAGATCTTGTCATGGAGCTTGACCATTCGCAGCGACCACTCGGCAGCGTTGTTATCAAACGGTATTCGGGTGTCGTCGAGGAGCCGGAGCACATCGGCGGCATCGCGGCGCAGGCGCGAAGCGAGGTTCCACGCGTCGCGCTCGTAGATACTCCATCCGCCCTGATGACGTCGCCTGGGCGGCGGGCCGGGAGGCAGCAGCACGAACGCCTGGTCCAAACAGGCGTGGCAGCGGCGGCGGATGTCCACCGCCCTGCGATTGTCCACACGCATCTTTCCGGCTGCCGCCGCGGCCTCCGAGGCGGCCTTCGCGTCGAGCAGTACAGCGATCATCTCCGATGTCCATGCTTTGTAGCGGTCGGTGCCGGCCACGTTGGTGAGGTGGCGGACCAGGTGGGCGTTATGGAGAAGTTCGCATAACGCGCATTAG
>JAKCDU010000072.1 GCA_021838445.1 Actinomycetes bacterium | reverse complement strand
CGCAACGGGAGGTTGGGCGTGTCATCGCTCCTGGTGGCGGGCTTGGCGTCTGCGGGGGCGTTGGGTCTCCCGAGCGCCCCGGCGAGCGCGGCGCCGGCGCCTGTCTGGTCCCAGATGACCGACGTAACGGTCGGGTCGACCACCTATCCGGAGTTCCGGGCTATCAGCTGCACGGGCGCCGGCGTGGTGTCAGAGAGTAGCTGCAGCTACGTCGGCCTCAGGGTCCTGTCCTACAGCGACACCAAGGTGGTGATCGGGCTGGGGTCCACCTACCCCACCTACGGGACCTTGGCCAGCGGCGACCTGGTCGCCCTCTACCTGCTGGGCGGCGCCGTCGTGACCAACGTCGCCTACGGGCCGACGGTCAATCCGGCCCACGTGGTGCTGCAGGCCGGCCAGGCGGTCACCGCCACCTTGAGCGGAACCCTGCTGGTCAGCGGGGCGACGGTTGAGGTGACCGGACCATCCGGCTTGGTCACTGTCTCCGGTGTGTCGGTGAGCCAGGCAGGCAGCGGCCTCACGGCCACCTTCGCCGCCCCCGTCGACGCCACCCCCGGCTCGTACAGCCTGACCGTCACCGACCCGAACCACACCACCACCACCTGCGCCAACTGCCTCACCGTCACCGCGCCCCCGGCGGTCTGCACCCAGAAGCTGCCCGCCGGCACGGTCATCGGGATGGCCGACACGGCCAGCGGCAACGGTTACTGGATCGCCTCGTCCACCGGCCTGGTAGCGGCCTGCGGTGACGCCCCCAACTTCGGTAACGGGCCCAGCGGTGTCGCCGCCATCGCCGCCGCCCCCCACGGCGACGGCTACTGGCTGGCCACCACCGGCGGCCAAGTCTACGCCTACGGCAGTGCGGTCAACCAAGGCGGCCTCAAATCCGGCACCCAGCTGAACAAGCCCATCGTCGCCATGGCCGCCGATCCCGCCACCGGCGGCTACTGGCTGCTTGGCGGCGACGGCGGAGTGTTCTCGTTCAACGCCCCGTTCTACGGGTCGACCGGCAACATCAAGCTCAACCAGCCGGCCGTCGGCCTACAAGCCAACCCCCAGGGCACCGGCTACTGGTTCGTCGCCTCCGACGGCGGCATCTTCACCTTCGGGAACGCCACCTTCTACGGGTCGACCGGCAACATCAAACTGAACAAGCCAGTCGTGGGCATGGCCATCAACCCTGCCACCGGCGGCTACTGGATGGATGCCTCCGACGGCGGGATCTTCTCCTTCAATGCCCCCTTCTACGGGTCGACCGGGAACATCACCCTCGCCCAGCCCTGCGTCGGAATGACCACCCTGCCCGACGGCAGCGGATACCGCTTCGTGGCCGCCGACGGCGGCATCTTCAGCTTTAACGCCCCCTTCGAGGGATCGGCGGCCTGAACGGACCGCCGTAACCATGGATCGGGCCGTTCGGATGTCCGGCCCGGGCATCACAGATCGTTTAGCCGGTCGGCTGTCAACTGATCTCGCGGAGGGTTCCCGTCTCCACTTCGTAGACAAAGCCGCGGACGTTCTTGTGGGTGATGAACGGGCTGGCCTGGATTCGAGCGATCGAGTGGCGGACATCCTCGACGACGTCGGAGAAGGCCTCCAGTGCGAACGGTGGGCGGATCCCCACATCGCTGCGGATCTGCTCTTTGACCTCATCGTCTTTGAAGGTGAGCATGCCGCAGTCGGTGTGGTGGATCAGGATTATCTCGGTGGTGCCGAGGAGACGCTGGGAGATGGTCAACGACCGGACGGCGTCGTCGGTGACGACGCCACCGGCGTTGCGGATCACATGAGCATCGCCTTCAGCCAGGCCGAGGAGTCCGTACACGTTGAGGCGGGCGTCCATGCAGGCCAGCACCGCCACCCGTTTGCCGGGCGGCATCGGCAGCGCTCCCTTGTCGAAGCCGGCTGCGTACTGCACGCTGTTGCTGACCAGTTCATCGGTGATCGTCACGGCCACTCCCCTCGCACAAAGCCGAGGTGAAGCCTACGACCGAAAAACCGACCTATCAACTCGTATTTTGGGCGACGGTTCCACAAGAAGCGTTGCGGCCCGTAGCCCCCTTTCGCCACCGATCGCGTCTGTTCAACTTCACCGCTACCACTCCAGACGCCGTCGAGGGCATCCGGGCGTTCCTGGAGAAGCGTCCCCCAGGTGGTCCGGGGGGCATCTTGGGCTCGCGCCGCTATCGACAGCGCGCCTTTCTACGATTGCCGGGTGACTTCTCCTCTGCGGTCGGCCTGTCCGGCGGTGGCCGGCCGGCTGGGCGCGATGGCCACCCGCCGGCTGGAACTGCGCCCCATCGATGAAGGCTCGGCCGAGCTGCTGGCGCCGGTGTTCGCCAAGGCGGAGGTGTGGCGCTACCCCTACGGGCGGGCGTTCACGCCGCCCGAGACCGAGGCCTTCGTGGCCGGGCAGGTCGACCACTGGGAGACCCTGGGCTTCGGTCTCTGGACGGTGTTCGAGCGCGGCTCGCCGGTCGCCGTCGGCTATGTCGGGCTGTCCGTGCCGACGTTCCTCCCCGAGGTGCTACCGGCGGTGGAGGTCGGCTGGCGCCTGGATCCGCAGGTCTGGGGCCGGGGTTACGCCACCGAAGGAGCACTGGCGGCGCTGCAGGCCGGCTTCGACGTCCTCGGGCTGGACCGGGTCATCTCGTTGCCCCAGACCGACAATCTCCCCTCGGTGCGTGTCGCCGAACGGATCGGCATGCGCTGTGACAGGACCTTGGTGGCGCCGGCCACGCCCAAACGGGGACCGGTCGAGGTTGCCGTCATGGTCATCTCGAGGCGGGAGTGGACCCGCCGGCCTGTGTCCGGTCGGTCGGCCTTCTAGGTGTCGGGCCGGGCGGCGAACTCCCGTTTGGTGTCCCGGTACCAGCCCATACCGGCGATGGGGTGACGCCACCTGCTCCTCATGTCTTGGTGGGCGGCGGCGTGGCTCTCGTCGCCCCCCGCCACCATCTCCCTCAGGTGGCGGTCCTGGGCTTTGATGATCTCGTCGGCGGTGTTACCGCGATGAGCGAGCTGGCACGGGCCGCCCAGGTCCTGGCAGGTCATGGTCTTCATGGCGATCGCTTCCGGTTGACGGGGCAGAGGTCTCGGTCCTGGGGGCGGTCGACGCCTACCAGAGGGTCCCGGCCGGCTGGCGGGTGGCGGTGTTGATCCGGTTGAACAGGTTGGTGGTGGCGACCCACAGGACCAGGCCGGCGAGCTGCTGGTGGTCGAAGTGGCGGGCAACCTCATCCCACACCGCGTCGGGGACGGCGTCGTCGCGGTCGGACAGGCGGGTCATGGACTCGGCCAGGGCCAGCGCGGCCCGCTCGGCGTCGGTGAACAGGTCGGTCTCGCGCCAGGCGACCACCGTGAAGAGTCGGTCGTCGCTCTCGCCGGCCTTCTTGGCGGCCAGGGCGCCGCTGTAGACGCAGGGGCTGCACCCGTTGATCTGGCTGGCCCGCAGGTGGACCAGTTCCAGGGTGGAGGGGGCCACCCCGGCGCCATGAACGGCCTGGATGATGGTCTGGATGCCCGGCAGCGAGTCGGGCAGCAGGTTGGCGGGGTTGTCGATTCTGGCGGTCATGGTCGTAGTGACGCGCCAGCCGCCCGGGATGTGACCGCCGCCGGAGGAAAAAAGAGGCGCCGCCGCCTGTCACACACCGGCGGTCCGGCGCGTCAACCTGGTCAGATGGACGAGAACCTCGCCGCCCGGTTCGAAGCCGACCGCCGCCGGCTGCAGGCGGTGGCCTACCGCATGCTCGGGTCGGTCACCGAGGCCGAGGACGCGGTGCAGGAGACCTGGATCCGCCTGAGCGGATCGGACTCCCAGAGCATCGAGAACCTGAGCGGATGGCTGACCACGGTCGTGTCCCGGGTGTGCCTCGGGGTGCTGCGGTCGCGCCGGGCCCACCCCGAAGAGCCCATCGAGGAGGGGCCCGAGCCGGTGCCCGCGGCGGGGGGTCCCGAGGACGAGGCCATCCTCGCCGACACCATGGGCTCCGCCCTGCTCCTGGTCCTCGACGCCCTCAGCCCGTCGGAGCGGCTGGCCTTCGTGCTGCACGACCTGTTCGCCGTGCCCTTCGAGGAGATCGCCCCCATCGTCGACCGCTCACCCGCCGCCGCCCGCCAGCTGGCCAGCCGGGCCAGACGGCGGGTCCAGGGCCTCCCCCGGGCCGAGCCCGGCGCCCCCCGGCGCCACCAGGAGCTGGTCGCGGCGTTCCTGGCGGCCTCCCGCGGCGGCGACTTCGCCGCCCTGGTCGCCCTACTCGACCCCGACGCGGTGCTCCGGGCCGACCAGGCGGCGGTGAAGGCGGCCGCCGCCAACCGGGACAGAGGCGCCCCGCTGCTGGCGCCCGAGGTGCGCGGCGCCGCCGCCGTCGCCGGCGCCCTGGCGGGACGGGCCCAGGCCGCGCAGCTGGCCCTCGTCGACGGGTCGCCGGGAGCGGTGTGGGCCCCCGGCGGGCGGCCCCGGGCGGTGTTCGTCTTCCGGGTCATCGGCGCCACCATCGCCGAGATCGAGATCGTCACCGACCCGAGCACGGTGGCGGCCCTCCCGGTGCAACTTCTCTGAGGATGTTCCCCGGCCATCTCCCGGAACCGTAGGAGGGCCCGGTCGCCATTGCGGCGGGGCGGCGGCGGCGTCGTCGTCGAGCGGTCTGAGCCGCCCCGTCGGTCCCATCGGTCAGGGCGGGTCGAGGTAGCGCTGCAGGGCGTCGAGCCGGTCGTCCCACGAGTGGGCCAGTGCGGCAAGAAACTGCTGGGCGAGCCGCACGGGACCGGACTGCAGCCGGTAACGGACCCGTCGGCGCTCGCCCGGTTCGGGCGTGACCAGGCCGGCGTCAGCCATAAGCGCCAGGTGCTTGGCGATGGCCTGGCGGGTGATGGGCAGCCGAGCGGCCAGATCGGTGACGGTGGCCGGCCCCTCGGTGGCGAGAGCCGCCAGGATGGCCCGCCGGGTGGGGTCGGCGAGGGCGACGAACACCTGCTCGGCCACCGCCTCGATGTCAGCCGCCACCGAGATGCTCCGCCAGTTCGCCCAGCTCCCGGACCCACCCCTGAGCGTGCGAGTCGTAGGTCTGGCGGCGGGACTCGACGGGAAGTTGGGCGAAGCCGGTCTCGACGACGCGCAGAACGGTACCGTCCCCTTCGGGCTCCAGGGTGAACTCGACGTAGGTGCGGCGGGGGTCGTCGTCGGGGAGGTCCGGCAGCCGCCAGGTGTAGGCGAACACCGACGGCTCCTCCACCCGCTCGACGCGCATGTCGACGGTCATCCCCCCGGCGAAGGTCATGGTGGCCGCGCCCCCGGGGCGCAGGTCGATGGTCGCCTGCTCGCCGAACCAGGCGCTCAGACCCTCGGCGGTGGTGAGCGCCTGCCAAACCTGTAGAGGGGGCCGGCCCAGGGTGACGGTGCGCTCGATGCGGTCGGGAAACACCATGATCTACTCCTCCGGGGCGGCGGACGGTCAGGCGTCCCCGGCGGCGGCGCGGCGGGCCAGATCCCGGGGGCTGCGGTTGGGGGCACCGGTACCGCCCTCGGCCAGCTCGCGCAGGCTGGTCCCGACGAAGAAATCCCAGCTGCGGCTGCACATGTCCTTGCACTCGAGCTGGTAGTCGAGGCCTCGGTGCTCGAAGAGCAGCTCGCAGGAGCGGTCGTCGATGGGGGTGATGGTGAAGGTGGGCCGGGTGCCGACCCAGTCCTCCATGAAGGTGCACTGGATCACGCTCCAGCGGACCGTCGTGGGGCGGGTCGCCTCGTCGACGTGGATGAGGAGGGGCGGCTGGTCGGCGACCATCGGGAAGCTCAGCTCACCCCCGGTCCGGCCCGAGCCCGTCACCGGGCTCCACCAGGCGGCGAGGGAGTCAGCAGTGGTGATGGCGTCGAATACGACGTCGGCGGCGGCGTGGATTTGAACGGTCGTGCGGTAGTCGGTACTCGTAGTCATGGTGGTCTCCTCGAGGGGGAACGGATATGGCAACTCACTGGTTGCCACCATATAGCAACTAAAAAGTTGCGTCAAGGGTTCGTTCGAGGGACCCGCGGGCGGGCGAGCAGTCGGGTCATCCGGGGGACCGGGGGGGGCACCCGGCGGCGCGGCCGCCGGCACCCGGCGGCGCGGCCGCCCCCCGATAGGTCAGTGGTCTACGAGGCGGCCGTTGCGGGCCAGGTCCGGATCGGTGCATCCAGCCAGGTTGAAGCAGCACGGGCGGCGTTTGCCGTTGCCCAACTTCGAGACCGTGACCTCGACGCGTCGCATCCGGGTGGCGGGATTCCGGGTCTGATTGACCCAGCGGACCCACTCCCAGCGGGCCATCGGAGTGATCTGCTCCCAAAGGGCGTGGACGTCCGGCGCCGTGGCCGCGAGGGCGGCCTGCAGGTCTGGCGGGACCAGTGGTTCGGGCCAGTCGGGGCGCGCCACGATCTCGATGGTCGCGATGGTGCCGGGCTCGAGCGATGCGGCCTTCTGCAGCTCAGCTTCAACCTTGATCCAATGGCCGAAGGTGCCGTCCGGTTCGACCACGGTTTCGAACTCCTGGCCATTGATGATGCCGGTAACGGCCACCTGCCCTCGGGAAGGCAGCTGTTTGCTGGCCCGGTCGGGTAGACGCACGATCGTCCACCCGCCAATCACCGACACCGCCGCGTCGAAGCGAATGGGTTTGGCCGCAGGGCGTTCCGCCATGGCTGGGCATGGTAGTGGGCGTCCTGGTCAGGCTTGACGGGCTCCCGGCGATCGCCGGCCGGGGCGGGAGGTCCGCCTACCGGCTCATCCGCCGGAGGGGCGACCCGGTAGCCGGCGATCAGGGCGATGGCCCCGTCGAGCGCCCGGCGCAGGGCCTGCGGGTCGCGGCGGGCCTGGGAGAGGACCAGGCCACCCTGGCGGCTGGCCAGCGTGTTCGAGGCGAGCCAGGCGACGTCTGTACCGGGCCGCAGCGCCCCGCCTTCGACCATGCCGTCCAGGCCGGCGCGGATGGACCCTTCCCAGCGGTCGAATCCCGAAGCGAGCACGGCCCGGATGTCGTCGCGTTCGCCCAGTTGGCCGAGGAGGTTGGCGATCGGGCAGCCGCCTCGGCCGCCCCGCTCCTGCTGGAGCGCCACGAGCGCGTCGGCCCATCGACTCAGCCCGCCCCAGGTGTGGAGACCGGCGAGGAGGTCCTGCTGGCGGCCGAGCACGGTGTCGTTGGTGGCTTCGGCCACGGCCAGCAGCAGATCGTCCTTGTCGTCGAAGTAGTGGTAGAGCTGACTGCGCAACGCCGGGGCGCGGACGCCGACCTCGTCCAGGCTGGCTCCGAGGGCCCCCTTCTCGGCCACCATCTCGGTGGCTGCGGCCACGATGCGCCGACGGGTCAGGCGTCCCCGATCCGTGGGTGCGTCCGCCACGCAGCTGCCCTCCGACGTGGTCGAGGTGTTCGTCCGGAGCGTCCAGGCTTTCCTGGATGAAGGAATACCCGCCGAGTCCGTCAAGGCCGGCGAGCAGCTCGAGAACCTGGTCCAGGGCGAAGCCCATCTTTGACTTCGCAGGAGGCGCTAGTCGGTATCGCGACGCAGCTGTCTCCACGGGTTTGGGTCGGTGTCCTCCGCCGCAGGAGCGGCCCTGGCCACCCGATCGATGAGGTCGAGCAGCCGGGTCCGTGCCGGGTGGTCCGCACCAAGTATCCGTCCGATCCAGCGAACTGCGTCGTCCACGTCGGCGCTCCCGGCGCGCAGGACAGCCTCGATGTCGAGCCAGTCGCGCGGCCGATCGAACATGGCCTTGAACACCACCAGGTCGGTCGCCGAGATCACTGGGATCGTTGTCGCCGCGAATGGAAGTTCGGACGTGCGCTCGGCGACCGTGCGGTGGAAATCGTGCTGCGGGAAGAACAGGTCGACAGGTGTATCGCCCCAGCGCAGCCGGTCTTGACCCTCGCGGCGGATGGTGTCGACCGCCGCCGCCTTGGCCTCGATCCCTGGCGGCAGCACGGCCAAGACCTCCTCGGCGAGGGCGACGGGAACGGCGATGTTCAAGTCGATGTCATCGGTCGCCCGGGGCTCCTCAACGGCAAAGGCCAGGGCGATACCGCCACCGAAGCCGTGACCAATTGAGGCCCTCTTCAGGGCCTCGTGGATGGAGATTACCTTGCCGACCAGTCCGGGAACCGCTCGCTCGGCTCCGCTCAAGTGTCCGTCGATCGCTTCCAGAGATGGGCCGGGAACTCGGGGGTGTCACCGGGCCAGCGGTGCGGGAGAGCATCGGTCAACTCCAGCAAATCCAGCAGCCTGCGACCGTTCATCTCTTTGCGGGCTGCGTCGAGAAGGCGGCCGAGGACGGCCGGTTCCGGTGACGAGCTTCCGGTCTCATACCTCGACAGCGAGCTACGGCCCACGCCAGCCCGCGCCGCAAGTTCCGATTGCGAGAGGTTGGCCCGTCTACGGGCCAGGACCAGCGTTTCACCGGCGCTCACCGAGTTCATCCTACAAGGACCGCTCGGGTCCGCACCATCGTGGTTAACACCCGTCGGCCGGTGGGACCTGGATGGGATCCGTCGCCAGATGCCGACCATCCGGCCCATAGTCGCTGGATGAGTTGATCCGGTCGACAGTGTGCCTGACCTTCACGAGCCATCTACCGGAATAGCCGTACTACGGGCTACCGAAGGTCGGCTGGATCATCGAGGTGGCGGCCTACGCCGTATCTGTCAACGGTCGTCTTCGGTGGCGCAGACTTCGAGTGCCCACTGCCACTCGGAACTGCTGACCGGACTCGCTGCGTCAAGGTGGCCGGCCCTGAGGACGTCCAGCGACCCGAGTTGCGCGGGTGGATCGAAGCAGCGGGCGCACGCCGGGGTGGAGGTGAAGTGACCCGGGCCTCAGTCAGCCGACGTCAGCTGCAGAGATCGGGTTCGAAGCGACGGCCGCCTGGAGACCACGCGATCTCCCGGTCAGGAGCGACTGGTCCGATCTGTCCGGCGAGGCCTGATTTCATCCTCATCCCGGGCGATCTGGAAGCACTCGAGGATACCCTCGAGAGAAGGCGGATGCTCAGATGCAGAGCCCCGATGTCGTGGCCGACGCGGGCGGACTGGTGGCCATTGTGGACTCGTGGTCCAGCGGGGTCGCAACCTTCTACCACGCACTCCATGACGCGCACCGGGAGGCGGGAGCGCTGGAGGATCGGGCCGTCGGCTGTCGGAGAATTGCTCGAATGGCCAAAGTCCCTTGATGCCGTGTCGCCGACCTGGTGACCTCCCTGGGGCCGGATTCGTCAGGCGACCGCTACTCAAAGGAGCAGGCCATGGACGAGCAAGAGGAGCACGAGCTGGTCGAGCGCATCGGGAAAGGGGACCTGATCCTCACCACTGTCGAACAGGTTGCCGAGCTGTTCGGTCAGCTCCCCGAGGCCCTGGCCGAGTGGACCCCGTTCGGATGGTTCACCGTCCCCATCGAGTCGACCTACCACGTGATCAAAGCGATGGACACCCAGGAGCGGGGCGCCGGGTACCGGGGTCTGGCTTACGGGATGATGTACGGCGCCCTCGGTATGGGCACCCCGTCGCACACCGTGCAGCTGAGCGAGAGCGGTGAGGAGGAGCGCCAGCTCAGCCAGGACGCCTGGAACAAGGGGGCGGCCGAGGGGGCGTCGGCCATGGCCGACGTAGTCAACCGCAACCACCTGATCAGCCGCATTGCCGCGGACGGCCACGACCCCCACCGGACTCTCAACGAGATCTTCCAGGAGCTCTGCCGGGGTTCGGGTGACGACGGCGGCGCCGGTCTGGCCGCGGTCTACGACAATCTCCCCTGGCCCGGGCCAGAATAGACCGGGGCGTCGAGCCGGGGCCGATATCGCCGATCGGCGGTGACCGGCGCCGGGGACCTCTGGTTTGCCCCGTACCGGTCGCAGCGGGAGGGAGCTCTGCTCCCTCCCGCTCACATCGTCGACGGCAGGTCGGGCGTCGGGCGTCGGGCTTCGGGCGTAGTCCGTAGGCGGCGAAGTGGCCGCCCCCGGGCGGTGGACCGGGCCGCTGGACCGGGCCGCTTACGGGCTGTTGGCCACGATCGGACCGGAGGCGCACGTCGACGGCGGGGTGGCCCCGCTTCGGATCTGTGCCAACCAGTTGGAGTAGTCGACGAAGGAGGCCTCCACCGATCCCCGGTGGTTGACGCTGGTGTAGAGGTGGTAGTCGAGCGGGGTGCCGGACGTGCACAGCGAGGTGGCCAGGCCGTTGGTGAACACCGCCGCGACCTGGGTGTCGGCTGAGCCTTGGGCGATGAAGACCGGGGCCGTCGGCGGGTAGCTGGCGGGCTCCTGGCCGGACAGCCAGCTCTGCAGGACGGCCCAGTTGGGGCTGGCTGTGTTGAGCACCTCGGGTATCGTCAGGCCGTTGGCGATCACGTAGTCGCGCAGCTGGCTGAGGCAGCCCGTCCGGGCCTGGGCGAGCAGCTGCATGCCGGTCGGGGTGAGAAGCTGCGACGGCTGCACGGCCGGGTCGGCGGCCTGGGCGCCGAGGAGGATGACCGGTATGAAGGGCAGCCCGGCGGAGGCGCCGGGGACATTGGCGAGCAGGGCCGAGACGATGATCCCCGTGTGGCTGGCCGGGGCCATGGCCACGGCGCCGAGGAACTTCAGCTGCGGGGCCCGGGCCTGGGCCAGGGCGGCGGTGAACAGGGCGGCCTGGCCTCCCTGGGAGTGGCCGGCCACAAACCATCTGGTGCCCACCTGGCGGCTGAGCTGGTGGGCGGCGACGGCGATGTCGATGACGTTGTTGGCCTGCACCTTGCCGTCGAGGTAGGGCTGGATGCCGTTGAAGCTGGCGTAGTCGGTCTGAGCCACCACGTAGCCCTGGTTGACCCACGAGGTCAGCGTCAGGTCGATGCGGCCCAGGTAGTCGTGGTCCAGCCCGGTCGAGGTGTCCTGGGATGGCTGGCATGCGGGGACCACGCCGGTGGTGCCGTGGGCCCAGCTGAGGACCGGCCAGCCGCCGCGGGGCGCCTCGCCACGGGGGAGGGATATGAGCCCGGTGACGATGATGGGGTGGCCGGAGTCGTCGGAGGAGACGTAGCGGACCGAGTAGGTTGCCGCGGCGCCGGGCAGGGCCGCGGCGGTGTGGATGGGCTCGGCGGACAGCAGGCGGCCCGGGGCCGTCGACCCGGGCGAGTCGGGCGAGCCGTCGTCGTGGCCGGCGCCGGCGGTAACGACGCTCAGCGGCTTGGCGCCGATACTGCAAGCGGACAGGGTGAGGGCCACGGCGGTCAGGGCCGCGCCCAACCACAACGGTGCGAATCTCTTCCTGGTCATCAATGAACCTCCCTATACGACGACCCGAAGGCGCCGCGGAACGGGTCTGGGTCAATCACCCCCACGTCCCCCCGATGCGGCCGTTGGCCGGAAATCCCACCCTAGCTTATTGCAACAACTGTCGCAATAAGGAGTTGTACGGTCTTAGACCATGAGCGTGGACAGCCCCCGTTCCCGCAGCCGCCCCGGAGGGCGGTCGGAGCGCATCCGCGAGGCCGTGGGGGCCGCGGTCCTGGAGCTGTTCCGGGAGCGGCAGTTCGCCTTCGGTGTGGCCGACGTGGCCGAGCGGGCCGGGGTCCACCGGGCCACCGTCTACCGGAGATGGCCGACCCGGGGCGAGCTCATCGCCGAGGGTTTGAGCTCCTTCTTCCAGGTGGTGTCAGTCCCCGACACCGGAGCATGGGCGAGCGACGTGCACGCTCTGGCCCAGACTCTGGCCCACTTCTTCTCCGACCCGGTCGAGATCGGGGTCGTCAGCTCGCTCGCCGCGGACTCCGACCCCCGGGCCTCGGAGGTCATCCAGAGGCACTGGCAGCCCTACGTGGAGGCCATGATCGCCATGGTGGACCGGGCCAAGGCCCGGGGCGAGGTGGAAGCCGGCCTGTCGTCGGGCCGGATCGTGGAGATGCTGACCGCCCCGTTCGTGATGCGTACCGCCCTGGTCCGTATCCCGGTGACCGACCGGCAGATCCGGGAGGTGGCCGACCTGGTGATCCGGGCCACGGCCGACGATCGCCACCCCTAGGGATGGTCGATGCGTATACTTGTTTACATGTCTACATCAACCGCCAATCCGATCGAGACCCTGTTCCGCACCGAGGTACCGGAGTCGTGGTTCTCGGCCCCCGTCAAGGTCTTCTCCGACCAGGAGGAGATCGTGGTCCTCGGTGCCCTCCCCGCGGAGCAGCCGGTCGACGCTTTCCGCAAGGAGACCCGGGCCGAGCGGATGGCCATCGCCGCCCAGGCCGAGCACACCTTCCGCCGCAAGGTGACCTGGGGCGTAGAGCAGGGTGACCAGCGCCACCTGTTCACCTCGGCGGCGCTGCCTGTCGCCACCCGACTGCGCTTCTTCGAGCGGGCCGTGCTCGACACCCTGGTGGAGGGCGGAGTGGCCCGCAGCCGGGCCGACGCCCTGGCGTGGTGCGTCAAGCTCGTCGCTCGCCACCAGGAGGAATGGCTGGCCGACCTGCGCCAGGCCATCTCCACCGTCGAGAAGGTACGCCAAGAAGGCCCCGACGGGGCCTGAGGGCCACCACCGAGTCGTCGTCGGCCCCTCGACCAGGGCGAGGGCGGTACGACGTTGGCGGGAGAACCGCTCGGCCATCAAAGCCAGGAAATGCCGCATTGCGGTTTGGGAGCGAACTCGTCGTAGCTGGATTGCAGGAACCCGTCGACGGTCTCTTCGGCGAAACTTCCTTCGAACTCGACCTGCGGCCCCCCGTATAGGTCGATCGGCGTATTGCCGGAGACCCGCCTGACCGCCGTAACCAGGTCGCGATCCTACGGAGATAGAGGTCGAATGCTGACATGAGGCGGGGCAGGTCCCTACCGACCAGGTGCCCGCGTTGCTTCTTCGGACTTCGACTCGGGCCCGGTACAACCCCGGCGCGGTGACCTCGTGGTGACAGCGCGTTCCCATGAAGTATCCGTGAAGAAGCGTCGGCAGGAGTGGCCGTGCAGGAATCTCCGCCTTGCAAGGTGCGCCCAGTTCGCCTGGTGTCAGGGGCCCGGTCGGTCTGGCGTACCGTGATGGGGAGCGCCGCCAGCACGACCTCGAACGGGATCGCAACCACCTCATCCTGTGACCTCGACCGAAGGCACCAGCCTCACCGCGACAGGCGAGGGCAACGGCACCGTCCGCGCCGGAACCTACACCGCCGATCCGGTGGCCCAGCTCAGCTACGGCACCGGGTATTTCGATGTGAGCATCGCGCCCGGCAGCTCATTCGACCGGATCACCTTCGAGGTCTGCGGTCTCAAACCGGGTCAGAGCATGGAGTGGTGGAATGCCACCGTCGAAGCGTGGCAGGCGGTGTCGGCGCAGACCCCTCCAAAGGGTGACCCGCTGTGTGCCACCGTCACCGTTACCCTCACTGCTTCGACGTCGCTCTCGCTCACCCAGCTCGAAGGCGCCATCTTCGGCGCCGTCGGTTCGTCGACCTGTCGGGGCGGGGCGGCCGATGGTGGGGTCTTCTC